>CAYSDZ010000015.1:0-43514 GCA_964429915.1 uncultured Alteromonas sp.
TGACTCGTCACGTTAAACGTCAAGGTAAAATTTGGATTCGAGTTTTTCCTGACAAGCCAATTACTGAGAAGCCTCTAGAGGTTCGTCAAGGTAAAGGTAAAGGTAACGTTGAGTACTGGGTTTGCCAAATTCAACCGGGCCGTGTGTTATACGAAATGGAAGGTGTTCCAGAATCATTAGCACGTGAAGCGTTTGAGTTGGCAGCGGCGAAATTGCCATTTAAAACAACCTTTGTAACTCGGACGGTGATGTAATGAGCGCAGCAGAATACAAAGACAAAAGCGTAGAAGAGCTAAACGAAGAGCTATTAAGCCTTCTTCGTGAGCAATTCAACTTACGTATGCAACATACCACTGGCCAGCTTGAAAAAACTGACCAGTTGAAAAAAGTGCGTCGTAACATTGCGCGTGTAAAAACCATCATGACTGAAAAGGCGAAAAGCTAATGACTGAACAGCAATCTTCAGACAAAAAGATACGTACAGTACAGGGTCGTGTGGTAAGTAACAAAGCAGATAAAACCATTACTGTGATGATTGAGCGCTTCGTAAAGCACCCAATCTACGGTAAGTTTATCAAGCGCTCTACTAAGCTACACGCTCATGACGAAAACAACCAATGCAACCAAGGCGATGTTGTTACTCTTAAGGAGTGTCGTCCTATTTCTAAGTCTAAAACTTGGACTTTGGTTGATGTGGTAGAAAAAGCAGCTGACTAATTAGCTTCTTGTTTCGAAATATAAAAAAGCCCTGATTTTCTAATCAGGGCTTTTTTTATTAACTCCAATTTTGTTAAACCCTCATAGGGCGAGGCGGCAACGTTTAATGAGGATTTTGCAACCACAGAGTATCTCGCTTCAGCCATTATGGATTTGAACTATCACACAACACCGCCTGAGCAAATCGAGCCTGACGCCTTTGAACGTGAGCAACTAAATGCGCTTAATATGCCATCAGAAATCGTTATGAGACACAGAAGCCCCTATTTCGAACATGAGTTTTCTAGTGAAGGTTATTTCGCGGACGCGATGCAAAGGTTGAAGCATTAATGCGTGATCGAGGCTTTCCGATAGAATCAGGCAATAAGTAATAGGTAAGTGAAACTCCAAAACGTGTTGGCTTGAAGGCAGCCAACACATAGAATTTAGGAGAAGGTCGATATATCACGCCAACCAGGAGTGGCTATTTGGCAGACAAAACAAACCCAAGCGTAGTGTCGATGCCTTGTTGAACATTATGCCAGTCGGGCGTAATGATAATGTCGGGAATAAGGCCTTCAGTTTTTGTTTCTTGTATTTTGAATAAGCGTTTAGAATAGGTAACGCGCAGGTTTGAATGTTGCAATGTAAATTCGTCCATGTCTTGATAGCCGGTAGGGTTTGAACCGGTTGGCACTCCAACAATTTTGGCATTTAATAATTCGCGAAACAGCGCGGCATTACTTGTGCCTGCTGAAAACGTTTTGGCACTGGTAAGTACATAGACACCGTTGAGCCAGTCAATGCTGTCAACTAAATTGAGCCCGTGAGCCAAAATTATTCCTACATAGAGATCACCTCCTTCGTTTTCACGCATATCAATGACCACTTTTTCGATCTGATTGGCGCTCATTACTGCGATAAGTTTTTCAACTAACGCGGTCATTTTATCGAAGCTAGGATAACCCGAAAAATTAACATAGGTGGTCTTCTTAGTCTTCAATTGAGTAAACCAAAAAAAGTCAAATTCTGTTTGTTCCGGTTTCATAATTTCGGGTGTTTTGCGTTCAATGTGTACCGATTTTTCTGCTTGGAAGGCTTGCCTGTTTAACGCCGATATTGGTAGTGAGATTGTATTGCCGTTAACCAAGCTAAATGTAAATAGCCCCTCGGTATCCGAATCGATAGTACCGAGTGCATGCAGCAAGTTAGCGTTCCTCATGTAAGCCCCCACTCTTGTAATGGTAGAGTGAGGATTCTCGACAAACTGAACCACCTTTGCCAAAGCTTGCTCTACATCGGAAATGGCAGAGCCGTTGATACTTTGCAGTGTTGCTTTTAATAACTGTGGGTAGTGATTCGACACTTCTGTTACGCGCCATTGACCACTGATTTTTTCAAACTTAAAAGGAAAACGATTAATGTCCCAATGTTGAATTGAAACAGAGGTATGCCCATCGCCGATCTTACGTGTTAGCTGCATCAAGCGAGTCGCAATTTCCCAGTCAGTCGCCTTGTTTATCGAATTTTCTATTTTGTTTAATTCTTCTGAAAACGCGCTTGGCGTAATTTGATTGTATAAATCAATATGACGAGACTGCAATGTTTGATGATATTCAGCTAGATCAGCTTTCCATTGGTCTATTCTTGTTGTTTCCTCTTCTGTAGGGGTAATATCTTTTGCATTAACTTCAAGAGTAAGCAAGACGATCATTGCGAATACGAAATATAGGTATTGTTTAAATGAAAACATAATTGGCTCTCTTTATTAGAAAACCCTATTAACATTCTAAACGAAAATGAATACGTCCAATATCGTGATTCTAAACGTCTATTCTCGCGATACTAAACCACACCCATTGCTCTGCGATACTGAGAGGGCGTAAGTTGAGTGTGTTTTTTAAACACCGTGTTGAACGATGCTTTAGAATTGAAACCAGCGTCTAGTCCAATATCCAGTAAAGCGCATTTCGGCGAAACTGCTAGCAATGACTTTACTTTGTCTACTCTTAATGCGTTGATATAGTCATTGAACGAAGACTGATTAACAAGGTTGATCGCTCTCGAAATGTCGCGAGTTTGTAAGCCCGTCTTTTCTGCCACATCATTAAGAGTGAGACGCGGTTGGCAAAACCATTCGTTGTCTTTAACAGCGTCATTAATGCTATTGAACAACGCTTTGTAGTCACTTTCTGTTTCAGAGTTCTCTGATACCGTTGCGTCGCTTTGAGTAATCACGTTGCAAAACGTATGGCTTTTTCGAGTTAATATAATAACGATCGTTGCTAAAATAAAAACCGACAGGCTTGACGTTAAGGCATGAAGTGCTGTATTCGCTTCAGGGCCAAGCTCTGGCTGATAATTTAAACGCAGCAAATCTAAACCATTAATTAGGGTTGATAAGCCAACTAAGCCTGCAAACCAAGTGAGAGAGACATCAGCCACATCAGACCGCCATTGGGCTAAGGTTTTGTTTATGCGCAGAACAAGCATTATTGTAAGTACTGCATATAAAAAACGAAAAATAGTACCGATAACAATAATTTCTTGTACAAAATGTGCAAAAGGTAATGTTATTACCGGCGCTAAAAAATGGAAAAAAACGCGCCAGTTCTGATGCCCATAAATCAAATATTTCGCACAGATATACAGCGCGGGCGCAAATCCAATCACAAAAACGGGTGTTACCCGAATCACAAATAACTGCAAATGCGTACTTTCTATAATATTAAAAATGGAAGACAGCACCACCATAAGCAACAAAAGGTGGATACCGACAAATCGTTTGCGCTTGGGAAGTACCGCAATGCCCATCGAGGCAACTCCAATTGTTAATGCTTGCAGTAAAATGGATAACAACGCTATGTCAAAAATAAGCACTTAAGAAATACTTGTGATCAGTGCCACATGGCACCTTGGCTGCTTTTCACTAAATCATCAACATGTTTGCCGTCACAATCACTCAAGTTTGGTGCCGATACTATTCCAGAATCATCAATTTTTACTAACACTGGATTTGATGTAAGTGATTTATACAGTGTGACTCCGCCTTTTTGTGTTCCGCTAATGTAAAACACAATTTGCGACCAAACATTCCTTTGCGATTTCCCTGCTACTGAGCAAACTACCACGCCAGGTCTTTTTTCTAATAAACTGGCTTTTGTTGGCAATGAGACTATCAGCGCAAAAAAGAGTAAAACCAATCGTATCGATGTCATTTTGTTTGTCCTCCTGTTTTTTCAACAGTACCATAAACCTAAATCGCTACTATGCTCAAATTTCAATTTAAGCCTTTCTATTTTTATGACCTTTTATTTTTTGTTCCCGTATTTACTCAAAAAAACGATAAAACCGAATGATAATTTTAGAAAATATAGTTAAGCGTTACATGGATGCAAAGATTGAACAAACGGTATTGCGCAATCTTAATCTTACGATTGAACAAGGGCAAAGTATCAGCATTCAGGGCGCCTCTGGTTCAGGTAAGTCGACATTGCTACACCTTCTTGCCGCGCTGGATAAGCCAGATACTGGCAAAATAGTACTGCATAATGGTACTCATCAGCAGGATATTACTCAGTTCAGTGAAAAGCAGGCTGATAGCTATCGCCAGTCTTATATAGGCATTATTTTTCAGAAGTTTAATTTAATTGATTGCATAAGCGTGCTGGATAACGTGTGTTTACCTGCAAAACTCAATCAAACGAAGGGAAGCAAGATAGACCAAGCACATATCAATAATTTGTTATCAACCTTGGGAATTGATCATTTAAGTCGCAAATATCCTAAACAGCTATCGGGAGGAGAACAACAGCGAGTAGCAATTGCAAGAGCCTTGTCACACAAACCATCCCTGCTTTTGGCTGATGAACCTACAGGCAATTTAGACAATAAAAATGCTGATAAAGTCAGCGAGTTACTTATTTCAACGTGCAACGCACACAAAGCTAGTTTGATATTTGTAACGCATAGTGAAAAATTGGCACAGCTCACTCAGCGACATTATTTATTGAACAACGGTACTCTTTCGGATTGCTCACAGTGATTGATGCCTTGAATCAACAGTTTGCTCATATTTTGTGGCAAAGCTACCGAAAAAACCTATTCAGCATACTTATGCTGGTGACATCATTAACGATTGCTGTAACGGGTCTTGCTTGCGTATTAATTATTAATAGTTCTGCAAAACAAAGTTACAATACTCAACAAATTGCGTTAATCGATAACGTTAAATACAGCGTATTTGCAAAGCAGCCTACTCACCCCATTCAAAAAGCCGATTACGCTGCGCTACGACGCGTAGGATTCAGTGAACTTGTTGCTATCGCTCGCTTTAGACGCTATGTCTACGGTCATCAAGAAAAGATAACAGAAAGAGGGATCGAGTTTATTGGTGTAGATGCCTATTCGGCTTTGGAAGTGTATACCCATCGCTCTTCGTCACAGGTAAAGAACACAGCGTCGGGAATCGCTGCAATAACAACGTCGAGCGCCCTGTTACATCCGCAATTACTTAAGCAGTTGGAACAAAACACTGAGCAACCACGTGACACGTGGAGCGTATCTTATGAAGGTGTATCAAAGCCATTACCTCCTTTGTCTCCTTATCATTCGGCCAGTCTCGGCAATCAAATTATCTTGGATATCGCGTTGTTTTATGCTCTCTTTCCCAACGAACCGCTCGGCGAATTGTTATTCGCAAGTGAGTTAGAAGGCAAGGCGCTGTCATTACGGATAGACGCATTGGTAAGCCAATTGCCAGCACATTTAGATATTAGGCCGATTGCTACGGCTGAACAACAGAATGATATGACAGGCAGCTTTCATTTGAATTTATTGGCGATGGCCTTACTCATGTTCGCTGTTTGCTTATTTATAGTCTTAAATGCGGTCAACCTTACCTTGGCTAATCGTTTGTCGTGGTTGAAGGTGTGTCGCCAACTAGGTATCAGTCGTTCAGCCATTATAGTTACCCAGTGTATTGAGCTGGCTGCGCTCACTTTTTTCTCTTGTTGTATAGGCACTGTTTTAAGTGTTTACCTTGCCAACGCCGTATCGCCCGCGATCCAAGCGACACTTAGTGGCCTGTATTCAGTTAATGTTGGATTTGGACGCTTGTCTTTAGTTGGCTTATTTATTCAAGTTTTTTGTGTGAGTCTTTTGGGTGTCGGAGTGGCAAGTGTTTTTTCCTTCAAACAATGTAATGAACAGCTTACCAGCACGAAGCCAAAAACAGACAACGAGCCTAGCAAAACAAGCTATTTTCTCATAGTGTCAGCCATCCTTGGCTTTTCTGCGCTATTTGTATTTAAACACGTTCATTCATTATCATGGCTACTTATTGCGACTGCTGCCGTCATCTTAAGTGGCTGTTTCGTTTTGATAGCGAGCTATCCATTGTCGCTACAGGTTATTCATTGGTGTATTCCCAATCGCTTCCCCTTGTTAAAAGTGAGTACTCAACACAGCATCGCACTATCTAAAAAGACTAGAATTGCATGCTGTGCCTTTTTTATTGCTGCAACCAGTAATATTGGAATGAATCTGATGGTTGACAGCTTTCGTAGCGCGACAATCAGTTGGCTAGAAACGCGATTAGTTTCAGATTTCTATTTTTATTATAGGGGTGATCAGGATGTAGTCGCATTGGCAAAACAGCACAATATTACCTTGTTACCACGGTATGAACGGTATCTCGATTATGAAAATACGGTGTTGCAGCAGTTTAGCTACCCAACGACGCCTGACTTCCAAAATGCAATGGTCTTTTACGCTATTGATCACCCCAGTGACGCATGGGAACAGTTTGAGAAGGGAGAAGCCGTTTTCGTTAATCAACAGTTTGCATTTTCGTTTAACAAATCGCTAAACGATACGCTTGAACTCCCTGACCCACGCACTCAGGAATCGAAAAGGTATCGCATAAAAGGCATTATTTACGACTTCGGGAATACCTCTAAGCAAGTCCTGTTTCCCCTTTCTTCTTTTGCGCGTTCTTCTGCTGTAAGTAGTATTTACTATCTCAATGCAAATGATGCGAATATTTCTGATTTTAGAGCATCACTTCAAGCACTTGGCATTGACCATGAAAGGCAACTAATTAGTGCCGACCAACTCCTGTCTTTGTCTAGCCAAACCTTTGATAACACCTTTCTAATTACTGACGGTATTAATATTGTCACTTTGTTAGTGGCCGCGTTGTCGTTAGCCTGCGCGATTATTATGCTGATGCACGACACACGGCCGCACAATATGCTGATCCGCAGTCTAGGGGTATCTGTTTTGAAAACACAAGGCTTGGCATTTTATCAATATTCTGTTTTGTGCAGTATCGCCTTATTGTTTGCTATTCCTTTTGGTATTTTGCTGAGTTATATCTTGGTGTTTGATATTAATTTGCAAGCATTTCAATGGACTTATCCGCTGGAAATAGCAATAGGCAAGCTATTCAAAGTAGTAGCAATTAGCTTAGCGATCGTCATCATAGTTATCGCTATTCCTATTATTCGCATGACCAAAAAACCACTCATAGAGGATATTCGATGGCTAAACTGAAATGGCTCTTGGTGCTATTGTTTACGGTGATAGTAGCACTGACAGTTTGGCAGAGTATCGATATGAAAACGGCTGAGACATCCAGCCCATTATTCGGAAGAAATGCCGCGATAAGTTCAGATAAAAAAGGGCGCTCAGCTTCCCCGCACTATCGAATAACATGGCCTGACGATCATATGGCACACGATAATTTCGATATAGAATGGTGGTATATTACTGCCAATTTAGAAGATGAGACCAAGCATGTTTATGGCTTGCAATGGACGCTATTTCGTTTTAAAAATCCGGCTTCTAATTCAGATAATACATGGTCTAATGAATATCTTTACATGGCGCATGCGTCTATTCACTCCATGAATGAGCATTGGTTTTCAGAAAAGTTTGCACGCGAAGGCGTGGGTAATAGCGCAGTCAACAACGATAACGGGTTTGTTGCTTTTATTGATGACTGGCGATGGGAAAATACGCAACAATCTTCGAGTCTGTTTCCGTCACAGTTAGTGTTTAATGCTAACCAAGCGGGGCAAAAAGGCAGAGTAAGCGCACACTTGCAGCTTGTTCAAACTGGGCCTTTAATACTTCACGGCGAGCAGGGCTATAGCATCAAATCTTCTGATGGAAAGCATGCTTCCCATTACTACAGCGCGCCTTTTATTGATGTCAACGGAACGTTCACGTTTACAAAAAATGGCGTGTCAGAAAACCTACGCGTGTCCGGAAATGCATGGTATGACCATGAATGGACGTCACAATTAGTGGATGACGCAGTGTTGGGTTGGGATTGGTTATCTTTGCATTTACACGACGATTCCAAAATCATGGCGTTTAGAATGCGTTTGGCCGATCAAACTGATTTCATTACTGGCACGTTTGTTAAAAACGATGGCACCTTGATAACGCTCTCCTCAGATAGTTTTAATCTTGAGGAAGAAAGCAAAGATGAAGTGAACGGTAAAATGCTTCCATTAAGGTGGAAACTCAACATTCCAGAAAAGCAGGTTGATTTGCGTATTCAAGCACTCAAAGAAGATCAATTTAATCAGGCTTCAGTACCTTATTATGAGGGAATGGTAAAAGTGACGGGTTCGCATTCCGGAAGGGGTTTTCTAGAACTGACGGGGTATTGAATAGCCTTGTTTTGTTGAGGTGGAACGGGTTAGGTGTTCAGGTAATCGGTGCTGAGGTAAGGGGTGTAGAGGGGATCATTTTATGCTTTCAAAAATCACTGCTCTGCTGACAAAAAATCGTGCGGCTCTTTCCGCAGATTCGAAAACGCAAGAGCAATCAGTCTCTGTGTGGGAAGACACAGGTCAAGTATATTATTTGGAAAATACTTTAAAGCTGACCTACCAAGCAAAATGCGGTGAGATTGTGATGGAAAAACTTAACATTAAGGATTTACCTTCGATTTTGGCAGATATAGAGCGTATTCCAGAAAACTCTCCTTTATCCCGCGCCGTTATCGCAGAACAACGTTCAGTGTTCAGTCTGTCACTCTGCGCCGTAACTTGGCAGAAAAAACAGGACAGCACACGTATAAAAGCCATACCTCAAGCAGCAACCTTACGCAGTCCCACTCATTGTTTTAGTCGCTCGCAGGCTGTATTTAGACATGCTTGTTTGCTCGAACACGACGACTTACTCTCCCCGTCGACTCATGCAGGCAAAGAAGGGGTGTTTACTTACAATCGTATTTCTGTAGAGCAGTTCACTACACAAATCACCAATGCGAATAAACGTTTAGGCGAACAGTATCGAAAAGCGATCAGTGTGAATCCTGAAAATTTTGATACTGCGTTTACACAAAACGAACAAAACGAGTTGGAAAAGCTGATTAACCTTGCACCCAGTAATAAAAGCATTAGCCGCGACTGAACTATAAAACGTTATTCGTTATCTAAAGCTGGTATTTCTCAGTTATTTTTAAACCTGAATTCAAGAGGATAACGATGTTGAAAAGAATCGCATGTGGTTTTTGTATATTGTTGGTATCTGCCTGCTCAACTTTGCCTACACCCAGTCAAGAAGAAACTGCGGATTACGGCAGTTATCCCGACAATTATCAAAATGTGGCTAAAGCTTATTTGATGAAAGAGCTACGCGATCCCTCAACCATCGAAATCGGTGAGATAACACGACCCAAAAAGCAATGGATTGGCGATAAATTTACTGGCGTGAAATACGGATATTTAGTTTGCGCTAAGGTAAATTCAAAAAACCTTTTGGGAAAGATGACCGGATATCGTTCTGATGCGGTGCTTATTCGTGATGGTGTGGTGATTGATCACGTGCAAAATGGCGAGTTATTTAGCGGCATAAAATTGTGTGATTAAAAAATTTATTTTTTATTGAACCTCATCGATTCATGACTTGCTCTTAGGCGTACATTTCATAAACAAACGAGCAAAGTCATGATAGTGAATAAATCAGTACGTTTAGCGTTATCTGCTGCTGCAATTGCAGTATTAACAGCCTGTAGTGGCGATGATGGTGCAGTGGGACCCGCCGGTCCACAAGGTCCTCAAGGTGAACAGGGTCCTCAGGGTGAACAAGGCCCAGCTGGTCCACAGGGACCCCAAGGTCCACAAGGTCCAGCAGGTGAAAATGCCAATAACTGTCCAACCATTGGTAACATTGTGCCTGTGGATCTTGGCGGCGATAACTGCGGTATCGGTGGTGTATTAACTGAAGATGGTATCTTATCTTCAAATCGCACTTGGTTCTTAGACGAAAGATTCCAGATTGGTAACGACAACGCCTCTATCACGCTTGAAATTGAAGCGGGTACACAAATTCGCGGTTCAGACTCTGATCACGTATTGGTATGGCCTGGCTCTGCAATTGAAGCAAATGGTACCAGTGCTCAACCTGTACATTTTTTATCTGACGATTTAGGCGTAGATGGCTCAGGCGAGTGGGGTGGTTTGTTCCTTCGCGGCTTCAACGGCATCTCTGGCGATGGCGCTCAAGGTGCGAACCGTTTAGATTACGTCGTGGTTGCAGAAGCGGGTGCTCCCGTATCGGTGACCATTGATGAGCAAACGGTAACTTACAGCGACAACATCGTATTAAACGGTGTTGATAGCAGCACAACACTGACTTTCGTACAATCTCATAACTCAGCACGCGATGGCTTCCATATTCTAAATGGTGATCCAAGAATGTCTTGGTTACTGGCAACCGGTGCGCAGCGTGACGGCGTGTGGTACCGCGATTTTAATGGTCTAATTAAAGACCTTCTTGTTGTTCATAATCCTGATGCAGACGGTTCAACAGGACGTTCAGGTATTTATGCCAGCCGAACAGCAGAAGGTACGGCTAATCCTCGTATCGTAAACGCTACCTTGGTGGGTCGTGATAACGCAAGCACGCCTGCTGGTGAAGACGACAATGAATTCGGTATTTTGTTTGCTGATAACATTACTCAAGGTCGCTTTGGTAACATTTTAATCGCTAACTTCAGAAATGGCTGTTACGAAGCCGATGACGGTGCAGACTTAAGTGCTATCGACACCAACGTACCTGGCCCTAACTATATAGACGGTATTCACTGTGCAAACGAAGCAGGCCCTAATGGCATGAACTTCGGTGTTGTACGTGACGACGCCATCGGCTTCCCTGAGGGCACAGTTGCTGCGAACAATAGCATCAATGCAAACGGTATTGTGTACTACAACGGTCAAGCGCAAGGCGTGACGTTCACCGGTGAATTTGCCGCCCGTGATTTCACTGCCGGTTGGTACTTAGACAACATTGGCGGCATTCCAAATGGCCTTGCTGCTGATTCTACGTCACTTAATGCCTTCCTTGATGGTGACACTAATCAAGACGGCGTGGTAAATGGCGATGACAACGGCAATCCATTCATTATTTCAGAAGCAAATGCCTTTAACCTTGATGTAGCTGGTGATACAGGCGGCTATGACTTGACCCACATCGGTTCTATTCGCAGTGGTTCGAACACGGGTAGTGTTCAGTTTAACGGCTGGACAGTGGCAACAGGCGCGAATGACGGTTTTGCAGTTCAAGAAAATGCGGCGTTACAAGGTACGTCTGAATGCCCTGTAGAATTAGCAGGTGCAAGTGTTACTGCTCTAGAGCGAGCAGCAGGGCGTAACCGCTGTGAAATTTCAGGTGTAATTACTGGCGATGCGTCTATTGCTAGCAATATAGATTGGTATCTGGAAGGTGCGGTACAAGTGGGCGACGAGTCTAACACTGCGTCATTAACGATTGCTTCAGGCACACGTATCAGTGGCGACAACGTTGACGCGACCGATTACTTGTTAGTATTCCCAGGTTCAAGCATCGATGCTCAAGGCACCAGCGCGCGCCCTGTTCGATTTACATCTGACGATGCAGACATCACGGGTACTGGCGAATGGGGTGGTTTATTCCTCCGTGGCTTTAATGGCTTACCTTCTTTGACAGGGACACAAGGCGAAAACCGTTTAGATTACGTAGTCGTTGCTGAAGCTGGCGCAACAACCCCTGTAACGATTGATGGCGTAACAGTTAGTTACAGCGACAATATCGTAGTAAACGGTGTTGATAGCTCAACGACACTTACGTTCGTGCAATCGCACAACTCAGCAAGAGATGGTTTCCATATCTTGAATGGTGACCCACGTATGTCTTGGTTACTATCAACTGGCGCAACACGCGATGGTTTGTGGTACAGAAACTTCAATGGTTTAGTAAAAGACTTGATGGTGATTCACAACCGCGATAGCGACAGCAGCACTGGACGTGCCGGAATTTACGCCTCAGAAACGATATCAGGTGACTCAAACCCTCGTTTTGTTAACGTGTCACTGATTGGTCGAGACAGTTCTACTGTTCCAGCTGAAGCAGACGACAACGAATTTGGTATCTTGTTTGCCGACAATACTGATCAAATTCGTATGGCTAACGTGTTGATTACTGGATTCCGCAACGGCTGTTTTGAAGCGGATGACGGTGCAGACTTGAGTGCTATCGACACCACTACTCCTGGACCAAACTACTTAGACGGTGTTCACTGTGCAAACGAAACCGGTGCATTACCGACAGCCTTTGGTGTAGTACGTGACGATGCAGTTGGCTTCCCAGCTGGCACGATTGCAGCGAACAACTCTAACGGTAACGGCTTGGTTTACTACAATGGCACTAACGGCCAAGTGGTATTCACAGGTGAAATTGCAGAACGTGGAAATAACTTCACTGCAAGCTGGTATTTAAATAACATTCGCGGTATTTCTAACGGTTTACTTGCTGATGTGAATGCGCTTAACGGATTCCTTGATGGCGATACCAACAACGACGGTGTGTTAGATGCATCTGACAATGGATCACCTTTCATTATCTCTGAAGCGAATCCATTTAACTTAGACGTTGCTGACGATACCTTCGGTTATGACTTAACGCATAACGGTGCGGTGAGAAGCGGTGGTATCTCTCCAAGCAATGTGCAGTTTGACAACTGGACTGTGTCTACAACACGTAGCTCAGGTTTCACAGTCAGACAGCCATAAGTAATACAGCTGATAAATCAAAAATCTAATACCGAAGCCAGTTAGTGAATACCTAACTGGCTTTTTTGTATTTGCTTAATCGGTCTGTATTATACTAGAAGAAATTTGTATATATACGAGAAAGGATAGGACGTTTTACATATGGCCATATTTAATACAGAAACAAAGCTGTGCTTTATTCAACTCTCAGCGGCAATCACATTGGCTTTAACCAGTCAAGTCGGGATAGCTGCGGACAAACTGAAAGTAGATGAATCGTTTGAAGATGGTGGTTGGAATGCTTCGAGTCCCCGTGGATTCACGCCGGGTAGAAACGAAGCACTACCTAAAAGATTTATGTTCAATCAGCTACAAGGTGAACATGCATTTGCAATAGAAGATAAAATTGTTCGAGACGGAAAGTATTCCGCTAAGCTTGTTTGGCATCACCAGAATCCAGCAGCCTATAACGGTGATAAGAAAAAAATTGATAATGTCGACCGCAAAGCGATGTTCCATGGTTACAAAACCAAAGAAGTGATGGGCGCAGAGGCATGGTTTGGATTCAGTGTTTATTTCCCGAGCGAGGGTACTGCCACAGAAAAGAACGAATGGCTGTTCTTTCAAATACACGGTAGCGCTGACAAGCGTTTAAAAGAAAAATCACGCAACCCTCCGTTCAGCATTACCCTTACTAAAGATGGATTAGAGGGAAGCTATAAATGGGACCCAGACGAGCTAAGCAAAACCAGAACGGGAAAAGGAACAAAGTATTACACCATTCCTGGGGAAAAGTCGGATTATCTCGACCGTTGGGTCGATTTTGTTATGCACTTAAAAGTAGACTATTCAGAAGCGAAAACGGGCATTGTTGAGCTGTGGGTAGATGGTAAACAGGTATTAAACGAGCATAATATTCAGGTGGGATATAACGACGATAAAGGCATTTATCCTTCATGGGGAATGTACTTTAATGGTAATTTAAAAGTAATGAAAAACGATCATTATTTATATCTTGATGCGGTAAAAATGGATGACGGTCCTACTGCAAGCTATGACACGGTTGCGCCAAAATAAGCAAATAAATCTAGATTGGGTATAGGCTGGGCTCTTCTTTTGGGGCTTATATCGTTTATTTCAAGCAGTGTATCTATGAAAACTTGAGTGTTGTGGCTTTTAAGGCGTATAACTTTCTTCTATTAAGTCTAATTAATAAGGAAAGTCAATGAGCTTTAAAAGCCTGTTTGCTCTAATACTAAGTGCTGCCTGCCTTAGCCTTGGAGTCAACGCAAAAGAAAATGATGAATGGTTCTTACACAGTGCTATTTCACCCAATGGAAAGCAGATTGCTTTTTCTTATAAGGGCGATATTTATCTTGTACCGTCGAAAGGTGGAACTGCGAGACCGCTAACGATCCATAGCGCTTGGGAAGGGCATCCGGTTTGGTCAAAAGACGGTAAGCAACTTGCCTTTGCTAGTGACAGAACCGGAAATTTAGATGTCTTTGTTATGCCGTCCTTGGGTGGAAGTGCAACACGCTTAACGCATCATTCTGCTGGCGACATACCACAAGCTTTTATCAACGACGACAGCGAAATTATTTTCAGCTCTCCTCGAATGGATACCGCTGAATCGTCTATTCACCCCACATCGCGCATGCCTGAAACCTATGCGGTAAATTTGCAAGGCGGTACGCCAAGAATGCTGACGACGATAGCAATGTCTGAACTAGATGTCAGTCCAAATGGAAAGCAGGTGGTGTATCGCAATGAAAAGGCGTATGAAAACCCGTTTAGAAAACACGATGTATCGTCTTTTGCGAGAGATGTGTTTGTGATGGAGCTTGCCTCAAATAAACATACACAGCTAACTGATTTTGCAGGCGGAGACCACAGCCCTGTATTCAGCGATAACAACACCATTTTCTATACCTCAGAGCAAGAAACGGGCGTATTTAATGTTTGGAAAATGGATTTGGATGGCACCAAAAAACAGCAGGTAACGGACTTTAAGCAGCACCCCGTTCGTTCGTTATCAATCAGTGATAAAGGAACCTTGGCCTATGTGCATCACGGATCGATTTATGTTCAAAAAGGCAAAAAAAGTCAGCACCTTGATATCACTATTCAAAACGACAACCAAGAAAACGATATCGTGAATGTGAGTGTGGGCAGACAAATTTCAGAATTTTCGGTGTCGCCTGATGGAAAGGAAATTGCTTTTATTGCTAGAGGTGAGGTGTTTGTCACTAGCAAAGAATTTAAAACGACAGTACGCATTACCAACACACCTGGCATGGAAAGAGGTGTATCTTTTCACAAAGATGGACGTACCTTGCTTTACACTGCACAGCGCGATGGTCGCTGGGGCTTGTATGAGACATCACTGCAAAACGAAGACGAGCCTTACTTCTTTGCTGCAACGACGTTTGAAGAACAAGCACTGTTAGTCACCGATACCGACAGCTTTCAGCCAGTATATTCACCCGATGGTGAAAAGGTAGCCTTTCTCTCCTCTAGAGATGAAATACGGGTTATTGATCGTGCAACGAAAAAGGTCAATGTCGCGTTAGATAAACAATATAATTACAGTTATGCAGATGGCGATATTCAATTTTCATGGTCAGGTGACAGCCAATGGTTGACCGCCGACTTTGCAACAAATGGTCGATTGTTTGTTACCAATATCGGCGTTTTCCCTGCTGATGGTTCAACCAAACCTATTGATATTAGTTTATCGGGCTATGCTGATGCCGCGCCAGTTTGGAGCAAAAAAGATGATGTGGTGCTTTGGTCTAGCACGCGGTATGGTCAGCGTGATCACGGTTCTTGGGGTCGCGAGGCCGACGTCGTGGCTGCGTTTTTAACTCAAGATGCGTTTGACAAATTCAGCTTAGACAAAGAAGAATATGCGCTTAAGCAAGAGTTAGAAAAGAAAGCCAAGAAAGCCAAGAAAGCTAAAAAGGATAAAGCTTCTAAAGAAGAAAAGTCCGATAATGAAGCAGAAAAAGACGAATCTAGCACTGATACTGAAAACAAACCTAGCCTCGATATTGAGTGGGCGGAATTAGACGATCGCACTGTTCGTTTAACCATGCATTCTTCTGATTTGGGTGAGTTTTTCCTTACTGAAGACGCCAGTTCGCTTTATTACTTGTCTCGTTTTGAAAAAGGTTTTGACTTATGGCAGCACAATATTCGTGAGAAAAGCACCAAGCTCGTCGCTAAATTGAATGCTCGCAGAGCGTCAATTCAACAGTCGCCAGACGGAAAGCATATTTATGTCCTAGCCGACGGTACACTGAAGAGCAGTAAGTTAGGTGGAAAGATTGCACTAAAAACGATAGGAACCAGTCCATCAATGTCGTTAAACGCGGCGAAAGAACGCGATTATATTTTTGAATATGGCTGGCAAAAAATTAACGATAAGTTTTATAGAGAAGATTTCCACGGTATCGATTGGGATTTCATGCGTGAGTCATATGGTCGAAAACTGCCGTCTATTGGGCATAATCGCGACCTCGCGAACTTATTTGCGGAAATGACAGGCGAACTTAACGCCAGTCATATTGGCTCTTCCTACCGCCCTAGACCATCGCCACAAGACGACAATACGGGTCAATTAGGATTGCTATTCGATTTTGCAGATACAGCAAATGGTCTAGTTGTAACAGAGGTGTTGAACAAAGGGCCTTTCGGGAAAGCAAGTAGTCAAGTAGAAGTAGGTGTAAAGTTAACTCATATAGACGGGGTTGCTTTAGATACAAAGACGAATCTGTTTGAACACTTAAACCGAACGGTCGGAAAACGCACAAGACTAAGCTTTATCAAGTCTGATGGAGACGCGTTTGAAGAAGTGATGAAACCTATTTCTAGAGGACAGCAAAGCGCACTTCTTTATCAACGATGGGTTGATTCTCGAGAAGCCTATGTTGAAAAAATATCGAATGGCCGCTTGGGTTATGTTCATATTCCCGCGATGAATGACCGAGCGTTTAGAAACGTCTATTCAAATTTACTGGGTAAGCATTTCAATAAAGAAGCCGTGGTTGTCGACACGCGGTGGAATGGTGGCGGCTGGTTACACAACGATTTGGCAAAGCTATTTTCAGGCAAAGAGTATTTCACCATGCACGTAAGAGGGCGCGAATACCATGGCGACCCGATGGATCAGTGGACCAAGCCCAGTGTGCTAGTAGTGAATGAAGGCAATTACTCTGATGGCCATGCGATTGCATATACTTATGAAGAATTAGGTTTAGGAGATATCGTTGGTATGCCTGTTCCTGGTACGATGACAGCGGTTTGGTGGTCAACGTCAATTTCAGGTGACATCCGAATAGGTGTGCCTCAAGTAGGTGTGAAGTCACCCAAAGGTGAGTATTTGGAAAACAACCAAGTTGAGCCTACTTACAAAATAAATAATACGCCAAACGATTTAATTGACGGTGAAGACAAGCAGTTAGATAAGGCGGTTGAAGTGTTATTTAACACATTAAGTCAACAATAAGCGATAGGCACTTTTGCTCTTACATTGAAAAGCGCTGATTATTTAGTCAGCGCTTTTTTTTAAGATCAAATCCATTACCGATTCTATACCTAGGGTTGAGAACTGAATTTCGTTTTCTTGTTCTTTTGAAAAGAAAAATCTGACCTTAAGTGTTTTATTACTAAACAATTCGTCTTTTAGTGCTTTATCAATAGGGATTAGCACCGAGCACCCATTAGGAATACACACGGTCATTGGAAAGGTGTTTCTGAAAGAGCCAATATCGACACTTACGCCAGGGGGTAAATACACGCCAAGAGGGAATATGAGTCGAAAGATCAGTGCATCTGAACCCTTCACTTTGCTGATCATACCCGTGTATTTAGTATTCTGATTTGTATCAGCAAGTTGCTGAGTAGCAATACATTGCTGATCATCACAGCTTAATCGCCAATCTTGAAATATTTGCTGAGTTTGTGCTATCGACATTGAACTGGCTGAATAGAGCGCCAGCCCCATCATTAAACGTTTTAGTGCTAACAACATGTTTCTCTACCTCCTTATAAGTAATGTCATTTTACGGGTAAATTTAATCATAAAAAAACACCAGCACTTTACAAATTATTTGCAAAGAAACTGGTGTTTCAAACGCTTAAAAATAGCAGATCAGCATTTATACTCTGCGCTTTAACCTTGCTAAAGCGATGAGGCAAAGACTAAATAAACCCAGTGTATGAGGTGCGCTTACACCAGTGGGGTCGTCATTAGGCGGTGTTGGGTCAGGTAACGCTACACCACCCACACCAGAAAAACCGAAAATATAGGTAGGAGCAAGTGAACCATCTGAGTCGATGAAGCCGTCGCCATCAACATCGCCACTGGAACGCCCTAGCGAAAAAGCTTCAGCGCCTACTTCGCCAAGAGACGCTAAAGCCGCACTGACACCGACTGCACCGCCGTAAAAGATGTCAAAAGAAAAAACTCCACCCGCTGCTAAGGCGCCGAAGTTAAAGTCAAAATTAGCGCCGTGATCTTCGGGCCCTAAGTCAGTGAAGTCACCAGTTCCACCAGCAAACAACTCATTACATGTTGAGAACGGGTTAGAATCGCAGAACCCATTGTTAGTTGCCCCAGTGATTGCTGAAGCTGCTGCCGTTCCACCAATACTGACTAATTCTTCAAATGGAGTGGGGGAGGTATCCCAGTCAAACGTTCTTCGATATACCAAATCGACAATATCGTCGATACCCGTATTTTCAATCGATACCGTTACTCGATACAAATTATCGGTTTCTGCGGCCAGTTCGAAAACATGGGTGACTTCTAAATTATCGGTCGTCACGATGGATGTGGCGGAAGTGGCAGTAGAATTAAAACTGTCCAGTGTTAATCCTGCATTACCCACTGCGTCGTTGGCGTAACCTCTTTCACCCGTTTCCAGAATGCCGACACCCCAACCTTCACATTCACAACCGTGAGATGTTGCTTCAAATTCGTCGCCACTGGCTGGGTCGATGTACCGCAGGCCGACAGTCGATATCCCTGTCACATCTGGATTTCCCGAGCCGAAATTCAGACTGGCTAAATCATTTACACCTAATGCAACATTACCATCGCTGATAATTGCACCACCATGTGCATAGCTTGCACCGACCAAAAGGCCAAGTGCTACCATGATTTTTTTCGTATTTTTCATAGCTTCCTCTACTAATATTTTTTGAACCATTTTTTATTTTTCTTGGCACCTAATGCGACTGCTTCATCCTGTATGCCATTTCATCACAAAGCATAAAGTGCGCCTAAAAATATAATCTAATAAAAACAATTGATTAGAAAAGTTGTGTGATCATTCTGTGATTAATTTGAAATAAGTGTAAAAATTTCCGACATCAATTTAGGATTGAAGCAATGTGAATATATCCGTTCCACCTCAACATGCTCGATTCAGCGAACGAATAAAAGGATTTAAACAAGGAAAATGGGAGAAGGCATGGTGGTTCCATGTCGAAACAATTTGACGCAGTGTAAATCCTTTTAGGCTTCGCCCTTGGGAGCTTCACAGCGCTTTTATGACTGCGTTATACTTGTTCGAAAGGTTAGCCACATTCCTTCTCAAGTCTGCCTTGCCATAAAAACGCTGTGATAGCTCTGAAACGAGCATGTTGAGGTGGAACGGGTATATATAAACATTTTTTTTACATTTTGCTTGTATTATCATGTTATTAATAAAGCTATGGATTTGACGAACAGTATTTTTAGTCTCTGTTAAATGTAAAAATTTTGGACAATGAGAAAACGATGGTAAAGACATTACAAATAGGGGTGTTGGGGTGCGCTAAAATTGCCAGAGAACAGCTTGTTCCCGCAATCGCCCATGCCAAATATGCAAATTATTGGGGTGTGGCATCTCGCAGTGTTGATAAAGCCGTATTGTTTAATAACGACTTACAGCAAAAGCATATCATCGAAAACAAAGCAAAGGCTGTGGAAGGCTACGACGCACTATTAGCCGACCCCACTGTCGATCTTGTTTACAACGCCTTACCCAATGATCTGCATGTGCCCTTTACGTTAAAAGCGATTAACGCCGGAAAGCATGTTTTATGCGAAAAGCCGATAGCGATGACATCGGCTGAGGCCCAAAGCATAGTTGATGCGCTAGAAAGCAACCCATCGATACTTGTAATGGAGTCATTCATGTATCGCTTTCATCCTCAGTGGCAGCAAGTTAAGCAATGGATAGATGAAGGGCATATTGGTGTACTCCGCAGTATATCTGCTCAGTTTTGCTATTTTAATGATGACCCGTCAAATATTCGTAATCGTGCTGATGCAGGTGGTGGTGCTTTGATGGACGTGGGATGCTATGGCATTTCTGTAGCTAGAATGATAACGGGTGAAGACCCATTAAGTCTTGTTTCTCAGCTTGATATTCACCCTCAGTACGGCGTTGATAACAGCGTAAATATATTGATGAATTTCTCGAATGGAGTCACCGCCTCGGTGTTGTCTAACACGAAAAGCCAAAAAAGTCAGTCTGTTATGATAGAGGGTAGTCACGGTCGAATTGTACTCACACATCCATTTTATTGTGAGCCACATGGAACGCGGTTTGCCAAGCTTATGGCCGAGGGTGGGGATCAAGAGGTGCAATTCAGTGGTGAAATCAATCATTTTACCCTTATGCTTGACGCGCTTTGTGGGGCTATTCTGCATAATCAGCCCGTACCCTTACCGCTAAGTGATTCAATTGCAAATATGAAAGTGATCGATGCAGCGTTTAGAAGCCATCAAAAGAAGGGATGGATAGATTTGAGTTGAACATCTTTTTGTAAACAGCGCTGCTTTGTAAGCAGAGATACTTAGAATAGATGTTTTGAGACGGTGGACAACCAGACCAAGGTAGACGATTGCTTAGATTTATTCATTCCGCTTAAAAAGCCTGCTCCAGTTATCACACTTAGTCCTAGCGGTGAACTAACAAAGCAACTTAGCGCTTGTTTCGCTTCATTTTCAGCCTGTTCACCCTCAGCTATCAATTTCTGTAAGTGCAGACGTTTTAATTCAAGCTCTGATTGTTCTTTTGATAACGTAAACGGAAGGTTCATTCATTTACTCCTTGGCTTTTTTATCCTGCTGAGTAAGCGTTGAGAAACAACAACGTGTGGTAGAAAACGACGCTAACTGTTTGTAGTACAAGGCAGCTTTTATTAAACCCGCTCCCAATACGCAATTCAGTAATAATGCGACACCAATTGCCGATAAAAAGCTTGTACCGGATACGTGTAGCAAGGTAACGAGAAACGCATTGATTAAAAACCAAATGAAAAGGGAAATACCCATCGCGGCTACGCTAACCACTATAAATAACCCACCTGCTCGTGCAGCCAGTTTCAATTCCGACTTTAACAAGTCGATACTTGCGTATAGAACCTCCTTTTTAACTTCAAATGCCTTTTTATAGCCATTAATTAAAGATGTAAAAGGGTCAATATCAGACTTAGATTCGACATGCTCAGTAAAATCAGCTTTAAATTTACCCCCAGTGGAGTCGTGTAAAGACACACTGTTTGGAGTTAACGGCTGGTCATTCCAGCCGTTACTGCGCTCACCTTTGATTGAAAACTTAAAAGAGGTTTTCATGTATTATTTCTTTGAAAAAAAGCTCGCGATTAATGCGCCTGTTGCAAACGCGATACCGGCAGTTGCAACGGGATTTTCAGCAGCGAATCGCTTAACTCGAGATTGATTCCATTTATCCTGCATTTCAGCACTTTGATTCTTTACCGTCGTAACTGACGAATCGGCCGTATCTCTAAATTGTTTTTCTGCTGATGCGGCTTTCTCGGTTAGCGTGTTTACAGAAGTATGGAGTGCATCAGCGACTTTATCTGTCACAGGGTGGCCCGAATTTAACGAATTGTTCATGGTACTTGATTCACCTTTTGCATTTTGAGTTGCCATAATTTTTTTCTCCGGTTTGTCATTAAATATGTTTTATCAATTAATATGAAATCTCCTCTATTTACGAGGCAAGCGGTGTACCATGATGAACGACGCTTGTCTTATATGGCTTAAGCCGTATTAGCTGATAAAAAGAAAAGGTACATGTCAGAAAGTTTTACCTATTCAATATGAAATAATTTCAGTATTTACTTCGTCTTATTTCATAGGGTGCCCGTCATAAAACAATTGGCAAACTTACAGGTACCTATATGCTGACAAGCGTAAATAGCTTGCAAATGAGTATCGAGTTATCTTGATATATACGTTAAAGTCATGATCTAAATATAGACAGACAGCGTTACATCGTATTAACACCAAGCAAGGCCTTTTAAATTTGGAGAGTCAAATGGGTAAGTTCGATAACCTCAAGCAGGATATCCCAGCCAGTATTGTCGTTTTTTTTGTTGCAGTCCCTTTGTGTTTGGGGATTGCGTTAGCTAGCGGGGCACCGCTTTTTTCTGGGCTTATAGCTGGAATCGTCGGCGGTATCGTCGTGGGTATCATTAGTGGTTCTCATTTAGGTGTCTCTGGGCCTGCTGCAGGGCTTGCGGTCATTGTGCTAGAAGCGATTAATGGCTTAGGGTTCGAGGCATTTCTTGTTGCTGTGGTGTTAGCTGGCGTGATTCAAGTTGCCTTAGGCTTGGCAAGGTCTGGCTTTGTTGCTTATTTTTTTCCATCAGCCGTTATCAAGGGGATGTTAGCTGGCATAGGTATTATCATCATTTTGAAACAGATCCCGCATGCTTTTGGTAGAGACTCAGACCCCGAAGGCGATATGGCTTTCCAACAGGTCGATGGTGAAACCACCTTTAGCGCACTGACTCATCTTTTGAGCGAATTACAATTAGGTGCGATTGTTATCACACTTATCAGCATGGCTATTTTAATTTTATGGGATACGGTACTGGTTAAAAAATCCAAAATATTTAACCTTGTACAAGGACCACTTGTTGCTGTTGTAGTGGGCATTTTGTTTCAACTTTTTGCAGCAGACGTGGTTCCTCAGTTAGCGTTAGATGCTTCTCATCTTGTAACAGTGCCGGTTGCTGATGGCTTGAGCGGTATAGCAAGTTTGTTCACGTTTCCAGATTGGAGTGCGTTGACGAATAAAGCTGTGTTGATCACGGCGGTTACGCTAGCAGTTGTAGCAAGTTTAGAAACCTTATTGTGTGTTGAAGCTACCGATAAAATGGACCCACAAAAGCGAACGACGCCAACCAACAGAGAACTCATTGCACAAGGTGTGGGTAATTCAGTTTCAGGTGTCTTAGGTGGCTTGCCGGTTACCCAAGTTATTGTTAGAAGCTCCGCCAATATTCAATCCGGCGCTCGTTCTAAAACATCGGCTATATTGCATGGGGTGTTTTTACTCATATCCGTTTTTTTACTGCCAACAGTGTTAAATCTTATTCCTTTAGCTGTGCTTGCTAGTATTTTGTTTATTGTGGGATATAAATTAGCGAAACCAGCCTTATTTAAACAAATGTACCAAAGTGGATGGGACCAATTTCTTCCTTTTATTGTGACGATTTTAGGGATTGTGTTTACTGATTTACTAATGGGTATTGCCATGGGAATGGTTGTTGCTTTGGGATCTATTTTACGTCGTAACTTCCTTGGTTCGTTTGAAGTGAGTATTGAAGACACTGAATCTGACAACCACACGCATATGGTAACGGTTAAGCTTGCTGACGAAGTCAGCTTTTTAAGCCGAGCATCGATCGTAGACGCCTTTACTAAAATCCCTGATGGTTCTTTTGTTCGCTTTGACTTAAGTGAGAACCGTCACATGGATGCAGATATAGAAGAATTAATCGAAGAATTTAAGGTTAATGCCGACTATCGGAATATTACCGTTGAGTAAGCATTAGCGCTATTTTCCTCTATTTGGTTTTGGAAGAAAGCTTGCGAGCGTTATCGATTCTTTCTTTCATTCCCGGGTGTGTTTCGAAAAAATTCTCTAATTTAGAAGAGTTAGCGCGAGTATTAGAAAGCTTTTCCATTGCGGTGGCGAAGCTTTCAGTATCTAGCCCGTGCTGCGACATAAGGTGTAGGGCAAAATTATCGGCCTCCCATTCCAGTTTCTGTGAGAATTGATTTTGTACCACTGTGTTTGATAGGCCGGCAAACACTTCTATGGCTCCACCCACATCACCAAAAAAGTAATTAACCGCAAGAGATGTCGCTAAAGTTTCAGATATTAATCTCATTGAGTGCTTCTTCTCAACATGGCCTAGCTCATGCAAAAGAATCGCTTGAAGTAAGCGCCAGTTATTGTCTATTACACCGACTAGATCATCGGTAACAACAACGGTTCCGTCGGGTAAAGCAAACGCGTTTGCCCCCAATTCATCTGATTGTCGAAAAAGCAATGGATATGCCGAGTTATTCAGGTTGAGTAGCGTAAGCGTGTCTGTCCATTGCTCTTGAAAATTAGCTTGTTGCTCTGTCGGCAAAGCAGAGCGGGCAAGTATCGTTTTATCTAATAAATAAAGCGTATGTTTGGAAGCCAGTGAAACTGCTGAGTTGGGAACATACTCAGCAAAATGTACAGCAAAACCAGGAATAATGTATTTAAAAAAAGAGTACAAAAACAGCGGTACCAATACCAAACTAAGCAAGACTGCTTTGCGACTACTTTCCATTTTGAAAATAGCATTGTTACGCGACGCTTGAGCCAACCAAGCGTCAATATCTGGCGTACTGACCAAAGATAACAATCCATTCTCAGGGAACGTAATTTCCCTAGGGATGGAACCAAGTTTATCTTTAATTCTTACTTCGTTTCGCTGTCGAGAGAGCTGTAAGCCCGTTTCATCAACGAGTACGGTTATTTCACCCGAATCATAGAGATTTACTGTAACGGAATAATATTGCGTACTTCCCTCAGGGTAGTACTTGCCAGTAATCTGCATGGTAAATTAACCAAGTGCGATATCAATATCAAACACATCCGCCACTTCTTCACCCACTGCACTGGCGGATTGAGAAGCATCAACCATCACATTATTTGCACCTTCCAATATAGTTACCTGAGTTGCATCAGCAAACAGCTTGGCTGTGCGTATTTTTACCCAAGGCATGGCGAACCCGAAAGAGCACACAAGTGCCAAAAAGTTAGTAATTCGAAGCAACGCCAATCGACCGAAAGACAAGTTAGAAATAAATCCTGCTACGTCGTCGATACGGGAGCTATTGAAAATATGGTTACGGATACGAGCGGTATAAAAGCTAGATGCAAGCGTGAATACTAATACGTATAGCGCCATAAGGATCACTAAAGTAAACGACATCCCTTCAAGTGCTGCCTCTGGATTTGTTAACATGGTCAATGAACCACCCGCAGCTATTGCTCCGATGAAAAACAAGCCAGCTCCAATAAGCGCTGTGCAAATTGCAGCTATATAGTATTCACCGGTGCTTATTTCAGTTGAAACTGGTTTATTTCCAAACGTGGTATGAGTTAACAGAAATTCATCCATTTTCTTCAGTACCCATGGCATTGCCAGATACAATGTAAAAAGTGCGGCGATGGGAAGTAAAATAAAAGTGACAAACGCGCCGCCATATCGACCAGTAAAATTAAATCTTATATTGCGATATGCCGTCATGCGCATTTTAAATCTAATGCTAGCGCAAATTAGAAAAGGCGTAGCGATAACTAAAATCAACATGATCACAGATGCAAGAATAGGACTGAGTGATGACGCCAGAAAATACACTCCAAATAAAATGACGCCGATAATTCGTCCTTTCAATATTTGTAGTGGCTCGGCTAAATAAGAGAATCTGTGGTCGTCTACTTCGGTATTAGAGTAAAAATACCGATACGTTCTTACTTTTGCCCATGCTGAGTAAATGCCCAACGTGACGAAAGTCAGTAATAAGTTAACTATCCAGATGGCAAAAAACTCGCCAGCCTTCCCATAAAAGCGTACAGGCACTGTTTTTGGGCTGCGAGTGTTTTCGTTACTTGACGTTGAGTGAGTGGTGGATTCGTCCATAAATACCTCAGATTGTATTGACTCGAATTGTATTAATTCGAATTATATTGATGAGTAGCGATATGTTTTTTGTTCTATCTATAGACTACGCAATTGTGACGCATTAAGAAAGCCTTTTCATTTAATGCGTCTTACACAGAGTTCTAGCCTTTTAAATAAACGCTATGTTTTAAAATGGCCTATTTCGTCGTTTAGGTCGCTTACATTCGTTTTCAACTGCATACTGCTAGAAGAGATGCTAGTGACTTCCGCCTCTATATCTCTAGCCGATTCAAGCATTGAATGAATACTTTTATTTAGTTCATCAATCACCGATACTTGCTCTCCCGAAGCGGTGTTAACTTGCATATTCAAATCGAGGATATTGGAAACGATCGTTGTCATTTCAGATAATCTTGCTTTCGATTTTTCAGTTGTATCAATTGTTTTCACGCTAGCCTCCCTGATCCCCGTCATTTTTGATACAGTCAGTTTTGTACTGCTTTGCAACCGTTCAATATTTTCACGAATTTCTTCTGTACTGACTTGCGTGCGGCTAGCCAATGTTCTTACCTCGTCAGCCACAACCGCAAAGCCTCGGCCCTGCTCACCGGCTCTAGCAGCTTCAATAGCTGCATTGAGTGCAAGAAGATTCGTTTGTTCCGCAATCTGCTGAATCACTTCCAATACAACGCCAATCGACTGACTTTCTTTTTCAAGGCTTTGAATAGATTCTGCTGAAATACTGATTTCTTTATCCAAGTTTCGTAACTGTTCCACCGCTTCGCTTAGTGACGACGACGTTTTTTCCGCTTCGCTTGATACACTCTCGACTGCCTCAGAGGCACCACCGCAATGTTGAGTGATTTCCTGAGCCGTAGACAACAACTCTGTGGCCGCTGTTGCTAGCTGTTCTGCCTGCGCTTTTTGGTTGGAAACACGAGAAAGACTGGTTTTCGACGAAGCATCCAAGGTATTCGTTGATTCCGTAATGTTTTTTGACGAATCAATCACTGTGTTAATAATATTCCGAATTTTCTCCGCGAAGTCATTGAATGACTGGGCGCAACGGCCTACTTCATCATTGGCATCTACGTTGAGGCGTTTGGTTAAATCGCCTTCTCCTTTTGAAATGTCGAGTAATGCATGATTCATATTGTCTAAGGGTTTTAAAGACCGAAGGAGTAAATATGCACTGCAGCCAGCAGAAAGGAGAAGAAGCACAACAACAATGACTCCAGTGTTCAAATAAACGTTATTCAGTGTTTGTTCAAACGCATTGCGTCGTTCGGCCACATCGTCATCGATGTCGTCGATATAATAACCTGTTGCTAACAGCCAATCATAGCCTGGAAGTGGTTGTACGTAGGCCATTTTGGGGTGTAAGTCGTTAGCCGCCCCCCCTGGCTTAGGTGAATCGTATAAAACAATACCGCCGCCTTGACGAGCCACGTCAACCATACGTTCAAGTGGGTGTTTGCTTCCGTCAGCAGGTGGCTTGTAGTTAATTTTTTTCTTGGCAAAAGGTTCTTTTCTACCATTAGCGACCGCTTCAACCTGAAAGGTATTAATGAAAAAGTAGCCTTCACCCTCGTAGGTCAAGTTTTGTACTACGTCTATGATTACTTCTGCTTCGGGCTTATCTCCCTTATTTGCCACTGCATTGTTAATGGCAGATTGAGCCATAACAATTAATGATTTCAGTTCCAACTCTCGCTGCTCTACTAGCTTTTCGCGCGTAATTTTGAGTTGTTCATTTTTAAGCGAAGAAAGCTCTCGAGACGTTTCCCACACTAATACGGCTGACATAATAATCAACGGAACCATGCAAATGAGCATTAATTTAAATTTTAACGATGTAGACCGCGTTTTCACTGAACCCTCCAAAAATGACAACGTAAATCAGTCCATTGAACACCAAACGTTATTTGTTAATGTATAGGTATAGCTTTGTAAAGACTTGTTATCAAGATTGAGAGTGTATTTGGGCTAAAATATCTCTCGCCACCTTCCTGTTCTTTGTTGATTCACTCGGGTCGTCACTAATATGGAGTAACTGAATTTCGAAAAAACCGAATTTATCACTTCCTTTTGAGCTTCTTTGGCTCCAACGTGGAAGCTTAGCTTGATAGCGTGTTAAGTAAGGTGCTAGGAAGGGCGAATCTCTCTTCGTCGGTTAAGGATGAAGTGAGTTGTTCTGTCGATAACTTTGTAGAAGCAGAAGTGCCGTTTTCTGCATGAGGCGAATCGGGAACAGCCACAAGATTACCTGTTTTAAACTGGTTTGACTTTATACTATTCTGCTTAACAAGTGTGTGTATGCGTGATGAAACATCAGAGATTTTATGCTTATTAAAGGTAGTTGCTGAGGGACCATGATTAACGCTATCAGCGAATAAATTAAAAAAAGTTGCAAGCAAGATGTTTGCAACAAATAAGGTCAAAAAAGCGATTAAAGTTTTATGTTTTTTCACGATGCTTTTTGACATATGCGTATTTATTCGTTGATAAAACGTACACCTACAGCGCTGTTGTAAGTGTTGTTTTTACGAACGATGTCAGCATTTTCCTTGTCTCTCAGTGCAGTGCTTGAAACGGCAATGATGTTTTGTTTTTTCGCTTCTGAAACATTGATATCACCTTGAAGCTTATTGTCTGACACAACATTTTCGTCGCCACTAAGCCCTTCAAATATAACGCCTCTGTATTTTCCACCACCACTCAACGGATTGGATACATTGGCCACATCGCCGCCTAAGTTTTTTTGACCGAACTCATAAACACACCACTGTCGCCGCCAGCATCGAAAAGCGTTTTGTTTTCACCTATAGTGCCGCGCATGATGACGTCTTCCACTAAAGCATAATCAATTAGTTGAGGTCCTTCTCTCCACGCCACTCTACCTTAAGTTCATCCTCCCTCGGTTTTTTGCATTTGTCTGATTGGTTTTTAACCACATCTAAACTGAACCTATCGCCATTTAAGCCTTCTGCGGCTTCAAAGTGTGCTGAATACGCATCAATAATAAGGTTGTTTCGAACGACGATAAGTATCGGCTCGTCGATGATATACACGCCTGAAATAGTAACCGGCTCGCCAGTATTTGTTGCCCTTTGCAGTGCTAGTTTTAGCTCTTCTACATTGCCGCTAGTTGGGTTAATAGGAGGAATGTTACATTCGTCTTCTTGTGCTGAAAGATGGGTCGATAGCGTTAAGTTTAATATGATCGGTGACAACATAGACACCAGTGAAAGAAGGGGCTTGCAAACCTTTCTGGTAATGGTAGCGCTCATGGTTTTTCCTTTACATTAGAATGGTATGTACTTGGATGTTTAATTATTTTTAATCCAATCAATTTAGATTTAAATCAATCAAATCAAGTCAATTATAATCATTTTGAGGTTTTTTGAGCTACTGCGATTTTGCTTTCCAGAAGAAATTGATAAAAATACGAGTTTTGTAAGGATTAACGTCTGTTTTACCTTAAAAAAGACACTATAAAATTTGATAAACAAGAAAAGAGTAATAGAATATTTTGCCAAAAATAGCAGGCAACACTATTTAAGGAAAAATAAAAGGTAAAATTTGTTATAGTTATTGATTTTTGTTTGCTATTAGATTTAAATTTTGTTGATTAAATGTATGTAAATCGTATATGTTATCGTTAACATGATAATCCGATAAATATATCGGTGAATTTGGTCAATGAAGAAAATTATGCACTTAAACAACATGCCGGCTATTCATTCTGGGTTTCGTTTTACGTTGACAGCAACTATTTGTGCAACCCTTTCCTTAACAATGCAAGGCTGTGGTAGTGGTGGCGGAGATAACCCACCCTCTGTTCCCCCTGTAAATACTGCGCCACCGACTTCACCTGATATCACAACTACAAGCAGTCAGATAAAAGTGAATCAAATTGGGTTTGTGAGTCAGTTCCCTAAAATGGCGGTCGTACCGGGAAACGAAGCCTCAATTTTTAACGTCATAGACAGCACTTCTCAAAATGTAGTTTTTACAGGAACTTTATCTGAAGCTGCTACTTGGGTACCCGCCGATCAGCAAGTGATGTTAGCCGATTTCTCTGCGCTAAGCGCAGAAGGCCAATATGCCTTACAAATAGAAGGGTTTGAGAATTCGGTGTCTTTTAATATTTCACAAGAGGTGTATTTAGAACAACACGATGCAGCCCTTAAAGCGTACTATTTTAACCGCGCAAGCACCGAACTCACTACCGAGTTTGCGGGGCAATGGGCAAGGCCCTTAGGACATCCCGACAATAAAGCCGTGGTGCATGCATCAGCCGCTAGTTCAGCTAGGCCCGAAGGATCGGTAATTACTTCAACAAAAGGTTGGTATGATGCCGGTGATTTTAATAAATACATTGTGAATAGCGGAATATCTACTTACACCTTGTTAATGTCTTACCTTCATCACGCCGATTTTTATCAACATAGAGATGGCAAGCTTCCTGAATCAAGCAATGCGGTACCTGATATACTTGACGAAGTTATGTGGAATTTAGAATGGATGCAGCAAATGCAAGATCCACATGACGGTGGTGTGTATCACAAGTTGACCACTGCGCGATTTGCCGGCGGAGTAATGCCGCACCAAGCGACAGACACGCGTTATGTCGTTCAAAAAGGAACTGGGGCTGCGCTCAATTTTGCAGGTGTTATGGCGATCGCGAGTCGGGTTTATCAAGAGATGCCGACCTTCAGCCAACGCGCCCTTGCATTTAGGCAAGCTGCTGTATCAGCATTTACATGGGCGCAAGCAAATCCACAAGTAGAATATCGTCAACCAGACGACATTCAGACAGGCATTTATGGCGACAGTGATTTCGCAGGTGAGTTTGCGTGGGCAGCGGCAGAGCTTTTTTTGTTGACGGAAGATGAGCAATATTTAACGGTTTTTAATGAGCACGCCCAAAGTCCCACAGTACCTGGTTGGCAAGATACCATGGCCTTAGGTTATTTTTCATTGTTAAGTGAAGGCAATAGCTTACTCTCAAGCACTCAATACAGCCGCCTTCAATCTGCTTTGCTGGATCTTGCCAACGCGATAGTCGATAGCCACGACAATTCAGCCTATCGCACCGCAATGGAGCTTGATGATTTTGTATGGGGCAGCAATTCGAGTGCGATGAATAAAGCGCTAGTGCTTATGCAAGCCCATCGTCAGACGAATGATGATAGGTATATTGAAGCGGCGGTTGGCTTAGTTGATTATATCTATGGAAAGAACCCTTTGGATACGGTATTTGTTACTGGAGCCGGCGAAAACGCCTCGATGCACCCACATCATAGACAGTCATACGCTGATGGGATCGCTGAACCCGTACCTGGATTTTTAGTGGGTGGGCCTCAGCCCGGTAAACAAGATGGCTGTGCATACACTGGCAATTTACCAGCCACTACTTACCTCGATGACTGGTGTAGCTTTTCGACGAATGAAGTCACCATTAATTGGAATGCCCCCTTGGTTTATGTATTAGCTGCCTTGCATAATGTTCAGTAACATGGCTTACAATGAAACATAATACCTTTTTTATTTCATGCTCTTATTGCCGTTTTTCTGATATTCCGCACCTATCGTAAGAATAAATTTGTTGATATTGGTGTCCCAAGCAGTTGACGATTTTATGGTTTCGCTCCTGCATATCTGAAAAAAGAAGAGTACAGCATAGACAAATATGCGACAGGGGGAGTATTAACGGCTATAGATTACCATTCTCATGGTGATAGAAAAATTTTGTCAACAAACTACGTCGATAAATTAAAGCTATTGTTTAAAAAATTTGGTGTAAATAGTATTTTAGTTTCCACACTTAAACAACAATGGGATATTTGTAGTCATTGCTTAATGAATAATAAGGAAACACTACAACAAGAGTTACCCCTTTTCGAATTCGACGACGCGAATTTAGATGCAATTAAGCAAGAACAGAGAGAGTCGCTGCAAGAGTCTGACTTTTCCAAATATATCGTATATGTTGACGAAAGTGGTGATCACAGTTTGCAAAGCATTGATGAAAATTATCCCATTTTTGTTTTGGCATTTTGTGTATTTCATAAACGCACTATAGCGAAGTTATTGTACCTGCTTTAGAGAAGTTCAAATTTCACCATTTTGGGCATGATCAAGTTGTACTGCACGAAAACGAAATCAGACGCCGAAAAGGGGCGTTCAACATATTTAAGAATCGTGACCATCATCAGCAATTTTTAAATCAACTTACTCATGTTATTGCATGTAGCGACTTCATTTTAATTAGCGCTACTATCGATAAAAGAGAGCTTAGAAAGCACAGTTCTGAAGACAATACCTACGCTCAACACTTCGGCCATGCTCTGAACCAATTGTATCCACTGGTTTCCGAATAGCTTTATTCCTAATTACCATGTTCCTAACTGATAGAGCAACGCACTGCTACTAAGGTTTGACTCGTCCAAATTCAATGGTGATGGGTTCAGGCACGTTAATCACGTTGCCAGTGGGAAAGCTAAGCTCTCCTGAGTCGTTATCAACGGCAAAGGTCGACACAGTGTTCGATTTTGCACCTGCTGCCAGTAGCCAGTTACCCTCTGGGGAGAGGTTGATATTACGCGGCCATGAGCCTCTAATACTTTCAACTTCAAGTAAGGTGAGTTTACCAGACGATTCATCAACCTGAAAAACTGATACTGAATCATGCCCTCGGTTGCCAGTGTACACAAAGCGACCACTGGGGTGAACGACAATTTCTGAAGCGGAGTTAAAGGTTTCTTTTTCCTTAATGCTAGTACTTAAAGTAGGAGTGGTTGATACCAATGTGGCTGTGCCTTTTTCAGCGTTATAACTCAATGTGGAAACCGATAGCTGCAACTCGTTTAGTACGAATATAAAACGACCGTCTTTTGAAAAACGCATGTGCCTTGGGCCACCACCAGCAGGTAAGTCAGCGGCTCCGTGCGTTGATAACTTAGTTTCGTCTTTATTTACTTGGTAAATCACCACTTGATCCTTGCCTAAATCCGGTACAAAGGCAAAGCGTCCGTCTGGCGAAAACCCGACCCAGTGCGGATGAGGCTTTTCTTGACGACCCGCCACGACGCGCGAACCGCCAGAGTGCTTAAATGACTGCGATTTTTCACCAACTTTACCATCGCTTTGAATCGGAAAAACTGAAATGGAGTGCCCACTGTAATGTGCCGTCAACAAAAAACGACCTCTAGGGTGAACGGCAATGTGCACGCCAGTGGTATCGTTCACAGGTACACTGTTTAACCACATTAGCTGCCCGTTGTCTTTTATCGAAAATGCTGCGACAACAGGAATTTGTGGCTCAGCCTGTTTTGCTACCGCATACAAAACAGATTTGTCGGGATTACTCGTTAAAAACTTTACATCATAAAGGTCGTGAACCTGCCGAGTGGCGGTTAGCACGCCATTGTTTAGGTTCATTTGCGAATGAAAAATGCCTACTTCAGTGTGACTACTCGAACCAAAATACACATCAACGCTTTTGGCTCTTACTTCAGACAAATGACTCAGCGCTAAGGTTATAGCGAAACCTACTAGGGCGACTTTTTTAAGTGCTCGTTTTGGGGTTTGTAGTAGTGTACTCAAGCGACCTCTCCTAACAGTGCGATAGCATTTGCTTGTGCCTTGTAATTCAGCATGTTAGCTTAACTTATTATTTACAAAATGCTAACTTTTTTGCGTTTTATGTATCTATGCAAGTAAAGATGAGCAAGTAAAGATGAACGATGTATTTTGGTTAACACTACTGGAGCAACAAGGTCTGTATGAAGGTCTATTCTGTTTTACTTTTTTTAAGTACGTCGATATGTCTTTACGCCATGAGCTCGTGCAATACACGGGCTGATGTTCAGGCGCTTACCGACCATGAAATAGAGCAGCGTGTGGCAGAGCTACTAGCAAAAATGACAATAGAAGAAAAAGTCGCGCAAATGCGTATTTTTCATGCACAAGTTGGTATTGAGCTAGATGATAATAAAAACCTATTGCTTTCGGACAATGCTCGCGAACGCATGCGATATGGCATTGCAGGTATCAAAAACCCTGGTGAACATTATTCACCAGAAGAGGCTGCCATCAAAAATAACCTGCTGCAAAAGCATATAATCGAAAATACGCGCTTAGGTATACCGGCCATGTTCGTTACCGAGGCTTATAGTGGTGTCGATGCAAAAGGCACCACAAAATTTGCACGACCCATCAATCAGGCAGCGACTTTTAACCCTGATTTAGTGCACGATGTATGGTACGCCATAGGTCGCGAAGCCAGAGTGCGCGGAATGCACATGTGTCATTCGCCTGAGGCTGATATTATGCGCGACCCTCGATTTGGTCGTATGAGTGAAGGTTTTAGCGAAGATACCCATCTGACAACACGAATGGTAGTGAGTGCAGTAACGGGAGTGCAAGGTGATTACCAAGGGCTTTCGTCTTCGCATATTGGTGCGGTCACTAAGCATTTTGTCGCTTACGGACAAGTAGAAGGCGGGCGCAATTTTGCCAGTATTCAGGTTTCACCGCGCGTATTAAACGATCAAATGATGCCGCCATTCAAAGCCGCTGTGCAAGAAGCGAAAACACTGGGCATTATGGCTTCCCATGGCGATATTAATGGCATCGCCAGTCACGGAAACCGCGAATTACTGACGGGTATTCTACGAGAGCAGTGGGGCTTTGATGGCTATACGGTCTCAGATTCTAACGACATAGCTCGACTACATTATTTTATGGGAGTGGCTGAAACGCCTGATGATGCAGCGTTAATGGGCTTGCACTCAGGGGTAAATGTCGATCTCTACGCAGATGATTCGTACGCTTACCTCCCCCGACTGGCAAAGCAATATCCTCATATTGTTTCCGAAATAGACCACGCAGTTAGCAATGTGCTGCGAACGAAATTTAGATTAGGTTTGTTTGATCACCCGTATACCGATCCGCAACAGGCGGCCTCAATTACACGCTCAGACGCACATTTAGATTTAGCAAAGGACTTGGCACAGGAGTCCATTATTTTATTGAAAAACCACGCAGACACATTGCCTGTTGATACAGAAAAACTTAACAGAGTAGCACTCGTTGGCCCTCTATTGGACAGCCATACGGAAAAGGTATTTGTAGACGCTTTTGGCAAAAACACCCAAGTCGTCGCTGAAAAGGGGTTTGAACTAACAGATGAAAATCCAAATGTTCCCCAAGTACTAGACGAAGCTGCGATGCGAAAAGGACTGAAAAAAGCACTCAAAGTAGCAAAAAAGGCAGATATTGTGTTTGCTTTTGTCGGTGGCGATGAATTTACTGCGAAAGAAGCCTATTTCAACAGTGCCTATGGCGATCGCGCCAACCTGCACCCAGTTGGTTTGCAAGATGAATTAGTCACATCGCTAAAGGAAATGGGTAAAACAGTCGTTGTTGTGCTCAAACACCGTCGTACACTTGCCGTCAATACATTTGCTGAATATGCCGATGCCATCCTAGATGCTTGGGATGCTGGTGAAATGGCAAATGAAGCCTTGGTCTCGCATATTGTTGGTGAGTCTGTACCCTCAGGCAAACTGCCGGTTACAGTGCCGCGCAGTGTTGGGCAGCTCCCTTTTCACTACAGTCAAATGAATATTAACTTCAAAAAAGGTTACTTGTTTGAAAAGGACGGCCCTCTCTATCCCTTCGGCTTTGGTTTAAGTTATGTTGAGTTTGAATACGATGGGCTGAGTATATCAGAAACTGAGTTGCCCTATGGTGGTACGCTTCAGGTTTCAGTGAATGTTACAAACACTGGAAAACGTGCTGCAAAAGAAGTTGTGCAAGTTTACGTGCAAGATGTCATTGGTACTGTGTTGCGACCCCAACAAGAGCTTAAAGCGTTTCGCAAAGTTCATTTAAACGCAGGCGAGACGCAAACCCTTAGCTTTAATATTACCCCTGAGATGCTAGCTTATACGCGCAAAGACATGAGTGTTGGATACGATGCAGGACAGTTCATTGTGCGCGTTGGAGGGTCGTCAAAAGATACACTTTCAACAAGTTTTAGGGTTTTGGACGAAAAAGAGTAAATTGACGTTGGTTACTCTGCTTTTTGCAGCCACGTGCAAAGTATTTACCGTATCTTTTGGTCTCGACCGCATAAAGCTGCCGTCCAATCTGTTTTTTGAACCTCAAGGCGATCAGCGTGAGTTAGACTGGGAAGACGTAGAGTTTTAGTTCACATGCTGACAACGACCAGAGTTTTTGCTAGCTTGTCATACCAGTTTGCTACATTTTAACATTAGGTAGGCAATGATGAGCGAAAACTATGTGTTGAAAACCTATCAGCGGTTTTTGTCGCTACCGTTTGGCCGGCAACTTTTCAGTTGGTATTCCGCTAGAAGAGCGCCTTACTTCTCTACTATTTCACCCCTAATCACAGAGCTTGTGCCTAATCGCTGCGAAGTACAGTTTAAAAAGCGCAAGAAAGTACAAAATCATATCGGTACTGCGCATGTCATTGCTATTTGTAATGGTTTGGAAATGGCAATGGGCTTTATGTGTGAGGCCTCTGTACCCAAGCATTTACGTTGGATCCCAAAAAGTATGTCGGTGCAATATCCAGCAAAAGCGCCGACTGATATCCGTTGTCTCGCTCAGGTACCTGATGATGCTTGGAAGCCGGGTAATTTAGATATAGACGTAAAAGCCTTCGACACACAAAATAATGTGGTGGTCGAAGGCACAATTACTGTTTGGGTGAGCGAAAAAAAGCCTAAATAATTTACTTGTTGAGCAATAGCATGTCTTTGATGTCGGCGGGTGAGGCCGTGTTGTTTCCGCCTTTATCAGCACCAGTGATCCACCAATACACCATTCCCGCATCTGAGCAATCATAGTGATTAGCCTGAAAGGGTACCACACCGTCGGCTTCAGCATAGGCAAGCATGTCTTGAATGAAATCTAGCTCAGCATCGTCGTATTGTTCAATCCAATCCCACTCGCTTATGGCTGATTGTAAGCCTACGTTTTGATCACCAATTTGATGTTCTGTTACACCGAAATCGAGAATTTGCTGCCAAGTAAAATAGTCACCACTGTTGTCATTAGCGGGATGATGAGAAATAACATGCACAAATTGGTGCTTGCTTTTATCTGATGCTTGAAGTGCGTAACCAATGAGATCAGGTTCGCCAGCCTCTACTATCCATAAAGGATCCTGTTGAGAAGACGCGTTGATGGCATCGACAAGATCTTGCACCGCTCCTTCTTTATCGCTACGACAATTGTAGACATTCCGCAGTTGATTAAACGGACCAAATAATGATGTTCCTTTGATACTTAACTCATGTAATTTTGCCTGACGACGCGCTTCATTTTCAGGGTCAATTTGCCATCTCGCTTTATTCCTAAAAGGGTCGAGATCGCATGAGTGTGACAAATGTACGAGCCTATCAGACAACCCCGTTTGTTTTAACATACCAAACATGACAGGAGTTGCGCCAATATCGTCAGGATCAGGTGAGTTACCGTCTGCTACTATGGCTAACCGGCCTTTAGGAGGGGCTATTTTGTCTAATTCTACATCGGTCACGTAGCGTTCCCAAAAATGATGGACGGATACCGCAGCTTGGCCTAAATCGAAAATCCACCAGTTTTCCACAATATCTGAAAAGTCGACACCTCCTTTGGGAATGACCGAATAATCAGCATTAAATTGGCTTTGTTTGACTAACTTTGCTGCCTCTTGCCAAAGCGCTCGGGCATGTTTACGGCTGTTTTTATCTGATGTTGCTGCGTCTAGCCATTTGCTCCCTTCTGCAACATAACTGGGTGTAAAGGGGCCACGACGTCCCTTTCTTATGTAAAGTAGTTTGGGCTTGTTACCATCATTAATAGGCTGATAGTGCGTATGTTTTTTTACAAAAGCTAAATCTTGGGGAGTGGTTTTTTGTTCATTCCAGTCACTGTGTTGAACCACGATCACAGAGTTTTTGATGATTTGTTTGTCGATTCCGGCCTCAAGCAGTGCAGCTATCCAATCTCGTGTAAAATCAGATTGTCCAGCCTCTTGCACCCACACGTTGCCTCCTTGGGCCAACGTAGCGCGCACGCGATCGCGAACTTTTAGCACCGATTGTTGCCACTGTGTGTGAGCATCGGTCCAGTTTAATCCTTGTTTTCCGAAGGCTAATTTGAATAGACTATTGGCTTGGATATAGGGGCCTTTTTGAGTACCCACAGAACCCGCTACAGCAAAAACATTCACGCCCGATAAATCGTCATGCTTAAGCATAGAGCCTAAAGCCGCTACGGCATGAATGTCATCAGCATCAGGCTTAAGATCGAACTGCGTGAGTAATAAGTCACTGTGCTTTCTAAAACGAGGACGAGCGGTTTGTGCGTTTGTAGTGAGAGGATCAGTGAGCGTTATATCGAGTTGTCGCCAACGACCGCGTGCCCACGCTGTTCCACCATGCTCAGGAATTTCTCCGTTAGTGTGTGCATTGGCTTCTATAGCGATAACATCGTGAGTGTTCAAGGCAATGTTCTGCCACGTGTGTTTTTCAGGCTGTAAGTCCAAAGAAGAACCTTCACCAATATAGGTATTTCGATATAACCCGACTAGTTCATTGTTCACCCATAAACGAAACAAGGGTTCGCCATCTTCTTCTGTAATGGTCGTAATAGTAATATCATAATGTCCAGATTCGCCGTTAAATTCCATTTCTGCGCGAGCAAATAGGTTTCTATAGGCCGAAACTCGGGCATCAATCCCTAATGCATTATTTCGTTTGTCACGATAAAAAGGTACGCTGCCGCTGTCTATTAATTTTACATCGTTTACAGCATTGATGCTTATCGTGCTTGCAATACTCGTGTTAGTCGAACAAAGTAAAAATAGAGTTAGCGCTAACCAGCGTAGGGTTTTATTCATAAGATCTTTACTCTTTGGGAATTCTCTTGTTGTAATTTATACCCGTTCCACCTCAACATGCTCGTTTCAGAGCTATCACAGCGTTTTTGTGGCAAGGCATACTTGAGAAGGAATGTGGTTAACCTTTCGAACAAGTATAACGCAGTCATAAAAGCGCTGTGAAGCTCCCAAGGGCGAAGCCTAAAAGGATTTACCCTGCGTCAAATTGTTTCGACATGGAACCACCATGCCTTCTCCCATTTTCCTTGTTTAAATCCTTTTATTCGTTCGCTGAAACGAGCATGTTGAGGTGGAACGGGTATCTATGTAAGTATAACGAACTGCGTCGTTTTTTAGTAAACAGAAGGATAATACAAGGAAGGTATGAAAGCGATACGCAAATTTTTTTTAAAAAAATGAGTCAAATGCCATGAAAAGGCGAAATTTCTTACTGGGCAGTGCAAGTGTATTTACTGCTGCGTGCACAACTGATTTACATTGGCTAAAGAGTTTAAAAAAGCAGTACCCCAATGTTCTAATGCTGATTGTTGACGATTTAAATAGTTGGACTGGCGCAACACAAGGTACCACTTTTACTAACGCGCATGCGCCTGCTCCACTTTGTGGGCCGTCTCGGGCGAGTATCATGACAGGTCTTGCGCCCACAACCACGGGGATTTACGGACACATTCACGACAATAAAATCGGCAAACGATAAAGCCGCGCAATCGATATTTTTAAGTGAATACTTCAAGCAGCATGGCTATTACACGGCAGCAGTAGGTAAAGTATTTCATCAAGCCGTTGCAGAGGGTAGTTTCGATGTCTTTGGTGGCCGCGTAAAGCAGTTCGGTCCTTATGCGCCTAAGCCCTTTAAGTGGGATAAAAAAGGAACCGGTACAGATTGGGGGCCATTTCCAGAGCGTGATGAGCAAATGCCCGACTATGACTCGGCTAATTGGTTAGTCAACCAAATAAAAATGCAACACGACAAGCCCTTTTTTATTGCAGGTGGTTTTTTACGTCCTCATGTGCCTTGGACGCACTGGAGCAAAGTGAGTACGCCAATAACACTGCTATCGTGCTGTGGGGCGATCACGGATACGATATCGGCGAAAAAAGCCGGTTTGCAAAAATGGCACTGTGGGAAACCTCAACAAAAACGCCTTTAATTATTAAATCCCCTAAATCTTCAGGTGGTCAAATCAGCTCGCGCCCAGTGAGTTTGCTCGACTTATATCCAACATTGGTAAAGCTATGTGGTTTGCCAGAAAATCCTTTGAATCAGGGGAACGACATTACGCCTTTATTAAACAAACCTACGGCGGAGTGGGCACATGCCGCGGTCAGTACGTTTGGACCCAATAATCATGCAGTTAAAACAGACAGATATCGGTATATTCGCTACGAAGACGGCAGCGAAGAATTATATGATCACAATACCGACCCTAACGAATGGTACAATCTTGCCAACGATTCGCGGTATCAAAAAGTGAAACAAGCATTGCGTATTCATTTACCACAAATTAATGCCCCTTGGTCTCCAGCATCAGAATTCAGAAGCAATGAGTACTTTAAAGCGTTAACGGAAGCCGCAAAGACCAATACTCAAACTTAATTTTTTATTAATAATATGTTTAAATTTTGTTGAGTTTAGATTTCTTCAGTGCAACTATAGCTTTGTTGAACTATAGCTTTGATGAATAGTTTGTTTGAGACAGATACCAATGAAGACAGTTAAGTGGGGTGTCATTGGCACCGGCGATGTAATGGAAATAAAAAGTGGCCCTGGGTTGTACAAAGCTGAGGGGTCGAGCTTGTTTGGTGTATACAATCGCAATCTTGACAAAGCCAAAAGCTATGCGACGCGTCACGGAGTGCCCACTGTATTCCGTAACGCGGATGAACTCATACATTCGCCCAATATCGATGTGGTTTATATTGCAACTCCGCCTGATGCGCATTTTGAATATGCGATGAGAGTCTTACAGGCAAACAAAATCCCGTATATCGAAAAACCTATTACCATGAATTACAAACAGGCTTTTGATGTTCAGATGCTTGCTAAAGAGAAGCAAATTCCCGTTTATGCAGCTTTCTATCGAAGGGGCTTAGAAAAATTCATTGAAATTAAGCGACAGCTTGAAGAAGGGGCAATAGGAAAAGTTCGCTATGTGAGTGTTTTACAAACCGCCCCCCTCGCTGATGCTTTCTCTAACCCTGTAAACATACCATGGCGCGTTCAACCCGACATATCGGGCGGTGGCTTATTTTTGGATATTGGCACCCATGTGCTAGATACACTTATGCTGTTTTTTGGTGAATATGATGGGTTTTCAGGAAAAGCCATTAACGCAGGTGGATATTATCGTGCAGAAGATACCCTTTGCGCGTCGTTTCAATTTAAAAATGGGATAGTCGGAACAGGGCAATGGTGCTTTGTGGCAGAAGAAACCCTGAACCGAGTTGAGATAGGTGGAGATAGAGGTAGTATAATATATGATGGCATGGCTGCTGATAGCTTTTGTATACATTCGCAAGGCGAACGGAAAAACGTCACGTTCACTCCACCTGAGCATATTGCTATGCCCTATCAACAAGCAATCGTTAATGAATTAAGAAATAAATCAACAAGCTTTGCTAACTTTGATCACGCAGTAAACTTAATGCAAATGATCGACCCAGTGCTTGAATCTTATTACGGTCAGATAAAAAATAATTAAAAAGGGCTCCAATGTTGCCAACACAAGCCCATCTTCTTTAAGCGAATTGAATTTGGTTCACCTGTTCGGCTCACAAATTCGTCGATTCCTTTCATTTTTGACAAGAGATAAATACGGTATTTTCTTATCCAGTGAACGCAAATTGATGAAAGGCGTATATGATAATAAATAAGTTTTTAATCTCCGATATGCAGGATGAATAAATGATGAAAAAAATGATGACGTTATTGACGACGGTAAGTCTACTGAGTACTTTCTCAGCGTTCACTCAAGCAGGCGATGCCGAAGCGGGTAAAGCCAAAGCAGTAGTGTGTGCAGCGTGCCATGGCGCGAACGGCATATCTGTAGTACCGAATTACCCTAATTTAGCCGGCCAAAAAGAGTTATATATTGTTGATGCCTTAAAAGCCTATCGCGGTGGTACGCGTAATCACGCGATTATGTCTCCCATGGCGATGCCTTTATCAGACGACGATATTGCCAATTTAGCCGCATACTTCAGTTCTTTACCCGCAGGTGGCTAAAGGAAGCAAGAGCTTAGGAATTAGCTACGATTTGCTAAGGTAGCAAAATCTTTAGCTAACGTTTCCATGTCGACAGATGGCACTTGACCACTGACTATTTTCGGTTTGAAAATGGCGGTGATATTGCCATCAGGGTTGGTGAGAATAACAGAAGCACTGTGGTCAACATAATAGTTATCGATCTGTTCTTCTGTCGGAACGGAATACATTAGCCCTAAGTTTCTGACGAAGGGGAAAAGGTCTTTATGCTCAGCGTGTAAACCTACGATATTTTTGTGAAAATAGTGGGTGTATTCAGCCATCTTTTCAGTCGTGTCTCGTTTGGGGTCGACAGACACAAAGACGACTTGAGTTGGTAGCGTTACACTTTGCTCCAACTCGGGTAATACTCTGCTGAAATTAGCCATGGTGAGTGGGCAAATATCGGGACATGAAATATAGCCCAAAAAAATGAAACTCCACTTTCCTTTTAAATTCGCGTTAGAAAAAACCTTACCATTCTGGTCTTGCAGGCTAAATTTTTCTAGTGTTCGCACGGGTTGATACACGTAGGTTTGTTTAGCGAACGTTGGTTCATTGTGAGTTTGGTAGACATTCACACCCACCGTAAACGCAAGTCCTGCAATTAACGCAATTAAAACGTAGCTCCACTTAAAATAACTCCACTTAAAATAACTCCACTTAAAATAACCCCACGTCTTCATACGCTTCCTTAAACCGGCATAAAATGATCAATCAACAACACGACAAACATGGCTAATAAATGCCATATTGAATAAGTAAAAGTTTTCATCGCTATTGTCTTATCGTCATTCACTTTAAGCAACCACGCATAACGTAAAAAGCCGACATTCAGTCCCGTACTCACTGTTAAATACAATAAACCCGTCATACCGCATAGATAAGGCAAAAAACACACTAGCGTTAAAATGATGGTATAGAGTAAGACGGCGTTTTTAGTAAATGCAATGCCATGCGTTACCGGAAGCATGGGAATATTCACGCGCGCATAATCCGCTTTTCTATGTATAGCTAGTGCCCAAAAATGGGGAGGAGTCCATGCGAAAATTATCATCACTAGCATCAAGGAATGGGGGTGAATGTGGTTAGTCATCGCCGTCCAGCCAAGCAGTGGAGGCATAGCGCCTGCCAAACCACCGATAACAATGTTTTGCGGTGTAAGCCGCTTTAACCATAAGGTGTAAACGACCGCGTAACCAAATAAGCTTGCTAAGGTAAGCCACGCAGTGAGAGGGTTGATTTCAATATACAGAAGCCCAAAACCGACGAGCGCGAGCGTTAAAGAAAACACAATAGCCGTGTTGTTTGATAATCGTCCGTTGGCAATGGGTCGAGCACAAGTGCGTGCCATTTTGGCATCAATTTTTTGGTCCACAATATGATTAATTGCAGCGGCAGCAGCACTTAAAAGCCCAATTCCACAACTTGCTATAAGCACCGTTACCAGATTAGGCATTGTGGGCGTGGCAAGCATCATTCCTACAATGGCGGTGATCACTAGCATCATCACCACTTTGGGTTTAGTTATGCTGTAAAGGTCTTTACACAGCGACGAAACAGACTCAATGCTTACACTAGAACCATAGGTATTCAACATAATAAACTCCTTAAGCCATACCTT
>CAYSDZ010000015.1:43614-65701 GCA_964429915.1 uncultured Alteromonas sp.
CCTTAAGCCATACCTTTAGCTATAACAGTGGCAGAATGATAGCTCGCTAGTTGATTCTCGTTTCGCGATGCGCGGGAAACCAAGTAACAGCTGAGTAATGCAAGTAACAAACACGCAGCAATAAAATTGTGCGCGACAGCAACGTATAGAGGGAGGTGAAAAACAACATTCGCCAAACCTAAAACAATCTGCAAAGATAAAACCGTGAGCAGTACCGCTGCAAACTTGCGTTGGCTAGCACTTGGCTGTCGCCATAATTTGAGAATGAGGATGCCAAGTACGAGGGTGGTTAGCATTGCACCAAGACGATGTAGAATGTGAATGGTCATTCGCGCTTCATAAGGAAACACGCCATATTCGTAGTCCGCAAAGCCAGTAGGAACAGAAAGTGCTTGGCCTAAATCGAACTTATCCTGCCAACCTTGCTCACAGAGAGGAAGCTCAGTGCAGGCCACCGCTGCGTAATTTGAAGCAGTCCATCCACCTAAGGCAATTTGCAAAGCCAGCACTATCAAAGCGATTTTCAGTAATGCGTGAAGAGCAGGGGTGTTGATAACGTTAAGTTCAGATATCCATTGAGGGTGTAATGTTTGACGTAACCGAAAGCACTGAATCAGTAATAAGCTAAATGTCGTGAAGCCTCCCAGTAAGTGTCCCATTACAACAACAGGCTGTAAATTTAACGTAACTGTCCACATGCCTAACAATGCTTGAAAAATAACCGTAGCTAATAGCAAGCTTGGGAAGAGTAAGTGTTGCTTAGCTTTGATGCTGAGTACAAAAATTGCCAATATCATGATACCCAAGGTTCCGGCGAAGTATCGATGGATCATTTCGTTCCACGCTTTATGAGCTTCAAGAGGCCGTTCGGGAAATATTTGTTCAGCGGTGTTTATTTCGCTAATAGAGGTGGGTACCGACAAAAACCCATAACAGCCGGGCCAATCTGGGCACCCAAGGCCAGCATCAGTGAGACGAGTGTATGCGCCTAACATAATCACCATGGCAGTAAATAACAGTGCTGCAAGCGATAATGTGTAAAGAGAGCGAAGCATGATGTTCTCCTTAACCCACTCGGGCATACTTAAGTAGCTTTTTCATATCAGACAATAAATCTTTGCTGGTTTGAATTGTTTCATTGCGATCTTCAGAGCCTTTGTATTGCATGATCACTTTACCGAGCGGATCTACCAGATATAGGTGATCAGGCTGAAGATATGTGTTTGTCAGTGCTGCTGAATCTAAATGCGAATAGGCATTGGCAGCTTTGGGTGCAGCTAGCACATAGGCACGCACGCGTTTTTGTAGCTTACCCAACGCGATGTAGGTTTGGTTGAGGCCGTAGAGCTGTTCTTCACACAGTGAGTCGCAGGCGTTTTTGGGCTGATAAATAATGGCCCATGTTGGTTTTTCGTGTTGGAAATCCAAGGTTGTATTAAAAGGAACAAACTCGCCTTTATTGGTTGCACCCGGTGTAAACCAGCCCATTTTCAGCACCAACAATGCCAGTGCGAACGGTATGGTCGCCATCGCAATAAAAATGGAAAAAAATGTTTTAGATTTCATCCGTTTCTTCCTTATTTCTACCAGTGACTGGTTTTAAAGCAGCAAAATAAAACACTAACAAAGAGGCGAGAGCGAGCGAAAACCATTGCAAGGCGTAAGCTTGATGTTTTTCAGGCCCCATCACGACAGCGGTATACGTTTGCGGTAAGCCACTGATTGTTTGGCTCGGTGCATAGACAATGAGAGGTAAGAGAGTCTCGTTCAGATTGAGCTGTAAGGCACTGTGCGGTGATTGAATACGCTGAGGCCATTGATCAGAAAGAGGCTGTTGCTCAAGTGTAAAAGAGGCTAATTGTTTGGTTTTAAGTTGACCAGTAAAGTGTACTGTTTTCGGAAAATCGACGGTTGGCAAGAAATCTCTGGAGGAAGGTGCTTCTACCCACCCGAAATCAGCTAGTAAGATTAACTCACTGCCACTAATTTTTACGGGGGCAAGTACTGAGTAACCGGCTTTGCCTTGGAAGACTTTGTTGTCGATGAAAAACACGTACGGCATCATTATTTCACCTTTTACAGTTAGTTGACGGCCATTAAATGCTGCCAGTTCGTCTGTGTCAGAACGCGCGGCAATGGTATTGATATCTACTGTGTTTTGTTGTTCGTGCTGCTTAAGCCAAACACGCTTTTCCTCAGCACGCTGCAGTTGCCATACCCCAAGCTTGCATAAAATGGCGAAAGCAGTCAGAGTGAGCACTGTCGGCCACAATGGAATAGACCTTCGTTTTAACACTACACCACCACTTAAAAAGGTAAAAACGATGACAACAGTGATTAAAATTTTACTTGTTCTTTTATTTCTAACCGTTGTTGTAAATTTATTCAGAGCCATGTTTAGCATGCTAAAACAAAACCCTGAATGCCCGCCGATGTCACATTTTATTGGCAAACGACTGGTTTTTTCGGTTGCCATTGTTGTCATACTGTTTATTTGCTTATTATTCGGTTGGATAGAACCTAATTCTCGTCCTTACTAGCTGCTCGACCATTCTGGCTGTAAGCGCTATAAGATATACACAAACATAAATAGCATCAGCCACACCACATCAACGAAATGCCAATACCAACTTGCAGCCATAAACCCAAAATGGTTTGACGGCGAAAAATGGTCTTTAAGCACAATTCGTAAGAACATAATAATCAGCATGATCGTGCCCAACGTGACATGTAAACCATGAAAGCCGGTTAACAAGAAAAAGGTGTTACCGTAAATGCCACTGCTTAGCATTAAGCCCATCTCCTGATAGGCATGTATGTATTCTTCGGCTTGAAGTACCAGAAAAACCATGCCGAGTAGTATGGTACTGCCAAGCAGCCACTTTAATTGAGTGCGTTTTTGTTGTTCTAAACCGACATGGGCGAAGTGAAGGGTAATTGACGATATAAGCAAAATAATGGTGTTGTACAAAGGCAGACCATTCCAGCCCATGGCCTCAGTCACTTTACCCGACGGGGTAGACACCAAGGGCCAGATAGCTTCAAAACTTGGCCATAACACTTCATTTGTCATTGCGTTATTGCTGGCGCCGCCTAACCAAGGAACAGAAAACACGCGTGCATATAAAAGAGCACCAAAAAACGCCGCGAAAAACATCACTTCTGAAAAAATAAACCAACCCATGCCTTGCTTAAACGAGCGATCCATTTGTGCGCTGTAAAGACCGGTCATAGACTCGTCGATGACATTTTTGAACCATCCGACAAGCATAAAAATGATAATCGCGATCCCTGACAAGAGAAGGTAGGCGCTGTAGCCTTCAACGCCTTTGGTCACATCGTTTACGTAACCGCCTGCACCAAATGCGATGCAAAATAATCCTACTGCACCGACAATCGGCCAGTAACTTTGTGCTGGAACGTAATATCTTTCGTAGTGTTGACTCATATTTTTTCCTTAATCAGCCTCTGCATTGCTGGTAAATAATTGGTCAAAATCGTTCTGTTTTAGCTTGTCTGATATATCAAACAAGGTGTAAGACAAGGTAACGGTTGAGTATTCTTGAGGAAGGTCGCGGTCGATATAAAACTGCAAACCTAAATCGGCACGTTGTTGGCTGAGTAAGGGTTGTTGGTTGAAGCAAAAGCATTCAATTTTATGAAAATAGGAAGCAGCCAAGCCCGGTGATACCGAAGGTATTGCTTGGACTACCTTATCCGCGCTAGACATATTTTGCACAAAAAATTGCAAGCTATGTACTTCACCTGGATGCACTTTAATGCGTTTTACCTCTGGCTCAAATGTCCAAGGCAAGCCGCCTTGTGTATGAGCAATAAACTCAACGGTGACTAACCTGTTTGTATCAACGTTATCGGAGGCTGCGGCGGCTTGGTTATCGGTTTTGCCGTTGAGCCCGGTAATATCACAAAAAACATCGTAAAGAGGCACTAGCGCAAAGCCAAAGCCAAACATAAACACAGTTACAAGCAGCAACTTTTTTAATAGTGCAAAGTGTGATGCGTTTGCCATGCTTTCTCTCCCTATTTATTTGATAGGAGGAGGTGTTTCAAAGGTGTGATAGGGCGCAGGAGAGGGGACTTCCCATTCCAAACCCTCTGCTCCCTCCCATACACGCGCACTGGCTTTTTCGCCGCCCCTTATACACTTATAAACCACCACAACGAATAAAAGTTGAGATAGACCAAAAGCAAAACCACCGATGCTGATAATAGCGTTAAAGTCGGCAAATTGAGTGGCGTAATCGGGAATACGTCTTGGCATGCCCGCTAAACCAACAAAATGCATAGGAAAAAACAGCACGTTGACTGAAATGAGCGAAAGCCAAAAATGTGCTTTTGCCCATGCCACGTTGAACATATTGCCGGTCCACTTAGGAAGCCAGTAGTAGGCACCTGCCATAATCGAAAAGATGGCGCCAGTTACTAATACATAGTGAAAATGTGCAACCACGAAATAGGTATCGTGATATTGAAAATCGACGGGTGTAATGGCTAACATAAGGCCAGAAAAACCGCCAATGGTAAATAACACAATAAACGCGATAGCAAACATCATAGGAACTTCAAAGGTCATTGCGCCACGCCACATAGTCGCGACCCAGTTGAACACTTTTACCCCTGTCGGGACAGAAATAAGCATGGTGCAATACATGAAAAACAGCTCACCGAACACAGGCATACCAGTGGTAAACATGTGGTGCGCCCACACGATAAATGAAAGACCGGCAATAGACGCGGTGGCATAGACCATAGAGGCATAGCCAAACAGTGGTTTTCGAGCAAAAGTTGGAATGATCGCTGAGATAATACCAAAAGCAGGTAAGATCATGATGTAGACTTCAGGGTGACCGAAGAACCAGAAAATATGCTGAAACATGACGGGATCACCTCCGCCTGCCGCATCAAAGAACGAGGTGCCGAAGTATTTGTCGGTGAGTACCATCGTCACTGCACCGGCTAACACGGGCATAACGGCAATCAGTAAGAATGCGGTAATTAACCATGTCCAAACAAACAGAGGTAACTTCATCCAAGTCATGCCGGGTGCACGTAAATTGAAAATAGTCACAATGACATTGATTGCGCCCATAATGGAAGAAATACCCATTATATGCACTGAAAAAACGAAGAATGCGGTACTGTCATTACTATAAGTGGTCGACAAGGGGGCATAAAACGTCCAGCCAAAATTAGGACCGCCGCCTTCCATAAATAACGACATCAACAAAATGGCAAAGGCAAAAGGCAATATCCAAAAACTCCAGTTGTTCATTCGGGGCAATGCCATGTCTGGCGCACCTATCATCATCGGTACCATCCAGTTGGCTAAGCCAACAAATGCTGGCATTACGGCGCCAAATACCATGATCAAGCCATGAACCGTAGTCATTTGATTAAAAAAGTTAGGATCAACAATTTGCAGTCCGGGTTGGAATAACTCTGCCCGTATCACCATAGCCATTGTGCCGCCAATGAAAAACATCAACAGCGAAAACAGTAAGTACATAGATCCGATGTCTTTGTGGTTGGTGGTCAAAATCCACCGCATAATACCTTTTGCTGGACCATGGTGATGTTCGTGATCTGCTTGGTGTTGGTCGTTGGTTTCGGTATCGACAATACTTGTATTTGCGGAATCCATGATGCCTCCTACTTGCCGTTTACGTATTCATTGATTTGAGCCGCTTGCACTAGCTCGCCGGTATCATTACCCCAAGCATTACGCTCGTAGGTAATAATGGCTGCTAAGTCTCGTAAACTTAGCTGTTTGCCGTAGGCTTGCATGGCCGTACCACTTTTTCCATTCACTACGATATTAATATGGCCTGCGACATCGCTTGTCGCCATAACGCTGCCTTTTAAAGCAGGGAATACGCCGGGAATGCCTTGACCACTGACTTGATGACAAGCAGCACAGTTTGCTACATATGCTTTTTCGCCCACCTTCATAAGTTCGTCGTATGACATATTCATAGCAAGCAGTTTTTGTTCTTCTTCTTTGGCTTGACGCTGCAAAGCCACCTCTTGAGCAATCCATGCGTCGTATTCGGCTTGTTCTTTAACAATAACCACAATCGGCATAAAGCCATGGTCTTTACCGCAGAGTTCAGCGCATTGTCCGCGGTAGATCCCAGGTTCATTCACGCGGGTCCATGCTTCGTTGATAAACCCAGGGTTTGCATCTTTTTTAACGGCGAAGGCAGGCACCCACCAAGAGTGGATGACATCGTCTGAGGTGATTAAAAATCGCACTTTTTTGCCTGCTGGGATAACCAAGGGCCTGTCTACTTCAAGCAAATAGTTGGCTGTTTTGTCACGTTTGTTTTCGATTTCATCACGTGGTGTGGCGAGCAAGCTGTAAAACGATAATTCGTGATCGAAGTATTTGTAATGCCATTTCCATTGCGAACCGGTAACTTGAATAGTGACATCTGCATCAGAGGTGTCTTCCATATTCACCAAGGTGCTGGTGGCAGGAATGGCCATTCCAACCAAAATAACGAAGGGAATTAAGGTCCAGATAATTTCGACTTTAGTACTTTCGTGAAAATTAGCTGGCGTCACGCCTTTAGATTTTCTGTGGCGAAGCATAGAAAAAAACATAATGCCAAAAACAATGACGCCAATTACACAGCAGATATAAAAAATCGTCATGTGCAAGCCATACACCTCTTGGCTTACATCCGTCACGCCTTTGGTAAGGTTGAGAGGCATTTCCTCGCCTACGGCTTGAATAGCAAAAACCACAGTGGCAAATAGCCAGCTAGATTGCTTAGCAGTCACTCGTCATTCTCCTATGCTTCAATGCACATTCTGAGGAATACTAAGAGACTGCGCTCTACTCACACCTTTAGACGTTTAACCACCTACCATACAACGCCGAGGTATATTTCCTCTCAATGTAGCTTTATCTGTCGATGTTCGTGTTTAATTCACAACATATTGACGCCAGTCATCTATACTGGTGTTTACGGGTAATTTGTTAACCCCTTTTCAAACGCTATACCTTTTAAAGAATTTATGCAAATGAAATGTTAATTATAAGTAAAGTAAATGGCTTTTTTTTGCGTAATATGGATCTTTTGGACTAATTATGAGTATTTTGACGCAAGCCGTTGATTCTTGCCCTTCATCGTTTATCGTGTTTAATTCTATGGGTGTTATTGTTGAAACGAATAAGACGACGGCTGCGCTTTTTGGCTACATAAAAGATGAATTAGTGGGGTCTAACATCGAGCGACTTTTACCCACATCCTTGCATCAAAACTATATAAAAAATTTTTTCAATAATCCCATTAACATTAGGCTAGGCGACGGTAAGGTTCTTACTGGCTTACGAAGCGATGGCTCAAAAATTAATGTTGAAATAGGGATCAGTTTTTTTAACGATGAAAGAACCACTTATGGCGTGGTAAATATCGTTGATGTAACAAAAGAACATGCAATGCGAAAGTTAGTCGAACGCACTCAAGAAGTGGCAAGGATAGGTAGTTGGCAAGTAGATTTAAAGTTTAAAAAATGTCTCTGGTCTAAAATGACCTACAAAATCCACAAACTTGATGAACGTGTAGAGGTGGCTGTTGAAGATGCTATTAATTTTTACGCGCTAGAACATCGTGCATTGATTACGGAATGTGTCGATAAGGGGGTATCCGAGGGCACATCGTGGGATGTGGAACTTAAAATTATCACCACTGATAATGAAGAACTGTGGGTAAGGGCTATTGGAGCACCTGTTTATGATGAAAATGAAGTCGTTGGCTTAGAAGGCACCTTTCAAGACATTGATAAAGAAAAACGTTTGAGGCTAGAGCGGGAAAAATTATTTAATCGATTGAAAAAAACGGAACAGTTCGCTGAAATGGGTCACTGGCAGTGGACCATTTACCCTGAAAAAATCGAATGGTCTGAGGGCTTGTATGCGCTATGGGGACTGTCGCCTAATCAGCCTCCTCCTTCACTTGAGGAACACGAAAAATGGATTTTTAAAGAAGACTGGCACACCGTTATATCGACCCTACATAACGCGGTGGAACGAAAAGAAAAGTATCAGGTTTTGTTCAGAGCGAAAATAAACAATCAGATCAAACATATCAAAGGTGAGGGCACCCCTCTCTTTTCAGGCCATGAAGTCATAGGCTTTTTTGGAACAGTGAGAGATATTACGGAAGAAGTAAAATCTAGAGACTATATAAACTCTCTCAACAAAAGACTAACGCTTGCGCTCAAAGCCTCGAAAGTGGGGATATGGGAATGGAACGTGGTGACTAATGAGTTGATATGGGACCAACAAATGTATCATTTGTATGGCATCAAGGAGCAAGACTTTGAGGGGGCTTATGTTGCGTGGGAAAACGGATTACATCCAGACGATAAACAAGGTTCGGTTGAGTTAATCAACCAAGCTATCAAAGGCGAGGCTAAATTTGATACTGAATTTAGAGTGGTGTGGCCAAGTGGAGAGGTGCGTTATATTCGCGCATTGGCATCGCTTGAATATGATAACGATAGGCGTCCGGTAAAAATGGTAGGGGTAAATTGGGATATCACTAGCATAAAGAATTATGAAGCAAACCTGCTACAGACGAATAAATCATTAGAGCAGGCAAACAACGAATTGATGCAATTTTCCTACAGAGCCTCGCACGACTTAAAATCTCCGTTGGTTGCAATGAGGGGGCTGGCTGAAGCGGTTGTGGAAGACATTCAAGACCATGATTATGAAGAGGCGACCATTAATGCAAATAGAATTGCTCAGCAGTCACAAACGCTTGAAATATTTGTGAAAGATTTATTAGAGCTGGCAAAAATTGATGCTTCAAATATGACCCCAGTTAAGATTGATTTCGAAAGGCTAAGTCAAGAGATTGTAGCGTTTAATCAGGCTGACGCTAAGCAACATGATGTACAAATCATTACTGAATGCAATGTTAAAAAGGAATGGGAGCTTCCGCAAATTCGTATTCTTCAAATTATTAACAATTTGGTAGCGAATAGTGTTAAATACTCTGATAAAGGTAAATTCAATAGGTATGTAAAATTAGGTATTTCTGAAGGTGGGGATGTATTACAACTGTTGGTAGAGGATAACGGTATAGGAATTCCTTATGAAAATAAGTCAGATATCTTTGAAATATTTAAACGCTACCATGCGACAAAAATTTCTGGTTCAGGGATCGGTATGTATATGGTAAAAAAGCATATCGATGCACTGAACGGAAACATTGATTTTGATTCGACGCCTGAGGGCACCACATTTTGTATCAAAATAAGGCAGCAATTATGAAGCAGTATTCAATTTTAATTGTCGATGATTCAGAAATAGATCGATATCTATTAAAAAGAATTATAAAAAAATCAGAAATATCGGCAGAGATATTTGAAGCCGAAGACGGGCAAGAGGCCATCGATTTTTTTATTGATTATAACAAGGGCAAAGAAACGTACGGCAATACATTCCCGCCTGTTATTATTTTTCTTGATATTAATATGCCTAGAATTGATGGTTTTGGCTTCCTTGAAAAGTTCGCTGAACTTCGAAATTCTTATACAGAATATCAATCTAGTGTATTAATGTTATTTAGCTCGTCAGACAATAAGAGTGACATAGATAACGCCTTCCATTATGACTTTGTGAAAGATTACATTGTTAAAGGAGCCGTAGAAGCTGCAATGCTTAAAGAGAAAATCACCCAAACCGTAAACAATTTTACTTCCTAGCAAATGCTCGTAGCAACGGGTATATAACGACTAGCACCACTGAATCAGACCTTAAATCGCTCGACTATCGCTTTCGCTTGAGCAGCGATTTTCGCCAAGTTGGCGGTGGCTGAGCTAGTTTGAGCCGCCCCTTGTTCAACATCTTCAGACATGTCGGAGATTTGCATAATATTTTGTGATACAGAATCTGAAGTTTGGTGTTGTTCTGTGGTGGCGGTAGCCACTGAGTTTGTCATATCCTGCACTTTATCAATGGTGTCTGATAAACCATTCATAGCATGAGTGACCAAATCAACTAAGTGAATGCCGCCTTTGGCTGCTACTGAGGCCCGTTCCATAGCGTCTACGGAACGCTCTGATGACGCCGTCATTTTCTCTACAATTTTAGATATTTCTACGGTGTTTTCTTGCGAACGTGTAGCCAAAGCGCGCACTTCATCAGCAACAACAGAAAAGCCCCTTCCTGCTTCGCCGGCTCTTGCTGCTTCAATGGCTGCATTGAGTGCCAATAAATTAGTTTGGTCGGCGATACTGGTAATAACGTTGAGAACGGAGGTTATTTGGTTGACTTCTTCCTTCAAGGAAAGAATAACTTCGTTTGAGTGCTGAATTAACTCAACCAATAGCTTAATGTTTTTCGCTGCTAAATCGGCCCGTTCCAAGTTTTCGGTAAGACTTTCCTTCGCTTTTACACTAAAGTCGCGTGTTGTGATAGTAGACTGCGCGACTTCCGCAATCGACGATGACAATTCTTCCATGGCAGTCGCGACAACATGAGTTTGATCGCGCTGTTGTATTAAGCTGCGCTCGCTTTGTTTAGTCACTACGCTAAGCTGTTCAGAGGCCGAAGCTATTCCATTAGAGTCTTCTTTTACTTGGGCAACTAAATCCCTAATTTGGCCAATAAACTGGTTAAACGCATTGATCACTCGATCAATTTCGGGAATATTGCTGCTTGCAAGCTTTATAGAGAGATCACCTTCACCAGAGTTCAAACTTTCACAGGTATCACCGAGTTTCTCGATAGGCGATACCAGTATTTTAGCCACAACGATAGCCACAACAGCGCCAATCGCCAAAATAATTACTCCCAAAACAATAGATGCATTTGTTAAGGACGCACTAAGTTTTGTCGCCGGACGTAGCGCTTCTTCTTCATCGATTTCAGCGAGTAATGCATAAGTAAAGTTACCAATCGTAATGGGTGAGTAGGCCGAAAATACTGGTACGTCACGATAGTCCAATACCACATCAAAACCAGTTTTTCCTTTCAAAGCAGCTTGGGCTGTAGCGGTATTTACGGGTTGCACACCAATGGTAGTGCCACTTGCTTTAGCTTTTTCTGCGACGTCTGAGTATTTGTTGCCGACTGCTGTAAAGTAATCATTGGGTGTTTCTAGGAAGAAACGACTTTCTGAAAGTAGCATGCCATTAGGGTTAACCAAATAAGTTTCGCCAGAATCGCCAAAACCTCGTTGTTTCCATTCTTGGCTGTGCGTGACAATGGTATTGATGCGATCCAGCGGGGCTTGGAAAATAAGCACTGCAACGGCTTGTCCATTATCGTAAATCGGCGACGATACAAAACCGGCAAGCGCATCGTAGGAGGGTAGATATGGCGTAAGTTCACTGAAAATAACGGCGTCTGGCTTGATGGCTTTCAGCGCTTGTTGAAACGCATAGCCTATACCTGTGTTTGCGTATGGGCCTGACTTAAGGCTAGTTGCGTAGTCTAGTTCTTTATAAACACTATAAACAATATTGCCAGTGCTAATGTCGGCGATAAAAATATCATAATAACCAAATTCTTTTAAGAATCGTCGAATACTAGGATGGTATTGTGCATGCAATCGAGCATAATCTGTGTCGTTACCGAGTTCGGTAAGATTATCTTTTTCACCAATCGGAAAACGCGAACCCGCTATAAAATCATGCTGAAGTGATTTCGCATTGTCACTTAAATCACTGTGTAGTGACGTAACATCTGAGGCAGCTTTATTATTGCGATTTTGATAAAGCCCTGCAAAGTCTTTTGTATAATAGCGTTCCAGCGTAGAATGTTCGGAGTTGGTTAAGGTTGAGCGTTGAGATTCATATTGATTAAAAGCTGGAATAAACGCTTTGGCGGCCTTCACAATGTAAGGTTCACTCGATTTAACACGTATTTGAGATTCTATAGTACTGAAATAACCTTCAATGGCTTCTGCTGTTTGTGTATTTTCTACCGTTAAAATTTCTTGTGCTGCTTGCTCAAGAGCCACCGTTGATTCTGATACCGCTCGATAAAGCGACAGTCCTGAGGCCATCACAATCGCAATAAACACTGTGCATAACACAGTTAGCAATAGTCTAAGTTTGAATGTCATAAGCTGGCTTTAAAAGATCTAAAAATTTAAACGCATTAACAAAGAGTAGGTTAGATACCCTTTTTTTGAGGTCTGACCAGATGGTGTTTTATACAGACGCTGTAAAGCTATTTATCCACTCTTCGAGATCGTCGAGATGCATGGGTTTTGCGTAAAAATAACCTTGAATTTTTCTGATGCCGAGTTGCTTAAGGATTTCCATTTGCTCCTCGGTTTCAACCCCTTCTGCCACTACATCATAATGCAGTTCATTTGCGATGTACTGGGTTGCATTGATGATTGTCCACCCACCTTGATGAATAGAATCAACAAATGACTTATCAATTTTTATTGTATTGGCGCCGAGAGACTGAAGCAGTGCAAGTGACGAATAGCCTGTTCCAAAATCATCAAGCGAAATTTTAACGCCTGTTTGTTTCAGTTTTTCTATACGAGTCTTAATTTCTGAGATGTCTTCTACAAAGGCTGATTCGGTTAACTCAATAATCAATTGTTCACTTGGATAGTGATACTTTTTTAGTATATGTTCAACCAACACGACAAATCGTTTATTGGCAAGTTGAACAGCAGATACATTAACAGAAATGGCAGGTCGAATTTGTTTAGGGAACGACAACATCTCCTTACAGGCTTGCTCTAATACCCATTCTCCCAGTAAATGTATCATGCCGTATTTTTCTGCAATAGGAATAAATTCTGCGGGGGATACTGAGTGGCTTCCGTGTTGCCAACGCAGTAAAACTTCACAGGCCTCTACACGCTGGATTTCATTATTGAATATAGGTTGATAGAGCAATTGCAATTCGTCATTTTCAATAGCACTGAGTAAGGCTGTTTTTAAAAATTGAATGCGTTGTTGTTCCAGTAACATCGCTTCATCAAAAATAAGTACACTAGAGTTGGCTTTGTGCTTTTGTCGATACATAGCGGTATCGGCAAAAAGAATTAATTGTGACCCATGTTGAGATTGTGTTGGAAAGACCGAAATACCTATTGTAGCACCCACATTCAATATCAAATCGTTTATGTATAATGTATCGGATAATCTATCTATCAGTGTTTTCGCTGTTTGTTTTGCTGCCAGAGCACTGCAGTTTTCAAGGATGATGACAAATTCATCTCCACCCCAGCGGCATGCGTGTCGGTCAGATGTCACAAATGCAGAAAGTCGAGTTGCTACCTCTTTTAACACTGCGTCGCCAATATTATGCCCATGGTGGTCATTGATTTCTTTGAATTTGTCTAAATCAACAAAAAGTAGAGCCAGCTCCATTTTCGACGCTGTTGCGTTTTCAATAAAGGTGTTTAAGTGTTCTTGAAAGGCATTTCTATTAAACAAAGTAGTTAGCGGATCGCGATACGACAAATCTTTAATTTTCTTTGTTCTTAATGCTATTTTTTGTTCAAGATTTTTATTGGTATGTTCAACTTTAAGTAAGGCGTGTTGAAGTTGGGCCAGTAAATCGTCATTTTTGTGCCTAAGTAAAATAGCTTGAAACGTGAAATTACACGATTTTTTGGCTATCGATAAAATGGTGAGTGTAAATACCAAGCCGAGACCACCGAGCAGCTGATAAAAGGGTTCGGTAGATACCAATAAGGTAATTGAATAGGGAATCAGCATAAAGAGGGTATAGAGCATGTTTATTAAGCGATGACCAGACAACACAGTCGCTGCGCCACCTGTTAGCGCAGAAATGATCACAATAGAGCATGTGGCTTCTTCTACCGACATAGTTGATAGTGTAGTAATGCCATATACTGCCCATATTGCACTGCCTAATCCAACGCCAAGCCCAAATCGATAAAATCCAGTATCCGGATTGACCGGTGCTCCACATTTTCGTGCCTTTTTCCAATGAATGAGGTCCGCTGCGCGTAGCAGCGTTATCAGCGTCATGGCAATTAGAAAAACCATTCGCTCAGAAGAAATAGCGTGTTGAGAATAATCGTTAAACCACAACTGCAAAGCAACAAAAGCAATAAAGGAGACAACAAGTCCGTCTGTGGCATTGTTATAAAGCAAATTCGCTCGGTCTAGCTTTTCTGACGTGGAAGCGCTTGTCATTGAGTGAATTTCCTAGCGTATCAAACTTTAAATAAATAGATGACAGCTACAAGTATAGAACAAAATGTTAACATTTAGCTGTGGTTTAGGTTTATTTAGTCCCTAAAGAGCTATTTACTTATATCGTAGATTGTGGATGATGCTCAAATTGAGTTCGGCTTGTGAGTTATAGGTGAGGTGTGATGAGACTATATGGCATTAACCCTGTCCTTTTTACTTGTATTGCGTTTGTAGTAGCGGTTGTTTCAAGCGTTTACGCAGCAACCCCGACTTACATGGTTGGCGTTGAAGAACAGGATTCCTTACCTCACTACCATTTCAATGGAGATAACCCTGGCCCCTTATACGAGGCGTTGGAAGCTTTCGCAAAACAAGAAGATATAAAGTTTAAGTATGTTTTGTTGCCGGTTCGCCGTGTAAAAAGCAAGCATTCGCTTGAAAAGTTCGATTTCAAACTGCCAGATAACCCGTTTTGGGGAAATCAGCATGAGCTTAAACCATTTTACAGCGATCCCATCTTATGGATTGATTCTGCGACAATAGTGTTAGACAAAAATAAGAGCATGAACCGCAACGAATTTAAAGTCATTGCAATTTTTGATGGTTTTATTCCTCAGAAACACTGGCAGAAAAAGATTCAGAATGGACAGGTGTCATTGGTGGAAGCACCGTCAAATAAATTGCTCACACAGTATTTGTATAAAGGGTTGGTGGATGGTGTGAATAGCGACCTTGCAACAATTAAATATCAGGCAGAAGCACTTGGTTATGATACCGATCGCCTTATAATTGCAGAGCACGCACCAGTCAGAAAATTTGGATATAGACTGTCAACTATGAAACACCCCGAGATTATTAAAAAATTCAATCTCTTTTTGCTTAGCTATAAAAAAAACTAACGCTTATAAAGCGGAAGTCGATTAATACGCTTGTTTATTTTCGTCAACTCTTGGTGATACATTTGACTTTCAATGCTACCAAAGCGCTGAGCGAAGTCCTCTTTATCGAGTCCTTCAATTAAGCCGCCAATGTCAGGGAAATAGGCGGCCTCGTCCAAATCCTTTGCTAAACGTCGCTGAATTGTTAACGCAAAAGTGGGGTTTGTCGCCATGTCTGCAAATTTCACTCCTGCTCTGTCGGCTGCCAAGTCAATAAAGCTATAGCCTGAGCCACCTTCAGCTCTATCCATTAATTCTTTAAATTCACCAATCGCTAATGAAGCTCCGCGCTCGGCCAAAATTTTAAGCGCCGCCGAAATAATGAAATGCTGTGATAAATCGCTTCTACCCGAAAGGGTGGGTAAGTGATTTGGAACACTTGGCTTATCAATGTCTAATTGCACGTTACCCACAAACATACCCACTCGATAGTGCCCTGCAAAAATAGCGAGACTCAATATGGCAGCTTCATTCACCAAAACCGCACTTTTTCTCTCAGTTGTAGACTGAATAGCTCGCGCTTCTTTAAAAACAACGTGTATGTAATCAGTTAAGGAACGCGATTGCTGTCCGTATGTTAATTCATAGCGCTCCAAGGTACGCATAAATTGAGCGGTATAAGCCGTAAGTTGTTCGTCTTGCTTTGACGGACTTCTGGGTTTTATTCTACGCAACTCATTCAACAATGGTCCTAGCGGATTCAAAGCCACCGTCGCCTGCCCAGGCAACATGGAAATAGATTCAACGCTACTAAAAAAAGCGTCGCCAATGTAACTTTGGGTGTAAATGTTAAGCACTTTCTTAACCAAGTACGTCGCTAGTGCACCAGAGAACGTCATGCTACCCACTTCTAGGTGTTTTAATGTCAGGCCTTTTCCTTGCTCAATGGTAACTTTAGCGTTGATGTACCGTTTTATGCCTTTATGTTGCGTTTCCCATGAAATTAGCAGCACCGAGTGGGTGTCATTAATTATTGCTTTTGAGCGCAATTGAACAGCAGCCCGTTTTAATAAACTTTGTAAGCTGCTTAATTGGGTTTCGGTAATAAGAATACTTGACGGCTTGTCTCTGTCCTCAATGCTAGATTGAACTTGTTTGAGTAAGCTATCGACCTGTTCAGCATGGTCTAAATGATTCACCGCATTGGAAGGCAGGTTGGCGCTTTTATCGACAAGTAAGTACAAAAAAGTGGCGCTAGCACCTATTACTAAACAAAGTAGCAGTGAAAAGCCCAAAATAAACCGCAGCATAGTAGCGACTATTACCTTCCATTAAATATTTGAACAAGAGTGTGTAAACAGCAGAGATACGTTTTTATTGATACTTTTTTCTAGATAATAGCGCATTTTGAAATTTCATATTGCGTAAAACAGCAAAAATTGCTTCAACTTCACAAATTTTTTGCACACAAAAGCGACTACACTTATTAGCGTTAATTTATGTTAGGAGTTCGTTATGGGAAGTGCTCGTCCATTTAATGCGGGACAGTTCTATTTAGAACTGGGCCAGCTTAACCAACAAAACAATGAAATTTTGGCCGAATCTTTTAACAATTTACCCCCCAATCCTTATGCGGATGGTAATTTTCGACTCCGTCGTTTCTCTCATTTTACGTTTAAAAATAATACCCTAAGCCATTTGCCGCAGAAAGACTTTGTTCAGTCTCAAGAGTTGAATGCGTTTCAAGGTGGTGTAGTAAGGCGATACGAAGAAATCGAAGACGGGTTGATTAACAATGACGCCTTTAAAGAAATGTTTTTTCATTTCAAAAATATGGCGCATCTAGATGACAATGCTGATATTGAAGTCCATCAAATTCGCATTAAGGCCAAACAAGGTAAAGAAGCAGACGTTGCGCCCGAAGGCGTGCATCAGGACGGCTTTGACCGTATAGGTATCTTCGTTATTCGTCGTGAGCACTTAAAAGCGGGGGGGAATTTACGTATTCATCTGGAAAAGGAATCTGAGCCGTTTATTAGCCATAAATTCGATCATGGTGAATTTGTCGTCTTGAACGACAAACGATTCTGGCACAGTGCTGCAAAAATTCTGCCGGAAGAAGGACACGAAGGCTATATGGATGTGTTTGTACTAACTGCTTAATGAGTAATCATAGTGAATATTGAGTCTATCCGAGAAAAATTTGCTGCACTAAACCAAGTGCACTGTGGCAAAACACCTGTTTTTTTTGACGGCCCTGGTGGCGCACAAGTGCCAAATTGCGTGCTTGAAGCCATGGTTGAATACTTGGGGAAGAGCAATGCAAATTTAGGTGGAGCTTACTTCAGTAGTTTGCATACACAATGGTTAATGCAAGAAGCTCGTCAAGCAGCCGTAGACTTGTATCATGCCGAGTCGACAGAGAATATTGTGTTTGGAGCTAACGCAACCTCCATCGCTTTTTCAATGAGTCGAGCCATTGCAAATACTTGGCAGGCGGGTGACGAAATTATTGTGACTGCGTTAGATCATTATTCCAACGTTAGCCCGTGGGTATTGGCAGCAGAAGAAAAAGGCGTAGTGGTTAAACAAGTGCCTGTGGTGGAACACAATTGTACCTTAGATATGCAGACGCTTGCCGAGCTTGTTACGCCCAAAACCCGATTACTCGCATTAACTTATGCGTCGAATACAACGGGTTCTATTGTTGACGTAAAAAACGCGATTAAGATAGTGAGAGCTCAGTCTAAGGCTCTGGTGTATGTTGATGCGGTACACTTTACTCCACACGGCAGAATAGACGTTCAAGCACTGGATTGTGATTTTTTGGTGTCTTCATCTTACAAATATTTTGGCCCTCACTTGGGCATTTTATATGGGAAATCTGAGCACTTAAGGTCGCTTAGCCCCTATAAAGTTGCACCTGCGAAAAATATTAACCCAAACCGATGGGAAACAGGCACACAGAGTTTTGAAGCTTTAGCTGGGTTTGTGGCTACAGTGAATTATTTAGCCTCGCTTCCTGAGTTGTCTAGTGAAATACAATCAAGCGAAATGAGTCGCGCTGAGAAACTCGATGTCGCCTTTGCCATGATTAACGAGTGGGAAGCGGCATTGAGTTCGCATTTTTTACAACAATGTAGTTCTGTGCCTGGTCTGACTTTGTATGGTTTACAAACGGTAGAAAATCGTACACCGACCTTTGCTTTTCGAGTCGACGGTATCGCTCCTCGGCAGGTATCAGAGTTTTTTGCTGAACATGCCATATGTGTGTGGGATGGTAATTTCTATGCGCAAGGCCTCTACGACCAGATTGGTTTATCTGACAATGGCGGTGTAGTGAGGGTGGGGTGTATGCATTACAACACGATTGAAGAAATCGACCGCTTTTTCGTTCTGTTAAACGATTTAATTGAGCGAGAGAAAACGGCATAGATTATTCTGAAAGCATACATCCAAAGAGCCGGCACGTTCTGCATTATTTTTAAGTTATGGCAAAAAATTTGTTACAAAGTGAATAAAAAATGTTTTCATACCGTTCTTTTCTCTTTTTATAGTAAAAGACACTGACGTAGCAATGAAAACAAACGACATCAATCATCAAGTAGCAGATTATTACGGTAAAACGCTGCAGACTTCCGATGATTTAAAAACCAGTGCATGCTGCACGACAGTAGAAATTCCCCGATACATAAAAAACATTCTGTCTGAATTACACGACGAAACGCTGATTAAATACTATGGTTGCGGTTTGACGATCCCAACCCACCTTGATGGCTTGAATGTGCTTGATTTGGGCTCTGGATCAGGAAGAGACTGTTTTGTATTAAGTCAATTAGTAGGCGCAAAAGGAAAAGTTTACGGGGTAGATATGACTCCCGAACAGCTAGCGGTTGCTCATAAACACACGGCTTATCATGCTGAAAAGTTTGGTCATGATAACGTACAGTTTTTCGAGGGTAATATTGAAGCCTTGCACGATCTACCTATTGAACCTTTGTCATTAGATCTGGTTGTATCAAATTGTGTGGTGAATTTGGCCTCAGACAAGGCTGCTGTGTTAAAAGGCGCTTACGACTTATTGAAAGAGGGCGGTGAGATGTACTTCAGTGACATCTATGCCGACCGACGTATTCCCGAATCCGTCGCCAATGACAAAGAAATTTACGGTGAATGCTTGGGTGGCGCTTTATATTGGAATGATTTTCTTAATATTGCTAAGCAAATTGGGTTTGTTGATCCTCGCTCGGTTTCATCAAACCCCATAGAAATTGAAGATGAACGCATTGCAGAGGTCGTTGGAAATATTAAGTTCTACTCAGTAACTTACCGTTTGTTCAAGCTGCCAAAACTAGAATCAGACTGCGAAGATTACGGGCAAGCAATTCGTTACAAAGGTACCATTTTGCACGACAAACACCGCTTTGTATTAGACGATCATCACGTATTTGAAACAGGGCGTATCTATTCCGTGTGTGGCAATACGTATATGATGCTGCATGATTCTAGATTAAAAGACCACTTTGATTTTTGGGGCGACTTCAGCACACATTACGGCATTTTTGAAGGCTGTGGTGGCGCGGCCCCTTTTCTTGTTGGCGGTGATGAGAGCGAAGCCTTAGCATGCTGTTAAAAGAGCAAGAGATTGCTGTGAACTTTATTTCTCGCGGCAAATTCGTGAACAAAACGCTCACTGCAAAAGGCGAAACACGAGCCTCTGTTCCGCTAGTGAAGTTAGATACGTTGTGGTTTAACACCGGTACACGCTGTAACTTAGAGTGCCAAAACTGCTACATTGAATCGTCACCGAGTAACAATGCGCTTTCGTTTATTACCGAGGACGATGTTCGGCCCTTTTTAGACGAAATCGTTGAGTTGGATTTAGGCACTAAACACATTTCGTTTACGGGAGGAGAGCCGTTTTTAAACAAACACATGTTGCCCATTATTCGATTGTGTCTGTCTCGAGGTTTTGAGGTATTGGTCCTCACCAATGCGTATCGCTTGATTGAGTCGTATTTGGATGAACTGAACGATTTAAATAAAGCCTACGCAGGCCAATTAAAACTCAGGGTTTCACTGGATCATTTTTCCAAAGAAATCCACGAAAAAGAGCGCGGAAAGAATACCTTTACCGGCACATTGACGAATATCAAAAGATTGAACGAGATGGGCTTTCAGGTCAGTATTGCGGGACGCTCTCTTGCAAATGAAAATCTGGATCAAGCGCTAGCAGGCTACCAAGCAACGCTCGATGAAGCAAACATCGGCCTTACACTGCGCCTTGGCGAAAATATTGTTATTTTTCCTGAGATGTCGACAACAAAAGATGTACCTGAAATTACTACCCAGTGTTGGGAAATTCTCGATGTCCATCCCCATCAGCAAATGTGCGCTTCTGAGCGTATGGTGGTTAAACGCAAAGACTCAGATAAGCCGGTAGTCTTGCCTTGCACCTTGATTGCCTACAATGAAAAGTTTGAACTAGGGAACCAATTAAAAGAGGCATTTCAGCCAGTATATTTAAATCATCCGTATTGCGCGCAGTTTTGTGTGTTAGGAGGGGCAAGTTGTTCGGGTTGAGTGATTAAGATTACGACTCCGAAACCTTGCAACTCCCCAAAAATTGCCGTATTTCCTCTTTGCGTGCAAATCCGTCTTTGTATCCCGCATCGATTAATGCCTTGGCAAATTCACCTTCAAATAAAACATAGCTAGCAAAGCTTGACGTCTCGCCCTGCGTATTTGCACCAATTGTTTTTAACATTCTTTTCATAGATCGAGGCAAGCAGTGAGTAAAATCAGCAGCAAGCGCATCAAATTCGATTGAAGGCTCGACCACCAATAATTCAACGGCTTTCAGCTGCAAAGCTTCTCGTTTTGCTGGCTCAATGGCCTCTGCGAAACGATTGAATCGTTGCAACATGTGTACATCTTCTTCTAACGAGTCAATAAATGCACTGTTCAAAAGTTGAGTGGCTATATCCGAAATACTTGGTGAGTGTTTACTCTGTTTGCGAGTCAATGGTTTAGAAGGGTTACCACTTACACCAATCACAAAGAGTTTGTCAGCTCCCAAATGCAAAGCAGGGCTAATGGGAGCAGTTTGGCGTATCGCGCCATCGCCAAAATACTCACGATTAATCTTAATAGCAGGGAACAGCATAGGTAAGGCAGATGAAGCCAGTAAATGAGACAGTTGAAGATTAGTAGGGACGCCCAAACGCCGAGACCGTTGCCAAGCTGCTAAGGATTCATGACCTTGGAAAAAACAGATATTATTACCCGAACTATAGCCTAAGGCGTTGATACCAACCGCCCTCAGATAGTCTTGTTCAATCATCTGACCGATGCGTTCGAAATCAATGTGATGATTAAGCATTTCGGACAGAGGTGTATTATCAAAAAGCGAAAGCGGGCGTCCATACGCGACACCTTTTCGGAAAAAAGCAAAAAACAGCTTTAAAGCGCTGTGGATCAGTTCGCGATAACCGACCTTATGAATATGCTCCGAGCGCAAGTTTAACCACAAGCGCTGTAGCTCAAGCACTGAGGTAGGAAAATGGTCAGCCTGAGAAGCCAGTTTAACCGCATTAATAGCACCAGACGAAGTACCACAAATAATCTGAAAAGGATTCTGTTCTTGCGTAGGCAGAATATCGTTTATTGCCTTTAATACACCCACCTGATAAGCAGAACGCGCTCCACCACCAGAAAGAACTAATGCGGTTTTCATTACAAGTCCTTCGCCTTTGCTTTTATCGTTTGTTATAAGCGCAAATGAGGTACGCCTAGTGAGTAAAAGAAAGACGCTGCGAGCATATCCCTATGGCACTCGTCAAAAAACGTCCTGTTTTTTGACGCTTTCTTTTACTCACTAGGCGTATCTCATTCGCATCTAAGCCAAATGTAATTATATACCCGTTCTACCTCAACATGCTCATTTCAGAGCTATCACAGCGCTTTTATGACAAGGCATACTTGAGAAGGAATGTGGATAACCTTTCGAACAAGTATAACGCAGTCATAAAAGC
>CAYSDZ010000016.1:0-65467 GCA_964429915.1 uncultured Alteromonas sp.
GCGAATTTGCCACCGCAAACGTGAATTTAAGCGCCAATCCTGATTTAACGGGATTCCATGGGTATTCAAAATGAACCACATGGTGAGCCGTGGTCATCCGATGATTTTGCAAAGTGGGATGACAGTACAGACGATAATAATTGGAAGTATGCGTGTGAAACGGCTTCAACTCGAATTTTGGCCATCAACCCCAATCTTTTAGTACTGTGCGAAGGTATTGCCTCTTTTCCCAAAGATGGTTTTACTTGGACCTCTACCAACGCAAACGATTACTACAATAATTGGTGGGGAGGAAATCTTAGAGGCGTAAAAGACTTACCTATCAACTTGGGGCCAAATCAAGCTCAGCTAGTTTATTCGCCGCATGACTATGGTCCTTTAGTGGCTGAGCAACCTTGGTTTTATCCAGGTTTTAATAAAGATACCTTATACAATGACGTGTGGCGCGACAATTGGATGTTTATCCATGAGCAAAACATTGCTCCTTTATTGATAGGCGAATGGGGTGGCTTTTTGGATGGTGATGTTAACGAACGTTGGCTAGTTGCCATTCGAGATTTGATTGTTGAAAACGGTCTTCATCACACTTTTTGGGCAATTAACCCCAATTCGGGCGATACAGGTGGCTTGTTAGAGGACGATTGGACTACGTGGGATGAGGCAAAATACGCGATTTTTGAGCCTTCTTTGTGGAAAAGTAACGGTAAATTTGTTGGCCTAGATCACGAAGTTCCGCTAGGTAGCCCATCCACAGGCATAAGCTTGAATGAATTGTATGGTGATACGCCTCCTCAGCCATCGATTAATATCAGTTCACCCACTGCCAATACACAAATTGAAGTTGGGGCAAGTTTTACGCTCATATATGCCTTACAAGTAGTGAACGCTGTTAATGTTTATCAAAACGGTCAGCGCGTTGCCAGTAACGAATCCAGTGGTAGAATCAGTTTATCTGCGCCAAATAGCAGTGGCGAATTTACTGTCGAACTTCGAGAATTAACAGAACAAGGCACAGAATCAGGTATCAGCTCTACCGTGAACTACCTTGCAGTTGAAGAGCAAGTGATACCTAGTTCTATTGGTATTGCATCTCCATCTAATAATGCCGTATTTACACTTGGTGAAACCTTTACTTTATCAGTTAATTACGACAATGCAGATGGGTATGCCGTTTCCTTTAATGGCACCGAGTTTAATGTGTTCGATGCTAGTAGTACACAATTGGTAGCGCCTTTAGATGAGGGAGCGTTTACTGTAAGAGTGAGTGCGATAGACGAAACGGGTAACCGTTTAAATGCAGAAGACAGTATTTCAATTACTGTGAATGAACCATCAGATACCAGCGACCTAGCCTGTGAGATTGGTGCGACAAACGTATGGTCAAATGGCTTTACAGTGGATGAAGTTATACTCACTAATAACTCTGCAAATTCGGTGCAAAGTTGGTCTGTGAACCTTGTGCTTCCCGCCAATGTGAGTTTTGAAAGAGGCTGGAAAGCCAACTATTCGAATAACGGGCAAACTATAACCGTTACTAACGTTTCGTATAATGGAAATATTGGAACAGGAGAATCAGTTTCCTTTGGATTTAAAGGGAGTTACTCAGGTAGTTTTGTAGCGCCAACGTGTAACGTTAATTAGCGTTCTAACAAAGCGATAAATATAATCATTCCCCTCTATGTCGAGGGGGATGATTAAACATTTTCTAGTTAATAAACTCTCACTCTAATTTTCGGACAACTATTACCCTGTGAGAATTGAAGCTCAGAGCCTTGCAAAGATTTTGATGATGCATAGCTTGCGCTTAGCGTAACCGACCCTCCGTCTGAACCTGTTACTTCGCCTTTGAAACCACAGCCTTCACCTGCTTTGCTGTTCCAAAGTTGAATGGTTCTTCCTGCCAAGCCAGACGCAACGCGAATACAGCGAGAATTTGCAAGAGAAAAGTCTTGACGCCCACCCTCGTAGATCAAGCATGATGTTGCATCGCCATCGCCATCGCCATCGCCATCGCCATCGCCATCGCCATCGCCATCGCCATCGCCAATTGTTTCTCCAGAGCAGCTAATTGTGGTTGATAGCAAGGAATTGCTTTCAGATGTACAATTAGCATTAACACCGGCATCGTTTTGGGTGTAGTCGAGCAATTCTCGGCCCGTCCAAAAAGGGATAATGACACCATTCTCAGATAGATGACGCCATTCAGTGCCTTCAGGGCTTAGGTTGTCCCAACCAAACTGGAAAATACGGGTGGAGTCGCTGCCGTAAGGGGAAAAATCGTTAAACGAGCCATTGTCACTTAACTGTTTCTGTAAAATATTATTAAAAAATACGTTGCGAGGACCAGAAGAACCCGACCATCGTCCCGCATGCTCACCAGGAGCGTACCAAATGGGATACCATGTTTCGTCACCCACACTGCAGTTGGGGCTGCAATCTCTATGCGCAAATGGAACCCTTACGACATTGTTTTCTATAAGGTTGAATCGTTCCCAACCACCATGCAGATTGATATCAGCATCGATGTCGTTGCCCGTAACCACATTGCCAGAAGCCGACCACTGTAATGTTAAATGCCTAAGATCTCGAATAACGTTATTTTTAATAAGGCTATCCCACAGTTTACTATTGCGAAAATAACCATTACCTCCTTTTCCCTTATTCCAAGAACCAGCGAGATAATTGTCTTCAAATTGAAGGTTTTTTGACATTTCAGTGACGATAGGATGTGATCCCATCATCTGAATATGTACATTTTTAACAAACCCATTCACAGCCCATTTAAATACAATGCCATGCATCGCCGCTTCGTGGTCGATGTTATTGTAGTTATTTTTAGCGTCTGCTTCAGTAAATCCAGCAGGGGCGGTTTGAGTGAGATAAAAGTCTTCAAAGCCGACGCCTTCCACCACGTCAAGATTCACTGCACGGCTATTGTATTCACTGCCGCGGATCGCGACTGAACCATCACCTGTATTGGTACTAAAAACATTAAATTCCAAAGCCTTGTCGAGAGTAATACGCTTATTGGCTGAATCGACCGCCGAAATTTTAAAAATTTGCTGTCGCATATGAGAATTAACTCGATTCTCAGGCAAAACACCTTGTTGCTGATAAAAATTATCTGTATTGGCAGAACCAACCCATACATAGTTTCCAACCTCATAATCGCGTACATTACTCAGTTGTATTGTATTTTCGCCTTGATTTGCGCTCGCAGTAATGTTTTCGTTCTTCCAATGAAAGTTGACTGAACCCTCATAAAAGTCTTTACGATTAGCTGGCGCCTCATTATAGCTATCTGTATAAGAGCTATGTATTGCTCGTGTTTGTACTCTAAAAACACCACGACCAGGCCAAATCCAACCTCCTTTAGCACCGCCTGAATCTTTCATATCGTTTAAATTAAAGTCGGATATGTTGTCGTAGCGCGTATTATTATCAGGTTCAAAAATGAGTTTTGTTGAGTTTGTACTTTGAGGATCGCTACCTGCTCCCTTTATAATCAGGAAATTGGTATCAACATATAATTGCCGAGAAATATGAAGTTCGCCTGCGGGGAGCTGAATAAGAGAGAGTGCTGCATACGAGCCAGTACAGTTTTGCTTAATAGCATCAATAGCAGATTGAATACCTAAAGTGTCGTCCAATCCGTCGTTTACATAAACAGAATAGGTATCTGACATTTCAGAAGCAGTGATAATACAGTCGGGATCGTTTGAATAATTTGATGCTGTGGGTAAGCTCATTCCTTCTTGATAGCCTGCACTAGACCAGTCGGGAAAAGCCGCGTTAACATTTAATGTGCTAGAGGACAAAAGCCCTATTGCCATATAGGAAAGTAGTCGGGATTTACGTTGTTTCATTAAGTTCTCAGTAATGTTGAACAATTTACATAAAAGAGAACATTGCTGAATAGATACATAGCATATATTCACAATGCTGCTCACGTATGTGTCATGCAATCCATACCAAAACATTCTGTGAACACAGACAGCAAAGCTCATGTAGGCAAACAATGTTTGGCGCTACTGGTTTTATTATTTTATGAACTTACCGTGAACCTAGGAAAGAGGACACGTAATAAATATAATTCAACATTCTATTAACGCAAGAGCAACATTTTTCACCAGGGGCCATAAACAACTTTATTTTGTTTTTCCTGAACGACCGACAAGCTAAACAAGCTAACGTTATGTTGATGGCAAAGCCCTTCAATATACTGTTTATCTGCTTCTTTAAGCGTTAAATTTTCTACATACAATGTATTACATTGCCCACTGGTAACAATTTTTTCTATCCACTTCGGCATTTTTTCTAAATTGGGCTTTTGAATACGAATACCGTAATCCATTTCTTTATTAAACGCTAAAGAATCTGAGAGTAAATAAGACCAGCCTTTCGACTGACGAGAAACAGGATTTCGTTGACTAATGGGTAACCTAACAACATTCTGTGTTTCGTTTGATTGATTCAACATCTTTTTCACCTGCAATTGGTAAGTGTTTATTTATACAGTGTATGCACATACAGTAATACTGTATAAATAAACATGCAAGTGCTTTATCGTTTTATTTTTCTAAACCTGAAACTCAATAAAAATAATCCTATGGCCCAGTAGTAAATTGACGATTGAAGCAGCGTTTTTTCAGCCCAGCTGAAATGCAAAAGAGCAAGGCACAATGCAAGGTAAACGTAATTGTGAAGTGATTGCCATGTTCTTCCCATTCGCCGTTTGACATACTCGAATGAGGTGATGCTTAGTACAAACAAAATCAACAGCGTTACCATACCGATAGTAATGTAAGGCCGACAAATAACCTCATCTAGCAACAGCTTTATGTTTAATTGCAAATCAAATAGGGTATAAATGAGTAGATGAAAAAGCGCAGTAAAAAACACATAGAGGCCTAATAAACGCCGAAACTTCATCAAGTCTCCACAAGGTAAGTATTTTGCAATGGGTGATAAACTTAAGGTGGTTAGTAAAATGATAACAGCCGCTAAGCCAGAGTTATGAATGAGTGTTTTTACTGGGTCGGCGCCCAATTGGTCGGTTACGCCATAATAAAACAACACCGTAAGGTAGCCTGAAATGCCCACATGAATGCAAGCTTTTAATAAGCGTCGGGGTATTTTTCCAATACGTATCGGTTTGGAAAATAAACGTTTCATAGCATTAGCTCTTACAATTGGTTCTCAAACTGGGACTAGAACAAAAAACTCGCATTTAGAAGTGCTTAGTAAGGTCCATACCTGAATATAATGGAGCGACTTCGCTGTAACCGTTGAACAACTCAGTTTCAATTCTATTCCTAGCTAACAAACCCCCTGTGGTAATTCGTCTTTCGCTTGCTTGGCTCCATCTTGGATGGCTGACTTTAGGGTTTACATTGGCATAAAAACCGTACTCATGGGATGCCAAAATGTTCCAGGTTGTAGGGGGCTGCTTATCGGTAAGTCGAATTCGCACAAGAGACTTAATGTTTTTGAATCCATATTTCCATGGCACGACCAAGCGCACTGGCGCCCCGTTTTGATTGGGTAAGGCACTTCCGTACATGCCTACTGCAAGTAGGCTTAATGGATGCAGGGCTTCATCCATACGTAGTCCTTCAACATACGGATAGTCGATTCCGCCTCCCGCATAGCGACTTCTCACACCACGCATTTCGTCCGCGTTCGCATAGGTTTCAAATGAAAGGTATTTTGCCGATGATAAGGGGCGAACTTTCTTCACTAATTTACCGAGCTCAAAACCTATCCACGGTATTACCATAGACCACGCTTCAACGCAGCGAAGCCGATAAATGCGTTCTTCTAAGGGAAATTGCTTGTGTAAATCGTTGTAATCCATCGTGATTGGGTTTTCACAAAGGCCATCAATCACCAAGGTCCATGGATTGACACCCATTGAGTGAGCATATTGAGCAGGATCGGACTTATTGGTACCGAACTCGTAAAAATTATTAAATGAAGACGCTTTTTCAAACGGGGTTTGTGTTTGGCTACTATCAGTACTTTTTTTATAGTCCAACGGTAGATAAGAGGAAGCAGATTTAGGTACTGTTTCTTTTTTAGAATCAAACAGATCAAAGAGTTGAGCATTCACGTTGGCTGAATTGACTAATAATGATGAAGCGCCAAAAAATCCCATTGATTTTAATAATGAACGTCGTTGCTTAAATACCGATTCGTCGGTTACATCGGCTTCTGTCAAACGCACGCTGGGTCTAAAACCTTTCCTAGTCATGATCTCAATTACTTCATTCTGTTTCTTTATATACTGTTTAAGACCGTATTTTTCTCAAAAGAATTACAGTTATTTTTATAAAGCTAAGGAGTCATGAGTGCCTCCTCGTTTTGGCACAAACATATTGGTATATAAACGAGAGGCAAATTCATCGGTCATGCCTGAAATATAATCACTGATCACGCGAAACTGACCTAGCTCGTCATTCGCTGCTATCCAGCGTTGGCGAGTATTCGCAGGTAACAAGCGTTCTGGGTCTGACGCAAAGGCTTCGAACAGTTCCATCACTACTTGTTGACCTTTGTATTCTAAGAGCTGAATGTCTGTTTTTTTGATAACGTATTCATAAACAAACATCTTAAATACGTCCAATGCTTTTTTATACACCAACGGAAAAGTCGCATTGTAGTCTAAAAGTTGGTGTCGAAACTGCTCAAGCTTGATGAGTTCGATTGAGGTAATGAAACAGTTGACCAAAGCTCCAATCGTATTCTTTCGTACGTGAGCTTGCTGATTAAACAGTTTGTTGCCAATATCAACCATTGCGTCAGATAACCATTCGATATCTAATTGTTGTATGGGCTGTACAACCGATTCAACAAACTGTGATTGTTCTACGATACCCATAACAATAGCGTCTTCTAAGTCGTGGATCCCGTAGGCGATATCATCTGCTAGTTCCATAATTGAACAGTCGATTGATTTACATAGGGTTTTTCCGTGTTTGTCAGGCTGAGTAGAAAAGTGCGTTAGGTTTTCCCTATCGTCATGACACAAAGGTGCAAGCATCCAATCGAAGTTTTCCTGATCACAGCGAAAAAGCCCTTTTGCAGGGATCCATTGTTTGGCAACAACTTGTCTATGGGAGAAAGCAGACTTGGCCGAGTCATTTTTGTTAAGTTGGTCGATAAAATTAGGGTATTTCACCAAGCCAAGTAAGGATCGTCGCGTTAAATTCATGCCATTATTTTGTGTGTAAGGCTCTAGCTTGGTCACAATTCGAAACGTTTGACCGTTTCCTTCAAAATTTCCCCACTCACGCATCATATAATTCAGCGCGACTTCTCCACCATGACCAAAAGGCGGATGGCCGATGTCGTGTGCTAGGCACAAGGTTTCAATTAACGTGGCGTCAAGCTGTAATTGTACCGTTTGCTGAGGGTATTTTGCCTGTAGTTGGGCGCATATCCCTGTTCCGATTTGTGCGGCTTCAAGTGAGTGCGTTAAACGAGTGCGATAAAAATCACTCAAGCCAACCCCCAACACTTGTGTTTTCGCTTGTAATCGTCGAAAAGCCGCTGAATGCAGCACTCTGGCTTTGTCTCTTTGATAGGGAGAACGGTGATCGCCTTGTCTGGTTTCAGATCGAGATTGAAAGCGGTCATGCCATATAGGGTCGAACAGAGTCGTCATAATGGTTCCAAAAAAGGCTTGCACCTTTTTTTAAGGTTGTTTTGTTTATGTTGCACCATCAACTCTTGTATTTGAAGATGGAGTATTTCTTATTTTAGTTTTTTTTACCGATATTCGCGTTTTTTTGGTTAACTCTGCTTAGATTCGTGTTTTTTCAAGGCAAAAAAAGCAGATAAAACCTGTTAGTAAATGATAGCGTATTGGTATTACTCATGATGTGAAAGTACTTAGCGTGATGGGTCGTACAGGTTAACAGCTTAGGCCTTTCGAAAGTATGCGAGCGAGGAATAGTAAGTTATGACTGATCTATTTGAAAACCCAATGGGGCTAGATGGTTTTGAGTTTGTAGAGTTTACGGCTCCTCAAAAAGGAATTCTTGAACCGGTATTCGATGCCATGGGATTCACTAAAGTAGCTAAACATAAATCGAAAGCGGTAGAGTTGTGGCGTCAGGGTGATATTAACTTTATTACCAATTACGAAAAGCAGTCTTATGCTTACTATTACGCCCTTGAACACGGCCCTTCAGCTTGTGGTATGGCATTTCGGGTAAAGAATTCCGCTCATGCTTACAAGTTAGCGCTAGAGAAAGGCGCACAACCTGTAGACATACATACTGGTCCGATGGAGTTAAAGTTACCAGCAATAAAAGGCATCGGTGGTGCAACGCTTTATCTCATCGACCGATACCAAGGCAGTAACACCATCTACGATATTGATTTTGACTGGTTAGAAAACGTCAATCGAAAGCCAGAAGGCTGCGGTTTTCACACCCTAGACCATTTAACTCACAATGTTTATCGTGGGCGTATGGACTATTGGGCACATTTTTATCAGCAACTTTTTAATTTTCGAGAAATTCGTTATTTCGACATAAAAGGTGAATACACTGGCTTACTATCAAAAGCCATGACTGCACCGGATGGCAAAATTCGTATTCCATTAAACGAAGAAGCGATCGGTGGTGGGGGACAAATTGAAGCGTTTTTGATGCAGTACAATGGCGAAGGGATACAGCACATCGCCTTTGCCTGTGACGATCTCATTGCCTGTTACGATAAGTTAAAAGCGCGAGGTGTAAAATTTATGTCGGCTCCTCCGGCTAGCTATTATCAGATGCTAGAAGAACGTTTACCTGAGCATGGAGAGCCTACCTCGGAGTTACAAGCAAGAGGCATTCTTCTAGACGGCAGTGTGCAGGATGGAAAACCGAAGCTGTTGTTACAGATTTTTTCTGAAGCTGCGCTTGGTCCTGTGTTTTTTGAATTTATTCAACGTAAACAGGACGAAGGGTTCGGAGAAGGTAACTTCAAAGCCTTGTTTGAATCGATAGAGCGAGAACAAGTAGCGAGGGGTGAAGTCGGGGAGAGTGAAAATGAGTGAGTTACGCTTGTCAGGCATTCATCATGTTGCTTATCGCTGTAAAGATGCAAAACAAACAGTAGCGTTTTATCAACGCTTTTTAAATATGGAATTCCAGCTTGCAATCTCTGAAAATGAAGTGCCTTCTACCAAAGATCCGCATCCTTACATGCATGTTTTTTTAGATGCAGGTAAAGGGAATGTTTTGGCTTTTTTTGAATTGCCTCACCAAGCGCCGATGGAAAAAGACCACAATACACCGGAATGGGTGCAACATATTGCGTTTAAAATTGATTCTTTAGAAATGTTGTTACAAACAAAGCATCAACTCGAACAGGCAAATATAGAAGTGCTTGGTCCTATCGATCATACCATTTTCACGTCTATCTATTTTTTCGATCCAAATGGTCATCGATTGGAATTGGCAGTGAATACTGCAACAACTGAAATGTTAACGGAATTAAAACGGGTGGCGCCTGCGATGCTAGAAGAATGGTCTAGAACCAAACAAGCGCCCAAACACGCAGATTGGTTACATAAATGAAGCTCGCCAGTATAGCGGGGCCACGAGACGGCAATTTAGCGATTGTCAGTAAAGACCTCCAACGCATGTATGAAGTAGGAGATCGCTATCCAAACTTGCAGTGTGCTTTGGATAGTTGGAAAGAGGCCAAGCCTTGGCTGCAAACCTTAAGCGAACAGCTAGAAGATGGGCGCTTGCCAAGTAAACCATTTGTACAGGCTGACTGTGCGTCTCCACTTCCAAGGGCCTTTCAATGGGCAGACGGCAGCGCTTATGTTAATCATGTCGAGTTAGTAAGAAAAGCCAGAAACGCAGAAATGCCCGACACGTTTTGGACCGAGCCGTTAATGTACCAAGGAGGCTCAGATACATTTTTAAACCCTTACTCTCCTATCGTGCTTCCCAACGATGACGAACTGGGTATCGACTTTGAGGCTGAAGTAGCGGTTATTACCGATGATGTGCCAATGGGCGTAAATGCTGATGAAGCTCTAAAGCATATTAAACTGATTATGCTTGTGAATGATGTATCACTACGAGGGTTGATTCCGGCTGAGCTAGCAAAGGGTTTGGGTTTTTATCAATCGAAACCCTCAAGTGCGTTTAGTCCGGTTTGTGTTACCCCTGATGAGTTGGCTGACTGTTGGCATAACGGTAAATTACATCTTCCGCTGCTCTCAAGTTTAAATACAAGGTTATTTGGAAAGCCTAATGCAGGTATCGATATGACGTTTCATTTTGGTCAACTTATTGCTCATGCCGCACGAACAAGGAATTTAGCCGCAGGCACTATCATTGGCTCAGGTACCGTATCGAATAAATATGATGGTGGCCCAGGCAAAACCATAGCAGACGGAGGAGTAGGGTACAGCTGTATAGCAGAACTACGAATGATAGAAATTATTCAGCATGGAAAAGCAAACACTGCCTTCATGCAAAATGGAGACTGTGTAAAAATTGAAATGCTCGACTCGCACGGCCTATCTATTTTTGGCGAAATCAACCAAACAGTGTTAATTAAACCTTAGACGGTATGGTGTGAAAGAGACAAACGAAGTTATACCAAAATAGTAAGCGAGTCATTGCAGTAGGGTTCTCCATTTTAAAGCGTCGAAATCATGGATGATTTCGTCGAGCGCCCATGGATGGGTTCACAGCGTCTTTAAAATGGAGAACCCTACTGCAATGACGAATGATTACTTGCTTAGCTATAACTTCGTTTGCCTCTTTCACACCAAACTTAGAGCGTCAGATGTTAGAGCTTAATATACAGAGAATCGAAAATGAACAAGAGAGTTTGTCGGTATGACATTGGAATATAAAACCCAGCAGGAAGTGATAGACAGTTTGCCTGTTCATCTCAGACCGTTTGTGGCTGTTCAGAAATACGAAGATTACACACCGCGCGATCAAGCCGTGTGGCGTTTTTTAATGCAACAACTTGTCGAAAACCTGAGTGCAAGCGCGCATCCTTTATATTTGCAAGGCTTAAAAGAGACGGGCATTGACGTAGACAGCATTCCTAAAATTGAAGTGATGAATCATTGCTTAGAGAAAATAGGATGGCGAGCAGCCGTTGTTGACGGGTTTATTCCTGCAGCGATTTTTATTGAATTCCTTGCTCACAGAGTGTTGGTAGTCGCTGTGAATATTCGCTCAATTAAGCACATGCTATACACGCCCGCACCTGACATTATTCATGAGTCAGCAGGTCATGCGCCTTTTTTAATTGATGTTGATTACGCTGAGTACTTGGAGCGAGTCGGACAGTTTGGTCGAAGAGTGATTGCCCACAAAAGTGACTTGGATACCTTTGAAGCGATCCGCCATTTGTCCATAGTTAAAGAGTCGCCAGATTCGTCTGAAAGTGATATTGAAAAAGCGGAGCAGCGCTTAGAGGAAACGATTAAGGCATCCAAGGGTGAATCGCCTTCTGAACAAAGTTTATTGGCCCGTCTTCAGTGGTGGACAACTGAGTATGGTTTAGTGGGGAACGTTAACGATTACCAGATATTTGGAGCGGGACTATTGTCTTCTCTCGGTGAGAGTGTCAATTGTTTAGACGATGAAAAAGTCAAAAAAATTCCACTTACGCTTGATGCAATTAATCAACCTTTCGATATTACCCAAGAACAACCGCAGCTTTTTGTCGCAAAAAATTGTCGTCACCTTTCACAAGTTGCAGAGGAATTTGCCAAAAGCACCTGCTATTGCAGAGGTGGAGCAGAATCACTGCGAAAAGCAGTCAGTGCAAAAACGGTCAATACCGCCGTTTATAACTCCGGTGTAGAGGTGAGTGGCGTGTTTACGCGAACGATTGAGAACGCAGTGGGTGATGTCGTTTATTTTAACACGACAGGGCCCACTCAGTTGAGTTTTAAAGAGCGTGAAATTAACGGGCATGGCACACAATACCATGCTCCCGGTTTTGGTAGCCCTGTGGGTAAAGTGCAGTCGATGGACAAATGTTTATCTTCTTACAGTATCGACGATTTAAAGCGTTTTGAAATAGAAGTCGGCAAAGCAGTGAAGCTTGAGTTTTTATCGGGTATTTGTGTTGAGGGTGTGTTGAATACTATCTATCGACGCGACGGGAAAAATCTTATTTTTAGTTTTTCGGATTGCTGGGTAAAAACCTTTGAGGGGGAGTGTTTATTTGAGCCTGACTGGGGGACGTTCGACATGGCAGTCGGGGAGCAGATAAGCTCCGTTTACGGTGGCTCGGCTGACCCGTCAAACTATCCACTTTATACCAAACCAACTGATTCCGCGCATGCGCCAGAGACCCACGATAGCCAAACACTGAGTTTGTTTACGCTCTATAAGGAAATACGAAATCTTCGACAAGCTGACGCCAATCCTGAGTTGATAACGCGTTTAATCGACACCTATTTAGCATTGTCGTCGAACGAGTGGCTACTCGCTTTTGAACTCGCAGAATTGATGCTTCTTCGCAATATTGATGATAGCCGTTTCTCGTATTTGATACAGGAACTTATCAAAACAAAAGAAAATGCAAATGATCAAAGTAAGCAGCTTATTCAGTATGCATTACAGAGATTAAAACAAATGGAGACCTCGTAAATGTCAAATGTCGCAATACTTGTTGGAAGTCATCGCAACGATTCTCAAAGCGCTAAAATTGGTAATATGATTGCTGAAAAGTTAGCAGAACATAAACACTGTAACTCGGTTACAACCGTTGATTTGGCCCACACGCCTTTGCCATTTTGGAGTGAAGAGTACAGCGGGGACGAGAAGCAACAGATTGAACAAACCAAACAGCTTTTACAACAAGCAGATGCTTATGTGGTTATTTCTCCCGAATGGCATGGCATGGTGCCATCAGCCTTGAAAAATTTATTTTTATTGTATACCAATGACGTGTTCGCTCATAAACCAGCGCTTATTGCGAGTGTTTCAGCAAGCGTCAATGGGAGTTATCCTGTGAGTGAATTAAGATCTACGACGTATAAAAATTCACGTATTTGCTACTTGCCTGAACATCTTATTTTTCGAAATGTCGGTGAAATATTTAATGGTGAAAGCGACAAAGATAACGAAGAGCAAGCTTACTTATCAGAAAGAACCGATTATTGTTTAGATTATTTGATGCTGTACAGCGAAGCCTTATCAAACGTGCGTCAAAATCAACCTAGCTCAGATGAGTTCGAAAATGGCATGTAAAACGCGTTAGGCTAAAAAAAGAGAGACTTAACAACGCTTATTTTTCAATAAGCGCTGTTAAGTAGTCTTGAATTTGCGCTTGAGTATCGGACAAACTCTCTTGGTCGACTTGAATAACACCACGCCTTGGCCTATCCAAATCGATCACAATAAATACGACCAACACGACTAAACCAGACATCACTGTTGTAGGAAATACAGGGCGTTTTCGATATAAACCGCTCGTATAGCCAAGCACACCACCCGCAGTGACAAATATTAAGAACAAAACAAATAATACAGGTTCAGGAACATGTAATCGCAGCACTGCTGTTCGTTTATTTTCAGTAGTCACAATATTTGTTATCTGTTGAATAAAGCCATTTGCAATTGCTGGTTTTGTAGACACTGCGAATTCTTTTTGTGCAAATAAAAAAAGCTGAGATTGCAGGTCGTTAACTCTTTTCTGTTGGAGGCGCCTTTGTGTCGTATCCGCAAGATTAACTGCACTCATTTCAATTCGAAATTGTGTATATGTATCTAACAAACTAAGCGCTTCAGATTGGTTTTGATTCGAAATTAATTTGGCTTGCATTGCCGCTTTACTTATTGCGCTGGCTTCTTCAATGACAATGCTACTTCTGTCATCGTATCTCTGTAATGACATGTTAAACGTAAAACCTAACAGTAAAGCAAGTAGGCCGACTATGCCTGCTTGTATAGCAGTGGCCTGACTTTTAACTTCAGCATGTTCGTCATCTGTTTCAAAGCGCCTACCTAGAAAAAAACAAATCTGATTCACACAGAGCATACTGATAAACAGCACACTTGCGATGAGTAGGCTACTTTGGTCATACATTATTTCTTCTCGCATTATTGTTCGTTTAGCTGTCTATTCTTCGCGTTTTATTTGCGTTCGCCAATCAATGGGTGAAAGCAATGCGCTAATCTGTTTTGTTGCTTATATTAAATATCTTGCTTAGAGAGCTCGTCTACGCTAACAAAACAATTTTGTGCAAATACATCTAAAAAATAATTCACGGAAGGCATTTCTTTTCTATACACATCTAATACAGATTCAAGGCGTGTCTTTACATGACTAAACTCATGATTGCCAAACTTTATTTCATCACAGGCTTTTAAATAGGCTGAGATGATATCGGCCGCTTTTACAATTTTCTTGTACACGGGGTCAACATTATCTTGAACCAATAAATCGCTAAACGCAGCTTGTAAATCGTGTGGTAACGACGCCAAACACTCTTGTTCAGATAACTTTTCAAGCTTCTTGAACTCGCGTGTTATTTCAGGGTTATGGTATTTGGTAACATGATTGAGGTCTTGTAATTTTGACTCGGAGATTTCATGGTAAATGGCTACGGTGGCCGCTTTTTCAGGGCTTAACGCGCCGTTAAATTTTTGATTTTGAATTACCGCTAGTAAATGTGCGATAACCGCAACCTGTTGAGAATGTTCAGCAATATTTTCCCGCTTCACAGTGTGCATCAGTGCCCAGCGTTTGATTAACGGCATGCGCAAAATCCACGCTAAGAATGTACTTTGTTTCATTAATTTGACCTGCTTGAATTTAACCTGTTTGACTGCGTAAAAAATGGCTTAGGACACTTGGTGATAACGGCCGAAAAAGCGCTCAATTTTATCCATGGCGGGCTCTAGAACGTCAGTATGGGGGAGGAAAACCAACCTAAAGTAGCATCCTTCGCTTAAGTTAAATGCACTTCCATGAACCAAGAGTATTTTTTCGCTATTTAATAAATCAAAAATCATTTGTTCGTCATTATTAATGTTGAATTTTTCAGCATCAACTTTAGCAAAACAATACATTGCTCCTTTTGGTTTTACACAGGAAATACCATCAATCTCGTTTAAACGTTTCGTTGCTAGGTCGCGTTGAGCTTTTAAGCGCCCGTTGCCATTCACCAAATCGTTAATACTTTGATACCCACCGAGAGCTGTTTGAATAGCACTTTGACACGGCACGTTGGCACACATGCGCATTGATGAGAGAATATTTAAGCCATCGATATAGCCTTTTGCAATCCGCTTATTGCCGCTGACAAGCATCCATCCAGCGCGGAAACCCGCCACGCGATAATTTTTAGACAGCCCACCCAAAGTGACAATAAACAAGTCGTCCGCTAAGGACGCGATACAGGTGTGTTGATGTTGGTCATATAAAATTTTGTCATAAATTTCGTCAGAGAAAATCACTAAGTTGTGTTCTCTGGCAACAGCTATAACCTCTTGAAGTAATGACGCGCTGTAAACTGCACCTGTCGGATTGTTGGGATTAATGAGCACTATAGCTTTGGTTTTTCTAGTGATTTTGCTTTTAATATCATCAATATCTGGAAACCAATCGGCTTGTTCGTCACAGCGATAGTGCACCGGTGTGCCAGAGGATAAGCTAACAGCTGCTGTCCATAAGGGGTAGTCAGGGCTAGGGATTAGCACTTCATCCCCTAAGTTCAGCAAAGCTTGCATTGCCATCATAATCATTTCACTAACGCCATTGCCAATAAACACATCATCAATAGCGATATTTTTCAAATTTTTCTGTTGGTAATACTGCATAACTGCAACACGAGCTGCATAAATGCCAGTTGAATCCGAATAGCCTTGAGAGGTAGGAAGATTATGAATAACATCTTTTAAAATATCATCTGGCGCATCAAAGCCAAAAGGAGCAGGATTGCCGATATTCAGCTTTAGAATGCGATGCCCTTCCTCCTCCATTTGACGCGCGCGCGCCGCGATAGGGCCGCGGATTTCATAACACACATTGTCTAATTTGTTGGATTTATTGACCGCTTTCATTTTCTTGCTAATACCTTAATAAAACAGCCGAACAGATTAGCCTATCTTGCAAATTCTTACAATTTAACAATTGCCAAAATGGAAAGGAAATTACATTATTTCTTAAAAGTGCAGGAGATAAACCATGGCATTACCGTTATTTCTTTTAGGCGCAAGTATCGCAGCATTTGCAGGTAATGAGTTGTCGAAAAACAACGCACGTAAATCAGGCATTGTCGGCACTTTTCCCGGAGAAAGAAATGTGATGGTGAAACCTGAAAACGGCGCAGTGGTGTGCTGCGGAGTTTACGAACTGTTTGAACACAGCGGAATTTGGGCAGACAATGCGATTATTGAGCGTAATGGCAATGGCTTGGTTCGCGGTGTTTCGCCCTATCGTTTTATTCAACAACGCAGCGGTAAAACCATATACATTGCCTGCGACAAATACAACCGACCCTTAAAAGATGAAGTCGCCATGCTTCGCGCTGCTTCACAGCTTTTTCAGTTACATCGCTACAGCGTAATAAAAAACAACTGTAACCGCTTTGTAGCTGAATGTCTGAGTGGTTGCGACACACCGATTACCCGTTTTTCCGAACTTAATAGTCTTTTATTTCAACATTTCTCATCGACAATCCATTGGCTCAAAGCCAACGTTTAAGTCAATTAATGAAAAAAGCCTGAACAAATTCGCGTAATTACGCTGTCTATGCTATTACATTAATGTTAATAAATTATTGTGAAGTTGTTATTTTGTTTGGGTTGCGCTAACGTAGTGATCGTAAAATAAACAAAAAGCGTTTAATGTATAATCAATACGTCGAGGTGAACTATGTCACATCATTTCAAGGAAACACCACACAACGCAATCACAGACAGCGGAATAGCACGCGTTATTCCCTGTAAAGAACTAGACACTAGCGATCCAATTAAATGGCTTTCGCTAGGGCTAAGAGACTTAATGCGTGCTCCGGGTATCAGTGTTTTCTATGGTGTGTTATTCGCTATTATTCCTTGGATCATAACGTACTTTGTCGCTATGTCTGGTTGGTATATGGTTATCTTACCTGCATTAGTTGTATTTATGCTTGCGGGGCCATTTTTGGCCGCCGGGCTTTACGACGTGAGTTGGCAGTTTGAAAAAAATCACACGCCAAGCTTACGCCACTCACTTAAGGCGATGAGACGCAACGCAGTGAATGAGTGGGGTTTTGGCATCATGCTTATGGTGTTTATGATTTTTTGGTTGCGCGTAGCTGCGTTAATCCACGCTTTGTATCCGTCTTACATAGAAAATACTCTTGAGTCATTGTTACCCTTTTTAGTATTGGGAACGGTTGCAGGTGCACTGTTCACTACCGCTATGTTTTTTATCAGCGCATTTACTCAACCTATTTTAATGGAACGAAAGGTCGACTTAGCCACAGCCGTTCTTACCAGTGTAAATGCAGTTTGGGTGAATAAAGTACCGATGATGATTTGGGGAGGAGTTATCTTCACCTCCGTACTTATCGGTTTCCTGACTGGTTTTATTGCATTCATCTTCCTAATGCCGTTGCTTGGATACGCGTCTTGGCATGCTTATATTGACGCTATCGAAACTAAAATTGAACGTAACTATGAATAGACGTAACTATGAATAGCAACAGAGATCTATTTTTGTATGGGGTGGATGTGAGATAGTATTTTGAGTAATCTCGACGTTGCTGAGCCGTTTCAGCATCGTCCGTTTTAGAGGTTTTCAAATTGGCTGACAAAAAACATCACACCACGCCTATCGACTTTTCTTCTCACATCGCCAATTGCTACACCAGACTCTCCCCTAGCGCTAGAAACGTAGCTGATTTTTTACAACAACATCCTCTGGCCACGGTAACGATGTCTCTAGTGGAAATTGCCGACAAAGCTAAGACTTCTAAAGCCAGTGTTAGTCGTTTTTTTCGACAGTTGGGTTTTGATTCTCATCTCGAAGCTAGAAAAGCAATGTTAAAACAACGAGAAGCTGGCCTACCCATAGCTGGGGTGGTTGAAGAAAATGCGGTAGAACAAGAGCGTGATAATCTCAATGCAACGCTAAAGCAACTTCCCGACGAACAAATAAAACGCATTGCCCAATTAATCTTAAACGCCAAACGAGTGATCGTCTATGGTGCGAGAACCTCTTATCCGGTCGCGATGACTTTGTGCCAACAATTAAAACAGGTACGTTCACACGTAATTTTATTGCCCCATGCAGGACAAAGCGTGTCAGAGGATTTGATCGATATTACCCATGACGATATTGTGCTGGTGAGTGGCTTTCGAAGAAGGCCAAAAATATTCAAGAGCTTGCTTACGTCGCTATCGCATTGCCATACTGTGCTGTTCACCGATTCTAGTGGCCAAGTTTTTCGTCCTTTAGTCAACGATCTTATCCTCTGCCAATTGGGGCAAATTCAAGCCTTTGATAGCTATACCGCACCAATGGCAGTGGTGTCGCTGTTATGTAATGAAGTGTATCAATTGTCCAGTGAAGCTGGGCAGACGAGAAGCCATGCCATTTCATTCTTGTATAACGAGTTGGATGAACTATCTTAATTAAAGTAGGGTGTTTTTAAGGGTGGAGCGTTGAAATTGTGTTTCACTTGACTTTAATTAGAAACGATTGTTTCATAATAGCGCTTTAAAACATCACTATCCCTCCAGTTTTACAGGAAAGTACCATGTCGTTCTCAACGATTCATCAAGATCCACGTTTTGGGTTTTTAGCGCTGCCGAACCCAGCTATACCGGTTTCATCTAGATCGGGCAAACTGGCTGGAATGAGATTAGCCGTCAAAGACTTGTTTCATATTTCAGGTTTGCCCACTGGCGCGGGTAATCCTCAATGGTTAGCAACGCATGATATTCCGTTTGATACTCATGAGGTTGTGGAACACATGCTAAGTGAAGGATCTGTTTTCGTCGGTAAAACAATGACTGATGAGCTGGCTTATAGTTTGAATGGCCAGAACAAGCACTATGGAACACCGCAAAACCCTATTGCTCCGAATCGACTTCCTGGTGGTTCTTCAAGCGGCTCCGCAGTGGCGGTTGCCGCAAACAAAGCAGATATAGGGCTTGGGACAGATACGGGAGGGTCGATTCGTGTTCCTGCAAGTTACAATGGGTTGTATGGGCTTCGCCCTACCCATAATAGACTGAGCGTGGAGAAAATGGTGGGGCTTGCCCCTTCATTTGATACCGTGGGGTGGCTCACTCGTCATATTGAAGACATGGAGGCCGTTGCAGACTGTTTGTTACAAGATGGTTTAGTCAATGTTCAGAATCTAAAGTTGGGGATACTTACTAATTTTGTTGAACTTGCTTCACATCAACCCAGTATTAATGCATGGGCAGAACAGCACGGTGCGATTGCACTGACCCTACCCAACAATTTAGTAAAACATCTGTCAGAATCGTTTCGTGTTCTACAGGGTTATGAGATATGGAAGACGCATGGAAGATGGATTGAAAAGCATCAACCTGATTTTGCTACAGATATTCGACAGCGATTGGACAGTTGTAAAAATATCACTCAAGAGCAAATTACACAGGCTACCGTTGTTCAAAAACAGTTGGTAAGTGCAGTAAATAAACTATTTGAGCATATAGACGTGCTTGTCATACCGACTACTCCGGGTATTGCACCATTACTGTCTACACCCGAATCGGAACTCGCCGATTATCGAGTGAAATTGCTTACTATGACTTCCGTCGCGAGCCTTACTGGTTTACCACAGCTTCATGTTCCGCTATTTGTTCAAAATGATGCGCCCTGCGGTATTTCACTCATTGGGCTTAAACACTCAGACAGGCAATTAATACAACTTGCAAAAAAATTAGGGAAGTAGCAACGATGGAAAATCAAAAGGTTGCCTTCACGGCACCGCATTTTGCAGCTGCACAAGCAGGGCTCAGTATTCTCGAAAAGGGGGGTACCGCTATTGAAGCAATGGTTGCAGCCGCTGCTTCAATAGCGGTTGAATATCCACACATGAACGGTTTAGGTGGAGATGGATTTTGGCTGATAAGCGAGCCAGGTAAAACCCCCATTGGCATTGATGCGAGTGGCAATGCAGCAAAGCAGGTCGACTGTGATTTTTATAGTGGTTTAGAGACCATTCCAAGTCGAGGTCCAAAGGCTGCGTTGACAATGGCAGGAGCGGTTGCTGGATGGAAAAAAGCACTAACAATGAGTGAACAGTGGCAAAAGCCTCAGCCTCTTGAAAAATTGTTAGGCACAGCAATCAATCAAGCTGAGTGGGGAATTGAAGTCACGCAAAGTTTGTCTGATGCGAGTTTTAAAACCTTTGAGCAACTAGGGCGGTATGACGGCTTCGAACAGTTTCTTATTAAAGGAAAAGCCCTTAAAAAAGGCAAAGTTATTAAATTGCCAAAGTTAGCAAAAACCTTAAAAACACTAGTAAAAAATGGGTTGGATGATTTTTATCAAGGTGAGATTGCATCGAATATTGCGGCCGATCTTAGCAAGGCAGGTTCACCGCTCATTCTACAAGATTTTAAGGAGTATCAAGCCGATTTTGTTGCACCTTTGAGCGTCTCAATCAGCAAAGGCAAACTATACAACCTTGGTGCACCGACGCAGGGTCTTGCCTCGTTGATGATATTGGCGTTGTATGATCGCGTTGCTCATTTGGCTCAATCTGATGCAGACAACGTGCATCTATTGGTAGAGTGCACCAAGCAGGCATTTATTGTTCGCAATCAATTCATTACGGATAGCTCAAGGCTTGAGATAGATTTAAGCACATGGCTTGTCCCGTCTCGGCTTGATGAGCTAGCAAAGCGAATTTCAGTCGATAAGGCAATGCCGTGGCCGTTTGAAGCGTCAGCAGGCGATACCGTATGGATGGGAGCCTGCGATAATAAAGGTCGGATGGTTAGCTATATACAAAGTTTGTATTGGGAATTTGGTAGTGGCGTAGTCAGCCCCTCAACAGGCATTGTCTGGAATAATAGAGGCACGTCTTTTTCTCTTAACCCCAATAGTCATCACGTTCTACAACCTAGGCTGAAACCTTTCCATACACTTAACCCAGCCTTTGCCCAGTTGGAAGATGGCCGACGTATAAGCTACGGAACAATGGGAGGAGAAGGACAACCACAAACGCAAGCGGCAATATTCGCGCGCCATGTTTTTCACAAACAGCCTTTAGATAAGGCGATTAATTTGGGTCGGTGGTTGTTGGGGAGAACATGGGGTGAGGTGTCTCATAACTTAAAACTCGAAAAAGATTTGGCCGATTACGTTGGACATATTTTGTCGGAAAAAGGGCACGATATAGCCATTGTTGAAGCTAAAAACGAATTGATGGGACATGCAGGCGCTGTCGTATTATCACCCGATGGCACGTTGGAAGCGGCGTCGGACCCGCGGAGTGACGGAAAGGGCTTAGTGGCAAAATCTCATCCCTTGTCTTTGTAATGAACCGTTTTCGCATGCTTAAACAAACGTTTTTCTTAGGAATAATTTATGTCTTTTTCTCCACTAGCTCTCCCACCGCGATTATTAATGGGGCCAGGCCCTATTAATTGCTATCCGCGTGTACTAAATGCAATGTCTACCCAGTTGGTAGGCCAGTATGACCCAGTAATGACAGGGTATATGAATGAAGTGATGTCGTTGTATAGAGAGGTGTTTCGTACTCAAAATCAACAAACATTTTTGGTCGATGGCACATCAAGAGCCGGCATTGAGGCCGTATTGGTTTCTGCCATAGAACCCGGTGATAAGGTACTTGTTCCTATATTTGGTCGGTTTGGGCATTTATTAGCAGAAATTGCTGAACGATGTGATGCACAAGTGTACACCATCAATGCAGAGTGGGGACAAGTGATACAAGCAGAACAGGTGGAAGAGGCTATAAAACGATATCAGCCAAAGTTACTGGCTATTGTTCAAGGTGATACATCAACCACAATGTTACAACCCTTAGCGGATATTGGTGAATTGTGTGAGCGTCACAACGTTCTGTTTTATTGCGATGCAACCGCGTCTATAGGTGGCAATCCATTCGAAACCGACCAATGGAAATTAGACGCGGTATCAGTCGGCCTGCAAAAATGTTTGGGCGGACCGTCGGGTAGTGCTCCTGTCACTTTAAGTGAAAAATATGTCAGTGAAGTAAATCAGCGTCGTCATATTGAAGCCGGCATTCGAAATGATAGTCACGGTGTAGGTAGCGCTTCTCGTATCCGTTCAAACTATTTTGATTTACCGATGATTATGGATTATTGGGGTTCAGAGCGTCTTAATCATCACACCGAAGCAGCGTCGATGCTGTATTGCGCAAGAGAATGTGCTGTCAACCTTTTAGAAGAGGGCATCGACGCTACGATAGCGCGACATGAGCAGGCTGGCAATGCGATGTTAGCCGGGATAAAAGCATTGAATCTGCGCCCTTTTGGCGATGTATCGAATAAGATGAACAATGTCGTCGGGGTGTACATTCCCGAAGGCGTAGAGGGCGAGTCTGTTCGCCACGCAATGTTACACCAGTTTAATATTGAAATAGGGACGAGCTTTGGTCCTCTCCATGGCAAAATTTGGCGAATTGGGACAATGGGTTACAACGCTAGGCCCGATGCGGTGTACCACACCTTACAATCACTAGAAACCGTACTTAGAAGAGCAGGGCATAGTCTGCCTCTAGGTGAAGCCGTTGATGCTGCAATGGATAGTTATTGTGTCTGAGTTCGTTTCGTTAGCAAATACAGTGATGCACTGGTGTGATGTGTTAGGCGCAATCAGCCAAGCCGATTACGTAGACAGGCGCTATTTAAGTCCGCAACACAGGCAAGCGAACGATCAAGTAACAGTATGGTTAAAACAGGCTGGGTGTATTACATGGGAGGATGATGCAGGTAATTTATGGGGACGATACGAAAGTCTATCTCCTCATGCACCTAGGCTTATTTTTGGCAGCCATTTAGATACGGTACCCAATGGGGGTAAATACGATGGTATGTTAGGTGTATTAGCACCCATCATCATTGTTGGCAAGCTAAATCAAGCAGGAATTCGGCTTCCTTTTCATGTCGATATTGTCGGTTTCGGAGATGAGGAAGGAACGCGGTTTGGCTCAACATTGCTAGGGAGTCGAGCGCTCACTGGAAAGTGGGAAAATCATTGGGCAACATTGGTTGATAAAGATGGAATAAGCTTACGTGAAGCTATGCAAGCGTTTGGTTTGTCTTTTGACAATGTTGCTCAAAGCACAATAACAAATAAGAGTGATATTCTTGGTTATGTCGAAATTCATATTGAACAAGGTCCCGTTTTAGAGGATAAAAACCTGCCACTTGGTATAGTAACCGCTATTAACGGTGCAAGACGCTTCAAGTTCGACGTGCAAGGAAATGCAGGCCATGCTGGAACTGTTCCCATGCCGTTGCGTCAAGATGCGCTGGCAGCTAGTGCTCAAATGTTACTTGCGGTAGAAAAAATAGCCATTGAATACAATGTCGTTGCGACAGTGGGGTATATAGAGAATCAACCCAATGGGGTTAATGTGATCTCAGGTGCTACTCAATTTTCTTTGGATATTAGAAGTGAAAGTGATGTGCGCAGAGATGAAGCACTTGATGCAATCATTAGAGAATTGAACAACATTGCGATTAACAGAGAAGTGCGCTTGAGCTATATTCAAACTCACAGCGCCGATGCAGTTTCCTGTGATGAGCAATTACAAGGCTTGTTGAGCGATGCGGTTAAAAAGTCAGGTCTGGAGGCGTTTTCGTTGCCGTCAGGTGCAGGGCATGATGCAATGGCAATGGCTGATATCTGCGATGTTGCCATGCTTTTTGTACGTTGTGAAAAGGGGATTAGCCACAACCCTAGGGAATCAATAAGTCAGGATGATGTGGCTGCTACCTTAACTGTGACTGAGCAGTTTATTTTACTTTTGAGTCAAAGATTAGCTTCTCAAGCGAATCTGCAGCGAAGTTGACCAATGTAAGAGAACGAGAGACGAAATGAAAATAGATAGAATATATGCCGATGACGCGGGCAATAGCCATTTTGGCACCTTTGAGATAAGCCTCTCGGATGGTGGACCCATCGGTTTATTGTCGGAAAAATATGCGGCAGGAAATGTGATTTTTCGAGAGACGCCGGCTGACTACCATTTTAAATGGCATCCAGCACCCACCAGACAATTATTATTCATTATCAAAGGCAGTGTAGAGTTTACTGTATCTAATAGTGAAAAGCGTATTTACAGCGGTGGGGATGTTTTGTTGCTTGAAGATACGTTTGGACAGGGTCACTGCAGTAAGGCGCTAAATAACGAAGTACGCCATTCTATTTTTGTCACCCTACCCACCGCTTAACATTGCGGTAGAAAATCACTTATTCAATCGGTTCATAAAATGAATCAGGGATATCGAAGTCACCGTCAATGCGAGCCACTTTATCGTCTTCGAAATAAATAAAAACGTCTTGCCTAATATCTTCACCGCGTTTTTTCATGCCGCGTTTTAAATCATAAACGTAATACCACGTATCATGATCGAAGCTATCTCTCACAACTGGTAACCCAAGCACGAAAACCACTTGTTCTTTAGTCATGCCAACGTGTAATTCATTCACACTTCGTTGTTCTAAAAAATTTCCTTGAGGAACATCGATCCTAAATATCCAGTCTGTACAGCCCGACAATCCCAAAAAAAGTACTACTAATAACGCATATTTCATCAAACTTACCCAACAATTCCTGTTTTTATGTCTTGTTTTACGTTTTCGGTATGCATGCTACCTTCTCAGGTGAGACCAATCAATACGCCTTTAGTTCTTATATTGTTAATTGACTGATTCTGCGTTCTTTAAAAGCGTTTTTGCATTCTCAATGGCACTCTCAGTGATGGTATCTCCAGCTAACAGTCTAGCAAGCTCGTGTACTCTATCCTGTGGTGTGAGTGGAATAACGTTAGTTTCCGTTTGTTTTTTGTCAGAAATTTTTGATACAAATAGCTGATTATGAGCCTGTGCAGCAACCTGAGGAAGATGGGTGACACACATTACCTGCTGTTCTCTCCCAAGCTGCCTTAAAAGCTGACCTACGACTGAGGCGGTTGGTCCACTTATTCCTGTATCGACTTCATCGAAAATAAGAGTGGGTATCGAGTCTGTAGATAAACTAATTACTTGTACCGCTAGACCAAATCGAGACAGCTCACCACCCGATAATACTTTATCCAATGGGGCGACAGGTTGCCCCGGATTGACTGACACCAAAATACTTACTTTATCCAGACCAAAAATGCTCGCTTTTGCGTTTGTACAAAAATCAATATTCAGCGCAATTTTTGCGTGCGGCATATTCATTTGTATTACATAGTCTAAGAGCGCAGATTCCAAGCGCTTTGCTGCTTTTCTTCTACTTTTACTCAACGCTTCTGAGTGAGAGATATACGTTTTTTCTGCTGTCAAAACGTCGTTTTTGAGACTTTCGAGTTCCTGCTCGTCAGCGCTGAGTTTTTTTAGTTCATCCGCTAACGATTGGTGTAGAGTATAAAGTTCTTCGGGAGCAACGCGATGTTTTTTCGATAAGCTGATCATTTGAGAAAACCGTGATTCAACTTCAGAAAATCGAGCGGGGTCGGCGTCTAAGCTGTCGTTATAATGCCTTAACTCATGAATGGCCTCGTCTAGCTGTACGGCCGAATCTTGTAATAAAGACACAATAGGCTCAAGCTTCGCATCGTGTGCAACCACGTCTGACAAGTTATCTATTTGCTGTTGCAAGGATGACAGTGCTGCGTATTGCTCACTTTCATATAACACATCGATGCTTTGTTGTGACTTTTCCTTGAGCTCTTGAAAGTAAGACAAACGCTTATGCTCGGCCTCTAATTGGACAAACTCGTTTTCCTCTACAGCAAAATCGTCTAGCTCTTTTACCTGATAAGCAATAAGTTGTTGCCGATCTAATCGTTGTTGTTTCTGTTGCTCTAATTCCTTGAGTGAAGTCTGCTTCTTTTTCCAAAAGGTATAGCTGCTAGCCACTTTATTTAGCAAAGTAGCATGGTCGGCGAAGTTATCTAAGGTTTTGCGCTGATTATCTTCTTTCAATAATGCCAAGTGGGTGTTTTGACCGTGTATGGCTACTAAACACTCACTTAAGGTTTTTAGTTGAGAAAGTGATGCCGCACAGCCATTAATAAAGGCTTTAGATCGACCTTCTTTTGAAATCACTCGACGAATAAAGCATATATCTTTATTGTCATCATTAAACATGGCCTGCTCGTCGAGCCACTGCTTTGCATTGCAATTGTGACCGATAGAATAGTGAGCGACAATTTCAGCCCTTTCAGCCCCCGCTCTTACTGAACTAGCTTCTGCCCTGTCTCCCATGCACAAACCCAAGGCATCTATTGCAATAGATTTTCCTGCGCCTGTTTCGCCCGTAATTGCGGTTAAACCTCTTTCCAGATTCAACTCCAAGCTTTTTACAATGGCAAAGTTCTTAATGGATAAATGAATGAGCATGACAATACTATATGTTTATACAGGTTTAGGTGTAAATATATACAGTATTTTTTTGGTGTAAAGCTTTTATTTGCCCCAGTTAAGTTTTTTTCGTAACACTTCAAAATAATCATATTGTTTTGAATGGACGAGACTTAACTGATTGAGACATTTACGAACGACAACATAGTCGCCAGGTTTTACGGGGAGCTCTACATGGCTATCACAGCTTATTTGAAGTGTTTCGCTGTTTTCTTCAGACACTCTCATCGCCACTTTAGCATTTGCATTGATGACAATTGGCCGACTAGATAAAGTATGTGGAAACATTGGAACCAAGGTAATAGCATCTAAAGACGGTGTAATAATCGGACCACCACCAGACAACGAATAGGCAGTCGATCCGGTTGGAGTGGCGATGATAATACCATCGGCCCTTTGGTTAGAAACAAATTTATCATTTAAATAAATTCCAAACTCCATCATGTGCGCGACCTTACCGTGATGCAACACAACTTCGTTTACGGCTGTGCTTTTATGAACGACTGTATGATTCCGCTGAATTTCTACTTCTAATAAAAACCGCTCTTCAACGCTCCATTCGCCATTAAATAGGCTTGTGAGTTGAGCTTCTATATCGTCGGGATTGATGTCGGTAAGAAAACCTAACTTGCCTCGATTTACACCGACCACATGAATGTCGTATTTTGCTAAAACTCGCGCTGCTCCGAGCATATTGCCGTCACCGCCAACTACGATTGCAAGTTGAGCTTGTTGACCAATTTGTTCAATATCACAAAATTCAACGGGAGTAGAAATGTCTAGGTCTAAACCAGGACCAATTAATAGCTTGCATCCCTGTTTACTTAAAAAATCGATTAAAATATTGAGGCTAGTTAATGTGCCAGAATGATTAGGCTTCCCAATCAAGCCTACAATAGAATAACGCATGTTACTTAACTTATTATCATTTTCATCAACCGTAGCATAGGTGTGCATACAACCCAAGCAAAAAGCTTATACGCAAGTGTCGAATGGCACAAGTCTGCTTAAATTTATCGAACTTTGCCCTTGAAGCTGTGTTTTTTATCCCCACTTACCGAAACAGAGTGGAATTGGTAGCTTAGATTGTGTTTATTTGGAGGCCTGCATGAGCGAGTCACGCGACGTGCAAAATGAAAATGAAAACCCAGAAGTGGTCACACCCGAAACTGATGATCATAACCTTGATAACGTAACGGATAATAGCGAAAGCGACGTTGAAGTGTTATCACCAGAAGACGACGTTAATGCGGAGCTTGCTGCTTTGCATGCAGAGTTAGAAGCTGCAAAAGCGCAAATTGACGAAAATAGAGACACGGTTTTACGAGCAAAAGCGGAAGTCGAAAATGCAAGACGTCGTGCCGATGCTGACGTTGAAAAGGCACGTAAATTTGCTTTAGAGCGCTTTGCCGGCGAATTGCTGCCTGTGTTAGATAATTTAGAACGCGCTATGAGTGCAGCAGATTCTGAAGATGAAGCAGTTAAACCTCTCCTTGAAGGGGTTGAAATGACGCACAAAGGTTTTTTAGATACGGTGCAAAAATTTGGTTTGGAGTTGGTTGATCCACAAGGAAGCAGCTTTAACCCAGAGTTGCATCAGGCAATGTCTATGCAAGAGAGTGACGAGTTCGAGCCAAATACTGTAATGGCAGTAATGCAAAAAGGTTTCACCCTCAATGGTCGATTGTTACGTCCTGCAATGGTGATGGTTTCTCGAGCACCTTCAAGCGGTGTAGATACACAAGCATAATTTATATTTTTATTGGTTTAATTGTAGGTGGTGATATTGAAAATAATCGTAATAACCCCACCTAACTATGCATCATAGCATTTAAGTTGGAGATTTTGACATGGGTAAAATCATAGGTATCGACTTAGGTACAACAAATTCATGTGTTGCTGTACTTGACGGCGAAAAAGCAAAAGTTATCGAAAATGCAGAAGGTGATCGTACAACACCTTCGATTATTGCCTACACAGCAGATGGCGAGACCTTAGTGGGTCAACCTGCTAAACGCCAAGCGGTAACGAATCCAGACAACACATTGTTCGCTATTAAGCGATTAATTGGTCGTCGTTTCGAAGATAAAGAAGTGCAACGCGACATCGACATCATGCCGTTTAAAATTGCGAAAGCAGATAATGGTGATGCGTGGGTAGAAGTGAAGGGCGAGAAAATGGCCCCCCCACAGATATCCGCTGAAGTATTGAAAAAAATGAAAAAAACCGCTGAGGATTATCTTGGCGAAAAAGTAACGGGTGCCGTAATCACAGTTCCTGCTTATTTTAATGATTCACAGCGTCAGGCAACCAAAGACGCTGGCCGTATTGCGGGGCTAGACGTCAAGCGTATTATCAATGAACCTACTGCTGCAGCACTGGCTTACGGAATGGATAAAAAGCAAGGTGATAACGTGGTTGCAGTTTATGACCTTGGTGGTGGTACTTTCGATATCTCGATCATTGAAATTGATGTGGTAGACGGTGAGCATACGTTTGAAGTACTTGCGACTAATGGTGATACTCATTTGGGTGGTGAAGACTTCGATAACCGAATGATCAATTACCTAGTTGAAGAATTTAAGAAAGATCAAGGCGTCGATTTACGTAAAGATCCGCTTGCCATGCAGCGTTTAAAAGAAGCGGGCGAAAAAGCAAAAATCGAATTGTCCTCTGCTCAGCAAACAGAAGTTAACTTACCATATATTACCGCTGACGCGTCTGGTCCTAAGCATTTAGCTATCAAAGTGACTCGAGCGAAGCTTGAATCGTTAGTTGAAGATATGGTTAAAGATTCGCTAGAGCCAGTTAAAAAGGCGCTTGCCGATGCTGATCTCTCTGTGGGTGACGTAAATGAGATTATCCTAGTGGGCGGTCAAACACGTATGCCACTGGTACAGAAATACGTGACTGAGTTTTTTGGCAAAGAGCCTCGCAAAGACGTTAACCCTGACGAAGCAGTTGCTGTAGGTGCCGCTATTCAAGGTGGTGTTCTGTCTGGTGAAGTGAAAGATGTTCTTCTGTTGGATGTTACACCACTTTCGCTCGGTATTGAAACGATGGGCGGTGTAATGACTGCACTTATAGAGAAAAATACGACGATTCCTACCAAGAAATCTCAAACATTCTCTACCGCAGACGACAACCAGTCAGCAGTAACGGTACACGTGTTACAGGGCGAGAGAAAGCAAGCTCAGGGTAACAAATCGCTAGGTCAATTCAACCTTGAAGGCATTCGGCCCGCATCTCGAGGTGTGCCTCAAATTGAAGTGACTTTCGATATCGATGCCGACGGTATTTTGCACGTATCTGCGAAAGATAAAGATACGGGTAAAGAGCAGAAGATTACTATTAAAGCGTCATCGGGTTTAAGCGAAGATGAAGTAGAAAAGATGGTGGCTGATGCTGAGGCTAACAAAGAAGCTGACAAGAAGTTTGAAGAGTTGATTCAGGCGCGTAACCAAGCTGATGGTATGATCCACAGCACACGTACTCAGCTAGAAGAAGCGGGCGACGCTTTGCCTGAAGACGATAAGAAAGCGATTGAAGCAGCGATTACTGATTTGGAAGAAGCTAGAAAAGGCGATAACAAAGAAGATATCGAGGCAAAAACGCAGGCTTTGATACAGGCATCTGGCAAGTTAATGGAAGCTGCTCAAGCTAAGCAAGCAAGTGGTGCTGCTGATGCAGCTGACGCTGGCGCACAACAATCTGCGGGTGCGGATGATGATGTTGTTGACGCTGAGTTTGAAGAAGTCAAAGACGACAACAAGTAAGCCTAACAGCAAAAAAAGGGCGCACGCATAATACGTGCGCCTTTTGTGCATCTGCTAAGGCCTTCACTCCAGCTGCTTGGGTAAAGGTATAGTAAATTAATCACGCCGTGAACCCATCCATGGGGGCTTGAGCTCGGCATCCATGCCTCACACAGATTAATGTACTATGCCTTTACCAAACAGCTTCATGGCACGTTGGTGGCAAATGCTGGTTAATGATTAAAATGTGAGCCCGCCAGAGGGAAGTGTATTAAATTACAACCCCTGTGAGGCATGGATGCCGAACCGGAGCCTACATGGAAGTATTCATGGCGTGGTTGTAATTTAATACACTTCCCCTCACAAGGGCGTGTTAAAACAACCTCGATAAGTACTAAGGTAGGACGTGAAATGGCAAAACGAGACTATTATGAGGTCTTAGGGGTTGATAAAAGCGCCGGTGAGCGTGATATCAAGAAGGCGTATAAAAAGCTTGCGATGAAGTATCATCCCGACCGAACGCAAGGCGATAAGGCTTTAGAAGAAAAGTTTAAAGAAATTCAAGAAGCTTATGAAATATTAACGGATTCTCAAAAACGAGCGGCTTATGACCAATATGGCCATGCTGGGGTTGATCCTAATCGTGGGGGAGGTGCTGGAGCCGCCGATTTCGGTGATATTTTTGGTGATGTATTTGGCGATATTTTTGGTGGCGGAGGTAGAGGCGGCCGTCAGTCAAGAGCACGCCAAGGTGCAGACTTGCGTTACAACTTAGAAATGAGTTTGGAAGAGGCGGTTCGCGGAAAAGAAGTAGAAATTCGTGTTCCCACGCTGGCAGAATGTGAGGTATGTGGTGGCTCAGGAGCGAAAGCAGGCTCTAAGCCTACTACTTGTCCTACGTGCCATGGTTCCGGACAGGTGCAAATGCGCCAAGGTTTTTTTGCGGTTCAGCAAACGTGCCCGACTTGTTCAGGCAAAGGGAAAATTATTAGCGATCCTTGTAATGCTTGTCATGGACAGGGTCGTGTAGAAAAAACCAAAACCTTATCGGTTAAAGTACCTGCCGGTGTTGATACCGGAGATAGAATTCGCTTATCAGGTGAAGGTGAAGCAGGAGAAAATGGAGCGCCTGCAGGTGATTTGTATGTACAGGTACATATTCGCGATCACAAAATATTCACTCGTGATGGTAATAACTTGTATTGCGAGGTTCCACTGAGTTTCACTACTGCTGCTTTAGGTGGAGAAATAAACGTCCCTACTCTTGATGGCAAAGTAAAGCTTAAAGTAAGCCCTGAAACGCAAACTGGCCGTATGTTCCGTTTAAGAGGAAAAGGGGTGAAGTCTGTGAGAAGTGGGGCAGTGGGTGATTTAATGTGCAAAGTGGTTATTGAAACACCGGTGAATTTGTCATCTAAGCAAAAGGCGATTTTGGAAGAGTTTGATGCGTCTATGGGCGGTGATGCTAAGCAAGTTGCTAAGCATAGGCCGAAGGAACAAGGCTTTTTTGATGGTGTAAAAAAGTTTTTTGACGATTTAACCAACTAATGTCAGGATAACAGAAGTTCTAAGGCCGTTGTTGCTTTCGCACCACGGCCTTTTTTATATCCTAACAGAGTCAGAGGTTGCAATGAAAAAAACGTCATTTTGGGTGAGCGTATCTATGCTGACCGCCCTTAGTTCGCTATCTATTCCCTTGCTTGCTAACGCACAAGACGTCGCTAAATCATCGCGCCAAGCAGGAAACGCAGTTACTTTCAGGCAATCTATCTTTCAGTTGATTCGGTCTAATATTGGTCCATTAGGTGCAATGGCTAAAGGCCAAATGCCCTATGACGTAGAAACAATGGAAACCAATGCTGAGCGAATGATGCAATTGGCCGCTATGCTCCCTGATTACATGGAGTTGGACACGTCCAACTTTGAGCTGAAAACCAGTGCGAGTGAAAAAATTTGGGCAAATTTAGACGACTTCAACGAAAAAGCGAACGACTTATATCTTGCTGCGAAGGCACTTAAAAGTGTTGCTCAAACAAAAGATGAATCACAATATCGAGCAGCGATCGGAAAAGTGGGCGGCACATGTAAGGCTTGTCACGATAGTTACAAAACAGAGTGATTGCTTTTCTACCATAGGGCTTCAGGTTTGGGAGCCCAAACCACAACTACCATATAAACAGTAATGGCTACGATACAGGCAATAGCCAGGCACCTCAACCAGTAGTATTTTAGCTGTGTTGGGTGCGTGCTTTCATCAATTGGGGTGCGTTTCTTTCCTGTCACCATGGCTGTGATTAAAGCTTGTTTTTTAACTACAACGTAAAGAAAAACAGCAAGGATATGCAGCGCGATCAAAATCTTAAGCACAAAAAACGTATAGTGATGAACACTGCTAATTAAGGCCTGTATCGATGAGGGTATAGAGTGATGATAAGGCGCATCAAAGAAGATGTCATCTGTCATAAATAGACCACTTATTCCTTGAAGTAAAAGAAGAAAAAGTAAAAGAATCACCATCACACCGCCTAAGGGATTATGACTTAAGTAAACAGGAGCGCTAGGTTTAAAGATGTTTCTCGCGTAGCGCACAATGCGAGACGGCCGATATAAAAAGGTTTTGAATCTAGCGTAATACGTACCCAAAAATCCCCAGATTATTCTAAAAATAACTACCGCAATGAACACATAGCCTATTTTGGCGTGTAGCTCTATTTTAGTGTCTAACCACTCAGCGCTTGCCCACTGAGCAATAAATAACCCTACGATAAGCCAATGGCAAACCCTTACCGGGAGGTCCCAAACGCGCGTGCTTTGCATTGTGTTGGCCATAAATAGTTGCAATTGCTCTAAATTATTGCATAGTGCACGCATCCTTCAACAACAAAATATTATCTTTATGAAGCTTGGAATTCTTGGCGCAAACGGGCGCATGGGGCAACATCTCATAGAAGCTACCCATTTATCTCAATCCGCGCAGCTAGTGGCTGCTGTTGTTCGCACTTCGTCATCAAGTTTAGGCCTTGATGCAGGGCTTGTGGCTCGTTTAGGTAGTATAGATATTAAGTGTCAATCACTCGACAATATCGACCCCACGCTTCTCGATGTAATGATTGACTTTACTCTGCCTGATGCGCTTGGCAACAATGTAGACTGGTGCGTAAGGAATAAAAAAGCGATGGTGATTGGGACTACCGGCTTAGACGATGCCCAGTTTGCATTAATGGAAGAAGCGGCAAAAGACATCCCCGTTTTTTGGGCTGCAAATTATAGTCTAGGCATCAACGTTATGCTGAATTTAGCGAGTCAGGCCGCAATGGCGCTTGAGCATTTGGCGGATATAGAAATTATTGAAGCTCATCATAAACACAAATTAGATTCTCCCTCAGGCACTGCCATTGCGATAGGGGAAGCCATCGCAACAGCAACACAAAGAAATCTTGATGATTGTGCAATTTATGGCCATCAAACAGCAGCCTCCTCACGGGAACGCAGCGATATTGGTTTTTCAGTCATTCGTGGTGGCGACATTGTTGGTGAACACACTGCACTATTTGCCTGTGAGGGGGAGCGCTTAGAAATTACCCATAAAGCATCAACGAGAATGACATTTGCATCGGGGGCCGTAAACGCAGCAGTATGGTTAGCAAAGCAAGCCCCAGGGCGATACGGAATGCAAGATTTAATTGATGGCCTAGTTAATAAGTAGGTATTTTAAAGCGTTGATAGTAAAATTGGGTTGAAAGGGTTGTTTTTGGTAAAAGTTAAACTCGATATTGACCCTGTTAAATCGCTGCTGTATGATCCGCGGAATTTGCCAAAAATTTGCGATTATATGGGTTCTTGAAACCTACATGTCGCGGTTTTATTAGCTGCAAAGACATAAGCAAAGAGCGTTTTTAAAATCGTAACTTTGTTTTAGTTAAGGTTTTACAGGTTTTGGCCAGTAAAACCTTAGGTTACCCTTATATCTGGAGGTTGACTTGGCTAATCATGCCCTTTTGGTGCTAGAAGATGGTTCTGTTTTTAAAGGAACCGCTATCGGAGCATCTGGTTACTCAGTTGGTGAAGTGGTCTTTAATACATCAATGACCGGCTACCAAGAAATTCTTACCGATCCCTCATACGCTGAACAAATTATTACGTTGACTTATCCCCATATTGGGAATACAGGGACTAACAAAGAGGACGTGGAAGCCAATAAAATATGGTCAAAAGGATTAGTGATCCGCGACCTTCCTTTGGTGGCGAGCAACTTTAGAAGCGAACAAACCTTATCCGAATACTTAATAGAGCATGGTGTGGTAGGCATAGCTGATATCGACACGCGTCGCCTAACACGAGTACTTCGAGATAAAGGGGCGCAAAACGGGTGTATCGTAGCAGCCGATGCGCTTAGCGAAACAGAGGCTCTGGAAAAAGCGAAAGGTTTTGCTGGCTTGAAAGGCATGGATTTGGCGAAAGTGGTGTCTACTCAGTCTGTAGAGTCATGGACTGGAAGTACATGGTCGTTGACCGACGGATATGCGGAATTAGCAAATCCTGATTTTCATGTTGTTGCCTACGATTTTGGTGCGAAACACAATATTTTACGTATGTTGGCAGAACGAGGCTGTAAAGTAACCTTAGTTCCGGCTCAAACGTCTGCTGAAGATGTGCTTGCCATGAATCCCGACGGTGTGTTTTTGTCAAACGGGCCCGGCGACCCAGAGCCATGTGATTATGCCATTAAGGCCATAAAGACATTGCTCGACACATCAATACCCATTTTTGGTATTTGCTTAGGCCATCAATTACTAGCACTGGCCTCAGGAGCAAAAACGCTAAAAATGAAATTTGGTCACCATGGCGCTAACCATCCCGTTAAAGATTTAACGCGAAATGTTGTTATGATTACCAGTCAAAACCATGGGTTTGCAGTAGATGCAGACACGCTACCAGATAATGTTGAAGTTACCCATATTTCGTTGTTCGATAACAGCTTGCAAGGTATTCACCTTAAAGACAAGCCAGCATTTAGTTTTCAGGGACACCCTGAGGCCAGCCCTGGTCCTCATGACGCAGCGCCCTTGTTCGATCATTTCATCGAACTGATGAAACTTGCGAAAGATTAACGATAGGATACCGTCTTCATGCCAAAACGTACCGATTTAAAAAGCATATTAATTCTAGGTGCTGGCCCTATAGTGATTGGTCAGGCCTGCGAATTTGATTATTCTGGCGCTCAAGCGTGTAAGGCGCTGCGCGAAGAAGGGTATAGAGTTATTTTGGTTAACTCTAACCCAGCAACCATTATGACCGACCCAGAAATGGCAGATGCAACGTACATCGAGCCCATTCATTGGGAAGTGGTTAAACATATCATAGCCAAAGAGAAGCCCGATGCAGTATTGCCTACAATGGGCGGACAAACAGCGTTGAATTGTGCCTTAGACCTTGAACGAGAGGGTGTGCTAAAAGAGTTTGGCGTTGAGTTAATTGGCGCAACGGCAGACGCAATAGACAAAGCCGAAGACAGAGAACGCTTCGATAAAGCCATGAAATCAATTGGTTTAGAGTGTCCTCGTGCCGAAATTGCACATTCTTTGGAACAAGCTCACGATGTCCTTAGCCGTATCGGTTTTCCTTGTATTATTCGTCCTTCATTTACGATGGGCGGAACCGGTGGCGGTATTGCTTATAACATTGAAGAATTCGATGAAATCTGCAAACGAGGTCTAGATTTATCGCCTACCAGTGAATTGCTTATTGATGAGTCGTTGATAGGATGGAAAGAATATGAAATGGAAGTGGTACGAGATAAAGCAGATAACTGCATTATTGTTTGTACTATTGAAAATTTCGACGCAATGGGCGTGCATACAGGCGATTCAATTACAGTTGCACCCGCGCAAACGCTTACCGATAAAGAATTTCAAATTATGCGTAACGCGGCAATGGCAGTATTACGCGAAATTGGTGTAGAAACGGGCGGCTCAAACGTCCAATTCGGGGTAGACCCGAAAACGGGACGTATGGTCATTATCGAAATGAATCCAAGGGTATCGCGTTCTTCCGCACTGGCTTCAAAAGCGACTGGCTTTCCCATTGCAAAAATTGCTGCCAAGTTGGCTGTTGGCTTCACCCTAGACGAGTTGGCAAACGACATTACTGGAGGAGCAACACCAGCCTCGTTTGAACCGTCTATTGACTATGTTGTTACTAAGATACCTCGCTTCAACTTCGAAAAATTTGCAGGCGCAAACGACCGTTTGACCACCCAAATGAAGTCAGTGGGTGAGGTGATGGCTATTGGGCGTAACCAACAAGAGTCGTTACAAAAAGCGCTTAGAGGATTGGAAGTGGGTGTCTCTGGGTTCGATTCTATTGTCGATATTGAAGATCCAGACGCAAAAAACACTATTGTATTTGAGTTACGCCAACCCGGTGCGGATCGTATTTGGTATATTGGTGATGCATTCCGTCTCGGAATGACAGTGGACGAAGTCTTTTCGTATACCAATGTCGATCGCTGGTTCCTCGTGCAAATTGAAGAACTTATTTTACTAGAAAAACGCATTGCAGAGCTTGGCCTAACCGGCATTGATGAAACCTTTATGCGAACATTGAAGCGCAAAGGATTTTCTGACGCACGTATCGCTACGTTGACGAATGTTGGAGAAATCGACGTAAGAGAAACGCGGAAAAAATTCGCTATAACACCGGTGTACAAGCGAGTTGATACCTGTGCCGCAGAGTTCTCTACAAGTACTGCTTATATGTACTCTTCTTATGATGAGGAGTGTGAAGCTCAGCCATCTGATAAAGATAAAATTATGGTTTTAGGTGGGGGGCCAAACAGAATCGGCCAAGGTATTGAGTTCGATTACTGTTGTGTACACGCCGCTTTGTCGATGCGTGACGACGGTTACGAGACCATTATGGTGAACTGTAATCCGGAAACGGTTTCTACAGACTATGACACTTCTGACCGCTTGTATTTTGAGCCAGTCACACTTGAAGATGTGCTGTCGATTGTTGATGTAGAAAAACCCAAGGGCGTGATTGTTCAATACGGAGGCCAGACACCTCTTAAGCTAGCAAGAGCGCTCGAAGCGGCCGGTGTGCCTATAATCGGCACGTCACCTGATGCCATTGACCGAGCAGAAGATCGTGAACGTTTTCAGCAAATGGTGAATAAGCTGGGGTTAAAGCAACCCGCTAATGCAACCGTAAGCAACATTGAAGAAGCCCTTGAAAAGGCAGATTCTATTGGCTTTCCACTGGTAGTAAGACCGTCTTACGTATTAGGTGGTCGAGCTATGGAAATCGTCTACGATATGAAAGATCTCAAACGCTACTTGAATGAAGCTGTTAAGGTGTCTAACGACTCTCCAGTATTGTTAGATCGTTTCCTTGACGATGCAATTGAAGTGGACATTGATGCTATTTGCGATGGCAAAGATGTGGTTATTGGCGGCATCATGCAGCATATAGAGCAAGCTGGCGTACACTCAGGCGACTCAGCCTGTTCTTTGCCTCCTTACTCGTTAAGTGCAGAAATACAAGACATCATGCGTCAGCAAGTCTCAGACATGGCACTTGAATTGGGCGTGATTGGCTTAATGAATACGCAGTTTGCGATTAAAGACAACGAAGTGTATTTAATTGAAGTGAATCCTCGTGCTGCGAGAACTGTACCTTTCGTGTCTAAGGCGACAGGGGTGCCGTTAGCGAAAGTTGCTGCCAGAGTGATGGCGGGTATTTCATTGTCAGAGCAAGATGTTACTGAAGAAATTATTCCTCCGTTTTATTCTGTCAAAGAAGTCGTTCTTCCTTTCGCTAAATTCCAAGGTGTCGATCCCTTGCTTGGGCCTGAAATGCGCTCTACTGGCGAAGTGATGGGAGTAGGTGATACCTTTGTAGAAGCCTATGCTAAAGCCAATTTAGGCGCGGGTACGCCGCTACCGCGTAAAGGAAAAGTACTTATTTCCGTACGTGAAGCTGATAAGCCGAAAGCCATTGAATTGGTTAAAGAGATGCGCGATAAAGGCTATGAAATAGAAGCCACTCGAGGCACTGCAACAGAGTTTAATAAAGCAGGTATCGAGGCGACGGTAGTCAATAAAATGTCAGAGGGCAGACCGAATATCGTAGATGCGATCAAGAACGGTGAATATGCCTACATCGTCAACACGACCGAAGGCCGACAAGCTATCACCGATTCAGTTTATATTCGCCGTGAGGCGTTGGTAAACAGGGTGCTTTACACCACCACAATGAACGGAGCTCAAGCCACTATTGAAGCCCAAAAGGCTGATGATAGAAACTCTGTCACTTCGGTTCAAGAGCTTCACGCTCGCATTCAAAGCAGGTAAAATCCTCGCTTCAATATGCAGTAACGATTTAGTATCCTACGTAATCGTTACTGCATATATCTAACACCATAAAAGGAAAATAATGAGTCAGTATCCTATGACTGCCAAAGGGGCAGAACTACTTCGTGAAGAATTAAACGAACTTAAATCGGTTACTCGCCCTCAAATTATAGAATCGATTGCAGAGGCGCGTGAACATGGTGATCTAAAAGAAAACGCCGAATATCACGCCGCGCGTGAACAGCAAAGTTTTTGCGAAGGTAGAATTCAAGATATTGAAGGTAAACTATCCAACGCACAAATTATCGACGTTACCAAGATGGAGAATACAGGTAAGGTTATTTTTGGAACCACCGTTACTATATTAAACGTGAATTCCGACGAAGAAACGACCTATCGTATCGTTGGCGATGATGAGGCAGATATTAAAAATAATTTGATTTCAGTCAACTCTCCAATAGCAAGAGGGCTTATCGGTAAACAGCTTGACGATATGGTTAATATAAAAACCCCTTCAGGCAGTGTTGAATATGAAATTATCGAAGTCGAATATATCTAGATTGGGTAAAGGGGCGCGTTATGAACATTAGCGTATTGCGCGCAGACTATGAAAATCCCGAGCATCAACGAGCGATCCCTTTTTTACTCAATGAGTATGCAAACGATCCTCAGGGTGGGGCAGAACCGTTATCGGATGCTGTTCTTAACTCTTTGGTGTCTGAACTCGCTAAACGGCCGTTTGCCTTTTCGGTTCTCGCCTTTGTCGACCAAAAACCTGCAGGATTGGTGAATTGTTTTGAGAGTTTTTCAACATTTGCCTGTAAGCCATTAGTAAACATACATGATGTCTGCGTGTTAAAAGCCTATCGAGGGCTGGGAATAAGCGTGAAAATGCTAGATCTTGTTACGCAAATAGCTTCTGAAAGAGGATGTTGTAAATTAACGCTAGAAGTCTTGAGTAACAATTCGATAGCCAAATCGGTTTATAAAAAGGTTGGCTTTGTTGCATACGAGTTAGCGAAAGAGTCCGGTAGCGCAGAATTTTGGCATAAAAGGATTTAATCTCTAAGCATTTCGCACCAATGCGAAAACAAAAAATTTCTTTTTTTAATGAAAGTTTGAACTCACGAGCAAGGTCATATGCTTAGTTAAAAAAAGGAAGTCGTATGTTTAAATATTTGCTCGTTGTTGTTTCCATATTTATCTCTGGTTTTGCTATTGCCGATGAAATCAATTGGCAAAACTACGACGATGCGCGCGTATTAGCTTCTGATAAGCCAATTTTTGTCTTTGCGAAAATGCGTTTTTGTTCTGCGTGTAAAAAAATGGAAGAGGAAGCGTTTACTGACGACGCATTAGTTAGGCTGCTGAATGAAAATTTCATTCCAGTCATGGAAACCAATAATTTTGCCTTTTCAACGTTTGCATTCGACGATTTAAAAGACAAAGAGGGCAAAGCACTCAAGTTTACTGGCTTTCCTACCGTTATGGTGGTGATGGGACAAAGCTATTCAATGAGTCAAGGCTACAAAAGCGCTGAGCAACTTAAAAAAGAGTTAACTAAAGTCTTGTCAGCTAAGGGCTAAGCGAGTGTATCGCAGAGGGAGTATTTAAATTGAATTACGCCGTCATTTTCCCAATTTTACACATTAAATTTTAATAAAATTCCTGTGATGCCAAATAAGTGGTTTTCAGCTTTTCTCGCTATTGTCTTTCCTCCGGCTGCTTTCATTTATTTATCTAAAGCCAAGTGGGCTTTGTTTAACCTATTCGTCTTGGTCGTGGCGATTTTTGCTGCTATTTATTGGAATGTGTCACTTGGCGTTGTGGTTTCAATTTATGTTATAGGTTTTTTGATTGCAGCTCATGCATATAAACTAGCCTAAAATACGGAATTTATTTATGGTAGAAGATGGTTTAATTACTGGTGGGACGCACTTTCCATACCAGTCTTATTTCATTGTTTAAGCTTTTTTTCCGTTCATTTTTCTATGAACCTTTTGTAATCCCTGCTTCATCTATGACGCCAACATTCAATCAAGATGACTATGTTGTTGTGTCTAAGTATGGCTATGGTTTATATGGTACTTATGGCATCAAATTTATGAAACGGATATTGAAAAAAGAATGAAACCGTCACGCGGGGACGTTTTGTTTTTTACCCACCGAATGAAGAAAAGGTTTTTTTAAAAAGAATTATTGGTTTACCAAATGATGAGATCATGTTTTCAAACAAACAGCTGTATATCAACGGAGAGTCAGTTAAAACGAAACAAATAGGATCATCGAATATTTATCAAGAAACATTGGGTGATGCGTCTTATCGAGTTCAGTATCTTGATGAAAATGATATTTATCTTACTACTAAGTTTCGTACTTTTACGTTTATTGTCCCTGAAGACGCTTATTTTGTTTTGGGTGATAACCGAGATAATTCTCTAGATAGTCGAATGTTTGGAGCAGTCCCTGGAATAAACATAGTGGGTAAAGTGTTACAATAATCACCGCTAAAACAGTTATATGGTTTATCGTTAGACTACTTGCCACACATTAGCTGTGTAATGGCCTTGCCGGATTACCTGCAACAACGGTATCGTTTTCTATATTTCTGGTAACAACGCTTCCGGCTCCAATCACTGCCCTGTCACCAATAGTGACCCCAGGCAAAATAGTCGCGTTGCCGCCTATCCATACGTCATCACCAATAGTAATGGGCATTGAGGCTTCTAGGTGCTTTGCTCTTAATTCGGCATCCATGGGGTGAGTGCTGGTGTAAATGTTAACGTTTGGGCCCAGCATACAATTTTTACCAAAGCTCACAGAGGCGGCGTCTAATATGATGCAGCCTGTGTTGGCATAAAAGTTTTCACCTATACTGATGTTATCGCCATAGTCACAATGAAACGGTGATTCTATGTAAAACTGTTTTCCGGTTCGTCCCAATAGGTTTGATAATAATGCTTTTCGCTCAGAAAAGTGATGCTGTGAAATGGTTTGCAGCTGCTCTAGTATTTGTTTAGCTCGCTTTCTTCGGACAGCGAAACATTTGTCTCTAGGGTTGTACCACTGTTGAGCTGGGTTGCTGTTTTCTCGATTCATATGTCTTTTCTTTGATCGAATATTTGTGCGTATATGTGTAGCTAAGAACAAAAAAGCCGCCCCTAGGCGGCTTTCATATTTGGGATAGTATGGCTAGCTTCGGCTAGCTATTCTCAATCAAACGACTGCCAATTTCAATTTTTCTCGGCTTCATTGCTTCTGGAATAACACGTTCCAAATCGATATTTAACAGGCCATTTTCCATGTCGGCACTAAGTACTTTCACATGGTCACCAAGCTGAAACTTGCGTTCGAAATTACGCTCAGAAATGCCTTTGTGAAGAAACTTCCTTTCTTGTTTTTCGTCATTCTGCTTGTTACCGGTTACGGTAAGCGTATTTTCTTGTACTTGAATATCTACATCGCTCTGGCCGAACCCAGCGATAGCCATGGTAATTCGGTATTTATCCTCTCCAAGCAACTCGATGTTGTAAGGAGGATAGGTGCTCTGTTTTTCGTTACGAGTAGCGGCATCAATCATTGATGCAAGGTGGTCAGAGCCAATAAATGAACGGTAAAGAGGTGATAAATCGATAGTTCTCATAGTCATATCCTATTTGTTTAGCAATATGTAAATTTTCATGCCCCGATGTTCGGCGGCGGTTATGTGAGCCTAGTGCTCTAGCGCCCACAATCTATAAATAGGATTGACTCACTATTTTTCAAGTATTTTTTTAAACTTTTTTAGCGAAGCAAATGAAAGGAAGGAAAAAACAACTAGCCACATAGGCCAATCGCCCATTACTCGATAAGGTGTAATTCCACGCGTACTGATGACTGTGTCTGTAAGGGTGGCGGTTTCGAATTGCGGCAGTTGAGACGTAATTTTACCTTTACCATCAATGAATGCAGTGATCCCATTATTGGTTGCTCTGGCAACTGGCAGACCGAATTCTTTTGCTCGTACTTGTGCAATTTGTAAATGTTGAGCTGGGCCATGAGAATCACCAAACCAAGCGTCGTTACTCACTGTTAGGATCAGATCAGTCTGAGAAGTGAGATTACGCCGTATCTGTCTTGGAAAAACAATTTCAAAGCAAATTGCAGGGGCAATATTGATACCGTTCGCTAAAAGATTTTCCTGCTCGTATTGCCCTCTGGTGAATGAAGACATGGGTAAATCAAAGAGGGGTGCCAGCGGCCTCAGTAAGCTTTCAAAAGGTACAAATTCTCCAATAGGTAATAGATGATGTTTGGAGTAACGATTGTGATGGAAATAGCGATAATGGCCTTGTTCAGCTTGCTCGTTTTTCGTGCCTAGCACAATTAAGCTATTAAATACGTCATCGTTTTCGTAATTGAAATTAACAATACCCGTAATTAATGCGCTCTGTTTTTCAGCCAACAAGGCGTCTTGTCTGAATAAAAATTCTTGAGCTAATGGCTCTAACATGGGAATAGCCGCTTCAGGCCAAATGATTAGCTTACTCTTATCGGCAAAGGCGCTCAGCGACACATACTTTTCCATAACAGGCGCGTCTAGCTCAGGCTGCCAACGCATGCTCTGCTCAATGTTTCCTTGCACCATAGTTATTTGATGAGATTGATGGCGAGTTGTCCAACTTACGCCATTAAGAACAATACCGCTGACACTAGGAACAGTGCCTATCAATATCATGTGTAGCCAGTGTTTTTTTATAGACCAACAACCTAAACAAGCTGTGATTAGTACTAAGACAACGCTGACGCCTGTTTCACCGATAAGAGGCAGCCAACCACTAAGTGGTCCATTTAATTGTGTGTAGCCCACACTTAACCAAGGAAAGCCGGTTAGCAGCCAACTTCGTGTATTTTCGCTCAAAAACCACAGTGCCGCGATGGCAATGGGCCAATACCGCTTGTCAAAGAAACGCTGAGTCAGCCATAGAACAGTCGCAGGAAATAGGGCAAGGTAGCCACAAAGCAATGCCATTAAAGCAATAGAGGCGACAAGTGGCAAGCCACCAAAATCAGCAATACTTACGTGCACCCAACTCACGCCAGCGCCAAACCAGCCCATACCGAATAGCCAAGCAAACAAAAAACGTTTGTTATGACATTGACGCCATTGACGAAAAAATATGATTAAACAGAGAGGTGCAACAATCCATAAATCATAGGGAGAATAAGCAAATACCATCAAGCCGCCACATAAAACGGCGAGCACATATCTGAAGAGTTGATTCAGAACATTTACTCCAACGCGGGCACAGACACTTTAAGTTGAATGAGTCTTCGCTTGTCTGAGTTAGTTATTTTGAAGCGAATCTCTTTTATGGTGATTTCATCATGAGTGCTTGGCATATGACCAAAGGCTTTCAAAATGATACCCCCAATGGTATCGGCTGATTCCTCGCTAAAATCCGTTTCAAAAAATCGATTAAACTCATCAACTGAGGTCAGCGCTTTTACCGAATAGGTCGACTTATTTAAAGGGCGAATATCGTCAGTGCCTTCATCGTCAATATCGAACTCATCTTCAATTTCACCCACGATAAGTTCTAGGATATCTTCTATCGTAACTAAGCCAGAAACGCCGCCATATTCGTCGACCACAATCGACATATGGTAGCGCTCTTGTCGAAATTCTTTGAGCAACACATCTACACGTTTGCTTTCCGGAACAATGGTCGCCGGCCTTAAAATATCTTTAAGCTTAAATTCTTTTTCTGGATGAAAAGCATAGGTAAGGAGATCTTTTGCTAACAAGATACCTTCGATATGATCTTTGTCTTCCGTTATTACGGGGAACCTAGAGTGAGCGCTTTCAAGCATAACGGGAAGAAATTCATCGACAGTTTGATTGACGTCAATCGTAATCATTTGCGCGCGGGGGATCATGATATCTCGCACTTTCATTTCATTGACACCAATGACGCCTTCTATCATTTCGCGCGTTTGAGGGTCTATGACCTCGCGTTGCTCAGCATCAGAGATTAAATCAACCAATTCTTCTTTGTTTTTCGGCTCGTTGGATAAATTTGATTTGATTCTTTCAAACCAGCTCTTTCCGCTCGAGCCGTTGGTAGAGTGGGGGTTGTCTTCGCTCATGGGTTCCGTTTTTGGGTGGTTTTCATAACTACGTTAAAACTCTTGGTAAGGGTCGTCAATATTTAAATGCTGTAATAATTCAATTTCCAAGGCTTCCATTGTTTCTGCTTCGTGGTTATCAATGTGATCGTAGCCGTACAAGTGCAAGCAACCGTGTATCACCATATGTGCATAATGATGCAACAAGGGCTTATTTTGGTTCACGGCTTCTTGTTCAATAACGGGTTTACATATCACTAAATCGCCCAAAAAAGGAAGGTTTATGCCCGGCGGCGCTTCAAAAGGAAATGAAAGAACGTTGGTAGGCTTATGTTTTTGGCGATACTGTGAGTTGAGTGCCTTTGATTCTTCCTCGTCCACAAAGCGCAAAGTGATTTCTTTACCCATATCGTTTTGTGATTTAAGTACAGCAGATAGCCATGTTGTTAACTCGTTTTCGCTAGGCAGGTTACTGTCGTTGATATCATTAGAAACCTGCCTGTCTATAACAAGCTCTTTCAGTTCGTGCGATTGAGTCATCGTCGAATCATCTTTATCGATGTTTTATTTTTCAGAGCTGTCATTTTTTTGCGCGTTGGCTTCCGCTTCTAAGCGCTTTTTTTCCGCACGTAATTTCTCTTGCTCCGCGTCATGCTCTTCATAAGCTTGAACAATGCGGGCGACAACAGGATGGCGAACCACATCATGGGCGTTAAAGAAGTTAAACGAAATATCATTGACTTCCTTAAGCACTTCAATGGCGTGACGCAATCCTGACCGCACACCTCTGGGTAAATCTACCTGAGTTATATCACCAGTTATGACCGCTTGTGAGTTAAAACCAATACGCGTTAGAAACATTTTCATTTGTTCAACCGTGGTATTTTGGCTTTCGTCCAAAATAATAAATGCATCATTCAGAGTTCTTCCACGCATGTAAGCGAGTGGCGCTACTTCAATAACGTTGCGTTCCATCAGCTTTTCTACTTTTTCGAACCCAAGCATTTCAAATAGTGCATCATAAAGAGGGCGCAAATACGGGTCGACCTTTTGCGATAGGTCGCCAGGCAAAAAGCCCAATTTCTCACCTGCTTCAACAGCAGGGCGAGTCAACAATATCCGCCTTATCTCTTGGCGCTCTAAGGCATCAACTGCACAGGCAACCGCCAAATAAGTTTTACCTGTTCCCGCAGGTCCGATACCGAAACTGATATCGTGGTTAACAATATTGGCAACATATTGCGACTGGTTTGGGTTACGAGGCTTAATTACGCCACGTTTGGTGCGAATATGCACTTCTTTGCCGTAATCACCTGCTTCAGCGCGTTCTAAACATTTAGCTTCTTGTATTGCTAAATGAACTTGCTCAGGCTCTAAGTCGGGTATTCGCCCTTTAATTGGCTGTGTCTCTATATACAATAATTTTAGAAGCTCTCCAACACCACTAACTTGAGGAGCTTCCCCTGTCACAACAAAATTGTTGTTGCGGTAAGTAATTTCGACACCAAGCCGACGTTCAATTTGTTTAATATTATTATCAAACGGCCCACACAAACTCGATAGGCGTTTATTATCTTCTGGTTCAAGTAAGACTTCGTTAGAAACTGTTGTAGTCAATGAATACCTGCTTTTTATGTAATTATTTCTTGATGTTATTAAACGCTACGCTGCTATTTTAAATTGCAGCAGTATTAGCAAACTGTTGTACGCCTAAGGTGTCGGGCAGAGAGTCGGATTGACTCGACGCGTGCTTGTTTAAAATGCTTTGAGGTGACAATGCCACTCTTAAGCCCATGTCTTTTTCTCTGCGTATCACATCGCCTCTAAGCGAATTAGTAAATACATCCGTTATAATGACATCGACAAATTCGCCGATCATATCTGGGCTACCTTCAAAATTAACCACACGGTTATTTTCTGTTCTACCTGTTAATTCCATCACATTTTTCTTGGACGGGCCTTCAACCAATAATCGTTGCTCGGTATTAAGCATATTCCTCGCTATTCGCAGCCCGTTTTGAGTGATGCGTTGTTGTAAAATATGAAGGCGTTTCTTTTTTGCCTCTTCTGAAACATCATCAATCGCATCTGCCGCTGGCGTACCCGGTCTCGCAGAATAAATGAAACTAAAGCTTAGGTCGTAGTCAATCGCATTGATCAAAGCCATAGTCGCTTCGAAATCGTCATCTGTTTCTCCCGGAAAACCGATGATGAAATCTGAGGACATGCTGATATTGGGACGAATTTTGCGTAATTTACGAATTTTAGACTTATATTCTATTGCAGTGTGGCCGCGCTTCATCAAATTTAAAATGCGATCGGAGCCACTCTGAACAGGTAAATGAAGATGGTCGACCAGTTCAGGAATACGCTCGTAAGCGTCAATAATGTCATCAGTAAATTCGACAGGGTGGGAGGTGGTGTAGCGAATACGATCGATGCCATCGATACTGGCCACTAATTCAAGTAGCTCAGAAAAACGACACACTGTTCCGTCATAATGATCACCTCGATAGGCATTAACGTTTTGCCCTAACAGGTTCACTTCACGCACCCCTTGCTCGGCCAATTGAGCAATTTCAAATAGCACATCATCGACAGGGCGGCTGACCTCTTCACCTCTTGTGTAGGGAACAACACAAAAGGTACAGTATTTTGAACAGCCTTCCATAATAGACACAAACGCAGTGGGGCCCTCTGCTTTTGGTTCGGGTAGTCGGTCAAACTTTTCTATTTCTGGAAAACTCACATCGACAACTGATTTTTCGCCGCTTTGCACTTTTTCTATCATTTCAGGCAAACGATGTAAGGTTTGAGGGCCAAATACTAAATCAACGTAAGGTGCACGTTGACGAATGCTATCGCCTTCCTGCGATGCGACACAACCGCCTACACCAATAATAAGGTTTGGGTTGTCTTGCTTTAGATGCTTCCAACGCCCCAATTGATGAAATACTTTTTCTTGTGCTTTTTCTCTAATTGAGCAGGTGTTAAGCAAGATAAGATCAGCGTCTTCTGCTTCTTGTGCAAGAGAGTAGCCTTGAGTTGCGTCTAGCAAATCTGCCATTTTGTCTGAGTCATACTCATTCATTTGGCAACCCCAAGTTTTAATATACAGCTTTTTACTCATAACTATTTCAATACTGCTGGTTAAGTGCGTGGATTAAGCATTTATGATTTTTCGCTTGTATTTTACGCTTTTTACTTTTGAGGCGCCATAGTGAAGCCTTAAAATAGTTTCACATGGCGCTAAGCCTTAAGGTGACTTTCTTAGTTTAAGCTTTTTTTACGTAGTTCAGCATTTACCTCGATTGCGTCGACAAGAGGTATAAATCCCGATGGTGTGACAAGGTGCATAAACCCACTTTCTTGTTCAACCAAGATGTCGCCGTGGGCCGTACTTCTCTCTGGTGTGGGTTGCATGTCGATATGGGTTAAATCGGCGTTAATCCATGATGTTTCACCGCCGCTTGCTGCATAAGCAATATCTAATTCGCTGTGCATCACTCTGCATGCAATTTCGTATTGCGGTAAACTTGCTAAGACTAAATTCACCAATTCTCTTTCATTCTCAACCTGATACAAGCGAGTTTGTAATTCAGAATTTGCATGAAAAACAGCGATCAAAAATTCTTCTCCATCAATGTGAAAATGATAGCCTTACTTGCCATCTTCTAACTCAGTGCTGTATCGAATAAATGGAGCATGCGCGACCATGCTTTCTCGGCTTGTTTTTCATTATATACACTTGAGTCTGGTGGGCACCAACCATGTAAAGTGCCTTCGTAAACTTCGATTTCAGCAGGAACCCCTGCTTGTTTGTATGCAGCGGCAAGTTCGTCTTTGACCCCAGGCGAACGCTCATCATCATTCTCGGCAATGGCGTGCAACACATGGGCAGGGGAAGATGGAATGAGCAAGTGAGGGCTGTCGTCTTTATCTGTCACCATACCTCCACCGTGAAATGAAGCCGCCGCGCCGACTCGTTCAGGCACTGCACCTGCCGTTCTTACAATAAGGGGACCGCCCATACAATAGCCAGCGGTGCCGATTTTCTTAGAGGTGTCGACACTAGCTTGCTGATCGATATAGCGAATATAGGCTTTTGCGTCAGACATACTGGCTTGGTGGTCAAGATTTTGGTACATCGGAATGAGTATCTCTCTGACGCCTGGATCGCCAAACCCCTTTGCCGGATCGATCACAGGGGCTTTTGCATCGCGATAAAAGGGATTAACCACTAAAACAGCATACCCTTCGCTAGCTAATCGCTTCGCCATTGCTTTAAAGGCAGGTCTAAGACCTCGAATATCAGGCCACATCAAAATGCCGGGATGAGTTCCCTTTGCTGGATGGACGAAGAAACTGTCAGATACGCCGTTCTCCATAGGCACGAGCACTTCAGTTTCTACTAATTCGTTATGATATTTTCCTTCTGCATTTGCTAGGCCACCAAAACAGAGCGATGCAATGGCCGCCACGCTCAATTTGCTGAAATCTCGACGGTTTAATTGTCCGCCAGTATTAGCATATTCGCTATTGTCTTTTTCGGTAAAATCATCGCACATAAGAGATCTCTCTTTACGTTAAGGTTTCCACTAAATTTTTAAAACGTTCAAAAACGTGTTAACCCACTATGCACCTGTATTCATTTCGTTAAAACATAAGGACTTTTAATTGTCGAATATTTAGGTTGGGTAACATTATGTACCTACATATCTTTCGTTTTGGCTTAAACAAGATTGAAAACGAGACTCACCGTAAAATTCGTTAAGCTCCTCGCTGTACCTATTGCTGAATTTTATTCAGCTCCTTACTCTGTCTTTTTACTTCAAGAGAAATTGTTTTGTGATGAGTAAGATAACATTCTTAAATTCAAGATTGAAAAAATTGGGGCTTATTGGTTTTTGTAGCTTAATTTTTCTGATGCAGCACTCTGCTTATGCTGAATCGTCGAAAGAAAAAGCGCAACGTATAGCAACCGAGTCGTTAGAGGCCATGGGCGGTGCAAAGGCTTATGATAAAACGCAGTACTTGTCTTGGGTGTTCTTTGGTAAGCGCTTTCATGTCTGGGATAAGCACACTGGCAATATTCGTATTGAATATGGTGATAACAGTGTGGTGTTAATGAATATTCACGACAAAACGGGCAGGGCTTGGGAAAAAGGTCAAGAGATTACCGATGAAACTGCGTTAAAAGCAAAAATGGAATGGGGCTATAAGGTTTGGATCAACGACTCGTACTGGCTTGTTATGCCTTACAAACTTCAAGATCCTGGCGTTAATTTGAGCTACGCGCGTGACGATACCATGGCAAACGGTGAGGATGCCTACGTACTAACGATGACGTTTAACGATGTTGGCGTAACGCCTGATAATAAGTATGAAGTGTTTATAGATAAAAATACTTTACTTGTCGGAGAGTTCGCTTTTTATCCGAAAGTGGAGGATACCGCGCCTCGATTCAACAGGCCGTGGACAAATTGGCAGCAGTACGGTGATATCATGTTGTCAGACGAAAGAGGAAAAACGGGAATGGGTCCTATTGCAGTGTATAAGGCCTTGTCGAAAGCAATATTTGAATCTCCCGATAAAACCGGCTTGAAAGGAGCCCTAATTCGTTAATGTTTATTCGTTAATGTTTTTCGCCTCAGGCAATACGTTTACCTGAGGCGAATTAGTCAACTTAAGTTAGATTAAAGTCAGCCTACAGTCTGTAACGTAAACCTACAAAAAAGCGCGGTCCAGAGTACTCAATTCTATTAAACGCATCGTCTACAACGCGTCGTTCAACATAAGGTTCATTTGTTAAATTAAGTGCTTGTACGCGAGCCGTTAAATTTTTATTTACAGTGTAAGCAATGTCTACGTCTAACGATTCTTGGCCAATGACGTAGCGATTCGTTTGCCCTAAATTATTACCAAAAGGCTTTAGATATTCAGAACGGTAACGATACTGCATGCGAGCTGAGATAGGGCCTTTTTCCCAATACATTTGCGCTGAAACCGTATCTTCAGATAACCCGGGCACATTGCCAGGTTCGATACTGGGAAGCACGCTATCTGATATGTTACTACCTGCCTCAGGCGTTTCAAAATTTGAATTAGCATAGTTGTAATTAAGCACAACACCCAAGCCATCAAACGGAGCGGGAAGATGCGTAAACTTGTGTTGAACGGTCAGTTCTAACCCTGTGATATTTGAAGATTCATCCACAATTGTCGGTCTGCCATCAACATTAACGTTAATAGTTTGCCCACTCACAATCACTGGCTCAATTGCACTTTGAGCAGCGATACGCGCATCGAATGTTTTGTAATACACCGCTGCTGAAAGTAAGGTATCTTCGCCAAAGAAGTAACTTAAGCTCAAATCAAGATTATCAGATTCTAGTGCTTCTAAGAACGGGTTACCAATAGCAGTTACGTTGCCCTCAAGGGCCTCTTCAATACTTGTGAATTGGTCGTCACTGTCTGCACCTAAACCTCGAATATCACGCGCTGCTCCATAGAACCATAAGTCGGGTCTTGAAATGGCTGAGTAAGCGGCAAACCTTAGTTGAACGTCGTCAGTTAAACCGAAATTAACGTTCAAACTAGGTAGTGTGTTTGAATAGTCATTGGTAAACAGATTCGATTCGGGGTCGTTATTTTCCGTAAACGAAATTGTACCGTCGTCTGCAGTGACAACTGATAAGGATGTTCGGGTGCCAATTGAGCTAATATCCGTGGTGACGTATCGAATGCCGACATTGCCATCGACCGTTACATTCCCCCATTCAGTAGAAAATGCGGCCATTGCATAAAAAGAAACAATGTCCTCTTCTAAACGAACATCGCCAGCCGAGACACTGCTAGGATCGACAGCTAAGTCGTCTGGATTATCAATCAGTGTATTAAACGCACAGCGCGTGTCATAGGTTGCCCATTGAGTAAAGGTTGCGTTGGCGTCATTACCAAAATCAGATTGTGGAAAATCGACACTGCAATTTTCAGCAACCGCAGCGAGTTGGCTTGCACGTTCTCCGCTCGGTGTATTTCTGCTTGCCGTGTCTTCGTCAAAATTGTTATGGGTTCTTTGTTGAACATTAATGCCAGCTTTTAAATAGGTAAAAATATCGCTGTCGAGCGCGTAATCAACATCAAACCGTAATCCACGGATCTCGTCGTTGATATCAAAGCGAATATTCCTAGCCTGACTATCTGCATCAAAAAAGCTCAAGTCTTGAATAGCGGATTGAACATCGAGTGCTGTGCCTTCAGGATCATTAAAGTTATCGTATACAGCCGTTATGCTTGGGAAGGCCTCAGAGCCGTTATTTTGGAAGTCATAAAAAAATCGATCGCTTCTAAAACGCGTAAAGGTACGAGTTTGGAAGCGCTTTGTTCCGTTAAAATAGGTATCAATTTCTACGCCCAGCCGATCACTGACTTGCCAGTCAATATTGAGCCCCACGCCTCTGTAATCTTCGTTTCGTTCTCTAAATTCGCCTAACGATGTTATTCGCGATTCACCCGTAAACGAAAGTAAGCCCCCTTGATCATTGAACTGTGGATTAGCAATACGTCTTCGGCCATCATCAAAGACTAAATCATGCCTGTCTTCAAAGAAAAATCGTCTGGAAAACTGACCATCTAAATTAATGTCTACATTGGCGTTGGGTTGATATTGAAGAGCAAAAATAGCGGCATCGCGATCCTCTTCAGAATCGTTTTGACGAAATAAAAATTGGTTTGAAATAAAATAAAAATCGCCGTTTTCAGCAGAGCCTCCATTGGCGAGCGAATTGGAATCCCTAAAGCTACAATTGCTGCCTCCATCTACGGCAAAATCTGAGTTACAGTTTCGTAATGTTGCACTGGTATTGAAGCTTTCCTCTGGTGTAGATACATTGGTTCCTGCATAACCAAAGGCATAACCAAATTTACTGCCATCTTTAAACTCATGACTATTTGTATAAGAAAATGTAGGACGAGTGCCCACGCCATTTTCATCATTTAGGCGGTTGTGATAAGGGTTGTAGTTAAGGCGCACTTCAGTTTGAAAGCGTTTTTTGCCGTAATCAATAGGTTTAATGGTTTTAAGATCGATCGTACCTGCGACGCCACCCTCCAGTAAATCTGCCTTTTGGGCTTTGTACACCACCACGCCATTGACTAGCTCAGAGGGAAACTGAGTAAAAGCAACGCTTCTGTTTCCTGCACCAGACGAGATAGTACGTCCGTTGACCGTTGAAAAGCCTAAAAACGGGCCTAAGCCCCGAATAGAGATTTCACTTGCGTTGCCTTTAAACCTATCGCCTGCTACGCCCGTTATACGCTCCAAGGTTTCCGCTACAGACAGGTCGGGTAGCGTGCCGATATCAGCAGAGGAAAGTGCATCGACAATAGTATCGGCACTACGCTTTTCAGCAATGGCATTTCGGTAGGCTTCTGTGACGCCACGTACTTCTATTATTTCAACCGCTGCTGGTTTGCTCTCTGTTTGCTCTTGAGCATGTGCGTAATGACTTGAAGCCGATAAAAAAGAACCTACTGCTATCGCAACTAGGGAAAATCGACTTGAAATTTTGTCTTTACGCGAAGAAACACGTTTTATTTGTTCTTTCATTTTTGCCTCACAGAGCATTTTATTTTACTAAATTAACTTATACGTAACATTTTTAACTAATTCGTAATTTTATGTCAAGTGGTAAGGCCAATAAAGCTGCGAAAAATTAAAAGACACATTCCATTGGTCATGCCGCATTACCGAAGTGGGTTTGTGGAGTCAGTACTTTTCTGTTAATTAAATACGGGTATATAATCTAAAATAATAAAAGCAATCTGTGCCAGTATTCGGAGAAAAAATGCCAGACAATCGTAAATTTGATTTTTGTGTTTGTGGGAATGGCATGGTGGGGTCTGTTATCACTTTAGCCCTTGCTAAAAGAGGCTTCTCAGTTGCATGGGTAGGGTCGGAAAAACCGAAACCCTATAGTGAACAAGACTTACCAGACGTAAGAGTATCTGCGATCTCATTAAGCTCAGTAGCGCTATTAAAAAGTGTCGGAGTCTGGGACTCTATTTCTGCGATGCGGGTAAAACCTTACTCAAAAATGAGAGTATGGGAAGAAGAGGGGGTCGCCACCCAGTTTAACGCTGATCAAATATATCAAAGCGAACTCGGTTTTTTCGTAGAAAATAGGCTTATACAACTCGCCTGTTTAGAAAAAGCAAAAAGCCTTAACAATATATACATTGTGGATCACAATGTTGAATCGGTGTTGCACTATGCTGAGTATGCTAGCGTGAAACTGGTTAACAATCATAGTATCGACGCTCATTGGGTGATTGGTGCTGAAGGAGTGCAATCGAAAGTGAGAGAAGCGGCAGGAATAGGCACTAAAGCTTGGCGCTATCAGCAGCAAGCAATGGGGATCATCGTTGAATTGGACGAGCCATCACCCGATGAAACATGGCAGCGGTTTTACCAAACTGGCCCTCGTGCTTTATTACCCATGTTTGACTGTTATGCCGCCCTCGTATGGTATGATTCAGGTGAAACGCTGGCAGAACTAGCTAAGTTAAATGATAAGGCGCTGTTGGCGCAGATAAAAGAGGCCTTTCCGTCTAGACTGCCGTCTGTTAAGAAAATAATGACTAAAGCTCAGTTTCCGCTTAACCGCATGCACGCAGAGTGTTACGTAAAGCACCGAGCGATTTTAGTCGGCGATGCTGCCCATACCGTAAATCCTTTGGCTGGGCAGGGCGTTAATATGGGTTTTTTAGATGTTAAATCGTTGATTTCAGTGATTGATGATCACATAACAGAGGGAATAATGTCTACGCGCTTTAGGAGCGCATTGAACTGGCAAATGAATACCGTTCAAAAACAGCGGAATCGCGTTATGATGACCGCGCTCGAAGGTATTTATCAAGTGTTTAAATTGCAACATTCGCCTGCAAAAACTCTGCGAAATTTGGGCTTATTCGCAGCAGATAAAAGCAAAGGTGTGAAAGCGCAAATGATAAAGTTTGCAGCAGGCTTAAGTTAAAAATAAGGTATTACATGACATTAATTATTATTTTGGCGGTGCTGTTCGCCACTTTAGCTATCGCCGTCACACTGCTTGAAAAATCGTCATTTAGGATGTCAGAGGCTAGCATCGCGAAATGGTCTCGTTGGATTGTGCCCTTAATTGCCATTTCGCTGCTTATTCAACTAATTAGGATGTTATTTTAAATTCAATCATGTTTAATTTTTTCCGGACAGTTGCTGTGCGTATTTAGAAACACAAGAAGTCTTTTCCAAATTTGGGATGTAAGAAGAAAACATTTTTGAATAACGTTTTGTAAATTCAGGTTGTAGAGAATATAAAAGACCTAAGTCCCTCTCAAATCGGTGTTTTGTTATTTTAGAAACATCTTTACTAAGGGGCTGCAGTAACTTATCTCTTCTATGGCTATTCACATCCTCTTTAATCCTGCTAACTATATTTAGCGAATCATTTATATCATCCTCAGTAAATGATTTGCTGGGATCAAACATTATGTATTCCTCTGACTTATTCTGAGTCGCATCGGATGCTAGTTGCTGTAATCCGTTTATTGAAAACCTGTTAAGTCCATAGAACGCGTATGCCAACGCCATTTTCACTTGATTTTTTGCATCATTAGAAAAAATCTTTCCATTTTTTTTGTAAAGGCGTTCTGCCTCAACCATATGGAGAATGACTAATAAATTTAGCGGCTCTCCAGTTAAATCGAAAATCAAACCTTTTTTTGCAATTGAGGTTTGTTTTTTTAAAGGAATATCTTCTCTGTTTAGTGCTGCTATAATTGCATGAGGGTTGTCGTTTTCTATGTAAAAATATAAATCCTCCAATGAAGACTCCATGTAAGGCTTGATTAATTCAGTTTGTCCCAAATTAATCTCACGGTCCCCATATTTACCAATTATAATATTTCCTTTTGCTGCAGCATCGTCTTCTAATGCTTCATATGCGAAATTTTTATCTGTAGAATTTAAATCACTATAAACAGAACACCAATCATCCTCATAATCAAAACTATTCTCAACTGCCTCGGTAGCTTTGACCAAAATAGATTCGGGCTTATCAGTAACCTTTCCAACAGTTTCAATAATATTAGCTTTTTTGCCTTGCTCGTTTGAATATGGAGCATTTTCATGAAGAACAGAGTTTGATATATCTTTTTTATCACTTTCCAATCTAAATAAAAATATGCTGCCGATCAAGATGACTGTACTGGTGGCTATCGCGAGCGTTGTTTTCTTGTTCATGATTTATTTTATCTCTTGCCATTGCACTGAGCGACAACACGTGCTGCGTGTTCTACTTCACAATCGGCTATCAGTACGTCACCCACAGCCGCAACTTCTGCTCGGCATTGCTCCGGACTATTCACAATAAACTCGACGCCAACATCCAGTCCAAGTTTTACGCCACGCATTTCCCTTCCGATATCGCCGCCAATAGTCGCTTTGAAATTATGTTTGGGACATGCCATGATTTCCGATGACTTCCATTGAGTGAACCGCTTTATACACCTTTTATTTCTGAGATTTAGGCGTGCTTCACAATCCGCTCTAGACTCCTCTTCTTCCTGCTCTTCTGGTTCACCTACTGGGTCTGTAGGATTTTGACTTCCACCAGTGCTCCCGCCTGCACTTTCACCACCACTTCCATTTCCGACTGTTCCAGGAGCTATTCCAGTACGAGGGATTTTACTACCCTTTACCTCAATACAGTCGTCTGCTTCACAATCATCGTTTGCGTGAGAATCCGATGGAACACCATTGATACAGATAATAGATATAAATAAAAAAAATTTTGAAAAATGTTTGAAGGTCGTTGGAAAATTCCTTTTCGATTAATTGACCTAGAATCCTAATTAAACGTTGTGTAGTGTCAAATTTCAGGGCAAATAAAAGGCGTTAAGATGTCAAAAAAAAATTACAATACTCAATTGTTTGTATTTACAAGAGTTATGATTTCAATAAAATTCTTAAAAGATTTTTCTGCATTAGTCCCAAATTCCTTTTTCAGATTCGCCTTGAATAACACAATCGCCCGCTTTGTAGCTCATTGCTTTTCCACTTTTCCTTTTTGTGAAATAGTCTCGACTAATCGCGACAACGGTGGGTGTCATTAATACAATCGCAATGACGTTGATGACTGTCATTAATCCTAACGCCATGTCAGCCATAGCCCATACTTCAGGTAGCGCTGCTCGGCTTCCCCACATTATCATTGCAAGGTAGCCGAGGGTATAAATAGTGCGTCCTAGTTTGTTATCAACTTTAAATAGGTGAAGGTTACTTTCGCCATACGCGTAGTTCGCTACTACCGAAGTAAAAGCAAAAATGGTGATGGCGGCTGCAACAAAATGACTACCCATTGGCCCCAAATGAGCGCTCATGGCATTTTGCGTTAAGCCAATGCCTTCTACGTTGTCTCCGCTAAAGTCGCCAGCAAGTAAAATAATAAAAGCCGTGCAGGTACATAAAATAAGCGTGTCGAAAAATACCCCAAACATTTGTACATAGCCTTGTGATACTGGATGGTTAGGGTAGGGAACGGCACTTGCCGCAGCATGGGGCACACTGCCTGAACCCGCTTCGTTAGAATATAAACCACGCTGAATACCCGCTTTAAGCGCTGCTGCAAAGGTGCCAACTGCTGCTTCTTTTAAGCCAAACGCACTATTTACAATATCGGCAAGCACACTCGGCAACAGGGAAATGTTTGAAAGAGTAATAAATAGTGCCACGGCAATATAAATGACACCCATAAACGGCACAACCCATTCAGAAAAGCGTGCAATCGCCCTCAATCCACCAATGACGATACCGGCCGCCAGACACACAATGGCAAGGCCAGAATAAGTAGTAGGGATCTGATACGCGTTATTAAGTGCATCGGTGATCGTATTGGCTTGTACAGCACTGAATATAAAGCCATAGCCCATAAATAAGCAAAGTGAAAATAATACGCCTAGCCATTTGTTTTGTAGACCAAGTTGAATGTAATAGGCTGGGCCGCCTCGATATTCGTTGTTATCGTCTTTTACCTTGTAAAGCTGCCCCAAAACGCTTTCAGCAAATCCCGTTGCCATGCCCAACAGTGCAATTACCCACATCCAGAACACCGCACCGGGACCACCCATAGATATTGCCAAGGCGACGCCGGCTAAATTACCGGTTCCGACACGGGCAGATAAACTGGTACACAAAGCTTGGAATGAACTGATCCCCTCTTCGTTGCTTTTGGTTCCCCCTTTAAGCACAGAGAACATGTGGCCGAAATGCACAAATTGTAAACCCCCTAATCTAATCGTAAACCAAAGGCCGCATACAATGAGCATAACAAGCAGTACTTGCCATTCGCCCCATAAAATATTGTTAATGAAGGATACAATCTCAGACATGGAAGTTTCTTTTTTATTTTTTGTTTATGTTAAGGTTCTAAATCATCGTGTAAAGAGAAACTTGTGCCGAAAACGGAATTAAGCTCGGCATTCTTATAAATTTAACGTCAATCATAACTGAGCTTCACAGCGCTTTTATGACTGCGTTATACTTGTTCGAAAGGTTAACCACATTCCTTCTCAAGTAAGCCTTGTTACAAGAACGCTGTGATAGCTCTGAAACGAATATGTTGAGGTGGGACGGGTATAAAACGAATTTTTGCTTATGGGAATCGGCCCATGGCACATAATATCCCCTACGCTAATGGCATTTTATCGCTTCGTTTCAAGCTTATTGGTAAAATCAAAGTGCTATTGTTATTGGGTTCTGGGCTACTAGCAGCTGTACCACTAGCAAAACGTAGTCAAGTGAAACTGTAGTGGCCAAATTAACTATGCCACTACAAACACTCTCATTACCAGATTTTATCTATTATCAAACGGCTCAGATTAATGCGATCAACAATCAAATTACGCAAGGTAATGAACGGTACCGTAATGCCTTAGCAGCGTTGACTGAAAAGGCGGATAAAGCCGTTAAACAAAAGACAGACTCAGTTATGAACAAGCCTAAAGCTGGCCCCAGTGGCGAAAGGCATGACTACCTGAGCATTTCATCCTATTTCTGGCCTGACCCTAACACAGCCACAGGCTTACCTTGGTTGTATAAAGATGGCTAAGTTAACCCAAAAACCCGTGGCAAACACACCGGTCAGCAGCGCGAATCTCGATTTTTAAAAAATCTTGATTCCTTAGTTATGGCTTATATTTACACCCAGCGAGACGTGTATGCTGATGCTATGCAGACTCAAATCAATACTTGGCTTGCCGACTACTTATCCTGCAAGCATTGGCACTGCATGTAACACAGTGCCAACGTGCGGTACAAAAGCATGTTTACATCGCTGAGGAGAATGTCTTATTTTTCATCGAGCGCTTTAGCGAAAACCACATACATACGCGCATTTTCAGGGACATCATCGTCTGAGTTGCCCGACATGATCACGCTTGTGCCTGCAGATACCTTACGCTCGAATATGGACATAACATTACTACCAAGCTTTATATTATCTCCCGTATCTTGATAGTCATCTAAAAATTCAGGTCGAGGCACTAAATCATCATGCCCTACCCAGATTACCATGTCTTTTCCTGCGATAAATTGAAGCTGATCTCTTGCCCAGTACGCTTTATCTGCATTGGGTAAGCGAATATATTCAGCGCCAGACAGATAGTTTGGAATAATCGTATAGTTAACTTCTTGATCGATATACGGCTTTTTACCCCAATATGCATTCGTGCGCAGCACGGCTTTTTGCAGTCCGGTGTAACTAAATTGGGTGAATAGTCCGCTGCGTGATTCTGTATTGATAGGTAAAGGTGGTTGTGGTGGCATGTAAGCCGGTGCTGGCTCAGCAATCAGTTTTTGGGGATACGCTTGAGGGAGCTTGGTACTTAAACCGTTCGCATAGTCTACTGGCTTGGACGCAACTTGAACAGAAACATCGTCGAAGCCTTCACGACTTGCAGTAATGGTTATCGTGCCTGCTTGCAGTGTAGAACGAATGGCAACGCGGTTTATGCCTGCCTCTGTTTCCAAAAATAAGTTGTTGGTGCTTTTTTCTTTACCGCTGTTATAGCCGCCGCGCCAGACTGCTGGACCTTCAACCTTGAAATTCACCATGCTTTGGTCGAGTGGGTGCCTTCGGCCTTGCGCATCAACAGCTTCAAAGTCTAATAACAAAAAGTCTGCGCCATTGGCTAACCAACCTTCAGGCCCTGTAATTGGCGTCAGTTTCAAGACGACAGCCTCACCCGCTGTTTCTTTTACTTGGCTTGCTTTAAGTTCCTCATTGATAAAGGTTTCCGCTTTAATACTGCCAGCCTCAAACTTCACTTTGGGGAATACAAAGGTGTAACCGTGTTCAGGTGAACTGTTTTCTCCAATCAGTTTATCGTTTACATAAAGCTTCACTTTTTCGCCATTCGACACGACAAAGATATCCTTTACAGTACCTTCGTCATAATTCCAATGGCCCACAATATGCGCTTGCGTTTCCGGTCTCCACATTGCTTTTGTGGTAAAAAATGCTTCTTTTGGTAGGCGAACGGCATCAACTTCACCACTGGCGCGAGTGTTTTCAGTTGGGTTACGTCCGCCGTGGGTACCGTCTGAAAATATCCAATTTGCGCCACCGCTGTGGTAAGGCTTCTTACCCATTTTTTCCCACCACTGCTCTACCTGCCGTACGGCAAATGTTTCTGAAGCAAATTTATAAACATTTTTGCTAAAACGTGGACTAGTGAAAAAATTATTATCTGGTGAATATTTATCCCATACACGACGAGGGCCTTCGTCGCGGTTGTATTCACTCTCTATAAGTGGAAGGTGTGCATATTCGCGCTCCCATCCTTCGGTACCCACTTCAATCGTTACGTAATCTCTAGAAGCTAATTTAACATCGGCTCGGCGATTACCCATTAAGCGCTGACTTTTTGGATCGAATTTTTCAATTGCTGCAAGGATATCTTGGTAGTTTTCAACTGACTCGGCCCAATTGCCTCCTTCCCAAATAAAAATACTGGGGTGATTTCGATAATACACAATGGCGTCTTGAAAACCTGCATAACGAATATCCCACGTTTCTCCTGAATCGCTAGATTCACCCGATACCCCTGGCATTAAAGTGACAAAACCATACTTATCTCCCATCGCAATTTCTGCTGGTGAGCCAGCGCTGTGGCCCCAACGAATAAAGTTTCCACCGGCCTCATCCATCATTCTAAAAGTAAATTCACGCATCCAGTCGGGCATGGCCGCGCCTAATCCTGCCCAGCCACCCGTTGGTTTTTGCCCCCATCCGGTGAGTTTTATGTTTTCCCCATTTAGCCAAAAGCCGGTGTCTTTGTTGAATTCAAAACTGCGAATACCTAAAGGTGTGGTGTAATCGTCAACGATTTTTCCATTTACTTTTAAGCGTGTAACAACCCGATATAAATAGGGGTAACGCGTTGACCAGAGTTCAGGGTTTTTAACCTTTCCATTCACTTCAAAATTAAAGGTTTCATTAGCGGCAATGGAAGAGCGGGTTGTCATCGATTTAACTAAATTATTGTCTCTGTCGATGATATCTGCGATAAGCTCAACCTGCTGAGTACTGCTGTCGTTATTGACGACTTCGGCCTGTACAGTAACGTCTGCGCTTTGCTTGGAAACGTTGTTGGTATACACATAGGTACCGACAGTTTTTAAGTTGTCGTACAAAGGTAAGGTGATATGCACTGGGTTGACTGCATGTAAATAAACATTGCGATAAATGCCGCCATGGGTTGGATGCCAATGCTCGTGATTCCACACTAGCGGAAAGTTCTTACGAAAGTGATCACCGCGTTCATTATTTACCTTTACCGCAAGCACGTTGGTGCTGCCATCGGTCGTTAAGTGCGGTGTAAGGTCATAACCAAAAGGTAAAAACCCCGTTTTATTATTTCCTAAATGCACGCCGTTAACATAAACGTCTGCAATTTGCCTTACAGACTCAAATTCAATGAATACCTTTTTTCCTTGCTGAGAAGCAGGAAGTTTAAAGTGTTTTCGATACCAAACGGTACCTCGCCACTGGTTGACTTCGCCTTTATGTTTGCCTTCACTGTACTCGTCGAACGTATCAATATCGTTAAACGTATGAGGGGTACTTACCGTTTGCCATTGGCTATCGTCAAATTCGATATCTTGGGCGTTAGTGGGGTTTGCCTTAATAAATTTCCAGTTAAGATTGAAATTATACTTTACCCTTGAGTTATCTTGGTTTTGTGTGGTTTCACTATTCTGTTTTGAACAGGCCCCGACCAGCACCATTAAAGTGATTAACACAAACCAAAAACGGTTTTTAAACGTCATTTAATCATTCTCCGCAATCGTACAGTTACTCAGTGTAGCCCCTTAACTTTAAATATGGACTACACCCTCTGAAAGGAATAGGTCGTATTGCTCAAAAAATTGCTACCCCTTTGGGCGCTATAAATTTTATTTAATATTTGTAGAGAGGATCCGGTCGGGTAAACCTGTTATAGGATCAAGACTGACCTCTGAATTTGCAGGTAATTGAATAGCGGCTGAATCTGGCAGAACATCGATACTGGCCTTTAAACCGAAATAATTAGCACCTCGTTGAACCTGCTCAAAGTAATGCTGAATAGTAAACGCGGGTAATGCAAAGTCGTAGATCGCAAGTTCGTCGATAACACCTGAATATGCAAACACATCCCACTTTGTCCCTTTATCTATTGGGTTGTTTCCGATGACCGCTTCGCCTGGCCCTCCTGTAATCACTTTTGTACCCTTAGGGTATTCATACCAGGCAAGACGTTCACCGTTTATGTAAATGGCTTTAAGTCCAGAGCTAACATTGTAGTTGGCGACAACGAAATAGGTATCGCCATTTTTCATTTGCTCTAATGACGGACGCCCCTCTTTACCATCTAAAGGGAGCTTGAGTTCTTGATAACCATGTCCGAGTAAATGCAAGCCAAAACTTAAACTTTCAGCAACCTGCTTTTGAGGCATAAGATAATCTTTCCAATAGTCGTGCTGAAAGCCTAACAACATTCGAAAATCACCGTCCGCGTCACCTTTTCGAAAAATTTCGTCCTGTTCGCCTTTTTCTCCTGAATACTGAGGTTGAATAAGCGCAGCAATTGAAATGCCATCGTTAGCAGAAAACGAGCCTGTTCCAAGCGCGGTACCGCCTCCAGAACCTAGCATGATCCTTGCGTTTTCACTATTATCAAAATAAAACGCACCGCTACCCACTAACCCTTGTACACGCACAGCACCCGACTCGGGGACGCCATGAGCGTCACTTGCAGAGTTAATGACACGGTCGGTTTGGCCTTCAAAAGGCCAGTAATGTGCAGGTCGCCACCGTTTTGCATGAAGTTCTGTGGTTGCTCCGGTGGTGATAAGGGGGGCTTGAGCCGTCAAATTAACAGTGAGTTCGCCACCGTTTGAGCTTAATTTAAAATTATCGCCGTAGATATCAATATTCTCACCCGACAACGACTTAAGCGCAATTTTACCTGCTTTTAACTGGATTTCGTTGTGGGCTATAAACGTAAGCTTACTGCCTGCTAAAAGTTCAACAATATCGCCATTCGGCAAAGACAAGACAGTATCTTCGGGGATGCTATATTCACCTAAAGAGACTGCATCGTCTTTAACTTTTGCTTGTCCGTCTATGGTGATTTGTCCGTCAATAAGTTTTGCTGTAAACCTTGAAGGTGGCGCATAATGCCTTTGCACAAAAAAGAAAATAATGATTGCTAATGCAAGGGCGCAAGAAAAAATAATGTTTACGGATCTGCGCGGTATAAACGACAAGGCTGGGTTGTTATCGATAGTTTGCTTGCTTTGCGGGCGCACGATAACTTCTTCGGTCATACGCTTGTAAACAATTTCCATATTGCGATCGGCCGCAGACTTCATGGCATTGTGAATACGCAAATAGTCGAAATAAAAACGCTTAGCTTCGGGGTTGTCCTTTAGCTTTTCCTCTAGTTGTTGTAACTGCTCATCCGTTACCGTATTTTCACATACATGCTCAGCAATTTCTCTGATATCAGAGAATTGGTCACTCCGTTTCACACTGGTTCCTCTTGCTCTTTGGCATCCACGCAATCAAAAATTTTTTGTCGCATTTTGTGAACGGCTTTTCTTATAGCATGAATTGAACGGCCCGTATGATTTGCGACTTCCTGAGCATTGAAGTTTTGAATATAAAAATACTCATAAATTTGTTGTAAAGGTACAGAAAGCAGAGCTCGGCAATGTTCCAAATAAGCAAGCTTAGTTTCTTGATGTGTAGAGCGTGTTTCAGATTCCACCATAGAAAAATAAAATTCTTCTAAAAACTCATCACTCATACCCAAAGCGTATTTTTTATTCTGACGTCTGAAGGCAAGTACTCGTCTGAACGCGATACCGTTTGCCCATTTTGAAAAGCTCGTGCCAATTTCGAAGTTTGCAAACTCTTTCCATAGCGTTAAACACGTTTCTTGAAATACATCATCTGCTGCATGCGAACGACCCACGAATACGTGAATATAAGAATAAAGTCGGTTTTTATCCGCTTCGAACAAAGTCAAAAACTGCTTAAATGCAATATTTTCAGCATTTTTTTGTTCAACACTACGGTATTGGACACGTAGGCCAAGAGGTTTATCTAATGACGTCATTGAAAGAGTATTGCGTGTAAAGTTAGCTCCGATGTTTCATTTATATTTGACCACTGAAGAAGCGAGTTATCTTATTTGAACTGTATTTCTGTTGGTCCTAATGTTAAAAACCAATATCTTGAGGTTTGTTGAGTATATGTTAATGTTCTTTGCAACCTTGTAAAGGGAAATTGCTGATAAAGAAAAATTAAATTTAAAGCAGGTGAGAGATGAAACTATACCAATATCACCATTGCCCTTACTGTGTTAGGGCAGACATGGTAGCGAACTATAAACATGTAGCGCACGAAAAAGTCTTTCTTTCAAATGATGACGAAGAAACCTGCTTTGGTCTGGTCGGTTCGAAGGTGGTTCCAATCTTACAGTTGGACGATGGCACTGCAATAAAAGAAAGTTTAGATATTGTAAGGGAACTAGATGAAAGGGGAGACACGGGTAAAGTTATTACCCAAGAGTCAGCATGGTCAGATTACGATGGCGTATTAGGGCCAGTCAAAGAGTCAATTAGAATACTCACGTATCCTCGTTGCCTGCTATTGGGGTTACCTGAATTCGAAACACAATCTGCTAAAGACTATTTTCAAAACAAAAAAGAAAAGACTATTGGCATGACGTTTTCAGACGCAATGCACCACACTGATGAACATGTAAGCATTGTGAATAGCGCATTAGCTTCGCTTCCTGCTCCCCCCCTAAAACCAGTTCTGAGCATGGACGATGTGATGCTTTTTCCGGTATTAAGAAATCTTTCTATGGTAAAGGTGCTTGCAATGCCAAAGGAGTTAAAACGCTACATGGCGCACGTTGCAAGCCTAACGCATACAGAAAGCTATGCTTCAAAAGCTATATAATTAACCTATAAAAAAACGCCGAGTGCTTTAACAGCAATCGGCGTATTATGTATGGCTGGGGTAGCAGGACTCGAACCTACGAATGGCGGGATCAAAACCCGCTGCC
>CAYSDZ010000017.1:0-45590 GCA_964429915.1 uncultured Alteromonas sp.
AAGGTTTACGCTTCGCTATCCGTGAAGGTGGAAGAACCGTGGGTGCAGGCGTTGTTTCTAAAATCTTGGCATAAGATTTAGATATTTACCTCATAAAAAAAGCGCTCTTCGGAGCGCTTTTTTATTGAAGTTGTTTTTTGCCTTTGCACGTTTGAGGACGGTTAAAATACCCAACTAATTCCAGCATGAATAACGTTTAAGTTTACGTCTCGCAAAATAAATACGTTTTCCTGTTCAGGAGGAATAATACTCGCTGAACCTGCCAAATCTGCTCTTATATGATCATATTGACATTTAAACGCTATGGATTGACTGATATCCCACCTTAGCCCAACTGCGAACGTGGTTTGATCGATTCTGCCGACTTCAGACGTCAAATTAAGCACTTCAGCAAGCTCAGTTAAAGAAGGCACCAAGAACTCGGGGGTTGATTCGGCGAAGGATAAAGAAAAGGGCGGACCCTCTGGGCTAATGTGTGAAACAAGTATATACGGGGTTACGTCATTTAAATAGAAGCCTAAAGAAGCATAGGCTGCTTTAGAATTTCCAGATATTAACCAATCTATTGTTGTAACCGATGCTTCTGCTTGAAACACAAAAGGGTAAAAGTCGTATTTAATGCCGATTGCCTTATAGTCTGATGGCCGAGGCTCTAATCCTAACCGTGCTTGGATATCAGATTTACCTGGAATGACTGACGCAGGGAACATGTCTAAAAGCTCAGCAATTTCAAAAAAACCACCTCCATCACTCAGGCTTATGTCCGCTTTTGTGTAGCTGGCAGATAAGCTCAAGTTTAAAGTAGACCATTCAGCACTAAGCGTAAGTACGTTATCTGCTTTAACAGTGACATTTCCGTTGTCCTCGCCTAGCGAGGTGCTACTCTTACCGAGTACACTACGCAATTTCAAATAGCCATTTAGAAAATCCGTTTGATAGTCAATACCCAGACCATCCGTCGATTCTACAAAGGCAACTTGCGAATAAAACTCGATAGGAGGACGCGCCCATAAATAGGCGTGACTAACAGCGCGATAGTCAGACAGCATATAAATATTGGGGTTCATCCGGCCGGCAAGTAGCGATAATTTCCGATTGAACTTATAGCGCATAAATGCCATTTCAATGTAGTTATCTATTTTTTGACTGACAACGTCGTCGACAACAATTTGGGTGAACAAATCTAATTTGTCATTGATAATCAAACTACCCTGCAGCCCCAATACTGAGTCAGGCAAAACCGAAAGTCCATCTCTTGAACTTAAACCATAGGTTCTCGAAAAATCGACCTCGCTTGAGTCTTCAAAAGTCAGGCCGATTGTCCCAAAGCCATTGACCGTGAATGGTTTATTGCTCTGAGCATAAGAAATATTACATAAAACACCCATCAAAATGAACGAATAGAGAGTTTTGCCAAAACCAAATTTTGCGAAACATTCACTAAAACTGATAAACAATTTTCATCTCCTCAGTGATTGCCGATTTTGGTAAGTAAGCTACTGAAGTATGATCTTCTTTTAGTAGCTGTATCACGTCATCAGGTGATTGTGTTTCTAAAGGCGGCCTAGCTCTGCCTGAAAACAACAATCGCGACCAATACGATTTCAATCGATTTTCGGATAAGTTGACTAACTCAATATAAAAAGTACGCTTATAATCGGAGTCGATAGGGTGGTCAATGGGTTTTGCGGGCGTACCATTTGGAAAGCTTTGATACCTGCCCATATAAATATCGATTACCTGCTTTTTGGTGAGCGATTCGATGTCGTTATTTTTATTCACCACGACAACTAATTCGAGCGCAGTTACCGATTTCGAAACAAATAGACAAAATACTGCAATAACGAAAACCTTGGTGCTAAACGTCATTTTTCTCTTGGTCCATTGCAATACCGCGTTAATTAAGTGTAAATTAATGTTAATTATTGAGAATAGCACAAATCTTGGAATCGTTTGTAAATCTTTGATGTATACTTAACAAGTTATTGGCTTATTTTTATAGTTAAGACTAGGGAATTTAATATATGATCGATTGGGATACGTAACTAAAATCTAGCCTTCCATCTAGCAATGTGGGATTTAGATGCAACAAATAACCTTTACTAAACGACTTTATGTACGAATATCTAGCGTTATTTGTTTAATTTCTTTGCTGATCAGTGGTATTGCTTCATATATTTCCTACCAAACCAACTTACATCAAATCCAAAATGTGAACGTTGCGTTAGTTCAACAGCTTGCTGAAAGCGTAACTCGCACAGCAGCCATTGCCGCTTACGTGAATGATGAAGAGTTAGCTGACGAAATTACAAAAGGTTTGGTATCAAATGATCTGGTCAGTTCAGCCTCGTTAACGAAAGCCAATGCAATTAATGTGGTTAACGGCAAAACCGACTTTTCAGGTACGCCTGTTGTAGTTTCGCTTTTAGACCCCTTCAATCAGGAAGAGCAAATTGGGGTGTTAAAAGTGTACCCCGACACCTTATTCATTAAACAAGGTGCTATTTTCACGGCTCGTCAAAATGTGTTCTTATTGATGGGGCTTAGTATCATCATTGCTATTATTTCATCAGTGTTTATTCATCGGCTTCTAACCCGTCCACTTCACAACTTAACCCGCAGCGTGGATTCGGTTAATTTGCACTCTCCTGAAAATATGGAGTCAATCAATATTCATTATCGACGAAAGGATGAGTTAGCTCGTTTATTGTTTGGTATTAATGCATTGATTACTGCGCTTAAAAGTAAGTTTATTGAAGAGCGTAGCTTGCGCGAGAAAACGGAAGCACTTGAGAAGCGCTTTCGGCTTATATTTGAACAAGCAAGCACTGGCATCGCGGTAATTGATAGCACCATGCAGGTGATCACCTTCAATCAAGCATTTAAAAATTTAATGGAATACAAGTCTGATGCGAATCGCTCGTTAACAGACTTATTTGTCAATGAAAGTGAGTTCACCGAAGCGCTTAACGAAGTGTTAGACGTAAGTACAGAAGAACAAGTATGGAAGGACCTTGTTGTTATGCGTAACGGTGAAATGCGCTACATCCACTGTCTCTTTTCTGCCATTATCGATGAAAGAGAAGCCGCCCGACAAGATGACGAAAAGTTAATTCAGTTAATCATTTATGACATTACTGATCGCATGCGCAGAGAAAGAAAAATTCGCTATGAGGCGGATCACGATGCATTAACACAGTTAAAAAATAGACGAGCAGGTGAAAAGGGCCTTAACCAACTTTGCACCCAAACGCTAGCAAGCCATGGAACATTCGTTCTGATGATGATCGATTTAGATAAATTTAAACCCGTTAATGATACCTACGGCCACGATGTCGGAGATGAGGTACTAAGAGAAGTTTCTGTAAGAATACGCTACTATTTTGATGAACAGTCTGACGTATGCGTTCGCTGGGGAGGCGATGAGTTTGTCATTGGTTTTGATCATCAGGAGCTAGATACAAAAGAGATCGCAGCATTGGCAGAGAATTTATTGTCAGATTTGAATGAGCCTTTCGACATTGAAGACGGCCCTACTTGCAACATTGGCGCTAGCATAGGTATTGTTACTGCACCAAGCGACGCTCCAGATTTCGAGCAGCTTATGATTAAAGCCGATGAGGCTATGTACTACGCCAAAAACAACGGCCGCAATCAGGTTTATTTTTTGAGTGACAGCCAGAAATAAGTATTAAGATTGGTTTTGTATTTCCTGCACGAGTTTGTCTAACTGTTCTACCCTATCTTTCGTAATTGTTTTGTTTGAGTGACGCGCGAATCGCAACACAGCAATCTGAATTTGAGTCATCGTGATATTTAATGGCATTCGAAATGAGGTTTTCGAGACTTTGTTGCACAATCATTTTGGGCGCTATCATGTCTTTTGGTAAGGAATTATCGATAGTTATTTTAATTTGCTCAAAACCCTCTAAATGACTCAATTTGCCAATAGATTCTTGAAGTATGTTGTCTAGATTAACTGTTTCGTATTGGAGATCGCCCATTTTTATTTTTGTCAGATTGATAACGTCTCGTATTAAATTCTCTAACTGCGCCATAGAGCTTTTCATGTGACTTAATGCTGTTTGCAGCATTTGCTTATTATCCATTTCGATAGCATTGTCGCATACATTCAACAAGCCGACTGACGATACAATCGGTGCTCGCAAATCGTGAGAAATGCGGTAAGAAAACTCGATTAGCTCATCATTAGCCACTTTCAGGCTCTCAATGTTTTGCGATACGTTTCTCACCATAGGTTTAAAAATAAAGAAAACTTCGACTAATAACATCCCTAAACCAAACAGTAAAACCGATACTTCTACGCGCTTAAAACGCACAATCTTGTTGTAGGCTTCTTGTTCATATTGGGCAACAACTTGATTTAAGTCTGCTAAAAGACCATTGCGTGCAATACGGATTATTTCAGTGGGAAGTGTGCTCTGTCGCACACCCAAAACACCTTCACTGCTGTATGTTTGAACGAAGGTTTCAGCCAATACAAGATAATTATTAACGCGCTTATCTAAACCATACTCACCGAAATACAAATTTCTGATTTTTTCGCTTAAGGTGTACTCACCATAGTCACCCAAATCACCAGTGCTCAATTCAGTATGATTCTGTCTCATTTTTTGAGTAACAGCCTGCAATTTTTTAAAGTAAATATCCGCTTCTTGTTGGGATTGAGCAAAATAAACTTCTCGCGCCATAAGGCCAATACGCTGAGACAGCATACGCTGCATACCACTTATGTTCACGATGTGAGCGTCTTTTTCACTGGCTAATATCTGGTTTCGATTGAGAATAAATGAGCCTATAATGACTGCGGCAATCAAACTTAAGGCAATAACGTAACGCCATGTTAAGTTGCGTGTCACGGTAACCGACGCTGGAGTATCCATGTTGAGCCTTTTTTATTGTTAGTCATGAAGGAATATGCGTTTTACATTCACGCTTAATTATTGAATGACTTTGCGGATTTTTCAAAAAACGCGCTGTTTTTTTGTTATTGAATCTGAAATTCAAAATTGGCACACACTCCACTATGGTCAGCAAGGTTTTTTAACACCAATGTTCCGTTGTGGAAATTAGCAATACTATTAGCAATGTAGAGACCTAAGCCTAAATGAACGCTATCTGTCTGTTCATCGTGGTTTCTAATCGACACCATAGACTGCGTAAGTTGATGGTTATCTATGTCGGGCAGTAAATGGCCAGGGTTTGCAATAGTGAGCCGCAACGCTGAGTGGTTTTGATCCAGTACTAAAGAAATAACGTCGCTGTTACAGCTAAATTCAACCGCGTTAGCGACAACTTTATCGAGCATTTGTACGAACAGATCGGGCGAGCCCTTAAGCGTCAAATGTGTGGAAGGCAAGCTTAAGCTAAATCGTCTTTCAGGATAAACGTGTTGATACCCTTTACAGCAGGATTCGATGATCACTGAGAGGTCAAAATTAATTCTTTCCTCGCGTTGAAGTGATTGTTCTAAGCGTGTTGCCTCACTCATATTATTAAGCATTTTACTCAAACGCTCAATGCCCGTCTGGGCACGAGCGATGACTTCATGCCGCTGTTGCGGATTTTCGATGGTTGGCAGCATATCCAATGATGACTTAACTACCGCCACGGGGGTTCTTAATTCGTGAGATAATCTTGCAGCCATTTTTTCCAGATAAGAATTGTACTGATGCAATCGAGACAAAACGTTACTAAAGGTGAGCCAAAGGTCGCCCACTTCATCATATGAGCGCTTAGGCGCGAGCGTTCCTACAATTTTACCATGGTTGTCGATCACGCGTTCAGTCGCATCTCGAAGTGCGCGAATTCGGCTCGTTGTGCGATTAGACAGAAAAATTAAGCCCATTATTGTGACAAACATTACCGCTAAAATGGTATTAAACAGGTCCTCCAAAGCTCGGTTACGCAGTGTTCTGATACCGTGAGTAGTTTGCTCTACGACCACAGCACCAATAACCTCAGATTGATAAAAAATAGGGTGAGCCGAAGACAATATAACCGCTTTGTTATCTTCCGATAAGCGCCATAATGAATCGGGCGTGCCAGATAAAGCGGTTTGAATATCGTCACCTTCTAATGCCATGGCGTTGGTTAAAGAATCGATAAACGCTTCGGGAGGACGGGTAAGAATGCGATAGTACAACGGCAGCAGATACTTGTTTTCAAAGGCGGTCCAAAGTGAGTTTGCGTTGTTGTCCGGTGGCCCATTGACCCCCTGTGAAGATTGAATATCGCCCACTTTAGCCAACACGCGTTGATATCTATCGACCACCCACACACGTGAATCAGCATGAACCAAGGAGCGAAGTACGCGTTCTATTTCGGGAGAGGGCGTAACTACGGTTCCAAGCTCATCAATTTTATTGGGGTTGGCTGTACCTATTCCTGCGGCCTCAAAGACCTCAGCATTGTCTACATCCATATAAGCAAACGCCAATCCTCTTGTGGTTGCTTCAAGCGGCAGTCTTAGTTCAATGTTAACTCCGTCAAGGCTACGCACCCATTCACCTTGTATAAACAGCGCATTATCTGCGATGTTGTAGCCCTCTTCTCCCTCCAGTAAGTAAGCATTCACCCATCCGCTTTTGTACGGGCTGATAACATACCGCTGAAACTCGCCCAAAGTATTTTTAAGGCCTATTAGCAAATGGTCGTTACGTTCAACGCGCAGACTGTTTTGCGAGCGCCAGATTACCGTTTCGTCAGTAATAGCGAACCTTGCATAGAGGTGTTCGCCGAAGCGCCCTACCATATGCGTCAACTGAGCTGTATTTTCTTTTACGCTAGACGCTGTGGCGGTGACCACAACTTGTTGACTACCATAGTCGTGTAATAAGTGCTCGACACTTTTCCAATCGGTAAACTTACCATCGAGTTGTATAGGGCTAGGCAATGCTGGGGCATAAAGGTCAGTACCAGGACGCAGTTGATTGCGATACGAGGCATTGGCATCAAGCAGGGCGGGTTGTTCATGCAACAAGGTAGCCACAGCTCGAGCTGTACCAATCATGCTGTTTTCTTGACCTTTTCTTAAATAAACCTCCATTTCCCAAATGTATTTATACCCGAGATAGGGTATGACCAAGAGTAGTAATGTAATGGCAAACAGTTGAGCGCGCAGAGAAACACGGAGGCGCATGATGCTAATTTCCTTCTTTTATCCATCGGTAACCAATGCCATATACTGTGTCTATTGCGGAAAATTCACTATCAAGTTTTAAGAATTTTTTACGCATGCGTTTGATGTGAGAAGTAATAGTGGCATCGTCGACGACCATTTGGGAGTCATCCATAAGCTGTTGGCGACTGCGTACGTGACCAGGCCGCTTGACTAAGGCGTGTAACATCCAAAACTCAGTTACTGTTAAGTCTACGGCTTGTTCTTTCCACGATACTGTCATTCTATCTAGGTCAAGGTGAAGTGGGTCGACGGTTATAGATGCAGGCACACTGTTTACGTCTGAAAGCAGAGTATCAGAACGTCTAAACAAAGCGGACAAACGCGCAAATAGATGCTGCATACTAATATCTTTAGTTAAATAGTCGTCAGCACCCATGCGTAAACCACTTATGGTGTCTACATCATTGTCGCGAGCGGTAAAAAATAGAATAGGTAGTGTTGACGACATTTGCCGGAGCAACTGGCAAAGCGCAAAGCCTCCCTCCATCTCGTCTTTGAGTCCAATATCGATAATTGCAAGGTCAGGTAAGTTATGTCTAAACACCTGCTCGGCAGTCGGTCTATCAGCATAGGCCTTAACCGTATAGCCTTGGCTTTCGAGCGCTAGGGTGTAATTTTCGCGAATGGCTGGGTCGTCTTCCACGAGTGCAATCGTTTTTTTTGTTGTCATTATTTGACTCCAGTTTTTAGGCTATTGTTTATATCCTGTGCTCGAGTAAATTGCACCCCACTTCGACACATTTCCATTAGATTGCCATTTTGTTGCTATTATTGATGCGAAAACTGCCTAATTGCCATCATTGATCGCGACATTGACGCCAACAAGGCCTTGTTTAGTCGTTTTCTTTTGATTTACTTAAATACGTAATTTATCAAAGGGGAATAAAAACATGAAAAAGACATTGCTTGTGCTCACGCTAGTTGCAACAACCACGTCAGGCGCGGTTTTCGCGAACGCCGCAACGGCTAAATCTGAAAGAAATAACGCCAAACCTTTGCTGATTGGGGCTGGCTCAGGCGCATTACTCGGTGGCGCGATTGCTGGGCCTCCAGGCGCAGCAATTGGAGCGGTTTTTGGCTTGTTCATAGGCCAAGACCACAATGATCAGGAAGAAATCACCCAGCTAAATGCGTCTTTACTGACCACCCAACAGCAACTTGAGGAAGGATCTGACGCATTATTAGCGGCCAACCGCTCCTTAAAGCAATACCAAAAAGCCTTAAGTATTGCTGATGAATCACTCCGTCAGGCAAAACTAGCCGAATTAGTCACTCAAATTCAGTTTAAAACAGGGGAATCGGTTATTTCACCAGTATTTTATCCTCATTTAGATAACTTGGTAAAATTGATGAATAGCGATCCAAGCTTGCAATTAGATATTCAGGGATACGCCGATATTAGAGGTAACAAGGCGTATAACCAAGCATTGTCAGAACAACGAGCGCTTGCGATTAAAGAGTATTTGCTGCAATCAGGCATAAATACAGCCCGTCTTTCCCACTCTGCCTTAGGTGAAACAGCCAGTAAAGGTAGCAATGTTGAAGAGCATTTCTTTGACCGTAAAGCCGTTATCACATTGTCTTCAAATGAACAGGTGATTACTGTAAAACGCTAAATAAAAAACGGCCCATAAATAAGTTAAAAAGCGACTCTATGGGCCGGATCATATCTTTTTACTCTAGGTTTATGGCAAACTATTCTTATTATTTATAAATCTTAGAAGTATCTCTATGCACGCGCTGAATATTGCTAACCTGAAAAAAGTGTATAAGGGTGGGGTAGAAGCGTTGAAAGGCTTGGACCTCGTTGTTAAAGAAGGTGATTTTTTTGCATTGTTAGGCCCTAACGGAGCTGGCAAATCTACTACTATTGGAATTGTAAGTTCATTAGTTAACGCGTCTTCTGGCGATGTGACAATATTTGGTTATGATTTACAGACTCAAAAAGCAGAGGCAAAGTCTTGCATTGGTTTGGTCCCTCAAGAATTTAATTTCAATCAGTTTGAAACCTTATTACAGATTGTGCTTAATCAAGCTGGGTACTACGGTGTGCCAAGAGCTGAGGCAAAAACAAGAGCAGAAAAGTACCTTAAACAGTTAGAGCTATGGGATAAACGCAATGCTAGAGCTAGAGAGCTTTCTGGTGGAATGAAGCGGCGTTTGATGATTGCAAGGGCTTTGATGCACGAACCCAAAATGCTAATTTTGGATGAACCCACTGCGGGTGTGGATATTGAAATTCGTCGTTCGATGTGGACCTTCCTTAAACAAATTAATGAGCAGGGAATTACCATTATCCTGACCACACATTATTTGGAAGAGGCAGAAAGTTTGTGTCGTAATATCGCTATCATCGATAAGGGTAGAATTGTTGAAAACACCAGTATTAAAGCGTTACTTGCAACACTTAACAGCGAAACCTTTGTGCTAGATATCCAAGCTGAAAATGTGCCGAAATTGAGCGGATTCGACTATCGCATGCTTGATGATCATACCATTGAGGTGGATATATTGAAGGAGTCTGGCTTGAATGCCGTGTTTGTTCAGCTGCAAGAACAAGGTATTCAAGTGATGAGTATGCGTAATAAATCAAATCGTCTTGAAGAGTTATTTGTACGCTTGGTGGAATCTGGGCGTGCTCAGGTAGGGGGTTAATACTATGTCTACATCATCAAATTGGGTAGCACTGACTACCTTATGGCTCAAAGAATGCACGCGATTCATGCGAATTTGGGTACAAACTTTGGTCCCTCCTGCCATTACTATGAGCCTATATTTCATTATTTTCGGCAGCTTGATTGGCAATAGAATTGGCAAAATGGGAGGTTTTTCGTATATGGAGTTTATTGTTCCCGGCCTAATTATGATGTCGGTTATCACTAACTCCTATGCCAATGTATCTTCATCTTTTTTTAGCGCAAAATTTCAGCGTAATGTGGAAGAGTTGATCATTTCTCCTATCCCAACGTGGGCAATTATTTTGGGTTTTGTGGGCGGTGGTGTCGCGCGCGCAACCTTGATAGGTATTATTGTTACTAGCGTTTCTTTGCTGTTTGTTGATGTCAGTATTCACAACTTAGGCGTTATTGTTATTACCCTGCTATTAACAGCTGTACTGTTTTCAACGGCGGGTTTGCTTAATGCCATCTACGCCAAAACCTTTGACGATATCAGCGTTGTGCCTACGTTTGTGTTGACGCCACTAACCTACTTGGGGGGGGTGTTTTATTCGCTCTCTCTTTTGCCTGAATTCTGGCAAATGGTCAGTAAAGCCAATCCTATTGTGTATATGGTAAATGGCTTTCGTTATGGCTTTTTAGGTGTCAGCGATGTGTCTATTGGCTTGTCATTAACGATTTTATTGGTGTTCAATATTATATTGTTTTCATTGGCGTATGTGCTGCTTGAGCGTGGAACAGGTATCCGTAGTTAATGGTCGAGCAGCGTACTAAAGGTGCTTCAAAACCCGTAGAAAGTAATCAACAGGAAGTACATAAAAACCTGATAACCCTAACACAGCGTTATCAAACTGCCTTATCTGCGCGCCCTATCAGCGAGCATACTGAGCAAGCGTTTATGCAAATTTTGCCTTGGTTACAAGGCGCTGGTTCTCAACTGATCTTGGATGCGTGCTGTGGTGTGGGCGAGAGTACCGCAATACTGAGTCGGCGCTACTGTGAAGCCAAAGTGTTGGGCGTGGATAAGTCGGCAATTCGACTTCAAAAACACCACGCTTATGAAGCTCTCAGCGAGAATTATCAGGTAATTAGAGCAGATCTTAACGATTTCTGGCGACTACTCGCTAAACACAAATTGACATTTAAAAAACAGTATTTGCTGTATCCCAACCCCTATCCGAAAGTGAAACACATTCAAAAACGTTGGTATGCTTGCCCAGTCACGCCCGATATAATGAAAGCTTCAAACTGTATTGAAGTGCGTAGTAATTGGTTATTATATTTACAAGAATTTGCTGTTGTAGCAGAGCACTATGGTTTTAACAGTCAACTCTCGCTACTTTCAACACAAGACTCTGCCATGACCCCGTTTGAAAGAAAATACCAACAAAGTGGACAAGCTTGCTATAAATTGTTGATGGAAAAACAGTATGACTAAATCATTGGTCAGCTTAAAACAGCTTTTTCGTGTGTTCGCACAACCGGAAAGCGAAGAGTCTACATTGACACAAATAGAACGGCATTTGTCAGATAATGTATTGGATTTTCTCTCTCAGCACGTTGTCGCGCAACCCAAGTCGCTAGAAGACATTGAAACGTATTTTTCTGCGACCAGTGTTCCAGAATCTCCTGAATATGTTTCTGATTTTGCGACTCATTTATTAAACGACGTAGTGGCTAATTCCGTTAACACCTATTCGCCTCGATTTATCGGCCACATGACCTCAGCGTTGCCTTATTTTCATCTTTCCCTAGCGAAATTATTAGTTGGCTTAAACCAAAATCCGGTAAAAATTGAAACATCAAAAGCGTTCACACCTGTAGAAAGGCAAGTAATCGGAATGCTGCATCACTTGGTTTACGCTCAAACGGATGACTTTTACGCAGCGCATACGCACAGTGCCCATCATTCGTTAGGCGCTTTCTGTTCGGGTGGGACAGTTGCAAATATGACCGCCTTGTGGGTAGCAAGAAATCAAATGCTAGGTCCTCAGAACGATTTTAAAGGCGTTAATCGAACAGGCATTGCAGCGGCCTATCAGCACTATGGGTACAAGCAGATAGGTATTTTGTGTTCAAGAAGAGGACACTATTCAATAGCAAAAGCGGCCGATGTCTTAGGTATTGGAAGAGAACAAATGCTCACCTTAGCGTGCCCTCGGCAAGTATTGAAACCAGAGGAAGTATTAAGAGTAGGGAAGGCATATCAGGCGTCAGGAAATGGTTTACTTGCTATAGTGGGTATCGCAGGAACGACTGAGACAGGGCATATCGATCCGCTCAATGAGCTTGCCGATGTCGCGAAAGAATTAGGCACATGGTTCCATGTTGATGCAGCGTGGGGGGGGGCAACCTTGTTTTCCACTTCATACCGAGACCGCCTACTAGGGATTGAGCGTGCTGATTCAGTCACTATCGACGCGCACAAACAAATGTATGTTCCTATGGGAGCGGGCTTAGCTTTGTTTAAACAAGCCGATGCCAGTCATTCAATTCGTCATCATGCACAGTATATTTTAAGGGAAGGCTCTAAAGACCTCGGTTCAACCACACTCGAGGGCTCAAGAAATAGCATGGCAATGATGGTTTATGCCTCCTTGCGAATTTTTGGGCGCCAAGGTTATCAATTACTGATTGATCACTGCATAGAAAAAGCCCAATTTTTTGCAGAATTAATTCGCAGACATCCCGACTTTGAGCTGATTACTTCACCGAGATTAAGTATTTTAACCTACAGAATCTGTCCACCCCAAACTCAAAGCGTGCTGAAGACGGCTTCAGCTACTGAAAAAGAGCAGATAAACGAGCGTCTTAGTGCCCTTGTACAACAGGTTCAAAAGGCACAGCGCGAGGCCGGACATTCTTTTGTTTCTCGAACGCGTTTAGAAGTCGAACAATATGGCGATACGGCGATCACTGTTTTTCGTGTTGTGCTCGCCAACCCCTTGACTACGCATTCAGACCTAGAGGCGATACTCGCTGAGCAGCGTAAGTTAGCCAGTGATACGCTGCTTTGGACCGAGCTAAGCAATAATAGCAATACGAGCAGCAATCAGCACTGACCGTTTTCCTACTTAGTGCAATTTTAACCGAGGACGCAGCCAGCGGTTTAAGCGGCCGCCGAGCATGATTAATCCCGTGCGTATTAAACCGTGAATCGCTAGTTGATGCATGCGGTAGAGTGAAATATACATCATTCTAGCCACACGCCCTTCAATAAACATACTGCCTTTGCTTAAATTTCCCATTAAATTGCCTACTGTCGAATAGCTGGCAAGCGACACTAATGAACCATGATCTTTGTAAACGTAAGACTGTAGCGGTTTATCATGCATACAAGCGAGTAAGTTTTTATAACAGACACTGGCCATCTGGTGAGCCGATTGCGCACGAGGTGGAACGCGACTCCCATCAGGGTTGGTAAACTGAGCACAATCGCCAATCGCGAAGATAGTTGAGTCTCGTGTTGTTTGTAAATACTCATTCACATGCAATTGATTAATTCGGTTGGTTTCAAGACCTGCAATGTTAGCCATAAACTCTGGTATTTTAATTCCAGCCGCCCATACCAAAATATCAGCAGCAATTAAATCTTTGTCTTTGGTATGCAAACCTTCCTTTGTGGCTGAAGTGATCATAGTGTTCAGCTTTACGTCTACACCGATTTTTAGAAGTTCTGCGTGCGCGGCATTGGAAATTCGTTCTGGTAAGGCTGGCAAAATTCTTGGGCCTGCTTCAACAAGCGTGACATGCAGATGCTCACTAGATACCGCATTAAAACCATAGTTGTGGATTTCATGTACGCCATGGTGTAATTCTGCAGACAGTTCGACCCCCGTTGCCCCCGCGCCTACAATGGCAATATTTACCGTTTCTGATACGTTACTGACACGTTGAATACGTAGAAATTTGTTCAGCAATTTGGTGTGAAACTTATGTGCTTGGCTAGGACTGTCTAAAAACAAGCAATGGTCTTTCACGCCAGGCGTGGAAAAATCGTTAGAAACAGAGCCCAATGCAATAACAAGATAATCATAAGGGATACGTGTTGAGGGTAAAAATTCCTCTCCGTCTTCATCTTCCATGGGGGCGAGGACCACTTCTTTTTTGTCACGGTCAATATCTATCATGGTTCCTACACGAAAAAAGAAATGGTGCGCATTCGCATGACCCCGATAGCTTACTGCATCGACATCTTGATCCATTGTACCCACTGCAATTTCGTGTAGGAGGGGTTTCCAAAGATGCGTAGTGTTACGGTCAATCAGTGTGACGTCGGCGCGGTTTTTTCGGCCTAAGTTGTCGCCTAACTTGGTGGCCAATTCGAGACCGCCTGCGCCGCCTCCCACAACGACGATACGAGGTTTAGTAGATGAAGCTTGCATACAAAAAAATACCTCTACTCTATCTGCAAATTAAAGCTGGCTGGGTAAGCTTAATCGTGTGTTGTCTATTAATCGGGTTTTGCCCATAAAAGCGGCAGCTAGAATCACCAATTCTGTATCTTCATGGCTAGGATGAAGTAAATTGTTAGCGTCGCGTATCTCTAAATAATCGGGTTTGAATCCGGCAGTTGCCAACGCTTTTTTGTGATCGCTGATCAGTTTACCAAAATCTCTTCTACCTTCTATGACTTGTTTAGCCATGGTTTGAATGGTGCGGTAAAGGAAACTAGCTTGATGTTTTTGTTCTGCTGATAAGTAGTTGTTTCTAGAACTCATCGCTAGCCCATTCGGTTCGCGCTCAGTGGGAACACCGTGAATTTCAAGATTCATCGATAAGTCTTGTACCATAGCGCGTATGACTTGAAGCTGCTGGAAGTCTTTTTCACCGAAAAATGCTTTATTGGGTTGAACCATGTTGAATAATTTGCAAACGATCGTTGCTACGCCTCTAAAATGTCCAGGCCGGCTAGCGCCACATATCATGTAAGAAATTCCTGGGACTTCTACGAAGGTTTGTTGCTCTAAGCCACGCGGATAAATGTCGTCTGCTGAGGGCAAAAACAGCACATCAACACCAAGCTCGGCGAGCTTTTGGCTGTCGGCTTCCAAAGTCCTAGGATAGGCATCTAAGTCTTCATCAGGACCGAATTGCAAGGGGTTGACAAATATCGATACAACAACAATATCGGCCGATTTTTTAGCCGCTTTTACTAAGCGCAAATGACCTTGATGCAGATTTCCCATAGTAGGAACAAATGCAATCGTTTGCCCGTTTATTTGCCATTTTCTGCGTCGTAACCGCAGAGTTTCAATGTTTGAGATGGTTTGCATAGGCTTAATCAAAACTGTGTTCATGGCCTGGGAAAGTGCCATTTTTTACTTCACTTATAAACTGTTGAACTGAGGTGCGTAAATCGCCTGTTAGTGCCAAGTAATTTTTTGAAAAGCGCGGCATATAGTTTGCGCTAACACCAAACATGTCGTGCATGACCAAAATTTGTCCATCGGTCTGTGCTCCGGCTCCAATACCAATTACTGGCATATCGACCGATTCTGCAACACGTTTGCCCACAATCGATGGAACGCACTCAAGTACGAGCATTTGAGCACCTGCTGCTTCTAATGCTTGTGCCGACAGCACTAATTGGGCGGCGGCGTCATCAGTTTTACCTTGAATTTTGAATCCACCGAATACATGTACCGACTGTGGCGTCAGGCCAATATGCCCACATACAGGAACTCCGCGTTGCTTTAATCCTTGTATGGTATCGCTTAACCACTCGCCGCCTTCTAATTTAACCATGCTTGCACCGCTAGCCATTAACTTTGCAGCATTTGCATAAGCTTGTTCAGGCGTTGCGTAACTCATAAAGGGCATATCTGCAACAACAAAGCTGCGCTCACACCCTCTTGATACGCATTCGGTATGATAGGCTATGTGCTCGACTGTGACAGGCAAGGTGTCGCGTTGACCTTGAAGTACCATACCCATTGAATCACCAATTAAAAGCACGTCGATACCTTGTTCGTCAAAGAGTTTGGCAAAACTCGCGTCATAAGCCGTTAACGCGGTGATTTTTTCGCGTTCAGATTTCTTTTTCTGCAATGTAGAAAGAGTGACTTTTTTCATGGTTGCCTCGTTTTCTAACGAATTCTAGATAAGCCATCAAGCGAACAGCCTGCGACCCATTTTGCAATTGGATTGCCATCTGGCATGACTAATTGAGGTGCAAGTTCAAACAGGGGAACAAGCACAAATTCACGTTGATTCATACCAACATGAGGAATCGTGAGTCGTTTAGTTTTTACGCTTTGTGAACCAAACAATAAGATATCTAAATCCAAGGTTCGCGGGCCCCATCGCTCGCCTTTCCGCTCTCTTCCAAAATCTGATTCGATACTTTGACACACATCTAATAATGCTTCGGGAACTAGCGATGTAGAAATATGGCATACTGCGTTAATATAATCGGGTTGATCTTTTGGACCCATGGGTTGGCTGCGATAGAGAGAAGACAAGGCCTCTAATTTTATATCTCGTTGTTGCCCTAGGTGTTCAGCGGCTTCTTTTAATGTATCTTGACAATTCCCTATATGACTAGCCAGATTACCTCCCAAGCCAATATATACAGACTCAATCATTGCTGGCTCGGTTTTTTTGATAGGCACGTCGACGCCTTGGTTTACGAGTGTTTCCGCTCTTTAAGTCATTCAGCATGTTTTTTTGGACAGGCGTAGAGGCGTGCTGAAAAGCAGTCCACCACTGACCTAACTCCATTAAATCCCCGCCTTCAATTTCCCCACGCATTACCAGAAAATCGTACCCGGCTCTAAACTTAGGATGACTTAAAATCTGAAAAGCACGTTTGCCGAACCGTTTAGGCAAGCGTTGTTGAAGCATCCATATATCTCGGATAACCGTCGTGAAGCGTTTGGGTATCATAATGCGCTGTACTTGACGATGTAACACCTCTCCTTGCGCCAACATAAACGCGTCATACTGCGACAGTCCGGCTTCTTGCATAATCTGAGCGGTCCGTTCTTCTAAGGGATACCAAAGTAACGATGCATAAATAAATGCGGGTGTCACGCGCTGGTTATTATTGATTCGCTTGTCGGTGTTCTCCAACACTTTAAAAATAAACTGACTTTCTTTACTGTCTTGATTGGCAATGAGATCTTGTAACTGTGGAAATAAGATGCCGAATATCTGATAGTGTTGTAACAGTTTATAGGTTGCGACGGCTTTGCCTGCTAAAAAAAGTTTAAGGACCTCTTCAAACAAACGCGCAGGTGGAATGTTACCTAATAAATGTCCATGAGTATGAATTGCTTGAGCAGCACTAGGCTCGATCTTCATATTGAGTTTTGCTGAAAAACGCAAAGCGCGTAGCATTCTCACTGGATCTTCACGATAACGTGTTTCGGCATCGCCAATAAGTGCAAATTCGCCCTGTTTTAATGCTTCAACTCCACCCGCAAAATCATCGATAATTTCGGTAGTGGGGTCATAGTACAAGGCATTGATGTTGAAGTCTCGACGTTGCGCGTCCTCGTCAATCGTACCAAAAACATTGTCTCTCAATAACTGACCGTCGTCATTTTGCTTACCCGTAGTTTTTTGGTCATCGATATCAGCATGGTGTCCACGAAACGTGGCAACTTCAATAATTTCTCGCCCAAAGAGGACGTGCGCTAAACGAAAACGACGCCCAATCAGGCGGCAGTTCCTGAACGTGGCTTTAATTTGTTCCGGCGTTGCATTCGTCACAACATCGAAATCTTTGGGTACAATACCTAATAAACTGTCTCTAACGCAGCCGCCCACCAAAAAAGCACCATAACCTGCTTTTTGCAGATCGTAGGTTACTTTAAGCGCATTGCGGCTCATCATCGCCTTATCAATCTTATGTTGATTGGCGGTATATCGTGTAACCTGTTTGGTCTGCGTCATCGTGTCACGGTCTGACTTGGTTTCAGTCGCTAATACGCGGGTAATTTTCTTTATAACTTTGGTGAAAATAGTGTGCTCTCCCATTTAGGAGCGCTAGTTTACTTTATATTCTGGTTATCGACTAGCATGTGTTTTATTCGCCATGCCTGAATGGCGTGTTCAAGAAGAAGTTTGGGAGGCACATCTTGTTGTTTGGCTTTTACATACGTAGGTATTCGAACACCAAGGGCTTCGCAGGCTTTTAGTAAGTTTTCTGTCGCAGAAAATGAAGAGATCGCCGGTGCATGATTTTGTTTGCTTAACTTATTGCCTGTTGCGTCTTTAAGCACTGGGATGTGAGCGTAAACGGGAGCCGAGCATTTAAAATGACGATAAAGGCTTAAATGTGCAGAGGTTGTGCTAAGTAAATCATCGCCGCGAACAATATGCGTAATGCCTTGCTCTATATCATCGACAACCACTGCAAGGTTGTACGCGTAAATGTTGTCTTTTCTCAATAAAATAAAATCTTCTAGAGCATGGCCGTCGTCAATAAGTACCGTACCTTTAAATCGATCATTTAGTTTTGTTATGGGTTGGGTATGTATAAAGCGCACTGCACCGGAGCGGAGGTGTTTTGTTCTGCAAGTATTAAGGTAAATCCCTCCCTGTTCCTTAATCTGCTTTCTAGAGCATTCACAATAGTACGCTTTTTTTGCGCTCAGTATTGCGTTTAGTGCTTTTTGATAAAACGCCAATCGTTCGGATTGAAAAACAACGGGTCTATCGCTTTCCAAACCATGTGCACATAGAGTATCAATAATAAGCTGAGAAAAAGCGGGGTTGCACCTTGGCGTGTCTAAATCTTCAATACGCAAAAGCCATGACCCGTTGTGCGCTTTCGCATCAATATAACTGGCGAGGGCAGCGGCTAATGACCCGAGGTGCAATGGTCCTGAAGGAGATGGCGCGAAGCGACCTACATACACAGCACAAAAACTATTGCTTTACGCCTAGCCTTGCATTTGTTTTTCTTTAATCTCTGCAAGCGTTTTACAATCTATACATAAATCCGCAGTCGGTCTAGCTTCAAGTCGACGTATACCAATTTCAATACCGCAGGCATCACAGAAACCAAAATCGTCATCTTCGATGCGTTTTAATGTTTTTTCTATTTTCTTAATCAGTTTACGCTCGCGATCTCTAGTACGAAGCTCTAAGCTAAACTCTTCTTCTTGCGCGGCTCTATCAACGGGATCAGGAAAATTTGCCGCTTCGTCTTTCATATGGGTAACGGTGCGGTCTACTTCCTCTCGAAGTTGATTGCGCCACGCCTGTAACAACAAACGGAAATGTTCCATTTGCTGTTCGCTCATGTACTCTTCCCCGTCTGCGGGTTGATACGGTTTCAGCCCTGCTAACGCCAAAAGGCCTATTGTTTTAGTTTGATTTCCTGTTGGCATCTGCCACCTCTCCTACACCGAGACTCACACACTAAAGCGAAATTAACTGAGTTATCTATTAAAACCAATCAACTTACGCGGTGTTGCATCTCGTTGATCAAGGAGGGAATATGGCGTTTGTAAAAAAAAGATCAAGTTTTTTTTTGCATTTTGCTGCTCAGACCTTGAATTATAACTATTTTTTTGTGCGTGACTCAGTGTTGTTTACATTATTGTATCAACTTTAAATACCGCCAAGACGCTCTGCGAGAGTCTTGTAATTCTCTACATCTGAGCGATCAAACAAGGGTTTACCATCAACATCTTTATCTTTGGAAATAAGTAAGCTCTCCCGCTCCAAACGCTCAACACGTACGTCCTGAACATTTAAAAAGGCGGCTACTTCACTGACTGACATAAGACTCATTATCTTCCTCCTAATAATAGAAGTCACGTTAAGTGCTTCAAGGGCTAACTGTTAAAAGGTAAGCAAGAATATTAAAATTTACCAATAAATTTGGCAATTAATGTATAAAATTGACCGATTAGCATTATTTTTATATCGCTTATCGAAGGCACCATGTTGCTAAGCGCTCAGGACGCGACCGCACACACCCTTAACGACTAAGTAATTAGGAAGCACCATTTAATGAAAAAATTAACTACTTTCGCGCGAGTAAGAGAATTGGATTACTGGCAGGCTGTCTGTTTTAGTACTGCACTGTTAAGCAGAATGACGCCCAACTTTGCTCTTTTTGCTCAGGCAATCAGTCACGAATCGCCCGAGTTGTTAGATAAGGTATTGGAGTTAGTAAAAGAAAGCTTGGTCTCTCCAAAAAGCAAAATTAACTTCGCACTTCAATTACAAAAAGTAGAAGACGCCGCGCCTGATATTGCCGATTACGATTTGTTTGGCGTGTTTCCGGCTAATGATGCTTGTATGGCAATGATAGCTGCGCTCAACTTACTTTCTCGAGAGGATATGAGTGGTGCAGTGGTAGTCTCAAAATTGTCTCAAGGCAGCGTAGAAGCGTATTTACTGAATAGCGGTGAAGCAAACGACGAGACGATAAAAAACCACCCACTTATGATGTATGAGGTGAACATTCAAAACGACTTGCTTGATATTTTAGAAAGCGCACCAAAAAACAAGCAAACACTACAGCTTTGTATGGAGATAGCTCTGGAAGAGAAGATGACCAATATCGGTATTGATTTAGAGCACTGAATATTCATACAAAGCGTAACGAAACTGCGATGTCGATTTTTCCTTCAAGACCCGTAGCTCAGGGAAATGGGGTAGCGTTAATACACTTTCGTGTTCAATGTAAATGAGCGCATTATTTTTCAGCAATTTGTTTTTCAATAGTAAGGTTATGCTAGGTTCAAGTAAGTCCGTTTTAAAAGGCGGGTCTACAAATACAAGGTCAAACGTGTGTTTTGTTTGGCTTAAAAAAGATTGAGCCTCGCTACAAACAACCTCCGCGTTAGCATTTAAGCGTTTTACATTTTGGTGTAGATGATTAGCGGTAGGTTTGTCTTTCTCAATAAAAAATGCATGTGATGCACCACGAGACAAGGCTTCAAAACCGAGGCTACCTGCGCCAGCAAATAAATCCAGACAACGGCTATCTCTTACGTGATGCATCAGCCAATTAAACACTGTCTCTTTGGTTCTGTCTGTCGTTGGACGCAAGCCTTTTGAGAGAATGACAGGCAGTTTAGTGCCGCGCCACTGACCGCTGATAATTCTTACCTGACCTGATGCTCGATTCCTTGGGGCTGACAATGTTATTATTTCTCATTATTGCATTTTCACAATTAACGATTATCAAGGTTCTCTGTATTCATGTCGAAACTTTTTAAGTGGTTTAATAAAGAAAAACCAGAAACGCACAGCGAGCAACCGCCCGAGCAGACTGCCGAACAGCAGAGCGAAACGGCACAAATAGAGCCGCCAACTCAAGAAGACGCACAAGAAAACACCTCAAAGGTATCTTTTTTTGGTCGGCTAAAGGCATCGCTTTCAAAAACTAAAACCAATATAGGCAGCGGATTTGTCTCTCTTTTTAAAGGAAAGGCGATTGATGATGACTTGTATGAGGAACTTGAAACTCAATTGTTGGTGGCCGATGTGGGTATGGATACCACACAGAAAATCATCAAAAACTTAACTGACAGTGTCAAGCGTGCGAAGTTAAAAGATGGCGATGCTTTATTTGAAGAGTTAAAAGTGCAAATGAGCGACTTGCTTGCGCCTGTATCAAAATCGCTATGGTCTGAAATAGAGGCGCACAATCCTGCGTCTGGCCCCTACGTGGTTTTAATGGTAGGCGTAAATGGGGTGGGTAAAACCACCACTATCGGCAAGCTGGCTAAACAACTACAGATGCAAGGCAAAAAAGTCATGCTAGCGGCCGGTGATACGTTTAGAGCCGCGGCAGTGGAGCAATTGCAAGTATGGGGTGAAAGGAATGACATTCCCGTTATTGCTCAACATACAGGGGCAGACAGTGCGTCAGTGTTATTTGATGCCGTAGAAGCGGCAAAAGCTCGTAAAGCCGATATTCTTTTAGCCGATACTGCGGGTCGACTACAGAACAAAGATAACCTAATGGAAGAGTTGAAAAAAGTCGTGCGGGTAATGAAGAAAAATTACCCTGAAGCACCTCACGAAGTCATGCTAACCATTGATGCAGGAACAGGCCAAAACGCTATTAGCCAAGCTGATTTGTTTAACAATGCAGTGGGGCTAACGGGCGTCACATTAACCAAATTGGACGGCACAGCAAAAGGGGGGGTTATCTTCGCTATTGCAGATAAATTACAGTTGCCTATCCGTTTTGTTGGGGTAGGTGAAGGTATAGACGATCTGCAAACCTTTGACAGCGAGTCATTCATTCAGGCATTGTTTGCAGACAGCCACTCAAAACAAGAGTCAGACGCATAGCACCTCTAACTGGAAGAAAGCATGATCAGCTTTGAAGACGTAAGTAAAACTTATCCAGGTGGGCAGCAGGCCTTGGTGAAGGTTAATTTTGCTATTGAAGCCGGTGAAATGGCCTTTTTAACGGGGCATTCTGGCGCAGGCAAAAGCACCCTGCTAAAGCTGATAAGCATTATGGAGCGCCCCAGCGTTGGCACGGTGCGCATCAATGGCTACGATCTAAATACCATAAAACGTCGTCAAATTGCTTACATTCGTAGAGATATTGGCATGATATTCCAAAGCCATAAATTACTAATGGAAAAAACCGTATTCGATAACGTTGCTCTTCCATTGGTGATTGAAGGCTATACGCATAAAGAAATTAGCAAGCGCGTTTATACTGCGCTTGATATGGTGGGTTTAGGCGACAAAGCAAAGTTTTTTCCTCTGATGTTATCCGGAGGAGAGCAGCAACGGGTAGGGATTGCCAGAGCCGTGGTCAACAAGCCTCCTATTTTGTTAGCAGACGAGCCAACGGGCAATCTAGATCCCAAGTTATCCATGGAAATTATTCGTTTATTTGAGGAATTTAATCGAGCCGGCGTGGCGGTGCTGATCGCTACCCATGATTTAGGGCTCATAGCTAGAATGCGCTACCGCACACTCACCTTGCAAAAAGGCAGAATGATCACAGATGGTTTGGGTGATCCCACAGGAGCGTTTCAATGAGTCTGCTGTTTACAAAGCAAAAAAAAGGCGCAGCAGATAAAAAAATCAGTATAACGCAGCGTATTGCTATGTTTTTTGTAAGCCATTTGCGACAAGCGGTTGGAAGTTTGGGAGAACTTTGGCGGCAACCTGCGGCAAGTTTTATGACAGTCGCTGTCTTGGGTTTAAGTATTACCTTACCCGGCACCTTGTATATCATGGTGAAAAATGTAGAAAAAATGACGACGGGTTGGGATCAAGCGGCAGAAATCTCTCTTTTCCTCGAACCTTCTGCAAACGCGGCCTCAGCGCAGCAGTTACTCGCTCGCCTAAGCACGTGGCCAGAAGTCGAAAAGGTTATTTTTATTTCTGCTGACGATGCCTTGCAGGAATTTAAAACCCTCTCTGGGTTGGGGGACGCGTTGGCCTATTTACCACAAAATCCCTTACCCAATGTAGTGCTTGTATCGCCAGCAGAAAAGTTTGCAACACCGAGAGCTGCCAGAGCCTTGCTCGAAAAGCTCAACGCACAGCGAGAAGTGGCCTCGGGAAAGCTTGATATTGAGTGGCTTGAACGATTGTATGCCATGGTAAATGTTGCGCGCGATTTAGTTTTTTTGATCGGAGGATTGTTATTTATTTCAGTCGTATTGATTATTGGCAACACAATCAGACTGAATATTCTAAGCCAACGTGACGAAATATTAGTGATGAAGTTAGTGGGGGCAACTGACGGCTTTATTCATCGCCCCTTTTTGTATACCGGTTTTTGGTATGGTTTCCTAGGGGGAATGCTAGCTTGGATTGCGATTATTGCTCTGCTGTGGTGGATGGATAGCAGCATTCAGAATTTTGCTGCGCTTTACGATAAACAATTCGCTATTACAGGATTAACGGGTAAAGCACTGTTTACCCTTTTAGGAGTATCGATTTTGCTAGGCGTTATCGGTTCAGCTATATCTGTACAACGCCATGTTAGGTCGATAGAACCCAGTTAGCATCTGACCTGTAATCTTAAAAAATCTTCATTTTTGTTTCGAACAAAAAAAGGTTACCTTTATTACAATCAGCTTAAAGGGAACACAGCCATGCGTTGGCTATCTGCTATTTTAATTGTTGTCGTTGTCATCGGTTCACTGGTGTGGATCAAGTACTCTCAGGTGATGGCAGCTATTGCCTTCGGCCAATCGTTTCCAGAGCCAAGCGAAACTGTCAACGCGGTCACTACCTATCGCGATATTTGGTCTCCCACTTTCACCGTGTTGGGCGAAGTGAAATCGCCCAAAGAAGCCATGCTGCGTAATGAACTGGAGGGTGTGATTGAAAAAATCAATCTTACACCAGGTCAGGTGATGGAAAAGGGGACTTTGTTATTGCAACTCAATGTACAGGAAGAAACCGCACAGCTTCGTGCTGCGCAAGCCCGCATTGAACTGGCCGAGTTAGATGTCGGACGTTTAGGGCGATTAAGTACTGCCAATGCCGCTAGTCAGGACCAATTCGATCGCGCAAAAGTACAGCTTAAAGTAGCCAAAGCGGAAGCAGCCGCACTGCAGGCGCTAATTGACAGAAAATCCGTGTATGCACCGTTTACTGGTGTGGTGGGCTTACACGATTTAGACGAAGGAGAATATCTCGCAGCGAACTCCAGTTTAGCGCGTCTTGTGGCGAAGCAAGACGCGTTTTGGATTGATTTTTCTGTGCCACAGAACCAAGCATTTGTGGATATAGGGGATACGGTCACCATTGTTGATGAAGATGATCTTAAGTCATACACCGCAAGCGTTATTGCAGTTGAACCGCAATTAAATCTGCAATCTCGCAGCCTTCCCGTGCGTGCTCGCATAGACAACGCAGGAAGATTAGCGCCGGGAGAAATGGTGCTGGTGCGCATTGCCAAAGCGCAACAACTCGACGTTATGCCCATTCCGGTTGAGGCGATTCGTTATGACAGCTTTGGTAGTTTTGTGTTTGTGTTAAACAAGGACGATAAAGGTCAATACCGCGCTGAACGTCGTCCGGTGACCGTAGCGTACAGCGATGAAAAGATAGCCATAGTGGCAGCTGGGCTTAATGAGAATGAAACCGTCGCAACAAGAGGCTCTTATAAGCTTAGCGGAGGCAAATTAACTTTTATAAAGGCCGTCACCTCGACTGAAGCGGATACGCAATAATGGATATTTTCGTTAAACGTCCAATTGTTGCGATAGTACTATCATTGGTAATTGTGGTGGTAGGTATACGTGCGGTGATGCAAATTTCTGTGCTGCAATTTCCTAAAATCAGCAGTGCGTCATTGCAAATTTCCACCCCCTATATCGGCGCCTCCTCAGAGACTATTAAAGGCTTTGTGACAGAGCCTATCGAGCGGGTGGCAGCTTCCGTACCTGGTGTGGATTATGTTGACTCCCAAACCACACCGGGCAACAGCACGGTGACTGCATGGCTGCGTTTAAACGAAGATACTACCTCTGCATTGGCAGAGCTATCTACGCGTTTAGATCAAATTCGCTTTGAATTACCTGAAGCGGCCGAAGACCCCTCAGTCACAGTTGTGCGTGCTGATCGACCTTTTGCCATCTTTTATCTGACAGTCAATTTTGACGAAGAAACCATGGGCATGTCACGCATGGAAGTCACCGACTACTTATCACGTAGTGTTACCCCCACGCTGGCGACCATCCCTGGTGTTCAGCGAGTGGGCTTGGAAGGGTCGCGGAATCCAACTATGCGCATTTGGTTGCAGCCTGCGCGTATGCTGGCATTAAATCTTTCGGCCTTGGATATTAGCCGCGCTCTACAGCGCAATAATATCATTGCAGCAATTGGCAACACAGAAAATAATTTACAACGCGTGTCTTTACTCACTGATACGTCGTTGTCTACAGTCGAAGAATTTGCGCAAATCGTAGTAGCAGATCGCGGTAATGAACAAGTGTTGTTAAGCGACGTTGCTCGGATTGAGCTAGATGAGGACGAAGGGGTCGTGTCGGCAAGACTCGATAAAGAACAGGTGTTATACATTTCGGTATGGCCCTTGCCCGGTGCCAACGAAATAGAAATTGGTGACCGTCTTTATGCCATGCTCGAAGAAATTAATCCAACTTTGCCACAGGGCCTTTCAATTACCGATGGCTACGATGGCACTTTATATATGCGCGATGCCTTAAAAGAAATTTTTACCACACTAGCAGAAACGGTTTTCTTGGTGGGTGTGGTGGTGGTAGCCATGATGGGATCGTTCAGAACAGCTCTGGTTCCGCTGATTACCATTCCTATTTCAATTTTAGGCGCAGTAGCGGCGATGTCGTTAATGGGATTTAGTTTAAATCTACTTACCGTACTGGCCATTGTATTGTCGGTCGGTCTAGTCGTAGATGATGCCATAGTGGTCGTTGAAAACGTAGGTCGTCACATGCGTAATGGGATGTCACGGTATGAGGCAGCGCTCCTGAGTTCCCGACAGTTGCTCGCGCCCATTGTCAGTATGACCATCACTTTGGCTGTGGTGTATGCACCTATTGGATTGTTAACCGGCTTAACAGGCGTATTGTTCAAAGAATTTGCGTTTTCGCTTGCGATTGCCGTGTTGTTGTCGGGTGTTGTAGCAACCACTCTCTCACCCATCATGAGTGCGTATGCCAGCCCTGAAGGTGGTAAAGAGGGCAAACTGACGAAGAAAATAAACGGCTTTTTTGAACGTTTACAGGAACGCTACGGCAACTGGGTGCTAAATAGTGCGCGGTTGCGAGCACCTATCCTCACCGTGGCCATTGTGCTGTCACTACTCAGCGTGCCGTTTTACCTGTTTTCACTTAAAGAATTAGCACCGACTGAAGACCAGTCGTCCATTAGTGTGATAGTTGAGGCACCACCGGAAGCCTCGTTAGATTATACCGAAGAAAAAATGAACGAAGTGGTCGACACCATGATGGGTTTAGAAGGTGCAAAATACATGTGGCAAATTGTCAATCCAGCAGGCGCTTTCAGTGGTGTGGATCTGGTGCCGGTTAACAAGCGTAGTCAGGGCACGCAGGATATGTTGTGGCAAGTGTTTGGCAAGCTATCTGGTGTAGTGGGTTTGAAAGCCTTTCCGGTGTTGGATTCGGCCTTGCCCACTGCAGGAAATTTTTCTGTGGAAATGGTCGTTTTAAGTACCGACAACTACGATATTATGCTGCCTTACGCGCAAACAATATTAGAAAAAGCCAACGCTGCTGAACAATTTATTTTTGTGGAAACTGATTTGAAAATTGATTTTCCGCAGGCTCGATTTGTGTTGGACAAACGCCGCATTGCTGATTTGGGTATGGATGTAGCCGATGTGACGCAGCAATTAAACGTGATGTTAAGCGGTAATTTTGTAAACCGCTATGACCAACAAGGGCGAGCCTACCGTGTGATCCCCATGTTGGAGGCGCGTTATCGCGACAATCCAGAAGCTATCCTAGATTTAAGCTTACGTGCGCCAAGTGGTGAGACAATTCCCATTCGCGCCTTTGCTAAAATTGAAACCGAAGTGGTGCCACGTATTCTTAGCCGTTTTCAACAAAAAAATGCGTTTCGTATATACGGTGAGGCTATTCCAGGCTTTACTAAAGAACAGGTGCTAAGTACGCTAGAGTCAATAGCGGAGGAAGTCCTGCCCGCCACTTATATTATTGATTACGCAGGTGAATCACGACAAATAAGATTGGAAGGTAATACGCTAGAAGGGGTATTGCTTATTGCTTTGATATTCGTTTATTTTGTGTTGGCTGTGCAATTTAACAGCTTACGCGATCCCTTAGTGGTGCTGTTAGGCTCGGTGCCATTGGCGCTGGCTAGTGCCTTAGTGTTTGCCTTTGTCGATATGACCACTATCAACATCTACTCTCAGGTGGGTTTTATTACCTTGGTGGGACTGATTGCGAAAAACGGTATCCTCATGGTGGAATTTGCCAATACCATGCAAAAAGAAGGAATGGATAAACTTCACGCTATCGCGGAAGCAGCAAAAACGCGTTTACGCCCCATTTTGATGACCACTGCGGCAACCGTATTGGGCCACTTTCCGTTAGTTTTAGTTACGGGCGCAGGGGCAGAGGCACGCAATAGTATCGGCATTATTTTAGTTGCTGGTATGCTAGTAGGTACTTTTTTCACTTTAGTCGTATTACCCAGCGTGTATATGCTGTTAGCATCAGAACATAAAGCAGCTCATTAGCTCTGCTCAGTCCGAATGTAACGCGTCAATTGGATTGAGCTTGGATGCCTTTATGGCAGGAAACACACCAAAGCCTACGCCTACCAGTAAACAAATACCCAATGACAATACAATCGCCGTTATCGACCACGAGACAGCCCAATCTGAATAAAATCCAATGATCTCCGACAAAACCAAACCAAATACAATGCCAATCACCCCACCTAGCACTGAAATGGTAAAACTTTCGGCCAAAAATTGAAGTTTAATATCCTGCTGACGCGCACCAATTGCTCTTAACAAACCAATTTCCTTGGTGCGCTCTAACACGTTTGCTAGCATGATGTTCATAATGCCAATACCGCCCACCAATAACGAGATACCGGCTACGCAAGCCATAACAATATTGAAAATTGCTTGGGTTTGCGCTTGTTGTTCTAACAAGGCAGCAGGCACGATAAGTTCATAATCATTCACTTCGGCGTGGCGTAAACTGAATAACCTATCTACTGCTCTTGCGGCAACTCTTGGATCGTAGCCATCGGTCACTCCTAGCTTAATTTCATCTAGCTCCGATTCAAGCGCCTCACGCTTAAGTTTTTGTGCTGCGGTGGTTAACGGCAAAAATATGCGATATTGATCTCCACCAATGGCAACGCCTTGAAACTCACTTTGTTTCGATTCTGGCGCTGCCAATACCCCAACTACCCTGACCCAAAGATGATTTATTTTAATCTGTCCATCTATTGCCGATTGGTCGGGAAACAGCTCACTTGCCACGTCAGCGCCAATCACTGCCACTTGCGATAATGAAACTTGATCGGCGTTATCTAAAAAACGACCTTGCTGCAAAGATAAATTTGCTTGCTTAAAATAGCTAGCAGTCACTCCCACGCCTTGGGCTTCAGACTTGGAAAAATCGCTGTAGATACTATGAATTCGTATCCTTTTAGAAGCACTATAACTCTCTATAAAACTCATGGTGTTTAAGGCCGCCTCTACGTCGGAAAGAGTGAGGCCCAGTGACTGCTTGCGCAATTCCTGTAGTGCTTCTCGTTCACTGCTACGCTGCTGGACAATTAAATTATTTGCCCCCATAGCGTCGATCACTGCTAAGGCTTCGCGTTCAGCTCCTTCGCCAATATTCAACATTGCAATGACCGCACCAACCCCAAAAATCATGCCTAACAAGGTAAGAAAGGTACGTAGTTTCTTCGCTAATAACTCGGTAAGTGCATCGCGGATAAGTTGAAGGAATATTTGCATTATGGTACATCCTGTGGCGCTAAAGCAATGTTATCACCCACTTGCAAACCTTGAGTGATTTCAACAAAGTATTGGTTTTTCATCCCTGTATTTACGACCACTTTTTGCCAACTTCGGTTGTGTTGTACAAAAACATAACTCGATTCTCGGTCATGCTCCAAAGCCTGAATAGGCACGACAAGCGCATTATCTGCAAGTTGGTTTTTAATGATCACAGATACCTTATTACCAGGCTTCATTAATTGTAAATGCTGTTTGTCAAACGCCACAACCACTTCAAAGTAGGTAATGGGATTACCGCGAACTATGGAGCGCGGAAAACCTGAGACGTTTTTCACTGTGCCGCTAATAGGCTGATCTGGGAAAGCATCCAAGGTAACTGTAGCAGGCAGACCGACAGTCAAATCGATAGCGTCTTTGGAAAGTACAAACACCCTCGCTTGTAATTCATTTAAGTTGGGTAATTTGGCAATGGTCCTGCCTGGAAACACGGTTTGTCCAATATCGGGTTTATCGCCGTTGCGGTCTTTTTCGTAAGTTAATAAACCGTCAAAAGGGGCCTGGATTTCTAATTGCGATAACGACTCTTGATAAAATTTGTATTTTTGTTCGTGTCCAGAGCGTTGCACATTGAGCACTGCATTAGCACTTTCATTTTGCTCGGAAACGCTATTCTCTCGCCATTCTAAAAAGTCATCCTTGGCTTCAAGAAAGTCTTTGTTCTGTAGGGTTTCAATAATCTCTAGCTTGCTGTATACCCGAATATCATCAATTGCGAAGCGTTTGGTAAAATCAAATTCTTCCTTCACCAAGCCTTGTTCCGACTGGATATCATTAATAGTACGAACCTGCTCAGCTTGGTTTTGCATTATGTCTTGTGAGATCATTAGCATATCTAATTCTTCACTAAGACTGTCGAATATGATCTGTTCGGAATCAAAGCGAACAATGACATCGCCTTTTTTCACTTGGCTGTTTTCTGGTGCAAGCCACTCTATTGTCATGGGGCGTCTGCCCGGTGTGGTGATGCGTTGTGCCTCGGTGGCTTCTATTTCCCCAATTGCATTCATGGTAATGACTAGAGGCTTGTTTGCTACCGTATAGCTCGCTGCTGTTTGGATAGGCTGCTCACAGCCGATTAAGCTTATTAGCATACAGGTAAAGCACACATGCACTGGTACTTTAGGTACTCGCTTAGATAAATTCAACATTCGCTTTCATCCCTGGTCGCATAATGGTTTTGTCTGGTGCATCTAAGGTAACCCAGGCATTGATGATAATTTTTTGGTCCCACTGCGACCGCGCTTTAAAGGTTCGGCCAATTTCCGACAGGGTGCCACTAAATGCTTTTTCAGGATGCTCATCAAGCACGACTCTAACGGCTTGTCCAACTTTGATTTTCGCAATATCTGATTCATCAATTTCAACGATAACAGCGAGTTTGTCCAACGAAGGCAGGCGCATTAGCATTCGGCCCATGTACACTGTTTCCCCCACCGCTGGTTTGTTATTTTCCCAGTCTGAGACGTAGGTCACTATGCCATCAGCAGGCGCATAAACCTGTAATTTTTTAATTGCATCCTGTGTTTGATTTACCTTGGCTCTAGCTTTGGCTATGCGCGCTTCTTGTACTTCTAGGTTCAGTTGTGACAACACTTTATGTTGAGCCAACTTCTGTTCGGCATGTTTAAGTAAAGTAAGGCTTATGTTTAATTCAGCCAGTTGCTTGCGACGCTCTATATCTGAGCGTGACACGTCTACAATATCAGCCTTTTGTTTGGCGATATCTCGATTTTTCTTGGCTTCGGCAACGGCTAAAATTAATTCTTGTTCTTTTGCTGCATCTTCTAGTACCGCTTTTTCTTTTTGCTTCAAGGCGGCTTCAAGTTTACTTTTAAAGTCGACCAGCTCTTGGCGCTGGCGGTCACCGTCAAATTTAACCAACACCTCACCTGCTTTTACTTTTGTATTTTCTGCGGCCAAGTACTGGATTTTATAATTCCACATACGTCGAATATTCGGTGGCCCAATTGTAATATCCTGCCGCGAAACAACTTCTGCCGGGGCTATCAAGGGGGCTTGGGCGCAACTATCATTTGCACAGATAAACGCAGCGAATAGACTTGTTGCTAGCAGTACGCTAAAGGGTTGCCTAATCATCACTTAAACCTCTATTCTCACGCTCATACCCGGTAAGAGCTCAAAACTTGGTTGAGTGCTTAATGTAAAAGTGAGTGGAAAATATACACTGTTACTCAATTGATTCATCTTTTCCGCTTGGGTTGATTTGTACATAAGCTCTGCTTTAAACGTCTGTTGTGGGTAAGCATCAAACACCACCTTGACTTGAGTACCTTGCTGAATACGAGGAGCATCGATTTCATGTATCCAACTTTCAATTTGAAAATTGCCAATAGCTTGTACATCTAAAACCTGCCATGACGATTGAATATTTATACCGGCACTTAATTTGTCACCACTCCAAGGATGCAGTGCATAGTTCACTGGCCCAGTATAGAGTGCGGTAACAGACATTTTGTCGAGTTGTTCATATTTAAACTTAATTTGTTCTTCAACCTTGGTAAGTTCCAATTGATTTTTATTTACACCACTTTCCAAGGCTTGTTCGGCGAGATCCAAGGCTTCGTTGGCTTTGAAAAATTCAAATAACTGACGCTGCAAGGTAAGTTGATACTGCCCTTTATCAAAACTGCTAACTTGACCATCGGGCACATTGGCTTCTATTTTTGCTTGCTCGACGCGCATTTTAGCTACCGCAACTGAACCTTGGGCTTCGAGCAACGCTTGTTGCAGACTTATGGTGGTTTGTTTTAATTCAAGTTCTAGGGTTTCTTTGCGTTCAATCAGGGTATCTATTTCTGCTTGCAGGTTAGAGCCATCAAAGGTGGCGATAAGATCGCCTTGTTCCACTACTTTACCCTCTTCCTCCAACCATTTAATTTGAATATTCCAACGGGAATTTTTTGGCGCCGTAACAATTTGTTTATTGGCAGAGGCTATTTTGCCGGTGAGTAGCAGGGGCTCTTGAGAGTAACTTATTGACGCGTATTGAAGGCTGATAAATATCACAATTAAGAGAGACAATTTATTGGTCATTTATGATGCTCCCGTCTTTCATGGTCACGATTCGTTGGGCCTGTTTTGCAATGTCGCCTTCGTGGGTAACCATAACAATAGTTTGCCCGCTTTGATGCAGCTCGCCGAGTAGTTGCATGATTTCCAACGAAGTTTTACTGTCTAAATTACCGGTCGGCTCATCGGCTAAAATAACACTGGGTTGATTGATGAGTGCGCGTGCAATCGCAACTCGCTGACGTTGTCCACCAGACATTTCAAAGGGTTTATGATTTTTACGATGTGATAGGCCGACTCGTTCAATCAGCTCATTGGCTCGAGTAGTGGCGACGTTGATATCTTCACCACTATAGCGCAATGGCAGTAAAATATTGTCTAGTGCTGAAAGTCGAGGTAACAAATGAAAGGTTTGGAAAATAAAGCCAATTTTTTGATTACGAATCGCTGATAAGGCATCGTCATCTAGCTTGGCAATAGCCTGACCATCAAGCACGTATTCCCCTGCATCTGGCGTATCTAAACAGCCCAGAACATTCATTAGGGTAGATTTACCTGAACCGGAGCTGCCCATAATGGCAACGAATTCATTTTCAGCAATACTGAGAGATACGCCATTTAAAGCAATAACCGTATCGTCACCATTGGCAAATTGTCGCTTTATATTGGAAAGTTCAAGCATTGGTTAGTCATTCTATCTTTCGTTTCACTACTTGTTGCTTGATAGTAACAGTTTTATCTAAATTCGTTTGAACAGCATTGATGTATTCGCGTAGTACCGCGTTCATCGAGCAATTAATCAACCGAACGACTTGGAAAATAAGCTGATATACTTTGTCGTACGCCGTTGCCCCACACAATCGCTTGGTTATATAACGAGTGCAGTTCTTTTTGATCAATGTCTAGCACGCGAGCTTGTTTGATAACCGTAAGCCAAATAGCACTCTCGAACGACTTTACCAAATCCATATAAGCACTAAACTCCTCATGCTGACCTAGTAACGCAGATTTAACTTCATCAACAAGCGGAAGCTGATCTAGAATATCGCTCATGGATTGATCTAACAGACTTTCTAACAGCGAAAATAACCCAATCAGAAAACCATAGGGTGGATCTTGTTTAAGGTTTCGTTTTTGCGACAGTAAATCGAAGAACTTGGCTCTGACTAGCGACATGTGGATAAGCTCAATGGGTTTGTCGTCACCTAAGTTTGCTAATGAAAGTAGCGCAATGAATTTCTTGATTTCCACCTCGCCCATATAATTTAATGCGTGCTTGAGTGAAGAAATACGATGGCGTTTATTAATGCTCGGGTTATTAATAAATTTTAGCAATAGAAATGAAAGTGCTGCGTCTCTTTCGATAATTGAATTAATGCGATCTATGTTAAATGATGTCTTTGCGCTTTCGCCGATTAAATCGACTAAGTTCATTTTCGATGCAGGAAGATTCCGTTGAATACGCTGTTCGGGTTGTGCAAAAAAATACCCTTGAAATAAATCAAAGCCTAGATCTCGGCACATTAAAAAATCGTCATGACTGGCTACCTGCTCTGCAACCAACTTCACATTGAGCTTAGCTAAATCATTGAATGTTTTTTCAATTTTATCTTTTCGATTTTGTGTAATATTCACCTTCACAATATCCACCAACGCTAATACCGCGTTGTGTTCGCGGCTCGGTTGTGGATTGCGCATCGCCATTTTAAAGCCTAAATCTTTAAGGTGTTTGCAAGCATCCAGCAAACCTAGTTCTTCATCGGTTGAAGTATTGAGTTCGACAATCACCGATTCAGGATTCAAGCTTGTTGGTAAGCCTTCTATTATGGTTTTGGAATCAAAATTAATGAAAGAGGTTTTATTGCCACAGATATCGTCAAGTCCGAGTGCATTAAACTTTTCGGTAATCTTTTGCTTACGAGGGTCATGCTCTGGATAAGTCCCGCCTTTTCCGTCTCGAAAAAGCAACTCGTACGCAAATAGGTTTTTTTCACGATCTAAAATAGGTTCTCTTGCGATAAATGCAAACATAACGAAAGTGTGTCAAATATTAAAAGTAATAATTGTTATTAACTGTACTCTAAAGGACGTTAATGGTCTATGGATTAACTGGTTTGGCAACTTAGTATTTTTCCGGCCCATGTAATTGAAGAAATGTAAGCTTGATGCATGGTATTCTGCTCTAGACCATATTGTTTTGTGATTGCGCTAGCGGCACGCCAGTCAGCTTTCTCCAAGGCATTAATCAAATTCAGGCAATGGTTTAATTGAGTTGGTTCTCCAGATAGCGCTGCTTTTACGTCTGTAGCAAGAGGTAATTTGTTGATAAGTGCAGACATGGGTTGCGATGTAATGACATCTATAAGCGATAATAACCCAGTGAGATAACCCAGTGACGACGCGTTTTTAAGCGCCAGCGTTTCAGCGATAATCTCACAAAATTTTGCACGTACCAGCGACATACTCAAAAGTTCGGCGTGTTGACTTTCTGTTACATTAGCAAGGGCTATTAATGCGATAAACTTCTTTAATTCTTCTTCGCCCATATAATTGATGGCGTGTTTAAGAGAAGTTATGGTGTTAGATTTACCAATAGCAGGATTGTTAATAAACCGCAGTAATTTAAAGGTAAGCGCTGCATCTTTTTCAAAAATAGCGGTAATTCTGTCAATATTAATAGCAGGCCTGACTGATTCGGTTAATAAGTCGAGCATTGAAAGCTTACTCATACCTAAAGCGCGGTGACGCATTAGTTCTGGTTTGGCAAGAAAATACCCTTGAAAGTAGTCAAAACCGATTGCTTTGTATTGTTTAAACTCTTCCAGTGTTTCCACTCGTTCCACTACCAGCGTAAGCTTTTTTTGCTTTAACGATGCAACAATAGATATGAGTTCATCTGGCGTGTAAGCACTTGCCTCGATTTTAACCATATCAACAATATCTAATAAGGCTTGCCAATGTGCGGCGTTGTCATAATCGTCTATAGCAAGTTTATATCCTTTTACTTTTAAATGCTGACAGGCTTTAACTAGGTTATCTGTCACTTTCACGGTTTCAATGATTTCGATAATGGTTGTGCGAGGGTTCAAAGAAGTGGGGAAATGGCGAAGCAGCGTATTTTCGTGAAAATTAATAAACCCCATCTTGCCATCTGTTATGTCCTCAATACCATATGATAGGTGGCTATCATTAAGTAGCTTTGAGGTTGCTTCGTCCGGCTCAATGTTTGGGAAGCAGTTATTTTCCCCGTTTCTGAACAATAATTCATAGCCGTACACGCTTAAATGACTATCAAAGATGGGCTGACGAGCAACATACGCAAACATGAATGTGTAAGACTTCCCATGCATTAAGTTTTAATCAATCATTAAAGAGTAGCTTATTCAAAAAAATAAAACTAATTTAATCTTATATTGTCTTGATAAACGTATCTTACGACCATATAGTCAAAATCTAGGGCCATTGACTCGTAAAGTCTAAGTGCTTTTGCTACACTTTTCGATTCAGTTTTGAGGTGATAAATGAAGAGTTCAACAATGATGTTATCCGTTCCCCACAGTGGCAGTTTGGAATCGTATATTCAAGCGGTAAGCGGCATTGACATGTTGTCAGCAGATGAAGAGCGTCGTTTAGCTGAAAAATTACGAGCAGATGATGATATTGAATCTGCTCGTAAATTAGTCATGTCGCACCTGCGTTTTGTTGTTCATATCGCTAAATCCTACAGCGGTTACGGGCTGCCACAAGCAGATCTCATCCAAGAAGGAAATATAGGGTTAATGAAAGCGGTTAAGCGCTTCGACCCAACAGTGGGTGTACGTCTGGTAAGCTTTGCGGTACATTGGATCAAAGCTGAAATTCACGAATTTGTATTAAAAAACTGGCGAATAGTCAAAGTTGCGACCACCAAAGCGCAGAGAAAGTTATTTTTTAATTTAAGAAAAGCTAAAAAGCGTTTAGGTTGGTTTACGAATGATGAAGTGCAAACTGTTGCTAATGAGCTAGGAGTCAGCAAGAAAGAAGTACTACAAATGGAAGCACGCATGAGTTCTCAAGATCAAGCGTTTGATTTGAGTGCCGATGATGATGAAAGTGGTAGTTTTGCACCTGCACAGTATTTGGAAGATAAAAGTACTGATGTAGAAATGGATGTTATCAATACCGACTGGGACACAAACGCGACCAAACGTTTGTATTCTGCTTTAAAAACTTTAGACGATCGCAGTCAACATATTATCGAAACACGTTGGCTAGCTGATGACAAAACCACGTTGCAAGATTTAGCGGATCAATACGAAGTGTCTGCTGAGCGTGTGCGTCAAATCGAAAAAAATGCAATGAAAAAGTTACAACTTGCTATGGCAGGGTAAAACCGAAGTAGATTGAGTATATATTATTGGTGGGGAGGTAAAATCCAAAACTTCCCCTTAAACTCAGCAACAGGGCTTTGATCGTTTAATATCTCGACCTTTAATGTTATCGGGCACTTTTTATTTCTTTCAAGATAATCAAAATTCCCCTCTATTGATGTAACATCACATATTGCTCTTGGGTTAGTTGTAACTGGTTTGTGGTAATGAATATTGCCGTCTCCCAGTACGATCTCACCTCTTAAATTTCGTTTTTTCATTTGAAGAAAAATCAGTCCCCACCCTGTCAGGGTGCCCAAAGAATAAATACTTCCGGCAAACATGGTGCCATGTAGATTGATATTTTTGTTCAGTGAAGCAACCACTTCCAAACGATAACCCGTGTATCTGTGAAGTTTTATGCCCATGTGCTGAGAGATAGGGATAGTTTCTTCCCACGTTTGTTGTAACTCATTGCACCAAGTGGGATGTCGCAAACGAAGTTGTTTGTCATCAAAACGTTTGACCATTTGCTGACGTTGCAACAATCCTAATTCGTTGGATGCATCCCCTTCCACTTGAAAACCACAAGCAGTAAAAAAGTCAATTGACGTTTCCCTGCTATTCGTGACCGCTCGAGTTGCGCCCTGTTCAATGGCAACATGTTCAAGTTCTGCAACAATAGCTTGTCCAAGCCCTTGGCCTCTATGCTCCGGACAAACCGCAATATGACGAATTTGTGCTTCTTCAGCAGTATTTAAATGCACTCTACCACAAGCCACAATGTGTCCATGCTTGTTAAGTATAATTCTATGTTCGCTAACTTGCTCATATTCATCCTTTTCAGATCCCGGAGGAAAATTCCAAGGCTCTCTTAAATGCAGCCATCGAAAATGAAAATACGCTTCTAATAATTGGCTCGTGTTCGGTGATTGAACGCTGTACATGAAGGACTCACTTTAACTGTTAATTACAAAGGTGACTGGGCCGTCGTTTATTAAGGAAACCTGCATATTAGCTCCAAAACGGCCACATTGCACAGGCACGCCTTGCTGAGCGAGCGCATCCATGAAACCGTGATATAAAATACGCCCTTGTTCAGGAGAGGCACCTTTGGAAAATCCTGGCCTGTTTCCGCTGTCTGTATCTGCAACTAGAGTAAACTGAGAAACGACCAAGGCTGCCCCTTTTATTTGCTGTATGTTCACATTCATTTTACCGTTTTCGTCGTTAAAAAAACGATAGCGACTTATTTTTCTTGCCAACTTCTGCGCGCTTTCTTGCGTATCTGATTTCTCAACACCTAACAAAATGAGGCAGCCGTGGCTAATACTTCCGACAACAGCATCGTCTATTTTTACCTGAGCAGACACGACTCGCTGAATAATAGATTTCATATTATTGTTTCAAAAACTTGGCGAGTTGCCGTGTTGCTTGACAAAGTGCAGCACTGATACCAGGCTCAGCTGTACTGTGGCCTGCGGCTGGTACAATATTTAATTCGCTGTTTTTCCATAACATATGTAAATCATAAGACTGCGAGACATGACATATACTGTCGTATCGTCCGTGAATGATAATGCCTGGTACAGATGCAATCTTTACTACATTTTCTAAGATGTAATTTTCGCTAATGAAGCATTTGTTTAACAGGTAATGACATTCCAGTACGGCCATACTGCTCATTTTATTCAAAGGTGTATTTCTTACTGTGCTGTAATGCGCGGGTACGGTTAAACAGCTTATTTTTTCTTCCCATTGATACCAAGCGTGGATCGCCGCTGTTTTTCGCAGCTCATTCTTGCTAGTGAATTCTGACATGAAAAATTGGCACAACGCGTGAGTGTTATGTACGTCTGGTGCGTGTTTTGTGAAAGTGGAGTAATGTTCTGGGAAAAGCGACGCCGCCCCACCGTTAGGAGATAAAAACCAATCTATGTCTTGCTGTCTGCCTAAAAATGTTCCTCTTAACACAATTGCGCTCACATGCTCAGGCGCGTCAATCGCTAGCAGCAGGCCAAGGGTCGCGCCCCATGAGCCACCAAAAATCACCCATTTATCAATTTGTAAATGTTGGCGTAAAGCTTGAAAATCATTAATGAGGTTCTGGCTTGTGTTATTGCTAAGATCGTCTAAGGGAGTCGAAAGACCGCAGCCTCGTTGATCCATGCTGATTATTTTGTATTGATTAGGGTCAAAAAATCGAGCAAAACCGGGAGGAATACCAGCGCCAGGCCCCCCGTGCAAAAATACCACTGGAATGCCATCGGGATTTCCTGCAAGCTGAAAATGTAAACGATGATTATGAGTAACGTCTAAAAAACCGTTATGATAGGATTCTATTTCTGGATACAGCATAACATCCGTTGTGTCTGATTTTAGTTTAGAAACGATATATTTGTTAACATTACGTGGAGTTGGTATGTCTGGTCAAGGTTCTGGTGGAAATGTTCTTGCTGCCATTTGCAGTTTTTTTATTCCCGGCTTAGGGCAATTAGTGCAAGGGCGTATCCTTGCTGCTATTGTGTTTTTCTTGTTGGCAGGTGTATTTTATGGTTTGTCTGCAACAGGCGTGTTATTTTTCTTTTGGCCTGTAGGCGCCATTATTCACTTGTGGTCGATTATTAGCGCTGCCCGATTCAGAGGCTAAATGATGAAAAAAATTCTAATTGCAGTGTTGTGTGTCAGCGCGCTTGTGGGGTGTCAAAGTGCTTATTACGCCGCTTGGGAAAAAGTGGGCGTGGAAAAGCGAGAGATCTTGGTCGACAGAGTTGAAAACGCTAAAGAAAGCCAAGAAGACGCTCAGGAGCAGTTTGAATCGGCACTTGAAGAGCTCTCAGCCCTTATCAATTTTCAGGGTGGGGACCTCCAACAAATCTACGACAAACTAAATAGCGAATTAAAACGAAGCGAGGCTGCAGCGTCAGACGTGAGCTCGCGGATTGAAAAAGTTGATGGTGTCGCTCAAGCTTTGTTTAAAGAATGGTCTGATGAAATTGAGCAGTTCAGCAACGCAAAATATAAGCGAGAAAGTGCAAGTAAACTCAATACTACGCAGCGTCAGTATGACAATTTAATGCGCTCTATGTATCGAGTTGAAAGTAGTATGGAGCCAGTTTTGGTAACCTTAAAAGACAATGTGTTGTATTTAAAACACAACCTCAATGCCAATGCGATTGGCGCGCTTCAAGGCGAGTTACGCTCTGTAAAATCCGAAGTAAATCAGTTGATTAAAGAAATGAATAAAGCAATCGCTGAATCCAATGCCTTTATTTCATCTATGCAAACGCAGTCATAATGGGGATGCGCTGCTGAGTGCTTTTGCCAGAATTAGCATGTATGGCTCTAATTCAATAAGTTGTTTGAAACCTTCTCTAACGATTTGATGGTCGTCTACTAAAGCAATTTTTAGCATTGAATTAGGCTTCTCCAATATGTATTTGTTGTCATTATTATCTGGCAAAGCCAATGATTAAAACCCTAAATTCAAATAACGCCTACAGGCTGTTTGCATCAACGACGGTAAAACCGGCTTTACTGAGTTCATCTTTTATTAGGGGGTTGTGAACAAACGCTTCTGAATCCTTCATTTTTCACCTGCTATATTTAACTTTCGACATGTTTTGTTGCAATTTACGGCTAGTCTTTTCAGTCAAAATTCTAGAAAGTACTATCGATTAAAACTTGGTTTAATTGATATTCACAGTGCGGGTAGAAGGAGTAGCGACATGAATAAGATCGGGGTTTCCCTACTAATAGGATTGTTTTTTGCGTTAACGTTAAGCGCCTGTTCAATTCATATTGGCCATAGCCACTTGGTAAAAAGCGAAGATTTTTTCTTTCACCTTCAGGCGCCTAACAAGGACGCTCGCAGAAATCTAAGGTTTAATGAAGACGAAAATGCGATCAGCACTTTACCTCAAGGTGTTAAGTTAACGGTTCGCGATACTAGCCACGGAGAAAAACGTGAGTTGACCGTCTTTAACCCATACGACAACATCGAATTTAAGTATAAGCTCAACAATAAAGAAAGGCCATATGGAGAGTCGGAGCGACAATGGTTTGCGAGTATAGTACCCAAAATACTTAGACAAACAGGCCTAAATAAGGAAGCGAGAATTCTAAGGATTAATAATAAACAGGGAACATCGGAACTCATCAATGAAATTAAACTGATCGAAAGTGATAGTGTAAGAGCTGACTACATCGCCTTCAGTATTGCTAACCTTTCACTAAATGAAAAGGAAAAAACCGAATTAATCATGCTAGCTACAACGATAGAATCCGACGCTGAGTTAAGTGGGTTACTTACCGCTTTCTTTGGCACAGAATTGACCAAAAATAAAAAGCGAGAAGTTTTAAAATTAGCGAGAACAATACAATCGGATTACGAATTATCATCATTGCTACAAAAAGCACCTGAGAGTTATTTTATGCAGAATGATGTGCAAAACTCTCTCTTTGAACTCACCGAATTCATTCAATCAGATTACGAGCTCAGCCGATTTTTTGTACTAAAAGCTAAATCGATTGTGTTAGACCAAGAGACATTACCAAGAATTGTTAGTTCACTTGAAACTATCCAATCCGACTACGAAATGAACAGAGCACTCAAAGCTATCAGCACAAATAGCGCAAAAAACCTGTCATCACAAACACTGATTGCTTTAATCAACCTCGCTCAGAGGGAAATACAATCGGACTACGAGCTTTCTTCGTTTTTGCAGTCAATTATACTTGTAAAAGAGCTTGATTCATTATTGGCAGAAGCTATTCAATTAGCAACATTAAATATGAGTTCTAGTTATGAGAAAGGACAGGTTTTAGTTCTGTTGACTGAAAAATTAATATAAGGCTGTTGCTCTGTTTAAAAAACCGTAAGGCTTAGTATATCGCTTGCTTTTCCTGTACTTGGAAAACCTAAGATATAGTTAAATCGTCATTGAGTTTATTTGTGTATCCCTTAAAACATCAACATACCTTCGGGCTTGATGCCCATTGCAACGATGTTAATCGTCCTGAACAAACATTACTGTATCAGCCCGTCTAGCAGTACTATCCAAAGTTTTCAAATATAATGCGGAGACAAGGCAAACCGTTACCTCATCATGTAGACAAAGAGTTCGAAGAATTTCTCAAGAGCGGTCGGCTTGAATATGTATTTCTGCGCGTAGTCTGTGATAGCTGCAAACAAGAGAAGCTTGTTGGCTTCAGTTGCAAAATTCAAACGCATGCAAGTCTCTAGCCACGCTGATATGGAGGCTGTCGTCAACACACTCAGCCATCGCATTGCACAATATCTAGAAAATTCAAGACTCATCCAATAGTGATCAAAAAGATCCTTGACCACCTCGATAAGATAGCCTCTCCAATTACCACAGCCCTGTTGACACTTTTGCCATCGCTGCGTACCGCGCCAGTAGTTGCATTTGAAGATAACCAAACGATCCAGCGACATTTCGACTGGGCAGCATAATTAACCCGCCACAACATACGCCGAAAAACACGATTTACTCGGCGAGGCCTTGCTTATTTCCTCGGCCGATTACCTGTCCTCAACGTCAGGTTGCTAACGATGTTGCATCTCGGCCATAGCAAGTTTTCGTTAGCAAAATCGACGAATTAGTGACTAACCTGAACCAAAGTGTTACCGAAAAGAAGTGCAGGCGACGTGGTTAATGTTTCCTATACTCGTTGTGCAGTGAACTCGCGATTAACAAAATCTAACAGCTTGTTGGCACTGTCATCAGGGATCGTCATAATACAATGTTTGCCACGGCGAATGCCTTCGATACTTAAAAATTTCATCAATCTAGCTACCGTGCAGCGCGCCACCGTAAAACTTTCACGTGTCATCTGTTTCCAGACTTTTCTCACGCCATAGCATCGTCTGTTTTCCTGCCAGACATGCATTATCTCTGGCTTAAGCGCTTCATCACGATGATATCGCTGAAAACGTTGTTCAGGCTGTGTTTCCAGTGATTTATAGTGGTAATACGTTGAGTGTAATTTGAACAGCACGACAAATCAGCTCGACACCATACAACGAGCGATGTAAATAAACTGGACTAAATCCTCGGTTTACGGTCGAGCCCCGCTTGAGCTCTTTGATTTTGGCTGAGTCATCACTGGTGATACCAAGCTTTTTACCTGAATCCACTTCCATTTTATTTACCCAAGCCCTTAACGTTTCATGTGTACAACCGATTTTCGATGAAATAGACACCAGTGCCGCCCATCTGGAAGAGTGTTCATACTCCGATGCTAAAACCATGCGAACTGCACGTTCACGCACTTCTGGGGAATAAGTTACTCTTTTGTTCATTGGCTAATTCTTTAAAGATAATTAGCCTCCGACAAACTCGGATTGATTCAGCGATATTTTTTTAATGCCAGGGTGGAACCGAAATAATTCGCATCGCCAATATAGAAAGTTATTTGTCGAATGAACTGTTCTTGAGCTCAGTACCAATTAAACATCCCAGCTAGTATAGTGACTTCTCACTTTTAGAAAAAATGAATCTGTGTTAGCAGATATCAAATTTTCAACCTAATGTAATTGAGGTAGATAAAACTATGCATGAATTAAAAATCAATGAAGTAGAGGAAGTGAATGGTGGATTTCTTGTGCTGGCTTATATTGCCTATCATGGTGGTAGAGCATTGGAAGCAGCCGGAGATAAAATAAATAAAATATTGTCCGATACCCAATCTGCTCAAAACCCAATGGGATAAAGCGCCCTTAAAAAAGAGTAAAGTATGCAGGAAACAATAAACTTTGTGAAATATAGCATTGATGAACTGTTTGAGTGTTTAGAAAGCATTGATGACAGAAAATATCCTGACCGAGCCAACGAAATCGTTGACCGCATTCTGGCGCAATCGCAGTATTCCAAGGATGATTTATTGACATTATATCAAGAGGATAACCTACTCAGTATGTTAAGTCTTGTATCTGTATTGGCTTGTGACCAACACCATATAAATGCGCAGGTACATGAAAAGTTAAAAAGAATTATGGCGCAAGTTTCCTAGCTGTAATAATTAGCATGGAATCAACTCGCAGGTCTTGATGTGTTGACACAAACTTAATTTCTAATTTTACTAAGCTAGCCTTTGCAGATTTTCATTCAGTTTGTGATCAATCTAAAGTTTAGACCATTACAATTTGATGTTGGGCTCCCATTATATTCAGTTTCACCGCACAGACTAGCAAGAAGACGATATCGATAAGTTGACGCTTCTACGAGTGTCTAAAAATGATATACCATCCGTCCTCTAATGGCATATGGACGATAATGTCTTTTCTAGCCTCGGAAATCTTCTCAAGGGTTTGTTCATTTCTAGCTTTAATGTTTGGATTTTCTGTTTGGAAGCCGTAGGCGTAACTGTTGCCACGCCCAGCAAATGAAAATTTAAAATAACTAACAACCAAACTGCACTCCCCATTAGTCTTTTTGTTATAGCCAAGAGCGGAGGCGTTAATTGTTTGTAATAAAGAATCTAAGGTGGCGTTTCTAAAATCAGGCTCAATATTATCTAGGCTATAACTGAATTTATCGGCAGTATAACTGTATGGTTGTTTTACCTCACCCATTTGACAAGCGACCTTTTCGACTTCAGCAAATACAGCTCTGTTATCATAAAAATTGGCTTCAACAACACTGAGTTTAGGGGGTGCCTCTCCACAAGATAACAGCAGCGTAGTAAGCAGTAACACTACTTTTTTCATCGTCTCTCCTTTGGATTACATTATTTACCGGTTCATTTCAACTCATAGACTAAGGTGTCAGTTAGGGTTGAGTGGAAGTTTATATGGTCCATGTAAGTTCGTTTACCGATCACGAGGGACAATCCACATGTTGAATATACGTTGAGCCTTCACCGTCCGGCAATTCACGATAACAAAAAGCCGTTCTTCTTCTTTGGGCTTGAGGAAGCAAATTGTTGCTGGGATCGTTTGGGGGCTCTACACCAGTATCAATTCCGCCACCCACACCAATGCCTGTTTCGCCATTGGTCGGGTCGCGTGCCTCATTAACAGATTTTTCATCTAAACAAGAAAATGAATTTGGATTATTTTTATCTTTTGCCCACACTTCTCTCGCGTAATTAATACCTCGTTGTTCTTGCAAAATGTCTTCTTGAGGGTCGCCAGTATTAGTTGCAGCTCGAAAAATTCCTCTAAAAAATCGATAGATATCAGACCGATTATCGCTTTGAGTGAAACTTGAATAAAAACTCGAACCTCTAGCCAAAGTAAACTCACTTATGCCTAGTGCGGTACCGTAGGCACCATAGAGGAAATTTCCGTCTTCAAAACCTCCAACATAAGTAGTTCGGTCATCATCATGTGCTACATCCAAAATACCGCCTATTCGTGCTTGTTGTACAAGGTGTGAGTATATTGCTGCCAGTACACTTTCTGCTGGCAGGTTTCTCGTAACCCACTCGGTGTGATCTTCCGCATTCCTTAAGAGCTCGTTTACGTTCATGTCACGGCCTGATGTTCTGCGACTGGGTGGTTTGTTAAAAGGGCGATTCGATTCATTACATGCCGCATGCTCGGATTGTATTGCGGCATTCGCTGAGCCAGAATTATCGAAATTGGGTACGCAAAATATTTCTTGTCCAAATTCGTCGTAACAAGCGCCTATCGGAATGGGCGCTGGGAACGGAGGGGGTGCTGAGTTTGATTTACGTTCAGTGGCAATGAAACTTATATTTATAAAAGTAAACTCATTATCATCGTCTCTGTGGTGAATGATTGAAAATTTATAATCCCTATCTTTGTTTTTAGGGTCAATATGAAATGAGACCTCAGTGTTACCAAACGTATTTAAAGTAGCGGTTGTTGC
>CAYSDZ010000017.1:45690-64273 GCA_964429915.1 uncultured Alteromonas sp.
TGTTGCCTGTTATAAGTGCATCGTAAAGAGTTCTATTGTCAGGAGTTTGTATCGTTAAATTAAAATCTTGTGGAATCCGTCGAGTGGAATCGATCACGAACACTGTCTTAGTGTGCATAACATTGGTGAATGTAATACATTCAGTAGATGAGTCTATCTTAACGGTTCCACCTGAGTCAGACTCAAAAACACGACAATTTGATGCGATAGATTCCTGACTAAAAGTGACTACCAAAAAAATAAAAGTTAAAAAAGGTGAGAGCTTCATATAAATCCCTTGTAAAAGCACAATATGTTAATTGTTGCGTGAAACAAATAAGCGTTTGGCAGTTATAACCACATCACATTGGATTTTTATGTTGTCATTAAGAAAATACGAAGTCAAGCAAACTTAAAAAGGCTAACTTATTGATGTTCAACACGCTTTTCTTCTTTATCCACCGCAGGCTCCCACACCTCTTCTAAGCTACACGTAAATTCGGCACCTAGTAAAACAACCACCCACGATAAGTACACCCATACAAATAGAATGGGGACAACCGCTAGCGCTCCGTAGATGAGTTCGTAAGAGGGAAAATTAGTAACGTAGAGTGCAAACCCTCGTTTGAACGCTTCAAACAACAAAGTGGCGACGCAGGCACCGACAATGGCATAGCGAGGTTTAACGCGCTTGTTGGGTACAACCATGTATAAAATAACGAAGGTTGCCATGGCAGTGAAAAAAGGAATTAAATTGAGTAAGAATGTGCCAAGACCCGGTGTGTAGGTTTCAGCAAAAGCGGCAACGCTAGTAAGATAGGAGCTTACTGCTACACTCGAACCCATTAACAAGGGACCAAGAGAAATAACCATCCAGTAAATTGCAAAAGTGTAAATGGCTGGGCGAGTGATTTGCGTACGCCAAATCGAATTCAGGGTTTTGTCTATATTGGATATCAGCATCAGGGCAACCACTAATAGCGACAAAATACCTATCGCGGTCATTTGTGACGCATTGTCTACAAAGTCGGTGAGGTAATGCTGTACCGTGTCTCCGGCAGCAGGAACAAAGTTACTGAAAATAAACGACTCTAATTTACCTTTTGCGCTTTTGAACGCGGGGAATGCAGACAATATGGTAAAGAAAACCATAATGAACGGCACTAACGAGAGAAGGGTGACGTATGCTAAATGACCTGCCGATATGGTGATTTTGTCGCGCTTACAGCGATACACAAATCGTTTACCTAGCGCGAGCAAATTTTCACTGGTCAACGCTTTTTTAACGGCAATAAATCGAGAAAACTGCATACTAAACCCTTTATTGTTTCACAAAGTGTATCAAACGCATTAAATTAAAAAACAGTTTAATAGGATTAGTATCCCCGTTCCACCTCAACATGTTCGTTTCAGAGCTATCACAGCGGTTTTATGGCAAGGCATACTTGAGAAGGAATGTGGCTAACCTTACGAACAAGTATAACGCAGTCATAAAAGCGCTGTGAAGCTCCCAAGGGCGAAGCCTAAAAGGATTTACCCTGCGTCAAATTGTTTCGACATGGAACCACCATGCCTTCTCCAATTTTCCTTGTTTAAATCCTTTTATTCGTTCGCTGAATCGAGCATGTTGAGGTGGAACGGGGATATACTTTAGTTTTGTTCTCTTACACCAAGCAGATGACAAATCGCATAGCTGAGTTCACTTCTATTTAAGGTATAAAAATGAAAGTGTTTGACGCCTTCTTTTGCCAATACTTTCACTATGTCCATTGCAATGTTAGCCCCTAACAAGTTTCGTGTGGTTTGGTCGGCTTCGTCCAAACCATCGAATTGCCTATGAAGCCAGTTGGGTACATGTACGTTGGTAAATCCAGCGAACTTGAGTAAGGTGTTATAGTTGGTAACGGGTAATATTCCCGGTACGATATCTAAATCGATACCGGCAGCGGCAGCGCGATCTCTAAATCGCAAAAACACGCTGGTATCAAAGAAAAATTGAGTGATTGCCTCGTTAGCGCCCGCTTCGGCTTTACGCTTTAAATTCAATAAATCGAATTGATCGTTGGGCGCTTCTGGGTGCTTTTCAGGATACGCAGCAACAGAAATATCAAAATCGGCCACGTCTTTTAACAAGCTCACTAAATCACTGGCATACATATCTGGCTTGGTGGTTTCGTCGGGCAGGTCGCCGCGTAAGGCAACGATTTTCTTAATGCCTGAATCCCAATAATCTTTTGCGATGGCTTTGAGTTCTTCCGCAGACGCGTCGATGCACGTGAGGTGAGGCGCTGCCACGACCCCAGTTTCGTTCTGAATACGCTTAACGACATCGTGTGTTTTGTCACGCTCACCGCTATTCGCACCATAGGTAACAGACATATAACTTGGCTTGAGTGGAGCAAGTCTTTCAACAGACTTCCACAATGTTGCTTCCATTTTTTCTGTTTTTGGCGGGAAAAACTCAAACGATACATCAATATCACGTAATTCAGACAATGACTGGTTTAACGCGTCAATGCCTTGGGCATAAGAAACCATAAATTTACCTATAGACGTTTAGACGTCTAAAATAAGTTATAAATGTCTAGACGTCAAGCAGTTCACACGGCTTAATTGACCTTTCTCATGCTTTGTTTACAATCGCAGAGTGAAAACGTCTATAAATCAACGAGAATAAAATGGCAGAATGGAACGGTAAGTATATTCATCCCTATGCAGAGCATGGAAAGAAAAGTGAGCAGGTTAAAAAGGTTACCGTATCTATTCCTATCAATGTGCTTAAAGTGTTGACTGATGAGAGAACTCGTCGGCAAATAAACAACTTACGTCACGCCACCAATTCTGAGTTACTTTGCGAAGCTTTTTTGCACGCGTTTACCGGTCAGCCTTTACCAAATGATAACGACCTTCGAAAAGAAAACCCACATAGAATTCCTGAACAGGCTAGAGAGATTATGCTTGAAATGGGGCTGGATCCAGAAACAGACGCAGAGGGCGAATAAAAATACGGCAAAGTAGACATAAAAAAACCCATCGCTTGAGATGGGTTTTATCCGCTTTTTAGGGCTTTTATACTTACTTTTTACTAAGCGCACCAAAACGCTTCTTGAAGCGATCAACTCGACCACCAGTGTCTACATTTCGCTGCTTGCCCGTGTAGAATGGGTGACAACTAGAGCACACATCCAAACTCAAATCCTTGCCTACAGTTGAACGTATTTTCATTACGTTTCCACAAGAACAGGTTGCAGTAATTTCTTCGTACTTAGGGTGAATACCTTCTTTCATGGCTTACCTCATATATTCAGGCCGTATCGCTATCCAACCCGAAGCTGAACACCATACGTAATTCAATGTTTTGCAAACCAAGCACAATACTTCGCTTGCTGTAAAGAGGCGCGCATATTAATGTATGTAGCTGTTTGTTTCAAGCGTCAATTGTCGAGAATTTACACACCTCATTATGGTTATCATCCATGTTGCTGTTCCTGTTCCTTTGCGTCAGCTCTTTTGTTATTCGCACAGTGAGTTGTTACCTGTTGGCGTGAGAGTATCTGTGCCGTTTGGCAGCAGGAAAGTAGTGGGTGTTGTCGTAACATGTGATGCCGATGATGAAATTACGCCGTCCAACAATTTAAAGGATGTATCTTGTGTGCTTGATACTCACGCGTTTCTTGACTCGGATTGGCTTAAACTTGCCATGTGGCTTGCTGATTACTACCACTTTCCGATTGGTGAGACGATAACGACTATGCTGCCCGGTTGGCTTCGCAAAGAAAAAAGTCAGCAAGAGATAACGCAGTTAACACTACAAACGGCGTTTCGCTTGACAGACACAGGTCGGCATTGTTTAGACGAACAAAAAATAAAAACGCAGTCTCATCTTAACGTGGTCAAAGCCTTAAATAATGGGGAGGCCGCTAAAGACGAACTTCTGGCAATAAGCAATGCCTCGATATTGCGGAATTTAATGCAAAAAGGATGGATAGAACGGTTTGAACGCACTCCCTCGATGGGTCATCGTCGTCCCAGTTTTCAGCCAAAAGATTCAATACCGAAAGCGAATATTGAGCAAGCCATAGCCATAGGCGCTTTGTGTGCACAACTTGAGACATTTTCGATTTCCCTACTTGAAGGAGTAACGGGTAGCGGAAAAACAGAAGTTTATTTACAAGTTATTGAAAAAGTCATAAACAACGGACGCCAAGTATTGATTTTGGTTCCGGAGATTGGCCTGACACCACAAACGTTAGCTCGTTTTAAAGCTCGTTTTGGCTTCGATGTAGGGGCTATCAATTCGTCAATCAGTGACAAAAAACGAACCCAAATTTGGTTAAAAGCAAAGCAGGGGCAGTTACCTATTGTAATCGGAACGCGAAGCGCCGTGTTTACGCCATTTTTTGATTTGGGGATGATCATTATTGATGAGGAGCACGACGACGCGTTAAAGCAACAAGATGGCCTGCGTTATCATGCGCGCGATGTCGCCGCAGTACGAGCAAAAAATCATCATATTCCCCTTGTGCTAGGCAGCGCAACACCTTCTCTAGAAAGCTTAAACAATGCGTTAACAGGAAAGTATCAGTATCTTACATTACGTGAACGCGCCGGAGAGGCGCAAACGGTCACGCAACATATTCTCGATATCAAACACGAACCTATCCACAGTGGTTTGTCTGAGTCAGCGATCGAGCAAATGCACCTTCATTTATCTCGTGGCAATCAGGTACTTTTGTTTTTGAACCGGCGAGGCTTTGCTCCTATTTTATTGTGTCATGCCTGCGGACATGTCGAATCTTGCCATCGCTGCGACCGTCCTATGACATGGCATAAACAAAAAAAGCGGCTAGAATGCCATCATTGCGATATTCAAAGGCCTGTTCCCCAGCATTGTTCCGAATGCGAAGCGAGCGAGTTTATTTCACAAGGCGTGGGTACGGAACAACTCGAGTCGCAATGTAATCGCCTGTTTCCTCAATATAACACCGTTCGTATAGACAGAGATAATACCCGCACTCAAACGTCTTTTGAACGTATGTATGAGGACATTCAGTCGTTAAAAGCCAATATTCTAGTGGGTACACAAATGCTAGCCAAAGGCCATCATTTTCCTAATGTGACCTTAGTGGTGTTGGTAGATGTTGATGGGGGCTTGTTTAGTCTTGATGTGCGCGCTCAGGAAAAATTGGCTCAATTGGTGACGCAAATTTCTGGTAGAGCAGGCAGAGCGTCTAAAAAAGGCTACATGATTTTACAAACCCATCATCCGCACCATCCCATTTTGCAAGAATTGGTCAATAATGGATACAACCATGTCGCACGCCTATTATTGGCGGAGCGCCAAGCGCTGAACTGTCCCCCTTACTATTCTCAAGCAATCATTCGTGCTGAATCGGTTGATAAGGCACTATGTCAGCAAGTGTTATTGCTTGCTAAAAATACAGCAAGCGGCAGCTCAGACATCGTGTGTATAGGGCCTGTTCCCGCGCTCGTTGAGAAGCGTTTGAGTCGTTATCGCTTTATGCTAGTGCTTAGAGCAGGCGCTAGAAAACCCCTGCATTATTGCCTTAACGCCTTGGTTCAAGTTTTGCAGTCCGACAAGCAAGCAAAAAAATGCCGTTGGTCAGTGGATGTTGATGCAATCGACCTCTCATAAGGTTACACTCTCGCAAAACTGACCGATTGCACCCTAGCTATTTGTAGAGAAAACTATGCCGCAAAAAGATTACGTGTCACGTGGTCGAGCTAATTCCAAGCCCAAACCAAAAAACGCTAAGAAAAATACTGCGCCAAAAAGGCAAAACAAACAGACAAAAGAAAAAGAGTATTCAGGCCCTACCGCTATCTTGTGGCTTAGACTTGGCGTTGTCACGTTAATTTTATTAGGTTTTGCTTATTGGCTGTGGTCGATAAAAGATAACGCGAGCGAACCAGACAATTCTATTCCCGTTGAACCCGTAGTGAAAAAATCAGAAGACAGTTTGCCCGAACTGCCTGAAGAAGAGTGGGAATATATTAAAACACTACCGGGCTACGAGGTAGAAGTGGATGTCGCCGAGCAAGTAAAAAGTGACAAACGCTACCTAATGCAGTGTGCCTCGTTTAGAACACGACCTCAGGCTGAAGAAATGAGAGCCAAAATTGCGTTTCAAGGCTTTGAAGCACAAATCCGCAACAGTTCTGGGCAAAACGGTGACTGGTTTAGAGTGATACTTGGGCCTTTTGACTCGAAGAGAGAGGCGGAACGCACCCGACATGCCTTACGCAAATCCAATGTGACGACATGTCAAATCTGGTTCTGGAATTTGTGATTAAACTCGTAAGATTATCTCTAGGCCCTTGAAATATTAAGAATCGGGCATACCTCAACAGTAAGTAAATTGAGGGTAAGAAAGTCTATGACCACTATTGTTTCTGTTCGTCGCGATAATGCTGTAGTAATAGCGGGAGACGGACAGGTATCGCTTGGCAATACTGTAATGAAAGGTAATGCTAGAAAAGTTCGCCGTTTGTATCACGACAAAGTACTTGCTGGTTTTGCTGGCGGCACAGCGGACGCGTTTACGCTATTTGAGCGTTTTGAAAGCAAATTGGAAATGCACCAAGGGCATTTAACTAAAGCCGCTGTTGAACTAGCTAAAGATTGGCGAACCGATCGTATGTTAAGAAAGCTTGAAGCGCTATTAGCTGTAGCCGATCACACCGCGTCGTTGATCATTACAGGTAACGGAGATGTCATACAGCCAGAGCATGACATTATAGCCATTGGTTCAGGTGGTCCTTATGCGCAGGCTGCGGCATCTGTATTGCTTGAAAATACCGAGCTATCTGCACAGGACATTGCCGTAAAAAGTTTAACGAAGGCAGGCGACATTTGCGTTTACACCAACCACTCGCACACTGTAGAAACACTGTCTTATTAGAATTTGGAAAACACTATGTCTGAAATGACACCCAGAGAAATTGTTCACGAATTAGACCGACACATTATTGGTCAACAAGATGCCAAGCGCGCCGTTTCGATTGCGCTTCGAAACCGTTGGCGTCGTATGCAATTACCCTTGGAATTACGCCAAGAGGTGACACCTAAAAATATTTTGATGATTGGCCCTACTGGTGTAGGGAAAACAGAAATAGCTCGACGTTTGGCAAAACTTGCCAACGCGCCGTTTATCAAAGTTGAAGCAACAAAATTTACTGAAGTAGGGTACGTAGGAAAAGAAGTAGAAAGCATTATTCGCGACCTTGCCGACATTTCAGTAAAAATGACTAAAGAGCAAGAAACAGCAAAAGTAAAATTCCGCGCAGAAGAAGCCGCAGAAGAGCGTATTTTAGATGTGCTGTTACCCAGTGCTGAAAATGTGTATGGTGAAAAAGAAGAATCTCAAGATCGCGGCACGCGACAAGCGTTTCGAAAAAAGTTACGCGAAGGTGGGCTTGATGAAAAAGAGATAGAAATAGATTTGGCCTTACCTCAGGTCGGAGTAGAAATTATGGCGCCTCCCGGTATGGAGGAAATGACCAATCAACTTCAAGGTATGTTCCAGAATTTATCGGGTTCACAGAAAAAGAAGAAAAAACTTAAAATCAAAGATGCGTACAAGCTGTTAGTCGATGAAGAAGCGGCTCGGCTTGTCAATCAAGAAGAGTTGAAAGCCAACGCCATTGAATCGCTTGAACAAAACGGCATTGTGTTTATCGATGAAATAGACAAAATTTGCAAACGCGAGGGTACAGGTTCGGCTGACGTTTCGCGTGAAGGCGTGCAGCGAGATCTATTGCCTTTGGTGGAAGGGTCTACCGTGTCTACCAAGCATGGAATGGTGAAAACCGACCACATTTTATTTGTTGCGTCGGGCGCATTCCAAATGAGCAAGCCATCAGATTTAATTCCTGAGTTGCAAGGCCGTTTACCCATTCGAGTTGAGCTGTCGGCACTGAAAGTGGAAGATTTCGTGCGTATTCTCACGGAGCCGAATGCATCACTCACTGAGCAATATAAAGCTTTACTGGCGACCGAAGGCGTAGATGTAAGCTTTACCGAAACGGGTATTCAGCGTATTGCTCAAGCGGCATGGCAGGTGAACGAGCGAACTGAAAATATTGGCGCACGTCGCCTCCACACTGTACTTGAAAGACTGATGGAAGAGATTTCTTTCGACGCCTCAGAAAAATCAGGTGAGTCCTTAGTGATTGACGAAGCTTATGTTAATGAACATTTGGATGCGCTAGTCGATAACGAAGACCTCAGCCGATTTATTCTTTAATTCGAATGTTGAGGGAACAGATATAAATTACTGCGTTATTCATTTAACGCAGTAACAAATTAGCGATACAAGCGGTGATCGGATACCGAGTTTTTGTCTCAAACTCTGCAAAATGAGGTGCAGGATTCGCTTCTAAAAATACAAATCTTCCTTCGTCGTATTTCCAGTCTATTGCACACCATGCCATACCAAATGCGGTGCAAATTCTCCTTGAAAGTTCAGTTTCGTACTGTGGCAAGGTAAATTCATTCGTGAACGCATGCTCGTCAAGCCGATAATCCAGTTGATCACTGCCAATCGCTGCGCTCAATACATGATCGTTGATAACAAAAGTACGAATATGCATGCCGTTTATTCTGCGTTGCAAGGTGACGAGGTCTTTACTGAGTATGGCTGCTAAGCCGTCAGATGTACGTTCGTCTGCAACAAGCTCTCTGGTGTAGGCCCCACCTTGTACAGGTTTTATGATCACCTGTGGGTGTGTTGATATAAAGCGCTGAGCTTCACTTAAAGAGTTGCCAACATACGTGTCTGGAATATCAGCACCTAACTGTTTGGCATGATAAAGTTGTCTAGGCTTGTTTTGATGGTAGTTGATCGCGTTAATGCTATTTATCCACCTAAGGTTGGGTTGATACAGAAACGGCGATAACGCGCTATAAAGATTTCGTGAAAGAGGCTGGTTGGACGGATTTGCGTTACGCCAAAATAAGCCATTAATTGAGGTAAACGGAATAAGCTGGTCGTCAATCAATAAGCTCCCTGCCGCGCTTTCAGGTTTCCAGTGGAACTGGTATTGCTCCGGTGTTTTACATAAGTCTAGACAATAAACCTGTGCATTTTCGTAAAGTAAGTGTTCACTCAGTAGCTTGACTTCTCGATCGTCTTCGCTGCCTAATATAATAATTTTTTTCATAATCTGTCGTAGTTGTCTCCCGCCCGTAGACGGGAGCATTTTTATAGAAATAAGTGTTGATCAAAAATAATGTTGTGGAGGATTGCCGTCTTCACCAATAGCTTGGGTAAGGTACCTAGGTTCTGATGGAACGGGGTAAACAGTTTCAAAAATTATTTTTGTAGGTATAACGTGCACGTTCAGCGCTCCCCCAACTGATGTTTGTTCCTTGTCTGTAAGGTGTTCTATCTTGTGTGTCGCTTGCATGTGTTTCTCCTTTAATGGTGGAAAGTGGGTTGCTTTAACCCGGTTGTGTAAACGTATTGTTCAATGATTTAATTCGTGTAGTGGTTGATATAGTTGACGAAAAAAGCAGGCCATCAGCGCGGCTCTATTGCGAATTTCCAACTTTTTGTAAATATTGGCACAATGGAACTTAACCGTTCTTTCACTGATAAAAAGCTGATTGGCAATACTTTTATTTGGCAGTCCTTCCAAAATTTTTCTTGCGACTTGTAGCTCCCTTTTTGACAGCAAATCGAGTCGGTCATCTAATGTTGATAGCGTCATGTTATTCTCCTTGGGTGGTCGATAAAGTGAGTGAGCCATTTTTGAGTTGATAAACTTTGTCAGCCATGGCAATGGTTTGTGGTCTGTGGGCGATAATAATTCTGGTTATGTTGCAGTTGCGTAAATTGGCATTCACCTGCTTTTCCGATTCAGTATCGAGGTGAGCCGTCGCTTCATCCATAAACAGAATCAGCGGTTGTCTGTAAAGTGCTCGAGCAATCAGCACCCGTTGAAGTTGCCCCCCAGATAGGCAGCTACCCATATCGCCAACGAGTGTTTGGTATTGCATTGGCATGGCCATGATATCGTTGTGAATACACGCCATTTGGGCGGCCCAAACGGCTTTTTGAGGATCAGGCTGTGCATCAAAGCAGGCAATGTTATTTAAAATACTGCCCGAGAGACATTGGTCGTCTTGCGTCACTGCACTGATCTGTTGTCGATAAGAAACGGAATCTTGAATGTCTTGCGTGCCCCAATAAATACTGCCACTATCAGGGGTAAGTAAGCCCATTAAGCAATGCAAAAGTGTGGTTTTCCCACTACCACTGGCACCTACAATAGCGATGCATTCTCCATGTTCGATATGCGCATTGATATGATTAAATATGAGCGGAGAATGGCTAGAATAGCGATAGCTAATATTCTGAATCGACAAGCTAGGTTTCTGCTGAATGGTTGGAGAGACAGAGGGTTTTTGCGTGCTATGTGTCTCAGTGTTACTCAGCACTAAATCGCTCAGGCGGTCGAAATGCACATCGAGCAAACGATAGTCGATCACCGTGTTAATTACGTTATCCATGGCGCCAGTAAAGCGACTTTTGTAGCTTATGAACGCGTATAGCATGCCTACTGAAATAGTATTTTCCATCACAGCGTTGGCTGCAAAGTAAATAACGATTAGATTCTCAATGCCAAATAAAAGTTGATTGACGGTGCTTAACGATATCTGCCAACGGCTTAATCTAATGTCGGTGTTAAGGTAATTAGTGAGTTTATGTTGCCATTCGTTTTGACGCGCCGACTCTTGCTGAAAGAGTTTGATTGTTTTTATTGCCCGTACCGATTCCATAAAATGACTATTTTCGTGCGCGCCAGCCGCGAGGCTTTCTGCATGCAGGCGATGGATAGGCCGATATACAAACCATTTAGTCAGTAGGTAAATAAATACGACTGCACTGGAGATAAGCGCAAGCTTCACACTGTAAACAAACATAACGATAAGCGTAATGATTGCCATCAATCCATCGAGTAAGGCTGCTATCAGTCCTCGTGATAGCATATCTCGAATCGGCCCTAGAGAACCAAACCTCGAGACGACATCCCCCAAGTGACGTTTGTGAAAAAACGTAAACGGTAAACGGATCAGTTTATAAAAAACATTGGCGCTTAGCTGTGCATTCAACTTGCTTGTCAGTGACAGCATCAGGAATTGTCGAAGTGTTGAGGTGGCAACTTCAATCAGCAGTAGTAAACTGAATCCTATCGCCAATGCAGTGAGCAAATCAGCATTGTTCCCCACCAATACATCATCAACAATCAATTGCATGTAGTAAGGCGACACAAGCGCAAAGGCTTGAAGTACGATACTTAAGGCAAATAAAACTAACGCGAAGCGCTTTAAGCCGATCGCTGAGTTGAAAAAATGCCAAAGGTTAAGTGAACTACTGGGTTTTTGAGGTGTAAATGCTTCTGTTGGGCTACATTCTACTGCAATCCCTGTAAAATGATTGCCAAATTCATGCAGAGGTATTTTTCGCGCGCCTAATGCAGGGTCGTTGATAGTTGCATACTTAGCCGTCACTTTAGTGAGCACGACAAAATGATTCATATCCCAGTGCAAAATGCAGGGCGTTGTAAGGTCTGAAAGCGAATCTATATCTAATTTTACCGCTCTGGTGTTCAGTTGTAGCTGAGCGGCTATCTCTAACAAATAGCGCAGGTTTGCACCTTGACTGGAAATGGCAAATTTGTCGCGTAATTCACGCATGCCAATATGATTACCGTAATAATTGGCAAGCATAGCCACGCAGGCTAAACCGCATTCGCTAGTTTCAGATTGTAAAACTAATGGAACCGTCGGAGTAAAAAAGTTAGGTATGACTGTCTGTAATTTGGGCGAATCTAATACCTGCTGCATGCTTACAATCTCCCTTTTAAACTGAGTAATGGTGCAAATAGCCATTCAAGCATGCTGCGTTCTCCTAATGCGATCTCCGCTGCAAAGGTGTTACCTGATTTCAAAACAACGGGTTCGCCATAGGCATGAATATGATGACTATCCACCTTTGCTCTAACCAAATATACCGGTTCAGACAAAGCCGTTGCTGCATTGGGAACCTGATTTGGTAATAAAATTGACTCGGATATACTTTCTATTTCACCATGCTGTGCACCAAATTTTTCATGGGGAAACGCATCGTAACGCAGGGTCAGCGACTGCCCTTGCTCAATGAATCCTGCAGAACGAGAGGGTACGGGGAGCACAGCAATAAGGTTACCGTTATTTGGCACAATGGTAAGCAAGGGGCTCCCTGTTGTGCTTTGTCCTACTGATGCATAGATGTCGCTGACTTTTCCAGAAGACTGAGCAAAAATAACTTCATCACCTTCTGATTCAAGGCGAATAATACGCTGATTGATTTCTGCAATTTGTTGGCGGAGCTGGTTTTCGGTTTGTGTGGATGTAGACGGTAACAGTGCCAACTGCTCGGCAAGTGAGTCGGCTTCGCGTTCAATTTGAACGCGCTCACGCTCTAAATTGTTAAGTTGAGTTTTAAGCTGAAGCGATTGGCTAATAGCTGCATTCAAATCAATATCGCTAACCCAACCGTTTTTGTGAAGTTTGGCTATTTTCACACTGTGTTTTTTAGCTAATTGATATTGTTCTTTGGTCGAGGCGACTACTTCGAAAAGGGAGTCTTTTTCCTTACTCAATTGGGTCTGCTGGTTATGTAAAAAGCGCTCACGTTCATTGCGTTCGCTTATTACTCGTTGCTGCTCAGATTGTAGTATTTGACGCGTTTCGCGTAATTCTTCTCGCAACAAATGATTAAATTTATAGCCCTGAAGATTCCGGCGCTCCGCTTTTAAACGCATAAGCGCTTGGCCTTTTTGTACTTCTTCGCCGATGTTTACGTACATATCGCTCACAATGCCTTGTTGCAAAGACGCATAGTGAAATGATGCGCCGGTAGCGGGTTCCAACCATCCTCGAACAGTGACTTGTTTTGCATACTGAGCGGAGCTTAACCAAACACCGGCAGCGATAAGCCATACTAATAAAAACGTGCTGACGAGTGATGCAGATATATGCGGTTTTACGAGCACTTTGCCTAATAAGCGGTTAGAGGCATGACTCACCGCTTGAGTTCGAAACAATCCGTTGGGACTACTCGCATCCATTTTCTCTATTCCTATCTTTTTAGTTGGGATGTAATTAACTTGTGTTGGCTGGACAACTCCATGTGCTATGTTGCTCTCCATGGAAACGAAATCCCTGTTTCCTTCCTGAGCAATACCCTGTATGCACCATGCTGTCCACCTTGAAAGCGGTTGCTGCACAACCAACGAGAGCTAGATTATTGAAATACAGAGGAAGGTGCTTTCTGAGATGGGTTTGAGTATAGAAAGTGAACGAGTTTTAGGCTTTATGGCTCATTTTTTAAGGTCTTGTCCCAAAATTTAAGGTGCTAGAGGGCGTCGATAATGGGAAAGGGTAGTGTGAAAAAAAACATTGAACCTTTACCTAGCTCAGATTGACACCTGATATCCCCGCCGTGGCGGCTAACTATCTTTTTACACGTAGAAAGACCAAGCCCAGAGCCGGAAAAACGCTTGTCATTAGGGCTATGAAGTCGTTGGAAAGGTTCAAAAATACGCTCATTGAACTTATCTTCAAACCCAATTCCGTTATCTTCAACGCAGAAGCGGTATTGGTTTTTCTCTTTTAACACCGAAATCGAGATGTGAGGGTGTTCAGCATCGCAATATTTGAGACCATTTCCGATCAGATTCTGCATGAGTTGGAATAGTTGAGGTGCGTTTCCCTTTACCTCGGGAAGGTCGGAGAAGACGATATTTGCGTTTTTTTCTTCGATTTCAGGATGCATCAAAAAAACAACTTCAGTGACAATTTTTTGCATTGATACCGTGTCGAAACGAACGTCGGATACATCCGTTTTATTATAAGCCGAAAGTGCATCAATTAACTCATCGAGGCGCGTAGCCGACTTGATAATAATTTGACTAAATTCAGCAATTTTGTCGAAGTGCTGTTGAGCACTTGCTTCATTAATCATCTCACTAAATGCCTTAATGTGGCGAATAGGGCCCTTCAAATCATGAACCAAGACGCGAGAAAATTGACTTAATGACTCTTTTTGTTCATCAATTTGTTGCTGTAGCGAAATGAGACGGGTGGCTCTTTCTATGGTTTGCATTAAGTTGGTGGCGCTAATAGAGCGCTTGGTCATATAGTCTAATGCACCAAGCTGTATAGCGGTAGAGGCAACGTTTTCGTCGCCTTGTCCTGTCATGAGGACGATTGCGGTATAAGGAAATTGCGCATGAATGCGCTCTATACCTTCAAGATTCAGATTGCCAGGCATTTGGTAATCGATAAATGCAATGTCGAACTGGTTATCTTTCAATAGGTTTATTGCTTGGTTAACGTCAACGGCTTCGGTGATGTCAACACGTAGCTGAGTCAGTTTGATATGACGACTAATTAACTTTCTGTCGCCGCTGTCATCATCTGCAATAAGTACGTTTAAGTGTTGTCGTGCCAAACTCGTTCTCCATCCTTATTCTGGCAATTCAACGAGACACCAGTAATTACCTATCATATCGACCAATTTTAGAAAATCTCTTCCTGCGGTTTCTTTTACAATATAACCCGCTACATTTTTATTGTAGGCGAGGTTTTTATCTTCGTCGCGCTTTGAGGTAGTTAATATAAATACGATCGTTTTTTTAAGGCGATCATCTGCTCTGAGTGTTGCTAAAAGTTCAAAGCCGTCCATGCGAGGCATGTTTAAGTCGAGCAATAAAATATAGGGTGCTGATAATGTGTTGTGACCATTTTTACCGCGCAAAATATCAAGCGCTTCAACGCCGTCTTCAGCCCGGGTGATTGTGTTAGTGATTTCCGCTTTGGAGAAGGCGCGTTTTACCGCTTTTGCATCGCCATCATCGTCTTCAACCAACAATATGTTTAATGGCTGTTTGCTTTGTTGGTTGGATAGTATCGTTATCATTGTTGTCTTTATCTATGCTGAGGTTACTTTATTTTGGGCCAAGTGATTTTAAACGTGCAACCTTTTCCCAAGGTCGATTCAATGTTGATGTGCCCTCCTTGTAGATCGATATGTTTTTTTACCAACGCAAGCCCCATTCCACTGCCTTCAACTCGGTCTCTCGATTGCAAGGTTTGAAACATACCAAAGATTTTTTGGTGGTATTCCTGAGCAATGCCTGGCCCATCATCACACACTGAGAATATGAAGTGTTCAAACTCTTCATCAAGGGTAATCGATATCGTTCCGCTGGTTTTATCGTGATGTTTGGTGGCATTACTGAGGAGATTGACAAAAATCTGCAGTAAGGGCATCAGGTTAACGTTTATGTTTGCAAACGCTTTATCAATATTAATATCAAAGCTTTCAGGCTTGTCGATTAGCAAGAGTGCATCGTTGAGTAATTCATCGCCAGATACGGTGCTGGTATATCGCGCGTCCGTTTTTCGGCCCACCCGAGAATATTCAAGTAAGTCGTCTAGCAACTTTTCCATTCTTAAGGCCCGACTACGAATCAATTGCAAGTTTTCAAGGTCGTCATTTGCTAGTTTATGCCCGATATCTTCTTCTAACCACGAACTTGCGTTATCAATGACTCTTAGCGGCGCCTTGAGATCGTGAGAAGCGATATAGGCAAATTGATCGAGTTCGTCGTTAGACGTTCTCAATTTTTGAATGAGTTGCTCTCTCTCGACTTCGGCTTGTTTGCGCTCATGAATATCTTGCATTGAACCTATCATTTGTACCGCATTGCCGTTGGTATCTCTGCGCACCGCGGCTGTGCCATGAAACCATCGGTAGCCTTTTTCTTTATGCATGACGCGGTATTCGAAGTTGTATGGATGTTTGCCGGCCAATACTCCTTGTACATGTTCATAAGTGGGTACTCGATCGTCGGGGTGCATCAGCGTTGAGAATTCACCAAATGAACCGCCGATTTCTCCTCTTGTAAGACCCACAAGCTCTAAATAGCGATCTGACAAAAAGGCTTTATCGTTTTCAATGTCATACCAGTCGAATACACCTACTGTTGCTCCTTGAGTCGCTAGCTCGAATCGCATGTTTGCCAGTTCTATTTGAAGTTGAGCGGTCTTTTTTTCATGAATATCTTCTAGCGAGCCTGCCATCGAAAGCACTTTACCTTTGGCATTTTTACTGGCCATACCGCTGACTTTAAACCAGCGATAGCGCTTGTTTTTACACAAGATTCGATATTCGATAGCGTATTTTTTATTATTCTTAAAATGAGCGTCTAAAGATGATAATACTTGTTGTAAGTCGTCTTTGTGGATCCGATTTTTAAGTTCTTCAAAACTCACTTTTATTTCATTTTCTTCAAACCCTAACAAGCGATAGTGGGCAGGAGACCAATACATTTCCTCTGTTTTCAAATCCCATTCCCAAATCCCTACGCCAACAGCTTCTATGGCTTGATTATATCGTTCGTTGCTCTTTTTTAATTTCTGCTCAAGCACTTTTTGCTTGTGAATATCCGAGATCGAACCGGCCAGTTCATGGACATTTCCGCTGTCATTGAAATACGGTGAACCACGTCCCAAAAACCAGCGATAAGTTCCGTCTTTGCATTGAATACGAAATTCAAGTTCAAATATGGATTTGGCTGCAATAGCGTGACTGATAACGTGTAGAAAGTTGTCTACATCGTGCTTGTGAATCATGGATTGAAAATCGATAAAATACAGCTCAAATTCTTGAGGTTGATACCCCAATAAAACGAAGAATTGATCGGACCACTCAATCTCATTTTGTGTTGTATCAGGCCAATACCAAAAACCCTCTTTTGACCCGAGGGTCATAAGTTTTAGCCGTCGTAACTCTTTATCTGCTTCTTGCAAGATAAGTCGCCTTATGAATCCGAAAAATAAAACTTCTATAAAAGTAGTTAAAAATAGAGCAATGGCAACCTTCGGCTGACTTCATCGTTAGACTAGCGTAAGCCATGAAATGAGTGTAACGACCATCGATACCAAAATATTGAGTACAAAACCTTCTCGGATCATCGTTTTCATAGGAAAGCTCTCGCTTGCGTAAACGATCGCATTAGGAGCTGTTGCTACGGGGAGCATAAATGCGCAACTTGAACTGATAACAGCAGGTACCATCAGTAACTGCGGGTCGACATCGACAGCAATAGCGGCACTTGCTAATACGGGCATGAGTAAAGTCGCCGTCGCCGTATTCGACATGATTTCGGTAAGAAACGTTACAAATAGGCAAATAGAAAAAATCAACAAGACCACAGGTAACGTAGACAGCCCGCCAAGCATTTGACCTAGTAAGTCACTTAAACCTGAACTTGCAAAAGCCTTTGCAATACATATTCCTCCTGCGAATAAAAGTAACATGCCCCAGGGAATTGTATTTGCTGTTTTCCAATCGAGTAAATGGTCGTGTTTATCGTTCTCTTTTTGCCCATTTCTGGTCATAAACATAGCAACAACACCAGCGAGGGCGACCGTGCTATCTCCCACTGTTGTTAAGCCCAAACCACGGGTCCAAAAAGGTCTCAGTACCCAAGCAAACGCAACTAAGCCAAAAATAAGCAATACACGCTTTTCAGCACTAGACCATTGTTTGGTAGTGGGTAAGCTTATATTTCCAACGGTTTGCAATCGGCGTGTCAACCACAGTGCAATGATGGGCACCGAAATTAATACAATAGGCACACCAGTTTTCATCCATTGCAAAAAACTGACTTCTTTACCCAAGGTTTCGGAGTACACACTCATAAAAATAATGTTAGGAGGGGTACCAATGGGAGTAGCAATACCACCAATGCTTGCTGCATAGGCAATGCCTAGCAAAATAGCCACGCGTAAGCGCGGGTCTTGGACGGCGGGTAATACGGCCATAGCAATGGGTAACAGCACCAGAGTAGTGGCGGTGTTTGAAATCCACATACTGAGCAAGGCGGCAGTCAACATGAATCCCATCACTAAACGAGTGGGGCTTTGCGTTCCAGTGGCATTCACCATGTAAAGTGCAAAGCGTTTGTGAATGTTTGACTTCTCCAAGGCTTTAGACAGCATGAAAGCCCCCATCAACAATAAAATGACGTGGCTACCTAATGACGATGCAGCTTCTTTGTGAGAAATCACTCCAGTTAATGGAAAAGCAACAAAAGGGATAACGGAAGTAGCAGGTATAGGTAAGGCCTCTGTCGCCCACAGTATTGCAGTAAATAAGGTGATCGCAGCGGTCCAAGCAATGGCTGGGGGCTGCCCCAAAAAAAACAATAGAGCGCCTAAAATAGCTGCCCCAATGAGCGCTAGAGGAATGATTGATACTTTAAATGTCATGAGTACAGCTCTTGTGACCGATTAAACGCGTACACTAAATTGAAATTGGCTAGGGCAATTTTAGGGCCAAAAGCTTACTCGATTTTTTCAAGAAAACCTAGCGGTTAACATAACATTAACCGCGTGTTTTTGTGGGCAAGTTAATTACGTCAGGGTATGTTTTTACTATTGACATTAAACTCTGGATTAAATCTGGAAACCTATACCCGTTCCACTTCAAGACGCATGTTTTAACACCTGAAAGTTATCGTTGAT
>CAYSDZ010000018.1:0-6187 GCA_964429915.1 uncultured Alteromonas sp.
AGCATCGCCCTTACAAGGCGAGGGTCACTGGTTCAAGCCCAGTAGCGTCCACCAAATCTTTTCTGCAGTAAAAACCAAAAATAAAAGTAAAGGCGACTGGTTCAACAACTTCGTTGCGAGCCACAGTAGCGTCCACCAAATCTTTTCTGCAGCAAAAACCAAAAATAAAAGTAAAGGCGACTGGTTCAACAACTTCGTTGCGAGCCACAGCAGCGTCCACCAAATTCCTACTATTATGTAACAAATCGCTTGATGTTTAATCGAGTGCTGTAGTAGCGTATCAAAAAAAGGGAGTGAAATTACCATGATGAAGAAAATTATGCTGGCGTGTTTATTAATAGGTGCGTCCTCAGGAACTTATGCGGATGACCAACTTGAACGTATGGAGTCGGTAACCGAAGAATTGACTCAATTGTTTTATGAAGCCATGTTGAAACAGGTAGAGTCTCAAGGTGTCAACATTAGTAAATTAAAAGCCTTAATCCCCGACACGAAGTGGGACGCTCCAATGAGAGAGGCTGCCAGTTGTGTTTTAAACGAATACAAACAAAAAATCGGTAACAATGGTGTCGATGATTTTCTAGATAAAATTGAAGCGCTTGTCCCCAAATTGAAAGGTGCAAACATGCAAGATTTAGAAAATATGGCCGATGTACAACCCAAAGGGATCACCGAAGCTGAAACCTTTGCAATTAACGAAGCATGCGGTATGGATGAACTCGTACAAGAAAGAATGATCAATGAAGCATTTATGGGCGAGCTCATGAAACAAATGGGTGGCTTCGGAGGATAAAGGAGCCCATACCGCCTTTATCCCGTTTACTCAATCCAACTTTCCATTTATGCGACCAAAGTAAACACGCTACGATAAATAATGTTTAAGTTCTTGCTGACGATAACGTAAACAACGTAGATTTGATAAGTTTACTATTTTTATGAATCACCGACTTGCAAAAGACATGAGAGTACTGGTCATCGACGACCACATGTTGGCGCGTGGGTACCTAAAATATTCCATGGAAGAACTGGGTTTCGAGCAAATTCAGTACATTGATAAAGTACACTTGGCACTCAGTGAACTACACACTTCCCATTATGATTTAGTGATTTGTTCTTATGAGTTGAAAAAAGAGCAAGATGGGTATTTCTTGTATCAAAAGTACAAAGAAAGCAATGACTTTAAGCCTAGTACTGCATTTGTCTTTATAAGCGCAGATACCACACCCGATATAGTTCACAGCATTGTAGAACTTCAACCGGATGATTTTCTCGCAAAACCCTTTACAGTCCGAGAATTAAATAAACGACTTACTCGGGTACTTACCCGTAAACGCGCATTAAAACCTATTTATACCCATATAGAAACAAGCCAGCTAGATATGGCCCTAGTCGAAATTGAACGCTTCCTGACTGAGCCTAATAACGCCGATTTTTATGCTTTAGCGCTTAAATTAAAGGGTGAAGTCTTGTTTGCGAAAGGCTTATTTGAGGAAGCAAAAGAGTTTTACCAAGCTATCATCAATGTTCAAAACTTTACTTGGGCACAATTAGGCCTTGTGCGCAGCTTTATTCGGCTAAACGAAGATGACAACGCCGAAAAGCTGATTTTGGAACTTGCATTTAAAGCTGATTCAATGCTAGCAGCATACGATTTACTTGCCGCCTTACAAATAAAACAAAAGGAATTTAGTGATGCGCTAGAAACCGTTGATGTGGCTTGTAGTGTCTCTCCCAGAAACATTGAGCGCCACACTATGGCAAGAGAATTGTCTCGTATAACGCATGATTATGAAAACCAGTTCGAGGCAGCGAAACGCATTGTAAAGTATGCAAAAAACTCCATTCATGATAAGCCCGAATTATACTTAAACGTGGCGCGCTCTGGGATAGACTTTGCGATGACGGCTGATCCTGACCAAACCCACCGTTTAGTTAAGCAAGCAACCGATTACCTTAAACAAATGAAATCCTCCTTCCCAAAAGCGGATGTTGGCGATCAACTCACTATTATCAATGCTCGCGTTTTTTATCTACAAGATGAGGCTGATAATGCGAAAAAATTACTAGAGCAAGTGAGCGAAACCAATTTGGAAGGGCAAAGTATGGAAGCCTTGCTCGACAAAGCCAAGGCATTTCATGATGTTGGTTTACATGAAAACGCCCTGACCATTTTAGACACTATCGCCAAGCGATGTGTACAAGATCCTGATCAAAGTGAATTATTCTTAGCTTACATTCAACAGGAAAGAGCAGAAAAAGACGCAATTCGAACTAGCCCTAAAGAACTGAATAGTTCAGCGGTAAGCCAGTATAAAAAAGGTGATTTGGACGCGGCATTAGAAACATTCAGACAAGCGTTCACAATTATGCCGAAAAACCCCTCTATCGCACTCAATTTATTGCAAGCCGCTGCGCTAAGCATACGCGAAAAAGGACAGACACCTTATGAAAAAGATATGATTTTTAACTGTATGTTGACCATTGAAAACGGAAAACTTAACGCTGAACAAGATCAGCGTTATCAACGCGTAAAAGAAATATTGGGCGATCTTGATTAACAGTGATGTTTAAACAGATCGTCGATGAACAGCAAATGGACCAAACCCCTGTTGCGTTGGCATAATTTCAATACTATTTACGTTAACATGGGGGGGAAGTTGCAAAATACTGATCACCGTGGTCGCAATGTCGTCTGCACTTAAAGGCTGCATTCCTTCGTATACTTTTGCTGCTTTTTCACTATCGCCGTCGAAACGGACAGTGGAAAACTCAGTGTCACACATGCCCGGTTCAACCGATGTGACTCTAACATTTGAGTCAAGTAAATCAGCCCTTAAGCCCAGTGAAAATTGTCTTACAAACGCTTTAGTTGCCCCGTACACGTTGCCACCTGGATAGGGGTAATTGGCAGCAACCGAACTCATATTAATGATATCAGCCCTTGGTCGTTGCCTTAGCATGGGTGTCATTGCATGGGTAAGGTTAACTAGGGCCGTTATATTTGTATCGATCATCGTATGCCAGTCTTGCAAACTGCAATTTTGAGCCGGCTCAGTGCCAAGCGCAAGTCCAGCGTTGTTCACCAAAATATCTGGCTGCGGCCAGTGAGAGGGAAATTGTGATAATAACGTAGACACCGCATTGTCAGAGCGCAAATCCAAAGCCAGTGGGAAAAACTTATCTTCACCAAAATTTTTATGTATTTTATCAAGCAGTGCAGTTAAACGCGTTTCTCTTCGACTTACACCAATACACTTTACGCCATCACCCACTAAACTAAGAACAATGGCTTCACCAATACCTGATGATGCACCTGTTACAATCGCCACCCTATTTTTCATTGTACCTATCTTTTTCTTGTTTTTTCTCATAGTTTGGGTTGATTACCCACCCAGCATAGCCAAATGTTTCGTTGCCCCTGTATTTCCCTCATGTAGAAAGTGACTAGCGGCTTTCTTACCAATGAATACTTGTAGTTGCTTTTTCACACGCTCTACATTCAAGCTTGCAATATCAGCTCGCATATCTATACCGTGCTCGCTAAATAAACATAAATGTAGTTTACCAAGCGCACTCATGCGTAATCGGTTACAGGTATCGCAAAAACCTTTTGCATAAGGTGTGATTAAGCCAATACGCCCAGCGTAATCGGGATGCAAAAATTCTTCGGCCGGACCTGCGTGAATTTCTCTTCTTACTGCTTGCCAGCCTTCATTAATCAGTTTTTCTCTTATAGTTGTGGCGCGCTGCTTTTGTGACTGAAAGAACTGGGTTAACTGTCCCGTTTCCATTAGCTCTATAAATCGTAGGGTAACAGGGGTGGTTTTTAACCATGTAAGAAACTGGTCGATGCTTTGCTGAGTGGTGGTAGACATTAAAACCGCATTCACTTTGACTAACAGGCCCTGATTCAAAGCCTCGTCTAAACCTTGTAATACCTCTGCCAATTTGTTTTGCCCAGTAATATCGTGAAATTGTCTTGGATCTAGGGAATCAATGCTTATATTAACTTGATGTAAGCCTGCTTTTCGCAGGGGTTTTGCTAATTTCTTAAGCCGCCCACCATGCGATGTCATGGCAACTAATTCTATACCTGGGGTAGCTGCCACTGCGCCAGTGACGTCTATGATGTCTTTGCGTAAAGTAGGTTCGCCACCCGTTAATCGAACTTTTTTTGTACCTAAACTAGCAAATGCACGTACCACAGTATCGCATTCAGAAAGGCTCAGGAATTTTTCTGAGCTTGTAGGCTGGTAACCATCAGGTAGACAATATTGGCACCTAAAGTTACACGCTTCGGTTAACGACAATCGAAGATAATAAAACCTCCGGCCAAATGGATCTTGTAGCATAATTACCTTACATCACCCAAAGTACATCAAACACTATTAAACAGGATAAGCGTCAATAAGTCATGCCTAAGCGACGATTCAACATAGACGAAAATACCCCCTTTCACTGGCAAGTCATCATTCAACTTTGGCCTTACCTGCTCGAACACAAAAAACGTGTAAGCCTCGCCCTACTCTGTTTGGTTTCGGCAAAAGCCGCCAGTGTGACACTTCCTTTTTTGCTAAAACACATTGTTGATAATCTTAACACAGAAACGGTGGCTTCCGCATTGGTCATCGTACCTATGTCGCTAATCATCGCTTATGGGGTGATACGCCTGCTCAATACCATTATGAGTGAAATACGCGACACGCTTTTTGGGCGAGTGACAGAACGCGCCATGCGAAGAATGGGCTTAAAGGTGTTTAAGCATTTACACAATCAAGACCTCGCCTTTCATCTAGACAGGCAAACTGGTGGTTTATCGAGGGATATTGAACGCGGTACAAGTGGCATAAGCTTTTTAATGCGTTTTATGGTGTTCAATATTGGTCCTACCCTCTTAGAACTGTGCTTTGTGGTTGGATTACTGTTTTATCACTACGGATTGACCTTTGCTGCCATTATCTTAAGCGCGGTTGTAAGTTACGTTGCTTATTCAATTAAAGCCACAGATTGGCGAACGCGCTTTGTTAAACAAATGAATTCGGCCGATAGCAACACACACACACGCGCGATAGACAGTTTGCTCAACTTTGAAACGGTTAAGTACTTCAATAATGAAGACTTTGAAGCTGAGCATTACGATAAAAATTTAGCAAAATGGGAGCAAGCGCGAAGAAAAAACAGATTGAGCCTGTTTGCATTAAACGGGGGACAAGCCTTAATCATTGCGCTAGCCATGACTAGTATGATGTGGGTTGCCGCGAATGAGGTCGCGTTGGGCAATATGACCATCGGTGATTTTGTATTAATTAACAGCTTTACTATGCAGTTGTTTTTACCGCTGAACTTTTTAGGCTTTGTTTATCGAGAAATACGTGGCTCACTGGCCAATATAGAAAATTTATTCTCTCTGTTACGCCGCAAATCAGCAGTTCAGGACACCGAAAATGCGCCCGACCTAGTGGTCACACAAGGGCGAATTACATTTCATAACGTGAGTTTTCGTTATACCGCTGACCGCCCCGTGTTAAATGACGTGACTGTTTCAGTTAATGCAGGTCAAAAAGTCGCGATTGTTGGAGAAAGCGGCAGTGGAAAATCATCACTCATGAAATGTTTGTTTCGATTTTACGCGATTCAACAAGGGAGTATTGTTATCGACGATCAAGATATTGCTAACGTCAGTCAATCGTCTTTGAGAAAAGCATTAGGAATAGTGCCGCAGGACACGGTGCTGTTTAACACATCCTTGGAAGAAAATATTCGCTATGGGCGCCCCAGTGCTACCGAAAAAGACCTGAATGAAGTACTCGAATTAGCACATTTATCAGAATTTGTAGGCACTTTGCCCGACGGATTGCAGACGCTGGTCGGAGAACGTGGTTTAAAGCTCTCGGGTGGAGAGAAACAACGTGTGGCCATTGCGCGAGCGCTTCTAAAAAATCCGCCGATAATGATTTTTGATGAAGCCACTTCGTCATTGGATAGTGAGTCGGAACAAGCCATTTTGTCGGCATTGAAAAATGCTGCTAAAGGACACACTAGCCTTGTTATTGCACACCGACTTTCCACTATCGTTGATGCCGATAACATAATCGTATTGCACAAGGGCCATATTGTTGAACAAGGCAAGCATGACACTCTATTGGCAAACCAACACCGCTACGCCACATTATGGGCAGCTCAAAAT
>CAYSDZ010000018.1:6287-60843 GCA_964429915.1 uncultured Alteromonas sp.
GTTTGCGATTTTAAGTGATCGGCAACGAGAAAAGCCATTTCAAGTACTTGGTCTGCGTTTAAACGAGGATCACACTGTGTTTGATACGCTTGTGCTAAATCATCATCGCCGATTTTGTAAGCCCCACCGGTACATTCCGTCACATGCTGTCCAGTCATTTCCAAATGTATCCCACCTGCATGTGTGCCTTCAGCTTTGTGAGCAGCAAAAAACTGTGTAATTTCTTTGAGAATAGCATCGAAATTACGTGTTTTATATCCGCTAGAAGAAGTAAAGGTATTGCCGTGCATCGGATCTGAACTCCATACCACATGACGCCCCTCTTGTTTGACCTTACGTAGCAAAGCAGGCAACTTGTCGGCTAAATTTTCAGCACCCATACGGGTAATTAGCGTTAATCTACCGGGGTCATTTAAAGGGTTCAGCGCATCAATAAGCTTAATCAGCTCGTCAGGGTCCATTCCCGGCCCTACTTTTACACCTATGGGATTATTAATACCTCTAAAGAACTCAATGTGAGCATGATCAAGCTGGCGAGTTCGCTCACCTATCCACACCATGTGGGCTGAACAATCATACGGTTTTCCTGTCAGCGTATCGATGCGAGTCAGTGCTTGTTCATAGTTTAACAATAAGGCTTCATGTGAAGTGAAAAGTGCCGTTTCATTTATCGTGGGGGCATTGGTGCCATTAATGCCTATTACGTCCATAAACGATAGCGTATCTTGAATTCTAAGCGCGAGGTCCTGATAGCGACTGCGATTAGGATTATTTTCAAGAAACGTTAAATTCCAACGGTTTACTTCATGTAAGTCAGCTAGGCCACCTTGGGCAAAGGCTCTTAGCAAATTCAGCGTTGCTGAACTGCGATGGTACGCATCTAGCAAACGTTTTGGGTCTGGCTCTCGCGCTTCCTTGGTAAATTCAAAACTATTTACGATATCGCCGCGATAACTGGGCAGAGACACGCCGTCTATGGTTTCTAAATCAGATGAACGTGGTTTGGCATATTGGCCGGCCATGCGTGCAACTTTGGTAACAGGGCATCGCCCAGCAAACGTTAACACAACGGCCATTTGCAAAATAACTTTGAAGGTATCGCGTATCTTAGGCGCATTAAATTCAGCAAATGACTCCGCGCAATCCCCTCCTTGAAGTAAAAACCCTTTACCCAAGGCTACATCACCTAATTGCCTTCTAAGCTCACGCGCTTCTGCCGCGAAAACTAAAGGAGGATAAGACGCCAACGTGTCTTCAACGTTTTTTAATAACGTTTGATCTGCGTAGGTTGGCTGTTGAAGAATGGGCTTTTGCCGCCAGCTGTCAGGGCTCCAAGTTGTCACGAGATATCCTCAAAAAAGGTCATATTTGAAAAGCGCGAGGATACCATGTTAACTTAAGCAATATTTCATTATTTTTACATTACATATAACTGGTGTTTATTTTACTGACTAAGATGTTTTATCAAACCGTCACACCCTTCTTCTACCAAATCCAACACTCTTTCAAATCCTCTACGCCCGCCGTAATAGGGATCCGGTACTTCTTTGTCAGTATGATCGGTAAAATCTAATAGGTATTTCACTTTATGGCGAGTATCGTCGCTGGCTTTTTCTAACAATTTTTCATAATTACTATTGTCCATCGCCAAAATGTAATCAAATTTATCAAAGTCAGAATCATCTACTCGTCTGCATTTTACTCCTTTAAAATTATAGCCTCGCGCTTTACCGACTTCTTGTGAACGCTTGTCTGGCGCCTTGCCGATGTGATAACCATGCGTTCCCGCTGAATCAATAACAACGTCTATAGAGGCTTGTGTGGATTTATGCCGAAAGACGGCTTCTGCCGTGGGTGAGCGACATATGTTACCTAAACAGACGAAAAGTACCGAGGGACGGGCTCCTGACATACAACGCTCCTTTGAAACTGAACTAAAATGAATAACCGTGACCAGTATAACGATTTTATGCAAAGTGTTATACCCGTTCCATCTCAACATGCTCGTTTCAGAGCTGTCACAGCGTTTTTATGGCAAGGCATACTTGAGAAGGAACGGGTATAAAAGGATCAGCGGCCTGTTGAATCCATAATTGAACATACCAAGGCTTTCCTTTGTTCGGAAGATAGGGCTTTGTTGTAAGGTATCAAACCAAGAGGGGCGCCGAGATGCTCAGTTAGCGCGTCAATATTTTCAGACGCGTAGAGCATCTCGTTATCGATATGATTACCTATCCATCCAGCAAAGACTGCACCGTCTTTTTTAAGGGCTTCTGCAGCCAAAATGGCATGATTCAAGCAGCCTAATTTTAAGCCAACCACCAGTATCACCTTCATATTTTGCTGAACGGGAAATTCCGACAAATAGTGTTTATTTCCAAGCGGAAGACGCCAACCACCTGCCCCCTCTGTAACAATAACATCGGGTTGAGTTGCTTCTAGCTTAGCGAGACCTTCTTCGATCACTTCAATACTCAACTGTTCGTTTTGCTGCGCAGCGGCAATATGGGGCGCAATAGGGGGCTCATAAGCAATAGGATTAATTTGATTAAGCGGTAAGGCTATCGTGCTATTTTTCTGATACTGCATGGCATCTTCGTTACACAAAGCACCGTTTATACGTTCACAGCCTGCCGAAATAGGCTTGTAACCAAGCGTTTCAAACTGCTGTTCAGCCAAACCCAACATAATTTGTTGCCCCACGTAGGTTTTTCCTACGTCAGTATCAGTTCCAGTAATAAACCATTTTTGCATAACAGGCTTTTCCTATTGTTTGTCAGACGCATCACTTTGTTATTATTTTACTAGCTCAAGCAAAACACAGTGGTAATCCAAAGTAAAACCACCGTGGGTTTTAGGATAACGTTCAGCCAGTGTGTTTAACCGTGACTTGCTCAACGGTGTAATCTCATTCCCGTTTTGATTTGAAGACGCCGACGCCCCCACTTTAGAAATAGTGCGAAGCAAATCGAGAAAATCTGCACGTTCATCAACAAACCGATGCGTCGAACTGACTACTTTTTGAAAGCCGCAATGCACTGCCGCTTGAGTCCATTCTTGCTCTGTATTTAAAGGATGAAGCGTGTGATTTAAGCCGCTTTGCGCATAGGCGTGTTTAATTTGCCAAAATGCGCCCTCAACTGGGAACATTAAACACGCGGTTCCTTCTTTTTTCAGCACACGAAAAATCTCGGACAAACAATCCGATGGACGTGTTGACCATTGTAGAGCCATACTCGAAAAAACCTGATCGACACTTTCGGATACTAACGGAAGGTGATCCATATCAGCATTAATCCAATTAATCCAAGGGGGTGGGTCAGCGCTTTCTGTGACTGCGCTTTGAGCATGGTTTTTACTCGCCTGCTGCACCATACCCAATGCCAAATCGACGCCAAGCACTTTCTTTCCCAATGTTTTGCTGTGCTCACCAGAAGCACAGCCAATATCAAGAATGAAACCGTCGTTGCTCGGCATGGCTGAGCGCGTAAATTCAGCTATTTCTTTTTGAATCTTCGCGGCCTGAGCGTACCGTTTGCTGGCCTTACTAAACTGCTGAGCAACCCTTGGTTTTAATTGGTCAGATTTATGTTTGAGCGCCATTTATACACGCTCTTCTTTACTGCTTAATACCAAATTAATGGCATCTATAAACGCGTCGATATCTTGATGGCTGTGATCCGCTCGCACTGTTATTCTTAATCTATCTGTGCCTTTCGGAACCGTAGGCGTTCGGATTGCCCCTATCCAAATACCTAAGTTTTTAAGACGCGCTGCTATTTTTATTGTGCGATGAGGATCACCAATTTTTATCCATTGAATGGCACTTTGAGAAGGCTGTAATGCTATGTTGGCCAGACTAGCTCTTTGCTTAAAATAAGCAATATTATCGTAAAGAGGCGCGCGAATGGCATGTTGTTGCATAATATGCCACGCCGTTAACGTCGCGTGTGCTTGAGCCGGCGGCATGGCCGTTGTGTAAATATAATCGCGCGCAAAGTTAACCAAATAGTCAATCAATATCTTGCTACCGGCAATAAAGGCGCCGCTTGTCCCTAACGCTTTACCAAACGTTCCCATAACCACAGGCGCTTGCTGCTCGCCGAGCTGGTAATGCGCGACGGTTCCCAAGCCGCTTGCTTCGTCCACCACCCCCAAGCTGTGAGCTTCATCCAGCATAAACCACGCATTATGCTGCTGAGCTAAAGAAACCAAAGCCGGAATATCGGGCGAATCACCATCCATGCTGAATACCCCTTCTGTTGCGATAAGCACAGGCTGGGTATTGTCTTTTTTTTCTAATAAAGATTGTAGATGCAAGACATCATTATGTTTAAATCGTTTGAATTGAGCATGGCTGGATACAGCCCCTTCGATGAAAGAGGCATGCATATATTTATCGCAAAGTAAGGTTCCCCCTTGCGCAAACAATGCCTTGCATAAGGCTTGATTGGCGGCAAATCCAGACGAAAACAATAGCGCAGATTCCCTTTTCAAATCGCCAGCGATCTGTTTTTCTAAGGCGTAATGCGGCTCCATGTAGCCTGTCACTAACGATGATGCGCCGCTACCACTTCCATAGCAAGCCAAACCTTCAACCCATGCTTGCAGCACGTCGGGATGATTACGTAAGCCCAAATAATCATTACTCGCAAAATCGAGATAATGCCCCTTAGTTGTAGACAGCACCCCGTCATGATTTTGCGAGATAAGCTGTCTATGCCTGAGCAATCCACGCTGCTCTTGCTTTTCAAGCGATTGTTTAAGTCTTACTTTGAAGTCCATTTAGCTGGCGTCGTAAAATAAATCGCTAGACTCTTGTGAAGCAATTTCATCTTGTAAAGCTTGAGCATGGGCTTCATCAGAATAATCTCTTTTTCGTTCTGTGTTGATACCCAGTTTATTGAACAGTTGCACGTCTTCATTGGTTTCAGGGTTAGAGGTAGTCAGTAGTTTACAACCATAAAAAATTGAATTCGCTCCTGCCATAAAACACAGTGCCTGCATTTGTTCATTCATATTTTCTCGACCTGCTGAAAGGCGAACATGGGAAGCTGGCATCATGATCCTTGCTACTGCAATGGTTCGGATAAATTCGAAAGGTTCAAGATCATCAACCTTATCTAAAGGTGTTCCTTCTACTTTTACCAACATATTAATAGGTACGCTTTGAGGCTGCTCAGGCAAGTTAGCAAGCTGAATCAACAACCCAGCCCTATCGCTTGCCGATTCCCCCATTCCTACAATACCCCCCGAGCAAACATTCATTCCTGCTGATCTTACGTTTTCTAGGGTATTCAATCGGTCTTGATAGGTTCGAGTAGTAATAATGTCGCCATAGAACTCAGGCGAAGTGTCTAAGTTATGGTTGTAGTAATCCAGCCCTGCTTGTTTTAAAGCAAGGGCCTGTTCACGCGTTAACATACCCAGTGTCATACAGGTTTCCATACCCAGCTTTTTCACTTCTTCCACCATTTTAGTGACATAAGGCATGTCGCGTTCTTTCGGATTTCGCCACGCAGCTCCCATGCAAAAACGCGTTGAGCCTGCGTCTTTGGCCTCTTTTGCACGTTGTATGACTTTTTCAACTTCAAGAAGACGCTCTTTTTCTAAACCCGTGTCATAGCGAGCACTCTGGGGGCAATATTTACAATCTTCTGGACACGCACCTGTTTTAATGGATAACAAGGTACTGACTTGTACTTCATTAGGGTTAAAGTGCAAGCGATGAACGCGTTGAGCCTCAAAAAGCAAATCGTTAAATGGCATAGCAAACAACCTTGCCACTTCTTGCGTTGTCCAGTTATTTCTTACCACACCAAGACGGGATGGTGTTGGTGTAGTGGGTTGAGCGGTAAAATGCATGGCGATTCCATAAATAGGGAGTGCTTGGTTAAATAACATAAATAGTCTATGCTCAGCGCCGGCATTGTCAACCTAAACACTTCCAAGAACTTTACAAGTGAGCACAATTTGAACAATAGAGAATTTGACGAAAACCACATCTGGCACCCCTACACGTCTTCTGTAAATCCTCTTCCGTGTTACGAAGTCGTTGCTGCCGATGGCTGTACTCTGACGTTGGCATCTGGGGAGAAAGTTATCGATGGAATGGCAAGTTGGTGGTCTGTTGTCCATGGATACAATAACCCAAAATTAAATGCAGCGGCTCATCAACAAATTGATGCATTTTCACACGTTATGTTTGGCGGTTTAACTCATCAGCCGGCGATTACCCTCAGCAAACAATTGCTGGATGTGGCTCCCTCCGGTATGAACAGAGTATTTTTAGCCGATTCGGGGTCGGTTTCTGTTGAAGTTGCCATAAAAATGGCCCTTCAATACTGGGCATGTCAGGGTCAGCACAAAAAAAGCAAACTTCTAACCGTGAGAAATGGCTACCATGGTGACACCTTTGCTGCGATGTCAGTCTGCGACCCAGTCAACGGCATGCACAGTCTGTTCGAAAACGTTTTAAGTAAACAGCTTTTCGCGCCTGCGCCACAAAGCCAATTTCATCAAGGTTTCAGTGAAGATGATATCTTGCCCATGCAAGAACTCATAGAAACACATCATTTAGACATTGCCGCATTGATAATAGAACCCATTGTGCAAGGAGCCGGTGGCATGCGATTTTACCATCCTGAATACTTAAAACGATGTAGAGCATTATGCGACCAATACGATATTTTGCTGATCTGTGATGAAATTGCGACGGGGTTTGGACGCACGGGTAAACTATTCGCAAGTGAACACGCCAATATAACGCCGGATATTCTTTGCGTCGGCAAAGCCCTCACCGGAGGGTATATGACCTTGGCAGCGACCCTGTGCACGGAAGATGTGGCACTCGGTGTATGTCAGGACAAACCCGGCGTGTTTATGCATGGACCCACGTATATGGGTAATCCTTTAGCCTGCGCAGTTGCATCTGCAAGTTTGTCTATTTTACAAACTGGTGCATGGCAGCAACAGGTGGGTTCAATTTCACTTCAATTACAGGAAGAATTATTGCCACTTCAGCAAAAACAGTGCGTTGCTGATGTTCGTGTGCTAGGCGCGATCGGCGTAGTTGAAGTAAAAACACCTATTGATGTCGCAAGTATGCAAGCAAAATTAGTAAAGAGAGGAGTATGGTTGCGCCCGTTTGGAAAATTACTTTATATGATGCCGCCTTATGTTATAACTGAGCAAGAATTACGCAAAATCACTCTCTCGCTGCATGAGGTACTAAATTGAATGAACCCAATCCGTTGGATCGATAGATTGCTTTTTGCCACTTTACTTGTTGCTACCCTTCAGTTGCCTATTTTAAGTGACCATTACCGACAGTATCTTTCTGGTTATCTTGCTGCGCTTAACGAGCAAATTAATGCTTGGAACCGAATAGCAAAAGAATTTAGCTTTACTTCGATTGACGCATTTATTCAGCATTTAGAAAGTAACCCCGATGCAGTAGTACAAAAAGATGCCACCAGTAAACGCACGACGCTTATTGATTTTGAGCGTAAACGTGAAGGGCTGACTCTTTTGAAAGAAGGTAGCTTCCCTGAACAAGTAATATATATGTTTTCGCCCAACAACCTTTCAACACTCAACGAAGTGATGAAAAACTTCAAACCAGGGCTTCCTTTAACGCCCTCTTCTATCGTTTACAGCGTCGTTTTAGCCATTGTGTTAGATGCTGTATTGTTATTGCCATTTTGGGGCGCGAAACGATTTAGACGAAAAAAGTCTTCACATTACGAGTATTAAACTAAGCTATCGCTTGAAGGATTTGCCCACATAACCACGCCATGTAAGTACCCACGGTGTAGCCTAGTACAGCAAGCAATACACCTACTGGAGCGAGTGAAGGATGGAAGGCTGCTGCAACAATTGGCGCAGATGCTGCACCGCCGACATTAGCTTGACTACCCACTGCCATATAAAACAAGGGCGCTTTCAAGAGTTTGGCAACCAACAACATGAGGCTTGCATGAATTAACATCCAAACAACACCAATAACAAAGTACAACGGCGTTTGCATGATCATAGTGACATCCATTTTCATGCCAATGGTTGCAATTAAAATATATAAAAATACGGTACCGACTTTTGACGCACCCGCTCCCTCTAATTTCCTAGCTTTGGTGAACGACAAAACAAGCCCTATCGTGCTTGCAAATACAATCAGCCAGAAAAACTTGCTGTGAAAACTCAGCTTACCTAACTCTGGGAAGTGCGTTTTAAAATAAGGAGTGACTATGTCGGCAAAGCCATGTGCAAGACCCGTCACACCTAAGCCTACCGCAATGATTACCATAAGGTCAGTTACCGATGGGTTTCTAGCATATTGCTGCTGAAACTGCTCAACGTTTCTTTTTAACGATTCTATTGCTGACACATCAGCCCCAGTTCGTTTATCGATGCTTTCCACCTTACTAGCCATAACTAGCAATACGGCCATCCATAAATTCGCTACGATGATATCGACCGTTACCATAACAGAAAAAATTTGATCACCAGCACCATATATTTCTTTCATCGACGCCTGATTCGCGCTGCCACCAATCCAACTTCCTGCGACAGTGGTCATTCCGCGCCATACAGCTTCAGGGCCATCAACACCCAATAGAGAGGGATAAAATGTAGACACCAACAACAGTGCAACGGGACCACCAATGACGATACCCATTGTGCCGGTTAAAAATAAAATCACGGCTTTACTACCAAGCTTTGCGATTGCTTTAAAATCTACACTGAGTGTAAGCAGCACCAAACAAGCAGGCAGTAAATAACGCGACGCCACAAAATACAGCTGTGATGATTCACCATCAATTAAATGGAAGGTGTTTAATAACGAGGGTAAAAAGTAGCACACAAGAACGGACGGTACGAAAGTATAAAATTTGCGCCAAAACGCAGAGGGACTGTTTGCTGTATAAAATACGAGACCTAGCAACACTGCCAAAATTCCCATTACCGTAGCATCGTTTGTTATTTGCATTCCGCTTATTCTCACTTACCTTTATCAGCACAAACACCCGTTTAGTTTTTGTGGCTTTAGATGATTGCGACTTTACAGAAGTAAAATCTTACATTAATTAAAACGTCTAGTTTTCAATACCCAATGTTTTATCTATGTACGTATTAAACATAGTTTTTTCATACACTGTTAATCTGAGGTTAAGGATACAAAGCATATTCTAAACCTCGATAGCAGGAGAATGAATTATGCAAAATCAACACACAGTTTTAGTCGGTCAGGCATTGCAATATCGCGATAAACTTAACGCAAAGCGCCATATTGTGCCAAAAGAGTTATGTGATCATTGGCACAATTTAATGCAAGAAGCTGACAAACTGGTTCCCAAAATTAATCCGAACACACGAAAAAAACAACTAAAGTTTACAGGAAGTATTGAAGACTTACGTTCTTTATTAACTGCGCTTAAAAAAATGAACACGTCTGTTTAAAGTATTAAAAATTCGTTAATACCTATGATTTATTGAAAGTAATTGTCTAAAGTATGAACAAACACAGTAAATAGAGTCGGTTTTTCGCTGTACGACTGTATTACTGGCATAGTAACCTATTAGGTCATTAGATATCTCGTTGACTGAGGAATAAATGCTAGAGGCAAGTATTGCGATATTGGTTGGGCTTCCTTTGCTCTTGTGGAGTGCCGAACGTTTTGTAGGCGGCGCAGCTGCTGTTGCTAATCATGCAGGTATGTCACCGTTGCTGATTGGCATGCTGATAATCGGTTTTGGCACCTCCGCACCAGAAATCATCGTTTCATTGTTCGCAGCGCTCCAAGGCAATTCTGGCATCGCATTAGGTAACGCTTACGGCTCCAATATAGCTAACATTGCGTTAATTTTAGGCTTAACCGCGATGATCAGTCCTATCGCGGTTAAATCTAACATCATAAAAAAAGAACTCCCTATCATGCTTGGGCTCATTCTATTCGGCGCTTTTCAAGTGATTGATTTACAAGTGAGCCAAGACGACGCATACGCACTCATTGCCCTTTTTGTTTTCCTTATTTCGTGGAGTATATGGAACGGCTTGAAATCTGATTCAGATATTTTGCAAAGTGAATATGAAGACGAAATTAATGCCGGAGATAAAAGTTTAAAAACCAACATTATTTGGTTAGTGATTGGACTAATAGTGCTCATAGCAAGTTCGCGTCTACTGGTGTGGGGAGCAGTAGACATTGCTCAGTATTTTGGTGTCAGTGATGCTGTAATTGGTTTAACGATTGTTGCAATTGGCACGAGTCTACCTGAATTAGCTTCGTCCTTAATCGCCGTCAAAAAAGGCGAACACGATTTAGCTTTAGGTAACGTCATCGGATCGAATATGTTTAATACGCTTGCTGTGGTTGGTATCGCAGGCATTATTCAGCCTATGACAGTTAGTGCTGATTTTCTCTATCGAGATGTCGTTGTTATGGTCGCGTCTTCGATCGCTTTATTTATCTTCTGCATTGGCATTAAAGGGCCGGGTAGGTTAAACCGGTTAGAGGGAACCGCTTTTTTTGTGGCCTATTGCGTTTATACCTATTTCCTAGTCGACTCTGCTTTTGTGCACGGTATTTAGTCACACAGAAGCGCATACTTTAAATAAAACATACTTTAAATAAAAGTAGTGCAAAGCGAATGAGGAAAATTGAAGAAGGCATGGTGGTTCCATGTCGAAACAATTTGACGCAGGGTTAATCCTTTTACTCGTTCGCTGAAACGAGCATTTTGAGGTGGAACGGGTATATAAATTCGTTATACTTGTTGCCTTATAATTATTTACGTTCATTTAAAGGAAACACATTCATGACACATGCGCCTGTGGTCGATGTATTAAAAGGCCGCTACGCCGTTGGTGAAACCGTTACGGTCAAAGGTTGGGTTCGCACTCGTAGAGATTCAAAAGCGGGTTTGTCATTTTTAGCGCTACACGACGGCAGTAGTTTTGATCCTATTCAAATTGTTGCGTTAAATACCTTAAATAATTATTCCGACATTCTAAAATTAACAGCTGGTTGTTCGCTATCAGTAATAGGCACAGTAAAAGCCTCAGAAGGCAAAGGTCAATCGCTTGAAATTGATGCTGAGCAGATTGAAGTGCTTGGGTGGGTAGAAAACCCTGATACCTACCCCATGGCAGCAAAACGCCATTCTATCGAATATCTCAGAGAACATGCACATTTACGACCGCGAACCAATGTCATTGGAGCAGTAACCCGAGTTCGCAATTGCCTATCGCAAGCTATCCACCGTTTTTTTCACGAACATGGCTATTGCTGGATCAGCACCCCCATTTTAACCGCCAGTGATACTGAAGGCGCTGGGGAAATGTTTAGAGTCTCTACGCTAGATATGATGAACGTGCCGAAAACAGATAAAGGCGATGTCGATTACAGTGAGGATTTTTTCGGTAAAGAGACATACCTCACGGTATCGGGTCAACTTAACGTTGAAACGTATTGCTCTGCCATGTCAAAAGTGTATACCTTTGGTCCGACTTTTCGCGCAGAAAACAGTAATACTTCACGACACTTAGCCGAATTTTGGATGATTGAGCCTGAAGTGGCGTTTGCTGATTTGGAAGATGTCGCTTCACTTGCTGAAAACATGCTTAAGTACGTTTGTAAAGCGGTACTCGAGGAACGCGCCGACGACATGGCGTTTTTTGCTTCACGGATTGATAAAACCGCTATTAGTCGCTTGGAAGCCCTTGTCGCTTCTGATTTTGTGCACATGGACTACACCGATGCCATTGACATTCTAAAAGCTAGCGGCAAAAAATTTGAATTCCCTGTTGAATGGGGGGTTGACCTTAGTTCAGAGCACGAACGTTACCTTGCCGAAGAACACGTTGGCGCGCCGATTATTATGAAAAATTATCCTAAAGACATTAAGGCATTTTATATGCGAATTAATGATGACGGAAAAACAGTTGCAGCAATGGATATATTGGCGCCAGGAATCGGTGAAATTATCGGTGGTTCGCAGCGTGAAGAGCGGTTAAATGTATTTGATGAGCGACTCGAAGCCATGGGCTTGAATAAAGAAGACTACAGTTGGTATCGAGACCTCAGGCGTTACGGCTCTGTGCCTCATTCTGGCTTTGGTTTAGGCTTCGAACGCTTAGTTGCATACGTAACTGGCATGCAGAATGTGAGGGATGTTATCCCCTTCCCTCGTACACCGGGTAACGCGCAATATTAAGGTAAACGTAGGTTGCTAAACATGGAAAAACAACCTGCGCTTAATACGAATTGTCACCTTTGCGGATTAAAGGTGACTATACCTGAATTAGATGAATACGAATGTGCACGCTGCCCACGGTGCGGCCACAGCTTGACACGTTTTCATCCACGCAGTGCAGAAAAAACAGTAGCTTGGTCATTTTCAGCCTTGTTTTTTCTATTGCTTTCACTGCCATTCGAATTCTTATCTTTTTCGTCAAATGGTCAAGAGCGTGATATTGCTATTTCAACGGGCTTACAGACTTTAGCTCAACTCGACTTTTATTCACTTGCGGTGATAACAGCGCTCGCAACTTTAATTATTCCTGCGATGGTTATGGTTGGCATCTTTCTGCTGAGTTTTTATCGACTGTTTTTTCGTCCCACTGCTTGGCTCAAAAGTATTCATCGCCTTGTACAACGTTTGATCCCATGGTCAATGGCAGAGATTTTTTTAGTCGGCACATTAGTAAGCTTAATTAAAGTAGCCGATATGGCAACGGTCAACATTGGTATGAGTTTTTCAGCTTTTTGCCTGTTCATTGCGAGTTTATGTGCTTGTTTTTACTACTATGACCGTCTTGAATTCGCCCGTTGGCTAAATATACACAACCAGCAGGAAAAACCACTAGCTGCAATTGAAAAAACCATCAGTATTCAGCGTACTTGGGCCCTTTTACTCACTGCAACCTTACTCTATGTACCCGCCAATATTTACCCTATCATGTACACAGAGTTCTTTGGCTCGGTAGAGGCGAACACAATTTTAGGTGGTGTTATTTCTCTATGGCAATCAGATTCTTATATGGTGGCTGTGATCATATTTTTGGCTAGTGTTGTCATTCCTATTGCTAAACTATTTGTGCTAGCATGGTTAAATTGGAGTGTTTTTAGAGGTTCTTCGTCACTTCAGGCGAAACGGTCGATGATGTACAAAATAACGGAATGGATTGGCCGATGGTCGATGATAGATGTATTTGTTGTGGCGATCTTGGTAGCACTAATTCAACTAGGCAGCACGATATCTATTTATCCGGGGCTTGCAGCTTTAGCGTTTTGCGCTGTGGTATTTTTTACTATGTTAGCTGCGATCACCTTTGACTCTCGTCTTATTTGGCCCGAGGATAAAACACCTTGAATATAGCAACGATTAAAAACCACCGTACCTTATCTGCTGCATGGGTTATACCGGCAATCGCTTTGGTTATTGGCGGCTGGATGCTCTATACGCAATGGGCAAACCAAGGTACCTTTATTACAATCAAACTAACCTCGGCTGTCGGCATTGAAGCGAATAAAACCGCCATAAAAGTCCGTGATTTACAAATTGGAAAAGTACGCGAAGTTGTGTTAAACAAAGGCGGAGAAAGTGTTTTAGTTACCGCCCAAATTGATAAAAACGCAGAACACCTGCTTACTGAAAACAGTAAGTTTTGGGTCGTTTCACCTCGTATTTCGTTTTCCGAGGTGTCGGGTTTAAACACCTTATTATCGGGTAGCTATATTGCCATGCGTGGAGATGGTAAGGGGAAAAAAGCCACTAATTTTGTCGTATTGCCGAGGCCTCCTGTTACCCCTCAAGGCACACCCGGCTTGTTCGTTACGCTCACTAGCACGAAAGATTTTGCCTATAAAGAAGGCGATGCCATTATTTATAAAGGGCATAAAGTAGGGCAATTTGAAGAATCTTACTTTAATCAGTTTGAACGAGCGATGTACTACACCGCTTTTATCGAGGCCCCCTACCACCGCTTAATTAATGAAAACACCCGTTTTTGGGATACAAGCGGAATCAAAATTAGATTGCGCGCTTCTGGCTTAGAAATTGATACTGGTAGCCTAGAAACGTTACTTTCTAACGGTGTCGCTTTTGACGTACCCAATGGAATGACTATAGGAGATCCTGTTAACGACACTCCCACTTTCGATATTTACAGTTCTGAAGAAGAGGCACAAAAACAACGTTTTGATCTCGCTGCTGAATACGTCTTGCTCATCGATGAAAGTGTACGCGGTTTAAATGTAGGCGCTCCCGTCGAATATCGGGGCATTGAAGTGGGTGAAGTCGCATCGATAAATAAACTGCCCCTAAATACACAAAACATTCTGCAAGAAGGCTATAACATTCCTGTTGTCATCCGCATTTACCCAGGCAAAATTCGGCAAAAAGATACACAAGAAGGATTGGCAACCGTTAAAGCTCAAATGACCGAGTGGATAAAACAAAACCTCAAAGCTACCTTGAGAATGGGTAGCTTAGTCACGGGGGCGCTGTATGTCGATTTAAACCATGTCGAAGCAGACTCAATGCATAATGTAGAGACAGTGCTAAATTATGAAGTCATTCCTGTTTCATCCAACGAATTTGCACAGATCACACAAAAAGCCGAAGCCTTACTCGACAAACTCAATGCCTTACCTTTGGACAAGTTAACCGATGACGCTGCCATCGCCATTCAAGCCATGATAGATGCAGCCGATTCAGTGGAGACCAGTAGTGACGACTTCGACGCATTGATTGCTGATGTTGATCTAACGGCTATTAGCGAAGAACTACTTAGCACGCTTGAAAACTTTTCTGCATTATCAGACAGTTTGAGCAATGCTGGTCTGGAAGACGATGTCAAAGGCACGGTTAAGGCGCTCGAAAATACGCTTCTTGAGTTACAACCTTTGCTTCAGCAACTCAACCAGTCACCAAGTAGTATCATTTTCTCACGCAACGGTGGCATCGATATTCAACCAAGAGCGAAAAAGGAATAGAAACATGCGCACCTCTCTTATTATTTTTTCGCTGTGTTTGTTATTTGGGTGTACTAGCCAGTCTTTACAAATTCAACACTATTTGTTGCATTCTCCAAAAGACGCTAAAAATATCGATTTACGTTCAAGTATTCGCATTGAACTCGCACAATTAAGTATTCCTGAATATTTAAAGCAACGTGGCATGCCTATGATCCTGCAAAATAATCAGGTACATATTTCAAAACACCATGTTTGGGCGGAACCCTTCGATAGCAGTCTCGAGAAACTACTTCAATATGGCTTTGAACCGGATTTTCTTTTAGTGAAGTCGCCAAACCAAACCGATATTCCAGTCTCTTTGAGTATTGAACTTTTAGATCTCATACCCACTGCTGATGGTGACGTTATTATTAACGCAAGCTATCAGATTGAGAATGACGATCGGATAGTGTTTAGAAAACGTTATACTCATACCTACCCCCTTACTGAAAACGGTTATTCTCATTCGGTTGATGTGAAACGAAAAGCCATTTTGGAATTGATTGCACAAATTAAATCTGAACTGGCAGGTACTCAAAATTAGCCGGTAAATAAACATAAACAAATATTTACAATTGTTCATCCTGTGACACACTTATCTGCAGTACAATAACTAAGTCAACATTCAATAGAGAAAAGGATCATGAAAAAGCGCTATCAAATTCCAGTGGCATTGTTTGTACTCATAGGCGGATTTGGCGGTATGAAGCTTATTGCCGCAGCCGGAGAAGAAGAGACTCAAAAGGAAGCTGTAGACACGCGTCCGACAGTAAGCGTAAGTAAGCTTGCTCCTGTTGATTACACCGTCGAGATAGAAAGCTTTGGTGCAGTGGCGCCCATGGAGCGCACTATGCTTGCTGCTCAAGTGTCAGGCGAAATTGTTTCTTGGCATGAAGACTTTATTCCAGGTGGTATTATTCAGCGAGGAGAAGTGCTATTCAGTATAGAAAAAGATGCTTATGAAGCAGCCGTTTTGCTCGCTGAAGCAAATTTGCAGCGCGCAAGAGCTGATTTAATCCAAGAACAAGCACAGAGTAAAGTCGCAGAAAACGAAGCCAAACGGCTGAATAAAACAGCAGTGAGTGACTTGTATCTCAGAAAGCCGCAACTCATGAGTGCGCAAGCTGCGGTAAAATCGGCCGAAGCACAGCTTAGAATCGCACAGAGAGACTTAGACAACTGCGACGTTCGTGCTCCTTATGACGCCTTGGTCGTAACTAAGAATATTGGCGTGGGTGATTTTGTCTCAATGGGCAGCCCAACGGCAGAACTCAATAATATTGAAATGGCGGAAATTACCATACCGATTGCTGGCTTTGACAGCGTATTTGTTGGTTCTGACAGTCAGAGTCGTCAGGCGACGATAGTGCAAAGCAATGGTCAGCGGCATGAAGGCGAAATACATCGCGATTTGGGCATTATCGACGAACAAACGCGTATGGCTCACTTTGTCGTGCGCGTTGCCGATCCTTACGCACTCGATAAGAACACGCGACCATTGAAATTTGGCAGTTACGTCACCGTTAAATTTAACGGTATTACTCTAGAAAATGTATACAGCATCCCTCAAGAACTTGTGAACAAAGGCAAGTTATGGATGGTCGATGACGAAGGAAAGTTGATTTCACATAACGTGACCGTATTGAGAGAAGCAGGCGCTAATTTCATGATAAAAGCAGACGAGCAAATTAATCGTCCTGTGGTCAATACCTTGCCTGAATACCCAAGAGAAGGAATGAAGGTAAAAGTCGGCTCTAAAGTAAAAAGTAGTGAAAGCAATAACCAAGCGCTAATCGTAAGAAGCGACAAGTAGGAGCACAGCAAAATGACAACTCCACACTCAAGCTCGGAAGCTAAACAAACGGGCCTTATTGCCTATTTCGCCAATAACTCGGTCGCTGCTAATTTGATGATGGTCTTTATCATTATCATGGGCATAGTCAGTTACTTCACAATTCAACGTCAGATGTTTCCGAACATCGAAATCAATTACATTAATATTTACGCAAACTACCCTGGCGCGTCGCCACAGGAGATCGAAGAAAGCATCTTAATCAAAGTAGAAGAAGCCGTAAAAGACGTGTCTGAAATTAAAAAATCGTGGGCGCGAGCATTTCGAAATAGCGGACGCGTCACTTTGGAAATAGAAACCAGTGCTGACTTAACCGATGTGCTCGATAAGATAAAGCTGAAAGTTGATAGTATCGCTTCTTTTCCAGCAGCGATGGAACCCATTGTTATTGAGCAAATAGAATTTAAACAAGAGGTAATGGAAATGTCGCTAGTCGGCGATTTACCCTTATCTGAACTCAAGCCTATTGCCAAACAAATAGAAAAAGAATTATTGCAACTCGACAACATATCTCTGGTTGAATTGGGCGACCCAGACGACGAAATCGCTATTGAAGTACAGCCTCTGATGCTACGCAAACTCGGTGTAACAATAGAGGATATCGCAGCAGCCGTTCAGCGTTACTCTGCCAATATTTCTGCGGGTCAATTACGTACAGACGCCGGTATTATTTCGGTACGTGTTGAAAACCAATATTACAGTGGTGAGGAATTTGCCAACATACCAGTAAAAATAAGTGATACGGGAGCAAAAGTCCTGTTAAAAGATGTGGCTACGATTAATGATGGTTTCACAGAGGGCGAGCGCTATTTTAAATATTCTGGTCAAAACGCCATTTGGATGTCGGTTGCAGCCACCAAAACACAAAATACGATCCCTGTCGCCAATACGGTTAAACAATATATCGAACAAAAAAATGCCTCATTGCCACAAGGCGTAGAAATGAAAGTATTGGTAGACATGACGTACTACCTCAACGCTCGTCTTGACATGATGCTAAAGAACTTGTTTCAAGGTGCCATACTGGTTGCACTTATGCTTACCTTATTCTTGCGATTCCGCTTGGCATTTTGGGTGATGATAGGGCTTCCCGTATGCTTCTTGGGAGCGATGATGATGATGCCAGTGTTTGGCGTTACCATTAATATTTTATCGCTTTTTGCCTTTATTATGGTTCTGGGTATCGTGGTTGACGATGCCATTGTTATTGGCGAGAGCGCCTATTCCGAAATAGAAAGTAAAGGTGGTGGTATAGACAATGTAGTACGCGGTGCTAAAAAAGTCGCAACGCCTGCAACCTTTGGTGTACTTACTACCATTGCGGTATTTGTTCCCTTTACAATGAGTTCTGGCCCTGAGGGTGCCTTTTTCTACAATATTTCGATTGTAGTCATATTATGTCTCGCGTTTAGTTTAATTGAATCTAAACTCATCCTGCCTGCTCACCTTGCGCATACTAAGTTTTCGCCGGTGAACGCCAACAGTTGGCGAGCCAAATTCAACAAAGGTTTTTTTGGCTTTGTGAATGGCCCCTATAAACGGTTTATGGAAAAAGCATTAACGTTACGATGGATAGTGTTTATGACGTTTTTGGCTTTGTTATTTTTCAGCTTTGGCCTAATACAGGGAGATTTTGTACGGGTTGTCCCGAATCCTAAAGTCCCTCATGACTTTCCTTCTATAAACATAGAAATGAACGAGAATGTTTCCGACGAAACCACCATCGAAGCACTTAAAACCATTGAGTCAGTCATTGTGGCCGAAGACCGTAAAATTAAACGTGAGTTTGGACAGGAAATGGTTAGGGACATCCTCGCTTTTAATCGAGGGCGAACCGAAGCGCGTCTTGTTGTTCCTTTAGTACATGAAGACTTACGTCCTTTTGATACTTTCGAATTAGCGCGAAGATGGCGAAACAATATCCCAGACATTCCGGGTATGAAATCGTTTACTGTGCAGGATGATGTTAACGGTGGTGGTGACAACGGTGAGTTTGGGTATTTATTGTACGGGCCCGATATCAACACCTTAAATGAGGCCGGACGCTACTTAATCAATTTGCTACAAGATGAGCCTGGTTTGTTTGATGTTAGTTCAACCATCGACCCAGCAAGCAAAGAAATACAGATTGAGCTGTTACCCGTCGCGTACGACCTTGGTTTAGACCTTGCCGCTATTGCTCGACAAGTTGGTGCGAGTTTTTATGGTGGCGAAGCGCAGCGTATTATTCGTAACGGCGAAGAAGTACGAGTGATGGTACGCTACCCTAAACTCACTCGTGAAAGCTTTGCTGCACTCAAATACACCGTTATTCAGACTCCCTCTGGTCGCGATGTGGTACTAGGTGATGTAGTGAAGTTATCAGAACAACCTGGTATCAGCTACATACGAAGAGAGGGCGGCTATCGCAGTGTGTATGTGTGGGGCAATATAGATGAAGAAACGGTCGAGCCTAATGAAGTGGTAGAAAGCATTGAAGAAAATTTATTGCCCAAAATGAAAGAACAGTTTCCATCTGTACTCACAGAGCTAGGTGGTGATATAGAAGAGCAGCAAGCTTCTCAGAGTGAACAAATCCTGTTTTTTGTTGCTGCAATGATAATGGTCTATATCTTGTTGGCTGTGCCATTAAAAAGCTACGGGCAACCACTGATTATTATGTCGGTGATCCCCTTTAGTTTAACCGGCGCTATTTTTGGTCACTTCTTACTCGGATTAGATATGAGTTTGTTTTCTACCTTTGGCCTTGTCGCAGCCGCAGGTGTGGTAATCAATGATTCCTTAGTGATGACAGATTTCGTTAACCAAAGAAGAGCGCAAGGTTATAGCATTAAAGAGGCAGTATCGGAGGCAGGAAGAGCGCGCTTTAGGGCCATTACACTTACCTCTATTACCACTTTTGCGGGCGTGTTACCCATTATGTTCGAGACCAGTTTGCAAGCCGCATTCGTTATCCCGATGGCAGTTGCATTGGGTTTTGCTGTACTTTATGCGACCTTGGTCACCTTAGTATTGGTTCCTTGTCTCTATCTTATCCTAATTGATTTGAAACGTCCGTTTAGTTGGATAAGACAAAAAATCGCTCGCAAGAAAACCCGTCCACCCACTGGCATTCATCCTCAACATGTTGAATAAGTTAAAAACCTCGCTGAAATGCGAGGTTTTTTTATGGCATAACCGCAGAGCTGAGTTACACTATTACTAATGTTGTTCAAATAGTTCCTATAATATCAATAATGTCTGCAAACCCAACTCTCCGCTCCGAATACAAAAAACATTTTTCCCTTGTTATTATGCGTTGGGGCATGGTTAGACAAAATATTAACCCAAACGAGTTCCAAGCATTAATTGAATGCGTACAAACGTGGGCAAATTGGGCCAAGGAAGAACAGTTAGGCTTGTTGCAAAACACCTTACAAGAAGTGCTTAGTCATATTCCTAACGGAAAGAAAATGGAAGACCAACAAATTGCTGATGTCGATGCACTACTCAGCAAACTCGTTGCCGCCATCAACAAAGCAGACAACCCATTTTTGGTGAAAAATTCCAATATTTCTAGCGACAATAACGCGATTGATAAAGAGCGCAGTGCATTGAATATCGGAATTATTGACGACAGCGAGATTGCAAGAGCAACAACAAAGGCAATGCTTGACCGATTTAATTTCAATGTCTTTGTTTTTGAAAGTATTTTTGAGTTCGAAGAAAACAGCGATGCGCTAGAACATATCGATATTATTTTGCTCGATGTCATCATGCCGAATATAACAGAAGAGATGTTATTTGAATTCGCTAAGCGTATTAGACAAAAAGACATCCATATAATTTTGGTATCGGGCGTTGACTCTCCTGAGATCAGGCTGCAAGCGGTTCGCTGTGATATTGGAGGGTATGTCACAAAGCCTTTTGATATCAACGTGTTAGTTAGTAACATTCGATGGTTATGTAAATTAGACGTCGATCGTCCCTTTCACGTAATGCTACTTGACGATCAGCCTTTAGTCGGAAAATTTTTAGGTAATTATGCAAACAAAAATGAAGTAGAGCTGCAATATTTCTCTAATTCAAAAGCATTTTTTGAGCAATTAGATATGAATGTGCCTGATATGTTTTTGTTAGACATAAGAATGCCCGAAATATCGGGTATTGAAGTGTGTAAAATACTGCGTCAGCAACAGCGTTACGAGTATGTTCCCATTGTTTTTTTAAGCGCCGACAATAGCCTTGAAACCAAACTGGAAGCATTAAAAGCGGGGGCAGACGACGTCATTATTAAAGACAACCCGCCCGATATTATTTTTAAGCAAATAGAACGACGAATTGTGCGCGGCCAACAAATTCGCAGTCTGTCGATAAAAGATAGCCTAACAGGTTTACTCAACCACGGACAAATGATGGCTGCCGCTAACTCCGCATACAAATTAGCACTACGCAATGAAGGACAAATTGTTGTAGCCATGATCGATATCGATAATTTTAAACAAGTGAATGATAATCGTGGTCACATGGTAGGAGACAACGTACTGGTTGGCTTAGCCCAACTGTTAAAAACCTCGGTACGAGAAACCGATACCGTAGGACGATACGGTGGCGAAGAGTTTATGTTGGTGTTTCACTCAGATAACATCGAAAAAATTGAAAATAAATTGAATGAAATATGTTTTACATTCAGCAATTTAAAATTCAAAGATAACCAAGAACAATTTTCTTGTACATTTAGTTGCGGAATTGCAAGCTCTAAAGGGTGTACTGAATTAAAAGAAATCATCCAGAAAGCCGATCAGCTAATGTACGAAGTTAAAAAGAATGGTAAAAATGGGGTGAAGGTTGAAAGCAAGTGATCGTATCTCTCACTGTCCGATTATTTAGTCTTTCAATACAACGGAAACCTTGTTGCCCGCATCGTTCGTTTCAAAAACAGAGCTTAACTGCCTCACTAAAGCTAGCCCTCTTCCGTGCACTGAATACTGAGAAGGATTCAATTTGCTTTTATCATAACCTTGGCCTGAGTCGGTAATTTCGGCCATGATACCTGCATTCGCCTGATAACTAACCGATAGAGTAATGTTGTCATCTAGCGATAATGCCGCCATTCGTTCTTCTCTTATTTGCATGTATTCTGCAAAGCCTTCAATATCGTTTTTCAGCTCTGAATTAAGGTCTAGCACGCCATGATCAAGACCGTTCTGATACAATTCAGCAACAGCAGTAAATGTCTTACCGGCTATTTTTCCTTCAATGCCAGAAGCATAAAGAAATTTTGAAACAAAAGCAGGCACGTCTACCGTTTTTAAATACTCACCGTTAACATCCAACATAAAACTAATTTTACCAACACGATCATCCTCATCTCGTATTGAGGAAGTTTCGGCGATAGAGAATGTTGAAAAATCAATTGCACACAAGGTGACATCATCAGACAGTGGCTCGTCTCCTCGATGCTCATTAAATAGTTCTGCCACATTATCCCAATCTGTCTCATTTTTGGTGTAGTCGGTAAGGATATCCAATAAACCCTGTTTGCCAATTGCTGCCCCACTTGCATTCTGTTGTTCAATTAATCCATCGGTAAACATAAACAATCGGGATAGGTCGCTTAATTTAAACCTGTAAGGTTCAAAACTAAATGCAGCACCTTCGGCAATGCCCAGTGGAATACAATGAGAAGAACAGGTTTGTAATTTACCTTCCTTGGTTAACACAAAGATGTCTGGTAACCCTGCATTTACAACGCTCATTGTTTGTGAAAAAGGAGAGATTTCCAAGGCAGCCAAAGTAACAAAGCGGTCGTCAGGCAATTCAGTATTCAGCCGTCGATTGACCTCTTGCAAAATAGTGGTAATGGGCATACTCCTGTGCGCCATTGCTTTTACTACGTGTATTACAGGCATTATACTTAACGCAGCCGCTAACCCATGTCCCATAGCATCAGCAAGAAACAAATATCTGATACCGGTTGGGCTTACCATTTCAAAAATAAAATCACCGCAAAAACCATCTGCCGACTGCTGCATAGAAAAGTAGTCCTTTTGATGATTTAACGCCCCTCCCGTTATCTCTTCATACACATGACGCGCAAAGCTCTCTTCCTGTTCAATACGCATCAACACTTCATCGACTTGGGTTTGTTTGTGGTTTAATTCTTTTAGGGTATTTGCGTTTGCAATCAGTTTTTGCAGCTTTATGCCAATAAGCTCATGAAATGACGTACAGCAGCAATCACTTGCTCCGGCTTTTAATATATCTAATTGATGAATTTCATTATGTGCTTTAGGAAGAACAACCAATATGGGGGACGACGAATACTGATTGACTAATACTTCAAGCCGCTGCTTTTCTCTTTGTCCCCAATCAGCACAATACAAAATAATGCAGTCGAAATCTGTATCGAGCGACACAACGAAATCGACATACTGCTGCAATTTTCTTTGCAACTCATGAGAAAGGCTTTCAGCATAACACTTCACTTTTTTGTTTTGCTCCCGCTGTGTCTGCGCTTACTTAATTTTGAACAAATTATCGAAGTTGGCAATTTTCAATACTTCTAATGCTGCGCCATGCGTGTTGATAATAAGGACTTCTCTTCCTGCCGCATCGGCTTTTTTCTTTAATAACACCATCATGCCTAATGCAGCACTGTCCAAATATTCAACATTACTAAAATCTAAGGTGATATTTTGTTCTGATTCTTCTTCTAGGGCTTTACCATATTGGTCAGTAAAGTTTTTGTGATAACTAAAATCAAACTTACTGGGTAATACAATTGTCGTCATAAGACACCTTTTTTTGTGCTTTACCAATCGAGAGCGCGTTTATATCCAATTCACCTTAGGCTGCTTTGAAACAGATCACTTTAGGTTGATTGGGTATAGCCTTACTTTAGCCTATTTTCAATGATATACCCAATCCACCTTGAGATGGGTTGAGTGTAAATATTAATGAAAATCTCTCGCTCGAATATCCAATGTTTTTATTAAATGCGATTTATCTTCAATTTTACCTGCAATGATATGAGTAACTCCACCATCACCACGCTCTAAAATACCTTTCACTTGCACAATATTTGATTTTAAAAACTGCTTTTGCTGATAACGCGCAGTGGCTAACCAGACAATAACATTGACATTTCCTGTGTCGTCTTCCAAAGTCATAAACGTGACGCCTTTGGATGTGCCGGGCCTTTGCCTGCCAACCACCACGCCTACAACGGTAACAAGACTTTTGTGCTTAATCTGTATTAAACGATTTGCCGGTGTGTAAGCTTCCAGTAAACCTGCTTGTCTTAATAATGCAATAGGATGATGTGCAATACTTAAACTGGTGGCATGGTAATCTTCAACTAGCTCTTCTACTTGGGTAGCCGGAGCAGGTTTATAATTGCGCTGGTTGTTTGTCATATCATTGTTATCTAACGATGAAAACAAGCTCAAATTAGGCTCTGTATTCATTAATGACCATCGTGTTTGATACCGGTGCCCTTCTAGCTGTTTAAATACATCAGCACTGGCTAGCGCTTCTAATTCATCCTGAGGAATAGCCAACTGCTTAATCTGGTTGATTGATGCGAAACCGTATTCAGGCCGTTGTTGATAGAGGTCTATCCCCACTTTTTTAGATAAGCCTTTGATGAGCCTAAATCCTAAGCGTATGGCCCAATTTTGTTGATAATATTCTAATTTATGATCGTAATCTGATTGATTAATACAAATAGGCAGTATTGCCACTTTGTGTCTTTTGGCATCGGCCACTAACTGGCTTGGTGGATAAAAACCCATTGGCCAACTGTTGAGCAAGCCGACATAAAACGCAGCGGGATAATAATATTTCAGCCACGAAGAAACGTAGGCTAATACAGCAAACGAGGCAGAATGCGATTCGGGGAAACCATAAACCCCAAAGCCTTTAATTTGCTCAAAAATACGCTTGGCGTACGCTTCGCTGTAACCGTTTTTCAACATCCCTTTTTTCAGTTTTTCACCGTATTTTTCAAGTGCACCTGATGTTTTCCATGTTCCCATGGCCCGGCGTAGCTGATCCGCTTCTCCGCCGCTAAAACCTGCTGCCACCATAGCAATTTTAATCACTTGTTCTTGGAAAATAGGTACCCCATTAGTGCGTTTCAGCACCGTTTCTAAGGCTTTTGAGGGGTAGCTTATAGCGTGGGGCTTATCTCTATTTTTTAAAAACGGATGAACCATTCCGCCTTGAATTGGCCCAGGGCGTACAATCGCAATTTGAATAACCAAATCGTAATATGTAGCAGGCTTTAAACGTGGCAACATGCTCATTTGAGCGCGTGATTCTATTTGAAACACCCCTACGGTATCGGCTTTTTGGATCATGCCGTAAACTTGCCGGTCATCTTTTAAACGTGTAATACGCGGAATACTCCAATTATGTCCGTAATGCTGCTTCACCAAATCAAAGGATTTACGAATAGCGGTCAACATTCCCAAAGCCAAAACGTCAATTTTCAATAAACCTAGACTTTCCAAGTCGTCTTTGTCCCATTGAATTACGGTTCTGTCTGGCATCGAGGTGTTTTCTACTGCTACTAATTCATACAGCGGCCCAGACGAAATCACAAAACCGCCGACGTGCTGAGATAAATGCCTTGGGAAGCCTTTGATACTTTCAACTAATTCAACAAATTGTTGGCTTTGTCGAGATTGCGAATGAAAACCAAGGCGTTCAATTTGACTTTGCCAGCCAAGCGACGCATCTCGATGATTAATATTTTTAACAAAATAATCAATCTGAGTATCGTCTATTCCCAGTGCCTTCCCCACTTCTCGTAGTGCACTTTTAGTGCGAAAGGTGGTCACTGTTGCGGCAAGCGCAGTACGATGCCTGCCGTATTTTTGATAGATATATTGAATGACCTCTTCGCGACGTTCATGTTCAAAATCAACGTCGATATCGGGCTCTTCGTCGCGTTCTTTTGAAATAAAGCGTTCGAATAATACGTCTACTTGACGAGGATCGACGGCCGTAATTTCAAGGCAATAGCACACCACAGAATTCGCAGCGGATCCCCTACCCTGATATAAAATATCGTGCTTTTTGGCAAACTGTACTACGTCAAACACGGTAATAAAAAAGTACTCGTACTGTTTCGATGCAATAAGAGCGAGTTCTTTTTCAATGATCGCTAAAATATCTGGCCTATTTGATAGGCCATCAGGGAAACGTTTTTGAATACCTTGTTCAACTAAAGCGCGTAAATAACTGGTGGGAGTATGCTCAGAAGGAATTAACTCTGCAGGATACTGGTAACGTAATTCACTTAAACAAAAGGTACAGCGCTCGGCGATGGCTACGGCTTCATCTAACCATGAAGCATGAAAAAGATGATTGAGCTTGTTGATCGTTCTTAGCGATGGCTCGCTATTTGATAATAAATGCCGCCCTAACTGGGAAACGGGTTTTCCTAAACGAATAGCGGTTAAGGTATGTTGTAATGCCAAACGTTCGGGTACGTGCATTAATACGCTACCACAGGCCGTTATGGGTATGTCATAACGCGCACTTAGCCCAGCGCAATGTTCAATGTAGTCATTTTCATTGGCCACTAAATGGCGTCTGCACCCAATCCATAAACGATGAGGGAACAAAGTAGGCAACTGTTCAGCCCATGCTTCATCAGTTTGTTGGTCGCCACTAGGTAACCACATGATCAAGCTATGTTTTAACGTGCGTAAATCCCAAAAATCTAAGGCGTAACTGCCTTTTTCTGATCGACGTCTCGCATTGGTAATAATACGACACATTTCTGCATACCCTTGGTGATTAGGGCATAGCACGACAACACGTAAATGTTGTTCAGGTATCACAAATAAACTGCCAATAATCAGCTTAATATTAAGCCGATTAGCGCGAATAGTACTGTACGCTCTTGCTACCCCTGCCACAGAGCATTCATCGGTAATAGCTATGGCTTTGTAACCTAAAAAGTCGGCTTGTTTTACTAACTCTTCAGGATGCGACGCGCCCGTTAGAAAAGAGAAATTACTCTGGCACATTAATTCAGCGTAAGCTTGCATTTTTAACTGAAGATCCCATGCAAAAACCACTCTTGCTTTGGTGTGCGGTATACCCACAACCATTGGCCTTGCTGATTCTGCGCAATAAAGTAGTCACGTTCAACCAACTGAGATTGCCACCATGCAGCCTGAATGCGCTCTGGGCCCAATTTAATACTAACTTTGCAATTTAAAGGCGTCGGCTCTGAAAGTAAGAAAGCGGGCCGCATACTGTGGGAGGCATAGTCCGATTCAGGCGTAGCTGATAGGTGTAAATGACAACTTGCTTGTTCAGGAAGATGGCTGTTCTCAAACACAGGATGACATACTGCATGTTCTCCCAGTTTGGCTTGTAAAATAGCCATTAATTGTAAGCGTGTTAACTCACCACGCTGAGTATTAAAGAGATCAGCGGTATCGGGCGTACGTAAATGCACTTGCTCTATACTTAAGGTTAAGCCAAAGATAGGAGACTGCAGGTCTATATTTTCTAGTTGTAGCTCTATTAATTGCTTCCATGCCTCCATGCGGTATTCACCTTGGGGAGAACCTACGCTGACACTGATTGCTTCATGCTCTCTTTGGTGCAATAGCACAACTAATTGCATAGCAAGCTTGTCGCGTAAGGTTAAGAACTGTTCAGCCCCCTGTAACAAACGACAAAGTGGTGAAACTAACACGTGTGTGTCGCTGATATCGTACAGCAATTCCATATAGCGCTTAAAATTAGGGGCAGGATGATAAAAATTAACAGGGTGTGCAAGCGTGCCTTGCAAACGTCCCAAGTACTGGGCAAAGTCTTCACTAAAGCGTTTTGCAATATCAACAAGTGGAATGTCAATAAGCTGTTTAACTTGGCGCACGCCGACTTTATTCAGCTTTTGTATTGCTTTTTTATCTAAATCGCTATGCTGTAGCTTACACTTTAATAAGCGAGTTTGTATGGTATTGCGATCTTCGCCGATCCAGTTCCAGTGCTCTAGCGCAAGTAATCTTGCCGCAAGTGGTGTGCTTGCGACTGCATAATGATAAGCAATATTTAAACGATTTAGTTGATGTTGTATCGCTAGCCAATAAGGGCCAAGTCCTCCGTACAGCTTTATCATATTCTGAACGCGTAGCAGTAAATCAGAGTGTGAAAAAAAACTGATATCGCTAGTTAGTCCATACAGTTTGTCGGCAATTTCCACGCGTTTATCTAGCTCGATTTGCTCATCGTAAGCTTGTAGGTTTAATGCTGGGCATAGAGTGGCAGCCGCCCCCAAACTCATACCTTTATTGATTCCTTTTTGAAGCGCAACCTCGTTGCACTGCATCACTTCTGAGCGCTTTGGTTCAACCACTAACAGAGCTTGATTTGCCCGATAAGCCGATTGGGACATAAGGCTGTCTAAGTGTAATTGAGGAAAGTGCAAATAAAGCCACAGCGTCGTCATGCTTTTGCTCTATGCTTTTGCTCTATGCAACTCAGCTTCAAGGGGCTGTTCGCTGTTAGTATATTGAACCAGTTTGGGCCAAACTGATCGCATATTGACAACAAAAGGCTCTGTAGGCCAACCTCCTTTGCGCTTGTTTATTTTCACTTCAAGCCCGTCTGCATGAGTCATAGCTGTTAATGAAAGCGTAAACGGTAAGCCTTGAGACAAGGTAGCTGTATTAAAAATGAAATGTGTGCTTTGTCCTTGCTCACTCGCAAGCTGCAAGCGTTTTACCTGATGCATTTGTAATTGCTTGTGCCACATAAATACTGCAGCGCAGCAACCACTTTTCAGGCATTGTTCGGCACTCCATAAAGCCGAGTGTTCATCACTAGGGTTAACAATAACAACATGGCTTAAATTGACACCTTGGGCATGCAACATTTCAGCATTCACTCGCCAAGGTGGCGCAATAAACACCAGTAATCTGTCTTGCTGTTGCGACACAAAGCTCGGTAATACAAGTCGTAATTCGCCAATACCTAATGCACTTTGTATTTCAACCACACCAACAGATGGCCAACCACCATTAAGGGCTTGATCTATTTCTTGGTAGCCGGTTTTCACCAATGTGTGAGACTTGTCTGATACACACGACTTTGGTCCTGTTTGGCCTGCTCGCCAAACGAGTTGTTTATTTTGTAGAGAACTAAGAATTGCATTCATACATAATACTGTATACATATACAGTATTATGTCAATATTTATACCCTATCAACTTCAAAATACTTGCTGTAAATGCGATAATAACATGAAGGTTAATCTACCCACCTGATCTGGTATTTTTGTACTGCAAACGACGGAATATCAGAAGCAATGTCGATAATTGAATGTCCATGGTTTGAACGGTGAGTTTTGCCTTTTTTCCATTGGCTCCACTCAAGAGAATTTACTTTTCCAAGCTTTTTGCGGTATTGACGAAATAGCGCTTGTCCCTCTTCGTTCAATACATCTTGTATAGACCCTGTTGGGTGTGATTTTTCCAAGCGCCACCCTCCATCACGTTCAAACGCATTGGCTTTAGGATACTTAGAAAAAAACATCTGTTCAGGGTTTGTGCTTTTATCAATTTGGGCAACGCGATACTCAAATTTACTCTGTCCGGCTTTATTTACTTTTAAAGAAAGGTGTAGCGGTTCAGCTTTTTGATAGCTGAAATCACGCTTATTAAAATTAAAGGTGATCACATCAAACCCTTTGTTACTGGGAAGTTGTGTAAAAATACCATCGACTCTATTTCCTTTGACCACGGGCTTTCCCTGAAGGGTGTTTTTGTACAGCGCGTTCCCTACCATGTCGTGCAAAGCCAATTGTGTCATTGCTTCTGGGCTGAAATTGCCTCCATGAGCATTGCCCCATTGAAAGACTTCACGAATATTTTTTTCTAACAACATTTTAGATAGCATGGCAAAAAAAGCGGAATTGTGTGACGTTGCAACACTAACAAAACCCGCGCGTTTCATTTTTACAATAAACTTGTATTCATGAATTTCGAAGCTTGCTTCCGCGTTAAAATCGGGATGGTCTAAAATAGGTGCAATTTGATTGTGATAGACCTCCTGCATATCCATTTCATGTTCGTGGGTAATATGCGGATAATACGAGATAGCCAGAAAGTGATAAGGCACATTATTCTGCTTTGCCCATTCAACAAAATAAGGGGCATAGGCATTTTCTGTGTTACCGGTGTAGTCAACATATTTGCTGACATGGGTTGCTTCTCGAAAATGTGCGCCCACTTTTGCATCGGGAATAACGGCATGTATAGCGGATACAGTATTTTTATAATGATTAAAGAAGGCTTGCCTAGTATCTGACCAATGTTGAGGGCGCGTATCAATTTCTGACCCGACTCTAAAACGCCAACTGGCTACTTTTTCCTTACCGTACTGGTTGACTAAATGCCGTAAAAACGCCTGAATATAATCATTCCATGCTTTTGCATCATTGGGTGGCAAGCCGTTACCATACACGCCTACTCTGTCTTTTTGCAGATAATGTTCACCATCCGCTTGTTCAACAAAAGTATAACCTCGTTGAAAAGCCCAAGGTGGATTATCTAATACAATTTGAAAGATATCCCAGTCGTTTTGAAGCCAGCTATCAATACGCTGAGTGGCTGGCTCAAAATGATAAACATAATCTTGACCATTCCATTGGTAGGTATCGCCACTTATATTCTGATTAAACCATCCCCCTAACATACGCACTGTATTAACCTGTGGAGTGCGACCAAAGGTCGCAGGCTTCGATTTAGGGTTCCCCCGTTCGGTTCTTACTGCTACATCAAAAAAATCGAATACAGTGCCAATTTTGTTGCTTTCTTGGCTGAAATTCGCCTGTAAAACGAGAGGGTGATCGTTGCTGCTTTGCTGTGAAGTCTCACTGGCATTGCTGCACACCATAAAACTCAGAAAAATCAGTCCTTTCATACTCACTTTATTCATAAAGCCTGCTCTTAAAACACACGATTGTTTACATTGCGTTTCTCGTAAAACCCTGGTGCATCCATGGGGAATTTTTCTAATAACAGCGCTTTTAACGATTGTTCTATTTGTGCGTATTCGTGTTTACCTGACTCATTCGCTTTAGCAATGTCGCTGTTTGTATGGTTGTACAGCTCGGTAAATTTTACTTCTTGTGTCTTTGCATCACGCCATTCAGTATAGCGCCATTGACCATCAGTGACGGTTACGCCCATTATTTTTCCTCGGTTGAACAGGCTATAAGCCGCTGGCTTAAATGACGCACTAGGGTTATCTGCAATGTCTAAAAAACTTTCTCCGTCTACTTTCGGCATGTTTAAGCCTGTCGCTTCCGCTAAGGAAGGAAAAATATCAACATTTTCAACTATGGCATCTGATATTACTCCCACTTTGCGCTGTTCGTGTGTTAACTCTCTACTCACGATGAAAGGAATTTTAGTGTCTAGCTCCATATTGGTGTGCTTATTCCACGCGCCATACTCGCCAAGCTTATAGCCGTGATCACTGGTTAACACAACCAAGGTATTTTCACGCAAACCCAACTCATTTAAAGCTCGCATTACTCGTCCCAATTGCGCATCCATGTAACTTACCGAGGCGTAGTAGCCATGAATCAACGTTTTGGTTAATTCATCGTCAGCATCGCCTTCTTTTGGAATGCCTCCATACATCCGTAACTCGCCCCACTTGGTTAGCGCCAGCCGATACATGTCGTTTGGTTTTTTGCGGCTAGGCACGGTAAATTCATTTTTATCGTACCAATCCCAATATTTTTTGGGCGCATTAAACGGAAGGTGAGGTTTGCTGAACCCGACAAACATCAAAAACTTATCGTCTTTTAGTTGCTTCAATGTTGCTATGGCATCCGTCGCCACTTTGCCATCTTTATAAAACTCATCGTCTACTTCGCCGGCTTCATAGGCGAATTTTTTTTCTTTATTTCCTTCGATAGAATAAAAATTAGGTAACTTTTTAATGTGGGTAGACCAATTTTCCTGATCATCAACGGTACTGTGGTATACCTTTCCAATACTGACGGTTTTATAACCATTCTGTTTAAATAACTGCGGCATAGACACCACATCTGGCTGATTAGGGCGTAATTTTCCATCTGCTCTTATTGTATATAGCCCCGTTGTTTCGGGCCGTAACCCAGTCATCAAACTTACACGAGAAGGGCCGCAAATAGCTTGTTGTGCGTAGGCTTGAGTAAATCGAACACCTTCACTGGCAAGTTTATCGATATTAGGACTACGTACCTGTTTATGTTCGTATACGCCTAGATCGGGGCGTAAATCATCAATTAAAAAAACTAACACATTGGTATGCTGCTTTTTATCAAGCGTGACTGTCGACGACAGCGCATCCGCCATGGCTTTACCACCAATCAGTAAATAAACTACCGCACAAACCACAAAAATTCGCATATCACCCCTCAAATCATTTAACATCTAATTAAAACTTCCATCACAAAAATTAGCTTTTATTGCATTTTAACAAAATAACTTTAACATACAGCTCAGTGTGCATTCTTCACATTTTTACTTACTCTAATAAATAATTTAAATAACACCTTGCAGCGAAGAATTAATAGCCACCCTAACTTCAAAAATAAACAGTTTGGAATCGAATAAAGGAAGAACATGAAAGTTGTCGACGTAGCCGCATCGCTTATCAAAATAAAAGTTTTCATTCTATGTCTAATATCTATTTCAATTCCACATTTTACGATCAGTACAGCAACAGCTAGCAATGTAAAAACGATCATTAACTTCAATCATAACTGGAAATTCACTCTAGGGGACGAAGAACATTATAAAAATCACAATTACAACGACAGTGGTTGGAAAGTGTTAGACGTTCCACATGATTATATTTTTGAAGATGGTGTAAAAGAAAACGGCACTCAAGGCCAATCCGGAGGACACCACGGAGGAGGCTTAGCTTGGTATAGAAAACATTTTGCTTATGACGACAAATGGAACAATAAACAAGTATGGCTAGAATTTGAAGGCGTTTACATGAATAGTGAGGTATGGGTAAACGGCCAATACCTTGGTAAACGCCCCTATGGCTATATTAGTTTTCGCTACGAGATCACCCCACATTTAAAACCGGGTAATAATGTGATCAGCGTAAAAGTAGATAATACGTTACAGCCCTCAGCGCGTTGGTATCACCCCGGCGGAATTTATGCTCCGGTGAATTTACTGGTACTGAATCCAGTGCATATAAAACATAATTCCTTATTTATTCGCACTCCGGTAGTTAAAGAAACCACTCAAGTAAAAACAAGCTTTCAACTAAACCAAAATGTCAGTCCTATCAACGACTATCACCTTGAATACACCGTGCTAGATCAACAAGGTGAAGCCGTATTATCGGGTCAGTCTTCGTTAAACGAAATCGCAGCCAACGGTAACTATGAATTTGCGTTCGAAATGAAAGAGGCTAAGCGATGGAATCCGCATAATGCTTATCTTTACGCCTTACAAATTAAATTGAAGCAAAATGATAAAGTGATCGACCAGCAATACAGCCAATTTGGTGTGCGTGATATTGCATGGAGAACTGACACTGGATTTTGGATAAACGGCAAAAACATTAAAATTCAAGGCGTTGCCGAACATTACGAAGGCGGTCCTGTTGGTGGTGCATGGACTAAGCCTCTGCTGCGGTGGAAGCTAAACTTACTAAAAGACATGGGTGTGAACGCTATCCGAACCGGTCACAACCCCTACCCTCCCATGTTCTACGAGTTGTGTGATGAACTCGGTATCATGGTTATGGACGAAATTTTCGACGGATGGAAACAAAAAGCTCTGCACGACTATGGTAGATATTATTTCAAAAAATGGTGGAAAACCGATTTAAAAGAATGGGTAACTCGAAACCGAAACCACCCCTCAATCATTATTTATAGCGTTGGAAATGAAACACACGGAGAAATCGCGCCTGAATTAGTCAAGGAAGTTAAACACTACGACCCAACTCGTTTTGTCACCTCAGGTTCCACCAACAAAGAAGGTATGGATGTTGTCGGCATAAACGGAGGCTCTGAAAGTAAAAGCTTCTTTGATAAACGCTTCGACCGCCCTTTCGTGTCAACCGAAGCACCCCATACTTGGCAAACTCGTGGTTATTATCGCACTCAAACATGGTGGCGAGACGGACCTAAAAGTGACACTTTTCCTCTACCCAACGTAACTGAAAAAGAAATCTTTTTTTACGATTGGAAAGACCCTAAAGATTGGGTTAATCAAAAGCAGCATTTAAGTTCGTCGTACGATAATGCGACGGTACGTATTAACGCCCGTAAAAATTGGGAACAAGCTCGAGATCTAGCGCATCACTCCGGACATTTCCGCTGGACAGGCTTCGATTACCATGGTGAGTCACAGCTTGCCCACGGCGGCTGGCCTTACATTGCATTTATGGGCGGCGCACTCGACCTTGCAGGATTCAAAAAAGATTTATTTCATTTTTACCGAAGCCAGTGGTTAGACGAACCGTCTTTACATATTCTACCAAGCTGGACTCACCCTACCATGGAAAAAGGTACCGTCGTTCCAGTTTGGGTTTATTCTAATCTTGACGAGGTTGAGTTATTTCTCAACGGTAAATCGTTAGGAAAAGACCGTCCTGGAAAAACCGCAGAAAACATGCAATGTGAATGGTTTGTACCATGGGAAACAGGCACGTTAACGGCGATAGGGTATAAAAACGGCAAAAAAGTGCTAGAAAAAAGCCTGCGCACCGCCCAAGCACCATCAGCGTTGAAACATACTGTACAAACCATACAGCACGAATCTGGCTTTGATACGGTAAACGTTGTCAGCTCTGAAAGTGTTGATGGCAAAGGGGAGTTTTACCCCTATGGCAGTCATAAAATTTATTACCATTTCACTGACGGTGTAAAAGTCAAAGCTTTAGAAAATGGTTCGCCTTACGAACATACCAATCGAACTAGAGCCAACTTTAGGCCCCTATTTATGGGTAAAAACAGAGCCTTTTTAGAGATCAAGCACACCAATGCACCGGAACATGCTGTTGTTGCAGGTATTATAGGCGACGAAGCCCTGCGCTTATCAAACAAGGTCAGTATTGATGTTCAAGTGCTAGGTTTAACAGAATCTGCTCATCACCAAAAAGTAGATGTAAAGCTCTTTTACGCGATAAATGATGCCTACCTAGCGCTTGAAGACATGCAAATGTATCGTTCGCCTTTTACCGTTAAAAATGGCGATACCGTTTACGCCACGGTCGTGATGAATGGGAAACCCGTCATTTCCATGGAGCAACGTTTTGGCGACGGTGTTGGGCTGTTTTGGGGTAATGAACACTCTGCAAACATGTGGGTTGGCCGAGGACTATCACTTCAAGGAGAAGCCGCAGAATATACCGGTTCAGCCGCTGCTGTAAGAGATGCACATGGCGTACATGGTGGCGCATATTCCACGTTTGACGACGCAGAAGGCACCTTGTATTGGTATCACGAAAACGACGGCGAAGATGGTATCTACACTGCAAGATTCCGCTATACACACAACGATGAAAACTCAAAACGACCGCTAGCTATTTACATAAATGATCAGCAAGTCGGCATGATTGAATTTGAGCCTACGGGGAGTTGGGACAGTAAATGGTCGTCACAGTCGGTAAGTTTTACGTTAGAAAAAGGCGCAAACCATATTGTGTTTAAAACTATAGGTAAAAGTGGGCCAAATATCGACCAATTCACTTTAGAATAAGCACTCGCGATTTTTCAATATTGAATCATCAGGATTAGTATGGCAAACGGCTTTGACCCCTCTGAGCACCCGCATCGTCGGTACAACCCTTTAACTGACGAGTGGGTTTTGGTTTCACCCCATCGCGCAAAACGTCCATGGCAAGGCCAAGTCGAATCGGTTGATGAGGGCGAATACCCGCATTACGACCCACATTGCTATTTATGTGCAGGAAATACTCGAATAAGCGGAGAACGGAACCCCAACTACACAGAGACATTTGTTTTTAAAAACGACTTTGCGGCACTCACGCCCAGTACGCCTCACTTTGTTCAAGACGACCCTCTATTTAAGATGGTGAGTGAACAAGGAGAGAGTCGCGTTATCTGCTTTTCACCCGACCATAGTAAAACACTTCCCGAATTGAGCTTAAAAAGTGTTATCGCTGTCGTAAACACATGGGTTACGCAGTGCCAAGAGCTAGGCGAAAAGTACCCATGGGTGCAAGTTTTTGAAAACAAAGGCGCAATCATGGGATGCTCAAACCCTCACCCACATGGGCAAATTTGGGCACAAAATCAACTCCCTACATTGGTTCAAAAAAAAGCCAAGGCGCAAGCAGCATATTATCGCCAGCAAGGCGGTGTATTACTACAAGACTATGCTGAACGCGAATTGGACGATGGGGCACGTGTTGTTGTAAAAAACAGCGACTGGCTTGTAGTCGTGCCATACTGGGCCGCTTGGCCATTTGAAACGCTGCTATTACCTCGTTTTTCAGTGCAGCGTATGAGCGAATTGAGCGAAGGCAAACGACATACTCTTGCTGAAATTATACGTCTCATTACGATTAAGTACGACAATCTCTTTCATTGCGCTTTTCCCTATTCAATGGGCTGGCACGGCGCACCATACGACAACATTACACACTCAGAATGGATGTTACATGCCACTTTTATGCCTCCTCTTTTACGATCGGCTACTGTGCGTAAATTTATGGTGGGGTATGAAATGATGGCGGAAACGCAACGCGACCTCACACCAGAACAAGCAGCAGAACGTTTGCGCAATGCGTCTGATACACACTATAAATCAACCTAAATAAGTGACACGACATGCTTAGTTTGATACACCAAGCGAACAACGCGTTCAAATTAGCGATGGGAAAAGAAGCACGCTATGTTTTTCAAGCGCCCGGTCGGGTTAACTTAATCGGCGAACATACCGATTACAACGACGGTTTTGTGCTGCCTTGTGCAATTGATTATTGCACCGTTATCGTGGCAAACGCACGTAAAGATAACAAAGTAAAAGTGCTGTCAGTTGATTATGACAATCAGATTGATGAATTTGATTTACATACCGATATCACAAAAAGCGACAAACCTTGGGCAAATTATGTACGCGGCGTTGTTCAACAACTGCAAGTAAAAGGCTATAAGCTTAGCGGCCTTGAAATGGCAATTTCAGGCAATGTGCCGCAAGGCGCAGGCTTGTCGTCTTCTGCCTCGCTTGAAGTTGCTGTTGCGCAAGCGTTTACCACTATCTGTAATTTACCCATTAATCAACAAGAGATAGCATTAATCGGCCAAGCCGCTGAAAACACCTTTGTGGGGTGTCAATGCGGCATTATGGATCAGCTCATTTCTGCTAAAGCGATAAAACATCATGCTTTGCTTATCGACTGCAGAACTCTCGACACAAATCCTGTGCCTCTGCCTGCCAATATGACCCTACTCATCGTTAACTCAAATAAAGCACGCGGCTTAGTAGAGAGTGAGTACAATACCCGACGTGAGCAATGCGAGGCCGCAGCAAAATTTTTTAACGTTACCGCTTTACGCGATGTTAGCCTTTCTCAATTCGAGGCTCAGCAATCATTACTCGACCCCGTTATTGCCAAGCGCGCCAAACACGTAATTAGCGAAAATGCGCGAACGCTTGAAGCGGTACAAGCAATGAAAAATAGCGACATCGACAGCCTTCAAGCACTGATGGAGCAAAGCCATATTTCCATGAAAAACGATTTTGAAATCACACTCCCCGAAATAGATACTTTAGTCGACATCATTAAAAGCAGTGTTGGCAGAAGCGGTGGTGCGCGAATGACAGGTGGTGGCTTTGGCGGATGTGTAGTCAGCCTTTTACCCACCGATTCTGTTGAAACTGTAATACAAGCGATTGAAGAACAATATCCTGCACAAACTGGCCTAAGGGCATCTATTTACCTATGTAGTGCAGAGAGCGGTGCCAGTGAGTTAAAAGAGGATAAGTCATGAAATTAGCGGCAATTGATACAGGTGTTTTTATTGCTTATGTTATGGGTTTACTTGCGATTGCAATATGGGTATCGAAAGAGAAAAAGCATCATAACAAAAACACTCAAGACTATTTTTTAGCCAGCAAAGCGCTACCGTGGTGGGCTATTGGCGCATCATTGATTGCCTCAAATATTTCCGCAGAGCAAATTATTGGTATGTCTGGTTCAGGTTATGCCATTGGCTTAGCTATTGCGTCTTATGAATGGATGGCGGCGATCACTCTTATTTTGGTAGGTAAATATCTGCTACCTATTTTTTTGAAAAATGAAATATACACCATGCCGCAATACCTTGAGCAACGTTTTGACAAAAGAGTAAAAACAGTGCTTGCCTTGTTTTGGCTAGTTGTTTATGTATTCGTGAATTTAACGGCTGTTTTATGGTTGGGTGGTTTGGCTATCGACACAGTGGCCGGTGTTGATTGGATGTACGGCATGATTTTTCTCGCCGTTTTTTCAGTGGCTTATTCGTTATACGGCGGTCTCAAAGCAGTCGCATACACCGATATTTTACAAGTGGTGCTGTTAGTATTTGGCGGCCTGCTTTTAAGTTACCTTGCACTGAATGCGGTCGCAGATGGTGAAGGTATCCTAAAAGGGTTTGGCATTCTGACAGAGCGACTACCAAGCCACTTTGATATGATCTTGTCTAAAGACAACCCCAACTACGCTAACCTACCCGGTATTTCCGTGTTGGTAGGCGGCTTATGGATAATGAACATGAGTTACTGGGGTTTCAACCAGTATATTATTCAACGCGCTCTGGCTGCCAAAAATATTAACGAAGCACAAAAAGGTATCGCGTTTGCCGCTTATTTAAAACTACTGATGCCTGTTATTGTGGTGTTACCCGGTATTGCAGCGGTGATATTGTACCCTGAACTTACCAAACCCGATGAAGCCTATCCCTCTATGATGAACCTGATGCCAGTAGGTTTAAAAGGCTTGGTCTTTGCTGCTTTAGTGGCAGCCATTGTGTCGTCTTTAGCATCTATGACAAACAGTATTTCGACAATATTCACAATGGATATTTACAAGCCACTAAAACCTAACGAATCCCAAGGTCATTATGTGAACGTAGGACGTCTTGCCACGCTTGTTTCATTAGTTGTGGCGCTGTTGACGGCAAAACCCCTTTTGGGGCAGTTTGAACAAGCTTTTCAATTTATTCAGGAATTCACTGGCTTATTTACACCCGGTATCGTTATTATTTTTATGATGGGAATGTTTTGGCGAGGTACCACCTCAACAGGCGCGCTCGCTGCCGCCATAGGATCTGCTGTATTTTCTCTAGGTTTCAAATGGTTGTGGCCAGAACTTCCCTTTATGGATCGCATCGGCATTGTCGCTTTACTGTGTCTGGCTTTAACGGCTTTGGTATCGTTGAAAAGCAGCGCAAGTCAACACAATGAATCGGTGAGTATGAATGAAGTTAGCTTTGCTACCAGTAACAGTTTCAACCTTTCTGCTATTGGCTGCGTTGTTATACTTGTATTACTTTATACCTTTTGGTGGTAAAAAAATTAGTGAAAAACATTGAGCAGTTTGTCGGAATCGATTGGTCGGGAGCAAAAGGCCCAAAACAGTCATATTCTGTTTCGCTTGCCTCTTGCTCTAACGAACAAGCTTGCCCCACTCCTATTACTTCGAAATTGTCTCGCAGTGATGTTTATGCGTGGATCGCAAAACAAATAGACTACGGTGTAAACTCACTTATCGGCATAGACTGTAACCTAGGCTATGCCCATTCGGTGCTTGAAGCACAGTTAGGTAAAGGTGCAAGTTATCTACAGCTTTGGTCTGAAATAGAAACACTATGTGAAGGCGAGCCCAACTTTTTTGCCGGGCCGGTTTGGCAATCCTCACCTTTTTCTGATGCATTTTGGACATCTGGCACGCAACCTGATTGGTTTAATCTTCACGCCCTGCGGAGGATCACCGAACGCAAAGCCGTAGACCAAGGCTTTGGTAACCCTGAGAGCCCATTTAAGTTAATTGGTGCAAAACAAGTGGGGAAAGGTGGATTAGCGGGTATGCGCGTGATGCACAAATTAAAGCAAGTGTATGGCGATAAAGTTGCAATATGGCCGTTTGAACAGCATCTTGTTGATTCTGCCACCGTTATTATTTCTGAAAATTTTCCGCGTTACTTTATTCGGCGTGCTGGTTTTGGTAATCAAAAAATAAGAAATATATCGGAGTTAAATGCAATATTAGCGTTTTACGATTCAGATGGTTTCAGCGAAATGCTCACATTAAACGATCACTTAAGCGATGCTATTATTGCCTCGGCAGGCATGCGATGGCTTTTTGCTCACGAAAATCCCTTGTTAATTCGCTCTCTACCTCCACAAGCGATTCAATGCGAAGGATGGATTTTTGGTGTTAAACCTTGAATTTTTCTTTGCATAAAGGCGGTCTTTAGCTACTATTCGCACGCTTTTTTTAGGGGAATAAATAAACATGTTTTTTAAAGTCATTCGAAAAGTTCTAGGCAGTCTTATCCTCGCAGGCGACAAAGTAAGCCAACCTACCCCCATTCAGCGAAGTGCTGCAGACCAAAACCGAGTCGATTCAGAAGTATCAAACTTGTCTTTGTATCAATTCCATGCATGCCCGTTTTGTGTGAAAACTAGACGAGCGATCCGTAAGCTCAATCTACCCATCACCTTAATTGACGCCAAAATTGAGCCAGCAAAAACCACCTTGAAAAATCAAGGTGGTAAAGTGCAAGTGCCTTGTCTGCGAATAGAAAAAGACAATGCTATTGAATGGATGTATGAATCGAACGCGATTATTGATTATCTTCAACAGCGGTTTAACGTGTCACAATAAGGTTTATATACCCGTTCCACCTCAACATGTTTGATTCAGCATTGATGTTATTGTTATGGCACATTTTCTTGCCTATTAATGTATGAAATATTTGACATAAGGTAAAATAAAACAAACAATTAGTTAAATTTAATAGCCTTTTAAGATGATTATTATGTCTTTTAGAGAAAAAAGCCTGTGGGTTTCGATACTGATTAGTTTGATTATTGCTTCGATGTACGGTGACAATATTTATGCAATATTCTTTTCTAGCGTGGAAGTTAGTTCAAAGCAGACAGTTAATCTTATTAACCGCATTGTTATTGCTTTTATCATCTTAGAAATCGTTTTACATATCGCCTTAGCGATGGACGACCAAGAGGGAGCAAGCGGTAAGGAAGACGAGCGAGAAAGGCGTTATCGCTTGTTAGCAAATAATTCAGGATATTGGTTGTTATCAATTGGCCTTATTTTATGCGTAGTGCTTCAAATGGCAACGGTACAATTCTCGTTTGAGCAAACAGAGGTGTCGCAACGATTCATCCTAGCGCCTATTGAGCTAAAATTGGTTGTCGTATTTTGGTTATCTGAAGTAGTGCGCTTCTCTCATGAAATTTACTTATACCGCAAAGAAGACTGAGCCATGGCGGAGTATAAAATAAAAAATAATATTAGAGAGTTACGATTTTTTGCCAACGAGATGACTCAACAAGCGCTTGCAGAAAAAGTGGGAGTATCTCGGCAAACCGTTATGTCTATTGAAAAAGGCAAATATTCCCCCTCTCTTGAAGTGGCGTTTAAAATTGCTTTGGTCTTTGATCAACCTTTTGAACGTGTTTTTCAGTATGTTCCGACTTAAGATCCTAAAACAATAGAAAGAGGCCCGCGCTAGTGTTAAGGAGACCTACAGCATTTCGCTGAATTAACACGGGCCTTTATGCCCGTTCTACCTGAGCCCGCAGAAGAAGCTATATTTTCAGGACGCGTTGCCGCAACAGATCCCCCTCTCCCTATACTAGGCGTACAAGTTGCCTCTTATTGGCACAAGCGACAAGACCGAGATGGCGGATTGATTTGGCTCCGAACCCATTAAAATAAGACAGTACAAGAACACGCTGATAATCACTATATTGAGTTAAAAAAACGCTTCTGTAGTGAATGCGCTGCATAGCGTGGAAAAAACCAAAAGCTGGGCACGTGGCTAACCGCGAATAAGCTCATTGTGACACCTAATGCAATCCAGGTATTCAACATTGCATTCGTCGACCCCGTTGTACCAATTACATCAAATGCTGCCTGTTTGTTCAAAGAGCCTGCAAACCAAATGACCAAATAACTGAGTTCAAACACTTTATTAGTTTTGCAAATCGTGGCCAACACCAAGGCAAAGGCAGGAACAAAGAAGATAAACCCTAGCAAGTGCAGCAAGGCGACATAATCTCCGACTATTGCCAAGCGAATAAACAACATAGAGTAGATTATTCCCAAAAACATAGTGCTAGCGAGCCATCTAATACATGCTATTTGCTCTACCGATATTGCTGCTTGTACGATGGCATGAGTGCCATATGCTTTATCTCTAACACTGAGCTGCGACAGCATAAAAATGGGAACAATCGCAGCATACACTAACAAACTGCTCTGTAATATTGAGTAAGGCATAATCAATGCCAAGCAGGACACGGCAACCAAAGCGCTTATTTGCTTCGTTGTTAGCCCTGCTATCAACACGTTTAGCTCTGCTTGAAGAACTGGGTATTGCCTTGTAATCTTCATTAAGGCATAGCTCAGCGCGTTTTTTATTGAGTCACCCCAGCGATGTATCGGAGTAGTTTTTTTCTCTGGGTTTGTGGTGTCGTTACGCATAAGTAGCGCGCTTTTACTTGCTGAAATGGTTGCAATAAACACGACTAGCATCGCCACAAGTATTTGGAAGCAGACTGATAATATAATATCGAGATCGTAATTAGCTCCGTTCCATAAAAATGTTTGCTGCATGGTGTCTATCGGGCTCATACCAATACTTATAGTGCCTGAAAGTAAGCCTGAAGATTGGCCTAAAGCAAGTTCCATTTGAGACGCGATAGTGGAATGGGCTGAAAACCCAAAGATATTTAATGTAGAAATCAGCATCCACACAACAAAATAAAGCGCATTACAGCTCTTGCCGTGTAAACCTTTTACTGTTTCAAACAGCAGCGAAAATGCAACCGCCAAAAGCAATGATGGAATAACAAGCACAAGATTAGGAACAATATAAGCTAAAAATCGCCATTCAGTCGATTCGCCCAAAAACTGTTGTTGAACAAACGCTGTAATCAACATACTAGCATTTAAAATGAGCAATAATGAAAGCCTCGAAACACCTTTTAACAGGATGAATTGCATGGTAGACATACGAGCTGATAGCATTATCGCTAAAAGACCCGTTTCCCTTGCTTTAGTAATGTCGCCAACAACAATGTAAAAACCGAGTAGCATCAAAATCCACGAACTAACCAAAGCGGAAGATTCACCCATCCATGCAGCATTGTATAGCCCTCGATAACCATCAATATCAATAACTGCATAACCCGCGTCAGGGGTTGGGAATAAAAATAAGGTAAAAGCCATCATTAACAAGCAGCATTTCCATATTTTAGGGGCTTTTATGCTGTTGTAGAATTCAAGTTTCAATAAGCTGAACATAATTAGGCTCCCTTAATGTTGATGTCTTGAAGGGCTGTTTGCATAAAACAAATACGCATCTTCTAAATCGGGTTGCGCCTGTTCAGCGTTTGGAAACGGCGCCTGTTCGCTAAGAATGCGTAAGCTTGCGCCATTTTGATGATGGACAATATCGGAGATTAAGAATCGCTTTTCATACTCAGCGATAGCAGAAGAATCAACAATAACTTGCCACACTTTTCCCTGCATATTAGCAATGAGTTCTTCAACTGGCATATGGGCCGTGACCGTCCCCTTGTTAAGCACCAAAATATTATCGGCAACCGATTCAATATCACTCACAATATGACTGGCTACAAGCACGATAGAAGAAGTAGCAAACTCTTTCAGTATTTTTCTTAACCCTACCCTTTCCTGTGGATCAAGCCCTACCGAGGGCTCATCGAGAATAAGCAAGGCTGGCCGACCAAGTAAAGCCTGAGCAATACCCACTCGCTGCCGCATTCCGCCTGAAAAGTCGCGAAGCAATTGAGCACCAGTATGGGCTAAATTAAGTTGGTGTAATAAGTCATCAATTTGTTTATCCGCTTCATCAGCGCTGATACCCTTAACACCTGCCATATAATGCAGAAATTGTGAAGCGCTAAGGTAGTCGTAACAACCAAAGTGTTGAGGGAGCAACCCTAATTTTTCACGCAAATATGATGGGTTTTGATGGGTGTTTATACCGTCAAATATAATGCGTCCGTGCGTGGGCGAATCAAGTTGAGCAAGTAAATTAAACAGTGTTGATTTGCCTGCCCCGTTTGAGCCAATTAACCCTGTTATACCCGGTTCAATATTGACAGATAGCGGTGCCAACCCGACCTGATTCCCGTAAACCTTTGAGACCCCTTGTAAACTCAACGTCGACATTTCTTCACCTATTAACTGGAAGCTTTAACTAAAGCCTATATAGGTTACCGATTTACCGCTAGTTGTCAGAAGTATCAGGTCAGTACATAAACAATAGTGGTTTTCCTGAACTATCTTTGCTAGTTTAAACGATAAGCTGTAAACATTAACTGCCAACTCGAATGGTTAAGTAGTGTGGTATCTAAATTCGTACTGGCCTCAAAATCTGACTGCGCATGAATATGGAACAATTAGAATTAAGTAATTTTTATCAGCTTCTTGAAGATCTAGATCAAGCATTAAATATTGACGAGCTAAAGGCATGTTGTGAATCGCTATGTGAATTTACTGACATTCCTTTTTACTTACTTGGCGTAATTGGTCAAGAATCCTCTTATGCTCCTAGCATTCGGCTATTATCCAATTATCCTGAAGACTGGCTGGCAATGTATTTTAAGGACGGAAAACAAAAAGCCGATCCGGTTGTTCAATACATTTTTGAAAAGCAATCACCAATAAGGTGGGACAAACTGATTGCATCTAACGATTTTTCGTCTGCTCAAGGCCTTAAAGTATTTGAAGAAGCCTCGCATCATGGGCTTTATAATGGTGTTAGTATTCCGCTAAAATCTGCATCAGACAATATTGCTGTATTTAGCATGGCTGTGAATAAGCGCTCTGACGCAATTACATTACTAGATAATGCACAAATGTTCAGTCACACCTTTGCGACCCATTTATTTCAACGCTATTTGCAATTAGAAATGTCTACCGACGGTTCGACCGATAAATCGTCTCTGACAAAACGGGAGCTTGAATGCTTATTCTGGGCATGTGAGGGCAAAACCGCATGGGAAATCTCTCAAATAGTGGGAGTATCGGAAAGAACCGTATTATTTCATTTAAACAACAGTACAAGTAAATTGGGAGCAGTAAACAGGCAACACGCTGTGGCTCTAGCGATTAAAAAAGGCTTGATTAAACCAAATATCTAAGCACTAAACCTTATCGTTTAAACAGGCTAATTATATTGAATAGAACTGCTTGAGGTGATCGTTGAATGAATATAATGGCCTTTTTTTCGAAGGTTAACGCGAATGCCATTGCTTAAGTTCTGACAATCGTTGATTTCCCAATTTTCGTTTATTTTGCTAAATGGATTTATTCTTTCACCATTACCACTTTTTATAGAAACGTAATAAATAATTTCGTCCACCTTCTTTTGTGCCATAAGTTTACTCACCATCGACAAGGAGGTCATAATCACGCAAGATGTTTGGCTATTAAGAAACGCGGTGTTGAGTACTGTGTCTAGTTGAACGCTGTCTTTTACGGTAAATATTGCTAAGGATTTACCGAAACGATCTCTCCCTTTTTGCAAATCGCTAAACGAATGGCTCTCTTCTTCCACCACAAAATGTACTTTTCTACATTGCTCTAATATATATTGATATGCTCCATATTCACCCTCAAACGTGTTTAGTTTAGTTTCTTCCCCAATAAAGCTTCCACTAGAGATAGCAATGACCCATGGTCGTTTTTCTTGGTGAAAGTGTTGTAAGCTCTGGTAAGCACGCAGATCTGATAACCTAAGGGTAATGCCTGTCATGGGAACAACCAACTTTGACTCATCAACGCCTTCACAAAGTTTTTGACGTAGTTCAGTGCCTAACTCAGGATAATAAATATGCTTAATTCCTACTTGTTCTGCAAGCTTTTGTAAAGACTGGTAGTCGACAAACAGCCGATGAGGAATAGACGACAAATACAGGTCTGCGCCCCAGCCGTTCTGTTCACAATTTTGGGTGAACTCGTCTAAATTTGTACCGTGCATATTGCTGTTGATGCTTAGAATTTCCCCGTTTCGATAAAGCATCCAACTGTTCCCTGCAACAGGTGATGTGGTGTTGGCTTTATCTATGACTAACGTAAGAAGCTTGGCGTGGTGTTTCATAGGCCCATGCAGTGCCATCGTTTACTCCTTTATTGCTTAACGTTAGAAGTATATGCAGCGTCAAAAAAAACACCACTGTCAGAAGTGACGGGGCTTACGTCCAAATACTGTTAGATATAACAGGCGCAGAATTTCTAAAATAGGCTAGGAAAAGGCCAAATAAACATACTGTCAAATATGATAGCTAAAAAACCATAAGTCCCTTCCCTACGATTTTGACTGACATTAACCAATGAGGTCAAAATCATGAGACAGATCAAAACCATTAATGAAAAAAACAAAAATGAATTTCAGAATAAAGCACTAATAGAAAACATGTTCAAATTACGAGGTGAAGTGTTTAAAGATCGTTTAGGCTGGGAAGTAAAGTTAAAAGATGGTTTAGAAGTTGATGATTTTGATCGAGGAAATCCGAGCTATATCACTTTGTTAAACGAACAAGAGAATATAATTGGCTGTTGGAGAGCCCTACCTACAACTGACAGGTACATGTTAAAAGACATATTCCCGCAACTGTTAAGAGGTGAAACCGCACCCCAAGAACGAAACATTTATGAAATAAGCCGTTTCGCTATCAGTAAACATCGAGATGGAAAAGAAAAGACAATCGCCAGCCAAGATACCGCTGAATTGGTTCATTCGTTTTATAGTTTTGCCAAAGAAAATGGGATTACAGATTATGTATTGGTGACTACCGTTGCCTGTGAACGTATTTTGAAATATCTCGGAGTGAACACACGAAGATTGGGAGATGGAGAATCAATGAAAGTAGGTATTGAACGTTCAGTCGCTCTGTGGATTAAGGTAGATGAAAACTTGAATATCAACACAATTCATTAATGTCAAAAATAAAGCGCTCTTTCGAGCGTTTTATTTTGAGAAATGACATGTTCCATCTACGCAATCGCGCCAGAACTGATTGTCTCGGATACACAACTTACAGCGTCTAAAAGAGCAGGGTCAACTTTGTCTGATAATTGATGTAAAAGATCTGTGTTTGTTGCTGCTGTCAAAGTGTCAACATCATCTGTTTTCACGATAAAGTAATAGCTAGTTAGCGAATAAATATGTACGCCGTTAACTTCAAAAGTCATGGTCTTTTCCTCTTAAAATAAAATTTGGGTAAACTAAGTGGCAGCGCTAGGCTGCCCCTTAACACTACTTACTTATTTAGCCTATTTGGTTTATGTTGTTCGTCATTTCTGCAACACTGGTCGCTGCGTCGAGAATTGAAGGATCGATTTTGTCAGCCATTGAGTTAATTAAGTCGCTATTGACGGCCGCAGTCACGTTGTCGGTTACCTCTGGGTCATATATAAGAAAGTATCCAGAAAGTCCTAAAAGTGCTACTCCGTTGGTTTCGATTAAAGTATTCATGATTTTCTCCTGATTAATAAAGTTAGCTGATTGACGAAATTGAGTTTGCTGCTTGATTCGCGGCTTCAATGATCGCGGGATCAATCTTGTCAGCTAATGTATTGACCAAGTCATTGTTGACTGCCGCAGTTACGCCTTCAACCACTTCTGGGTCATATACAAGAAAGTATCCAGAAAGTCCTAAAAGTGCTACGCCGTTAGTTTCGATTAAAGTGTTCATGGTTTTCTCCTAATGAATAATGTTAGCTGATTGATGAAATTGAATTTGCAGCTTGTGTTGCCGCCTCAATAATTGAGGGATCGATTTTATCTGCCATTGTATTTAGGAGTTCATTGTTTACCGCAGCCGTTACATCACTGACTGCTTCCGCGTCATAAATAAAAAAATAGCCTGACAAACCTAAAACCTCTACACCATTTGTAGTCGCCATTGTTAATTTCATTTTATATTCCTCTTGTTCAATAATATTTTTTCATAACACTAAACTTGTTGTTTCGAGAGCTGCACAATGCCTTTAAGAACATTGCATTAGCTGCTATTTTAAAAATCGCTATCGATTGAATTCACGTTGTCATTTTCTGTCCTCCTTTGAGCAAGAAATAGATAAATACGATCGCCTCGTTCACTTCGAAAAACAGCTAAAAGAGCGATACTTTTGTTAGTTGAAAAACATGCTAAAAAGCCTCTAGACTTTCCCAATCTACACATTTATCAATTTTTGAGATGACGTTTATCACCGTTTGACTAAAACGACCCTCACCGCCATCAAATTTCAATTTTTCATCATGAAAATAACCGAGATCACCAGAGTGGCTTCTTTGTTCATTGACAAATTTATTGATATTCCGCACCACATGGTCAAGGCCGATCGCTTTGATAGACTGATGCTCACATTCAAGTGACTTCAGCACTGTAAGTAACAACGGTAAGTTATATTCTGAGGCAAGCCTTTGGAGATGGCCCAGTGATTTAGGAATACTAAAATCTTCAAGAGCTTGAGTTTGTTCAATCTGTTCCAGTTGGTCATACACAATTCGAAATCCCATTGCGGCTACCAACATGGTGTGATAGTTCTTCGCCCAACTGAAAAACCTCTCTCCATGAGCGGTTTTGACATCGTCTCCCATACGACCTAAAGGCCCAGGAATGATACAGCCATCCTCAAGTACTTTTAGAACATCGGCTAGCACTAACTCCAAATGCCATTTCTTACACTTACCTAACAGTGCTAAAGAAGCTAATAGCTCAATCGATACATCAAGATCTTGTTTGCTTAAATATTTAAGTAATAACGCTTCGATCACTTTGTCGGCACCGTTATCCATATCGAGGCCTACACCAAAAAAGTCGTGCTTCGCGCGCATACCAGTGAGATAAAACACGTTATGTGTTAACGCATATGTTTGTGACTCGTCGGCATGAATAGGGTCTGGATGACGGCAGTAGTTTGACAAACGATAAAGGCTTTGAGGCGGATAAACATGCTCATTGGTTCCATATATCTGCGCAGCAAAAAGGTAGTCCATCATTCTAAATGGCACTAATTCTAATGAGCGTGTGTGTGAAGAATTTAATCCAGTTTCAAAGTATTTTTGAAGTTTATCGTTTGCTAAATTCTGATTATTTGCAACAGCGATAGGTAAACCAAACGCCATAAACAAGTCTTTATTTCTCATTGCAAGCGAAATAAATTTATTACTATGCAAAATTTCAAAAAACTGCTTTTCAGCGAGTTTACTGTTTGCTTTCAAGCTATGATTTTGACAAACATGTAAGTAGAGCGAATATTCGCAATACGATTTGCGATACAAAAACGTTGTATCTTTATCAGAGATGAGAAAAGGATTAAAAAACGCTTTGTTCTCATCCAACCAAAAATCAATATTTTGAATCAAATCTTCAATGATTTTCTTATTTTGCGATTTGCTTGTTGTCATAACTTTCGCTCCGTAAACTCGATGGATTCATAATTAACCACCATTCAAATTTTCGAAACTGTAGAAAGTTACAGGGTATTGAAAATTCAATAACTCCTTATTCTATATATAAAAAAATAACCTGAAAGAACTAACAGGTTTACGCTTAATTAATGCTTAACCTGTTATTTGTGACAGAGAAATCAACACATATTTCCCCTACTATTTTGTCATTCTTCATTACATCTCTTGCAGGAGAGCAATATGACAAATGCCCTTTTCAACACTCAAACAAGTAGTCTTGATTACTTAAAACAGCGTATCGCTAATATTGATACATGGTTAGATGACAACAAAGAATTTTACTTGCCCGCAGTAATGGATACGCCAAAAGCGATTGAATATAGAAGAAAAGCATTTGGTGAGTTTTGTCTTTATACTTATGTAGCTGAGCAATACGATAGCTTTTCAAGACCTACCAAGCTTACTCAACTGTTTTTGAAAGAAGTGAATTCTGATGCTTTCCTTGCATTGGCAAAACGTAATACCACCACTTACGGGTACTACACTTTTCCTATTGCGGTTGCCAAAAAAATGGAAAAATGTAGACCTGAGTTGTTAAGTTACTTTGAGTCAATCTTTGCTTCTTCACACCTGCAGTCCATGGAAATTCCACCTTTCAGACTATTAGACAACTTATTTACAAGCCATGTTTATGGATTACAGACAACACCTTATGACATAGAGGAAGTGTATCAGCTAATTAATTTACACCGTCTCCCAGATCCAATCATGGCTGACTATACGCAAGCTTATGCTTTAACTCACAATATTTTTTATCTAACCGGACTTGCACCCAATAAGGATGTGCTTGGACTTAATCCAGACTATGGCTCACAGCATTTACAAGCACTCGAGGCGCTTTTCCTTAGATTTTTGGCTGACAATAATCTTGACTTGGCTTTAGAGTTGCTTCTTTGTTTAGTGTTAACTAATCAATGCAAACGCTGGCATGTTCAATATGCACTTGAACAAGTGGAAAAGCATCTTATAAATAATGTGGTTGTACCTGGCCCTGGTGAACCCGATGGGTTTAGTCAACTGCAAGATCAAAGTGCAAATTTTAAGCATTGGGTAAAGCACTATCACACCATGATGGTTGCGGGTATAACGTTCAGACTCGTAGCCGACAACCTTAATAGCATTTGGCAAAAGCAAGACACAGGCGATACGTTTGTTGCTTTTGGCTGTGGTCAACTGCTGCGCTTACTGCATGACTACAATCTTCCTCTTGCTTTAACAGTACTTAAAACCTTAGAAAACTACAGTGCAGATATTAAATCGCTTCAGTTGAACTATCTTATTGACCACGTTATGCATTTTATTGAGCAACAAGTACAAGACAATGGCGAAATTGGCTATTACTACAACGAAATATATGCGCTTACTACTAACGGTAAAAGCTGGGAAGAAGCCAGTAAGAAAATTCAAATGCCACTGCGTAAAGTGTACGACAGTCTAAATTGGAATGGACTTAGAATGATGGCCGATAAAAAACCTGAGTTGGGTTCGCTCTGTGCTGAGCTGTAGAGGGGAGTAGGAAAATGACACTTTCGTTCAAACAATTTAATACCGTTTTAGGTTTGGCAATACTAACTATGGCTTTTTTACAGCTTATTGCTTGGTACTTCAGTGATTCTGGACTAGGAATGGGGTTATTATTCGCTAGCTTTTGGTCTCCTTTATTCGTTTGTTTGTTAGCTGGAAAAGCAACACGACAGGAGGTGAAAAAAGCGTTGAGATTTCCCAAAGCTAAATGGCTAATGTTAAGTGTGTTAATGGGGCTTGGACTTTTACTCGCCGACCAAATCGTTCTATATTTATGGAACCTTGGCTTGCAGAACAGCGATGTGTTTAGTTTTGACACCCAGAAAAAGCAAGTATGGATTTCTAACGCTGCATTAATCTTGGGTATTCAACCTCAGGGATATGCTTTTTTTGCACTCAATCTATCTTTGAGCCTTGTGGTTACAGGTATTTTAACGGCTATATTTATAGTAATTGGGTTTGAAGTATGCTGGAGAACGATTATTTATAGACAGTTGGGAGCATTATTAGGGATGCACAAAGCACCATTTTTTATAGGTTTACTGATTGCTGTTTCATTTATCCCCCTTCACTTAACTGGCTTTTTAAACAGTGAATCGCCTTACCTGACCGCTTTTATACTTAACCCAATAATCTGTATCGCATCGAGTTATGTGTTGGCAAGCTTTGCTAGTCAACAGACCAGTGCTTGGCCCTCCGCTTTTGTAATTAGTATTTATGCGATAGGAACTCAAAATTTATTTTTAGTTCCTGAAAATGAAACCGCTAATCTTATCGCTAAAGCGATTGTATTAGTTATCGTTGCACTTTGGATAAATAACAGTTTAAAAAGCCGCTTCGAACACCAAGCATTAATATCTGAGTAAGGAGAAAAGCTAGCCCTGCAAGATTAATTATTGACGGCCTAATAAGCGCGAAAGATTTTTTATTAAATATGCTGTTCAACATTTGGACAGCATCATATAAACCAAAACGCGTCTCTAAAAGGAGCACCGACAAATTGAACTACGCCGTGTTCCCATTTTCTAGACTTACAGACAGTCACGACTCAATCTTCAGTAACGCTTTAAACTGCTCTTTATAGCGTCGGGATAAGTTTAGCTGCTTACCACTGTTAAGCGTAATTTCGCTATCGCCGCTCGCGACAGGAGTGATCGATTTTATTGCATCCAAACGCACCGCATACGAGCGGTGAATGCGGCAGAAGCCTTTTGATTCTAATCGTTGGCTTAGCTGAGTTAAAGTAGATCTGAGTGGATAAATACGGTTGTCTATATGCAAATCAACATAATTGCCCGCAGATTCTAACCACTCGATATCTTTTACTTTAATGATAAATTCTTTGCCTAGCTTCTTAACAAGCAAGCGTTCAAATTGAGGTGCCACTGAGTCTTCAGCTTGATGGATAGCGTGCGCTTCACCACTAAGCTGAGAAATGATGTATTGATAGGTTTTGATTATGACGATTAGAAAAACAAAACCCAGTAAATCTTTGCGGTATTCGTATAATAGCTCGTACCAAATTAAACCAAAATCGTAATAGCCGTTTTGCCACCAATAAATGATTTTGCGAATACCGACCATAATACCAATGTGTAGTAAGCTAAAAACGATTGAAGCTAGCCAATAAATACCGATTGAGCGAGGGATGGCGTGCCAGTTGAATGGGACTCTATTTAGCAAATACAGAATAAACGGGATCAACAACAGCGTGCCTATCGCGCTGCTGTATTCCCAAACAAAAGGCTCCCACAACTCGAATGGTAATTCACCATCGCGCTTGGCTTCCATTATGTTGGATGTGGCATTGATGGTATTATTAAACAGAATATATGCGATTAGCGCGAGTATTCCGTAGCGCTGTTTATGCGCTAAAAAGTGAGATAAGTGAACCATAGTAATTGATTTATTTTTCCATCACCGCGATAGCCTACCAAGTGTTCTGAAATCACCCAAGCCTTTTATCCCCATATTCCACCGTTCATCCCTACTCATTGTTTTTTAAGCACATTTTACTAGCTTACTGCTTACCTATTGCGACAATAAATTATCTACATTAGCAGCTAGTCAATACAAATGGACTCATGTATCAAATGTTTATTTTCAAAAAACTATCGTTAGAGCAACTATGGCAATACAAGCCGTCAGGTATTCAACCTATTGAAAGAAGCGTACAGCTCGATTGGTTAAGAGTATTGGCGTTTGGCTTACTCGTCTTTTATCACACAGGAATGTTATACAGCGCCAATTGGGGAATTCATTTTAAAAGCGCATACCTAAGTGAAGGAATTGAAAATGCTATGTTGCTTTTGTCGCCTTGGCGTATGGGGCTAATTTGGTTTATTTCTGGTGCTGCCCTTTATAGCTTATTAAGCAAGCAAAGTTTAATTGCCTTTTTACATTCTAGAACTGTGAGAATATTATTGCCTTTAATGGTCGGCATTTGGCTAGTTGTTCCATTTCAGTTGTATGCACAAATGCGTCAGGAAGCGTCGATCGAGCTTGGTTTTATTGAGTTCTATCGTGCTTTTTTCGATTTATCGCATCCATTATTTGCTGAATATCAAGCGGGGATCTGGCCACATGTTGATGTTAATCATCTATGGTACCTGCGTTCATTATGGCTATTCACATTAGCGATAGTGTTATTACTTCCAGTGTTAAAACACCACTTTATTCAATCTGTAGTCAAGCGTATAGCCCATATGCCAATTCCTTTAATTTATATCTGCCTGTTACTCCCTTTATGTGTGTTAAAACTGAATTGGCCCAGCGAGACTTTTCGATATCCCATGGGTTTTGTCTTTTTACTTTATGGTTTTTTACTGATCCAACACAAAGCATTTTTTATTTTACTAAGCCGTTATTGGCAACCTCTTTTGGTTTTGTTTTTGGTTAACTATGGCGTTGTCGTGTTGGGTTATCAGCTTATTTGGCAAGAACCAAGTAGCCCACAATGGCAAATTACGACATTGGATATGATGTATACAGGACAGCGTTTATTGGGGTTAATGATCGTGCTTGCCATCGGCATGCGCTTTTTAACTTATTCATCGCCTTTATTAACTAAGCTCAATCAGTGGGTTTTTCCTTTTTACATTTTTCATCAAAGTGTTTTGATAGCTTTGGCTTATTATTTAGCCCCATTGCAGTTAGGAGCTTGGATAGAGCCCATTGCAATTATTTTACTTACCTTCGCTTTGTGTACTTTGGCTTGCATTGTGATATCAAAAGTGGATTGGATGAAGCCTTTGTTTGGAATGAAATCTCAGCGTGAATGGCGCGAATACAGTACCACTATGTCAAGGTTAGGTTACATTGTGATCTGGGTAATTATTACGCCACTAGCATTAAAGCTTAGCATGAGTCTTTCAATCTGATTCTGAATGAAGGCAGCGTGTTATTTTTAGTCCATGA
>CAYSDZ010000019.1:0-2694 GCA_964429915.1 uncultured Alteromonas sp.
AGATAATATTCTTCATGCAAGGTTAAAAATGTTTTAATTCATGGCAAGGTTATTTATTCTTCGCTCACGAATGGGTTTAAGTAGTTAGCTATGTTAGGTTTTCGTTGGCAACGTGCAGTGATTAAAGTGGGGAGTTCCTTAGTTTCACCCAGTGGTGATGGGTGTAGCGCTCAGTTTTTACTACCTATTGCACAATTTATCAGTGCCGCTCGCGCTCAGGGCAAAGAGGTTGTACTTGTTTCCTCGGGTAGCGTAGCGGCCGGCAGAAGCAGTATGGAAGTTAAGCATGCTCCTACCATTGCAGAAAAGCAGGCGATGGCAGCCATCGGGCAAACCAAAATGATGGCCAATTGGCAACGTTTTTTCGATAGCCCCTGCGCGCAGGTATTACTTACTTATTCAGATTTAAAAAGCCGAACACGCTATGTGAATATTAAAAATACGCTTACTGAACTACTATCCCATCATGCTATTCCTATTGTGAATGAAAACGATACCGTTGCAGTGAACGAATTAAAAGTGGGCGACAACGATAATCTTGCCGCATATACGGCTTTGGTTGCTCAAGCTGACACCTTAATTATTTGTTCTGATATTGATGGCTTATACACCTCTGACCCTCGTTATGATAGCGCTGCTCAGCTTATTCCTGAAGTCGAGCAAATAGACGACGCACTATTTGCCGTTGCAGGGGGCGCTGGATCCAGTGTTGGAACGGGAGGTATGAAAACAAAACTCCAAGCTGCGCAAAAATGTATGCAAAGCGGTATTCAAACCTTAATTGTGAATGGACGGAAACCTCATGTTTTTGATACCTTAAGAGATAACCTTTGTCCAGGAACCTTGTTTCAACCGCAATTGTCTCCTCAGCGAGCAAGGCAGCTATGGCTGTCCCATACACTGGAAAGTAAAGGCAGGTTACATATTGATAAAGGAGCACAACACGCTCTTTTACAAAACGGTGCTTCATTACTTCCTTCCGGGATCGTTCGTATTGAAGGTGTTTTTTCAGCTGGAGAAGCCATTGATATTGTGTTCGATGGTCAGCTTATCGCTAAAGGCTTAACCCAGTTTAATCATAATGAGTTGATCAAAGTATTGGGCTTACAATCCGAGCAAATGAAAGAGACCTTAGGATATCCGTGCAACAACGAAATTGTGCATCGAAACGATTTAGTGTTGTCTTCGTTTAATATCTAATGCTCCCGCCACGATTAGCCAAAGGGTCAATAAGCTATAAAGAAGTACTGTGTTTTCGGCAATTTGCATTACCTCTTCACTTAAAAATGCGGTTATCGCAATAAGAAGGAGGTAATAAGGTAAGTTTAACAGCCCTGCTAACAATACTATTTTAAAAGGGCGATGGTTTAAGCCTTGAGAAAACATGAAAAAGGCCAAAGAATTCATGTGAATCATCGCCAGCAGTAAATGTTTCAATTTGGTCGAAGAGGTGTCGTGCGCATCACTGCTTTTAAAACGCCCAAGCCCGTAATTAATCGCAGAGCCCAAGGTAGCAGCCGTTACCATAGCGAGCGTTAATACGCTAATGTCAGTCCAGTCGGGTTTAGCGCTTATCACCAAAAGTACAGCAAAAAATTGACCGGGGAAGTAAAAGCCAACGTAAACGATAGATTCAGCAAGAATAATCAGCATCAGTAACAAGTAAAAGCTGTTACCTAACTGCCCTTGCAACTGCTCTAACAGTTGAAGGCCAGGCGGGATTACATCGTAAAAAATCAGCAAATTGATCGCTGAAAATGCGATAAGTGCAGTAATGGGCAAAGAAATATAATACTTCATGCAATCTATACAGAGTTTTAACCAATTTGGCTCGATTATTTTTTGAAATAAGACTATTCAAGCATGGTCAAAAACTTGACTCTATCTTCTTTCCACATAATTGCGAAAAGTGCAGCAACTTGATCTGGGGTCATGCGTTTAGATTTAACAAAAAGCTTATAATCTTTGTTAATGACATATCTGCTTAGCTTAACGGTTATGTCAGGGGAGGTTTCACTTTTACTCAGTTGAATAATCGTGGCGTTGGCAGGGGTAAGTTTTTTACAAACTTTTTTGTCGCTGTTATTATTAAACTTAATGAAATTCTTGTCGTTATCAAAATAATTTTCAATAAACACTAAATCAGCTTCAGTCTTTTTGTCTACCAATTCAAAAGCAATATCAACAGGATAGGCTGAAGCACTAACTTTTACCCGATGATGCGGAGTGCTATGAGAGCTTGTGAAAAAGTAATTGTTCTTATTTTCGTCAAAACATCGCCTATCTAAAACAACATCTAAACTAGCCTGTACCCATGAAGGGCTGCACAACACAATGAGCGCAACAACACGGAACAACATAAATAAATCCTTGTTTAGAATTTAAGTTAAAAGCCAAGAATATGACGAAAGTTTGGAATGTTCAAAGGAAGTCTGAAAAAAAGCTCATCAACGAATTGATGAGCCAAAACAGCAAGAACGCGTACACACTTGTTAAGTGCCTTTATTATTACGCTTGAGTGGAAAAACGGTTCACAAAAAAAATGGATTTAAATATAGAGGACTCCTTTCCTCAAAAATCGAATTAAACCAGTTCTTTTGCATGAGGGAATGTAATCAGACCTCTAGGCTTGTACTTTTTGTTTGCAATGACGCTGTCTAACGTTTGTTCGCCTTTTGCATGAGGGAATGTAAT
>CAYSDZ010000019.1:2794-60072 GCA_964429915.1 uncultured Alteromonas sp.
TGTTTGCAATGACGCTGTCTAACGTTTGTTCGCCTTTTGCATGAGGGAATGTAATTAGACCTCTAGGCTTGTACTTTTTATTTGCGATAGCGTCATTTGATGAGTTGGTCTCCTTAAGATTTGTTGGCTCAGAAGAACCCACAGACACTGGTTTTTTTACCTCTAAAGATTGAGCTTCGCTTACGGCTGAATTGTTCGTCTCATCAATAGACGGAGCAGGATGAGATGAAACTAAAGTTAATGCAATTGCTACAGTTTTTAACATTTTAATGATTTCCTTGGTTGTTTTATTGAAATGAACTGTTCAAAAAATTGACAGTCACCATAACAATTGCGAGTAGCGTGCCAACGCGTTTATTCCCTTGGAAATTCAATGCCATCTATAAACACCGATACGATGTCCTTTGTTTCCGTATCGGTAATACAAAAGCTCGCAGCATAGCCTATTTTTATTTGACCAAGTGAATCAGCCAATCCTAATGCAGAAGCTGGATGAAGCGATGCCATCTCCACACAATGGACATAAGGAATACCACACATAGAATGCGTGTTCTTTACTGCGTCTATCATCGTGAGATGTGAACCTGCTAATGTTCCTTCGTCATTGGTACATCGTCCTTCGCTAACGCTAATTTTCTGTTCGCCCAAATAAAACCAAGGTTGCTGACTTCCCACTGTCGGCATTGCGTCTGTTACCAATATGGCACGTGTTGGATTTGCTTTAATTGCAGTGGTTAAACAAGCAGGGTGCACATGATGACCATCAGCAATCAAACCATAGTAAGCCGAATCAGAACTCAAAGCCGCTCCTACTGCACCAGGCGCTCGACTTTGCAATGGCGACATGGCATTAAACAAATGGGTGTAGCCGCTTAAGCCCGCTTGTTCAGCCAACATACACTGTTCGTAAGTCGCGTTTGTATGACCTGCAAACACAGTACAACCTGCGAGCTGTAACTTTTTTATCGTCTCAGTGGGTACAGCATCAGGAGCAAGAGTAATGAAGGTCTTTCCATATTTAAGACCGCCCAAAATGGGAATGTAAGACTCACAAAGATCAACGAACTTGGAAGCATCATGAATCCCTTTTTTGTTGTGATGTAAAAATGGACCTTCTAAATGAATGCCAACTACGCCCGGAACGCCTTTTTCAATAGCGTTGTCGACTGCTGCGATGGCGCGTTCGACTTTATCGATATCATCGGAAATTAAGGTAGGGAATAAATACGCTGTGCCAAATTTTCGATGTGCGGCTGCAATGGTTTCTATACCTTCTACGGTGGGATGATCGTTGAATAATACGCCACCACCACCGTTGACTTGAATATCAATGAATCCTGGCCAAAGTTCATTTCCGCTTAAAGAACGAACTTCGTATTCAGAAGGTATTTTATTTTCATTTGTAAAGCCGCTAATGCGACCATTTTCAATTAAAATGGCACTGTTATTTTCTAATGAGGGGGCAATGCTACAAACATAGTGAGTAAGTGCTAATTTATTCTTCATGCTTTGTTTCACAGGTAACTATTCACTTTTGGCGTATCTTATATTGCGTCGGGCAATAGCCACGATCAATCCCTTGGGGTCTCAGTTTTTTGTGTTTTGTTGTTCTTCCGCTCACTCGCTCACGCCAATTTTTAAAGGCTTTCAGTTTTAGTTCTTTACGCATCAGCTTTATGGTTTGCGGTTCACTTAACCCATAAAGTTGTTCTATCGCTTCAAAAGGCGTACGGTCTTCCCATGCCATTTCTATGATTCTAGAGGTTTCGCTTTTGGTGAATCTTTTAGTCATATTTGGTTTCACTGTTATTCATTTTTAAGTATTAAGCATAGTAATTCAGCCGCAGCGTCTGCATCTGATAACGCTCGATGATGCCGATCCATTTCAATATTAAAATGGGCACATAGATTGGCTAAAGAGTAGCTGCTCAATTTTGGAAAGGCTTTTCTACATTGCTGAACCGTGCATAGTTTGGGCCGTCTGTAATATCTGTCTAAGCGTGCAAATTCTTGCTTAATAAACCCTAAGTCAAAATTAACATTATGAGCAACAAAGATAGCATCTTGTGTAAACGCATCAACGTCATCTGCGATATCACAAAACAAAGGGGCATTTTCAACGGTTTCATTAGAGATCCCCGTTAGTTGAGTAATCGCTTTTGGAATGCGGCGTTGTGGATTGACCAAGGACTGCCAGCGATCAATTACTCTCGTGCCTTGCATTTTGACTATGCCAATTTCGGTAATGCGATGATGTTCAGCCCTACCCCCCGTTGTTTCTATATCAACCACTGCATAAATTTGCTCAGGGTCTCTTACCCAATTTACCTGTGTAATGTGAACGTCAAAGCCATGTTGCTTTAGCTTTTGAAGCGTGACTAGCTGATTACGGCGCAACGAGTCCCCTGGCGCTTTAATTTCTTCAAATCGCAAATGGTTATTTTCAAGCACCATGATGTCGGGATAGCCATCTTTAAGATTTACATAATCCATTGCCATCGCTTTCAAGTACTCCAAAATGCTAGATAGCTGACAGTTGTCTAGCAGCACTTTTAGATGCTCAAGTAAATGACTTCGCCACATAAATATTGCGTTCGCTTTACCGTAGTATGTTGTGCAGTGCTTTACTAGCAGCTTATATAAACTTTGGGAACAGGGTATCGAACGAAGCGTATCTTCTATCATATCCTTATGTTCATCGTAAAAGCGGTTGGTTTTAAGTGAATGAGGCACTCGTTCAAACTCATTACTTAAGTTGGCTTTATCTTGCTCATATAGAATGGGCCAGTAAAGCAATCCAAACAGAGAGCGCCACAAGTGATTTTCAGTTCGAATTGCAGTCATTCCTGCTCTTGAATAGTAAGCAGTAACTCCCTTTTCGACCATCGTGTTGTATCGACTGTCTATGTTTAAGCACCGCGTTGAATCGCGCAGTAAATCAGTTAACACACTGGTTCGTTTTTGTTTGAATTTTCGAGCATAAAAGTCTTCGGCAAATACCAACAAGGCTTCAGATGAACCCCCGTCAATCAGTGTCTTTAAGGCAGATTCTACAGCGTCAATATTATTGTCTTTATATTGTTCTCTAATCCACCGCTCGGTTGCAGTGTCATGCTCAGACAGATGCCATGCCTCCAATGCCCATTGCCTGTATTTGTTTAAAAAATAATTTCCGGCTTCATACAAAAAACTCTGTTTTATTCGTTGTCCCTCTGCCGAAGTAACGGTAGGTAAGTTATCCAAAGGTGGAGGAGTAAGCAGTAATGAAGACGCAATGGATTCACGCCAACGAGCATATTGAAATGCTGCCGTTGCGTCGCTGCGAGATTCAAATCTAGCCTCTCCCGTCACTGCATCGGCACGCGTACGCATTACTCCTAAATCACGCATTGAAAATTGATTAAGTTTTCCTCTTAAATTGCCAAAATAAATAAACAGTAAGTACTTTAATTCGTCATCAAATAAACGAACAACAATTGGGAAATTAGCCAGTTGAAGTTTGTGAGTGTCGTTAAGGTGTTGGCAAAAGTAGTCATTCAAATTCGCCTTTTTTATATTTTTTGCTGGAGTTTGAATATTTAATTCCTCAAGCATACATAGCAGGTCTGCTTTGGGCAAAGATTCGGCCAATTGGTGATTTGATGCCTTATTGATACGACCAATCCATTTTTCAGCTTCAAGCTCTTTTAAAACATGATTGATGTTATCAATTTCTTCATACTGAAGTGTTTTAAGAGGAATGACGCTGTGTTTTCTGTTTGCAATACGCCCAATTAGCGCTTGAGCGTTGTCTGGTAGCCGATGAAATTTATCAATAAAGGCTGTTGCTTTTTCGGTGAGTAATGTGCCGTTCTGCCCTTCAAAATAACTAAGAAACTCTTTGAAGTGATCGAGGTAATAAAATGTCGGCAAAGTTTTTTTCATGTAGCCTTATCAAAAATATATGTATAAAAACACAGTTATTTTTTCACGTTTATTGCTTGCTTTGCAACCCAGCTAAAATGCTTTTGCAAATCAGGGGCTGCCAGTATAGCTTCAAGGGTATTAAGACGTTTTGCTAGAGTCATTTCATCATAAAAACGGTGTATACCGTTATGACATAATCGACAAATCATCACACCTGAGGATTTTTGTTCTTTTGATACCTTGTTTTTAAAATACGGTCTGCGATGCATTTTTTTTGGGATCAAGTGATGAAAGGTTAAAGGAGCGATGCGCAAACAACAGGGGCATTGACCTATTTTAGAAGAAACCATAGCGTGTTTTATTGCGTATATTTACTAACAGTTACGCAACAGATAGGAAAATCGATGAGTCTTACCCAAGCGGGTGTATTTGAATGTCCCTATTGTATGACATATAACGACATTGAAATTGATGAACAAAATGATATTGGTCAGCATCAAATTGTTGATTGTCAGATTTGTTGTCAACCGATTGAAATTACCATTCACTCCGATGAATTCGGACTCAACATTGAAGCTAAGCGAGACGATGAATAAGCATTTTTCCAAGCGTGACATTGAAAGTATGGACGAGCGCTACCGAGCGCATTTTGTAAACAGTTTATCTGGCTTCAAAAGTGCAAATTTAGTAGGGACAAAAAGCCATGATGGCTTTGAAAACCTAGCGATTGTTAGTTCAGTTTTACATTTAGGATCTAGCCCAGCATTGATGGGTATGGTGATGAGACCTGACACTGTTCGAAGAGATACGCTAGACAATATTCAACGCACGCATTTTTATACCCTTAATCACGTAGTGTACGATGATGTACCCAAGGCACATCAAACCTCAGCTAGATACGATCGTGCAGAAAGTGAATTTGACGCAACAGGGCTGGTTAAGGAATATTTAGACAACTTTCATGCACCATTTTTGCAATCCAGCCCAGTTAAATTAGGCATGAAGTTAGTAGAAGTAATGCCTATAAAACATAACGGCACGTTATTCATCATCGGTAGCGTTGAGCACGCCTATGTTGCTAAAAACGCATTAGCAGAGGATGGGTTTGTTTCTCTTTCTTCTCAAAATGTGGTCTGTATTAACGGGCTCGATGCTTATTTGCGTCCGCAAGCGCCCCGCCGCTACGCTTACGCAAAAAAAGATAAACCTACGTCACTCCTTTAACCGTCATATTTTGCGAGCAACAACCACCTGATCACGTTTAAGAGCTTTGCATTTGATGACTTATACTTGCAATATACTGCAATTGCTCAGTTATTTATCACGCTTCAGACAATATCATGAGGTTAAAATGTTAAACGCTTGGTTTAAGGCTTGTAATTTAAAGGCAGGATTAGTCGTGATTGCTGTCGCACTGTTCAGCGTATCTTATTCGTCTTATGCGCTTGAAGAAACCGTTGCGCCTACATTGTTCGACAACATGACTTATCGCTTTGTAGGCCCATATCGGGGGGGCCGAGTGGTCACGGTTACCGGTATTCCAGATAGTACCCAAGTGTATTATATGGGCACTGCTGGCGGTGGTGTTTGGAAAACGGAGAATGCAGGGCAATCTTGGCAGCCCATATCCGACGACTACTTTGCTCTTGGTAGTATAGGTTCAATAACAGTTGCGCCTTCAGACAGTAATGTGGTCTATGTAGGTACAGGGGAAGGGACTATTCGAGGCGTTACTACAAGCCATGGAAAAGGGATATATAAATCGACAGATGCGGGTGAAACGTGGGCACTAATGGGCTTGGCAAACCGAGGGCAAATACCCAAAATTCGAGTCCATCCTACAAATCCCGACATAGCATGGGCCGCGGTTCAAGGTAATATTTGGGCGCCAAATGAAGAAAGAGGCGTATTCAAAACGATCGATGGCGGCAAGACATGGACTCATGTATTAAAAATAAATGCCGATACTGGTGCTGCTGATTTAGCGCTCGATCCTTCCAACCCTCGTATCCTGTATGCGAGTCTTTGGCATCACGGACGCACCCCGTGGTTTGTGAAATCAGGCGGTGAAGGTGGCGGTATTTATAAGTCTAAGGATGGAGGCGAAACGTGGACAAAACTTGAAAAAGGTCTACCCAAGCTAGTCGGTAAAATAGGCATTGATGTTTCTCCTGCCAATCCCAAACGATTGTTTGCCATCGTAGAAGCCGAAGACGGTGGCTTATATCGTAGTGATGATGCAGGTGAGAGCTGGTCGAGGCTTAATAGCGATAACATTATCAAAGCTCGTTCTTGGTACTACAACCACATAAAAGCCGATCCCAACGATGACAACACCGTTTTTGTAATGAATGTTAGGTTGCACAAATCAATCGACGGCGGCAAGACCTTCAGCATTAAATCACTTCCTCATGGCGACACACACGATTTGTGGATCAATCCTGAAAATAGTTTGAATATGATCAATGCAAATGATGGAGGCGCAACGGTTACTTTTGATGGAGGGAAGTCGTGGTCAAGCATCTATAATCAACCTACTGCGCAATTTTATCGCGTTGCAATCGATAACCAAGTTCCTTTTAATTTGTATGGTGGACAACAAGACAATACAACCTTAGCGGTGCCATCAGCAACGTGGGATTCGGGGATTGGTTTTGAAGACCAATTTGCCGTAGGCGGGGGTGAAAGCGCGCATATTGCCTTTGACCCAGATAACCCCGACCGTATTTACGCCACAACGATCAATGCGACACTCACTGAATTCACCCAAAGTACAGGCCATACTCGACCTATCATGCCGTATCCAGAATACGTGTTTGGACGAAATGCGAGAGATCAAAAATATCGCACGAATTGGAATGCACCCGTTATCGTATCAAAGCACGATAAAAATGCCGTGTATTACGGCACGCAAAAGTTACTTAAAACAACGGATAGAGGCGTAAGCTGGCAAGAAATTAGTCCTGATCTCACGCGTAATGACAGGGAAAAGCAAGGTTTGAACGGTGGTCCTATCACCAACGAACAAGCAGGTGCAGAGTTTTATAACACCCTCTTTTATATCGCTGAATCGCCTCATCATGCTGGAGAGCTTTGGGTAGGGGCCGACGACGGTAAACTGCATATCACAAGAGATGATGGCAATACTTGGCAAGATATCACACCTCACAAAAAAGAAGCGCAAGTAAATGCGATTGAGCTAAGTCCACACCAAGTCGGTAAAGCTTACGCGGCGATAGCAGGCTACAAACTGAATGACTATACCCCGTATATTTATAAAACTGAAAACTACGGAAAGCGATGGAAACGAATAGACAAAGGTTTACCGCAAGACGCATTTGTTCGGATTGTACGTGAAGATAAACAACGCGAGGGTGTGCTTTATGCCGGTACCGAGTTGGGTATGTTTATCAGCTTTGATGATGGCGACCATTGGCAAAGCTTATCGCTAAATTTACCGCCCGTTGCTATTACTGATATACAGATTAAAGACAAAAGTGTCGTGGTCGCAACACAAGGCAGAGGATTTTGGATTTTAGATGACGTGAGCCCCATTTTAGAAGCCAATGCGTCTGTATACGACTCCGTACTTTATCAATACACGCCTATCAATGGTTCGCGTTTATCGGGCGGCGGCGGTGGCAGCGGCATGCCTCAAGCTAAAAACCCCGCAAGAGGCGTAACATTGCGCTATTTCTTAAAGGAAAGCTTAGCAGATAAGCAAGTATTAACTATCGATATCAAAAATGAAAAGGGGCAATTGATTCGTCAGTTATCGTCGAAAGCCTCATCGTTTGAACATTGTGCCAAAGGCAATGAAGATGAACGTAGCCCAGTTAGTTTTAGTTATGCGCCAACAGATGCGGGCTATAATGAGTTTGTTTGGGATATGCGAAGGATGCCTTTGCATTGTATCGAAAACGTAAAACTATTTGGCGGATGGGAAGGGGCTCGCGTAATGCCGGGTCAATATTCAGCCACTATTAACGTAGGTGAGTATTCACAAACGAAAATGTTTTCGATTCTTCCCGACCCTCGCGAGGTGTCTGAGCCTGACCAACTTGCGCAAGTAGACAAATATATTCAAAAGAGTACCAGCTTGCTGAACGAGCTGTTCAGGTACTTGCAAACAGCCAGAAACGCGCGAGCAGATTTGCAGCGTCTCAATGACTCACGTTTAAATGTGTCCGACGCTCAACATAACAAAGGTCTGAACACACGCATTGCTAGCGTGATTAAAGCCATTGATGAATGGGAGGCGCTGGTGGTTCAAACCAAGCATCAAACCTTCGAAGACGATATTAACTGGCCTAATATGCTAGACAGACAGCTTCGCTTTCTTCTCGACAATTTTGACGAGACCGGCGCACCTGTTCAAGCCGGTTCGATAGCACGCTTTAATGACTTACAAAGCACGTGGAATCAATACAAGCAAACCCTTGAAACGCTGTTTACTGAGAAAGTCGGCCCTTTGAACAAAGCGTTAAATGAGCACGGTTTACACAACTTAGACACGTTATAACTAACTCGACAGAAACTATAGAGAAAACACAGAATGAGACACTACTTTTTCATCTTTATTTTATTTATTAGCAGTGTAGGTTTAATGCCCTACGCATTTGCCGACGACAAAGCCGAGGCCAGAGCGGAGTATATTCGTGCCAATTACACCAAGTACGAATATCAAATTACAATGCGAGACGGGGTAAAATTATTTACTTCTGTTTATATTCCTAACGACGACAGTAAAAGCTATCCCATGATGTTTCAGCGCACGCCCTATCGGGTTGCACCTTATGGGGCGAGCAAATATAAAACGCGCTTAGGCCCAAGCGAAGCATTTGAAAAAGAAGGCTTCATTTTTGTATTTCAAGATGTGCGCGGCAAATTTATGTCAGAAGGCAAATTTGTGAACATGCGTCCACAAGATGCCTACAAGCGAGGCAAGAAAGCAACGGATGATGCAACTGATACCTACGACACCATCGAATGGTTAGTCAATAACGTTGAAAATAACAACGGCAATGTGGGTATGTGGGGCACCTCTTACCCTGGGTATTACACGTCTGTGGCCTCGATAAATAGTCATCCGGCGTTAAAAGCCATTTCACCACAAGCGCCAATTGCGGATTGGTTTTTTGACGATTTTCATCGCAATGGTGCATTTGTGACGCCAATGGCCTTTATCTTTTTCGATTATTTCGATCAGCAGCTCGACGCACCCCAAGCTCATTGGCCTAAAGGAATGGACTCTATCACTCCAGATGGGTATCAGTTCTTTAAAGAATTAGGCCCGCTTTCCAATGTTAACAAAAACTACTTTATGGGCGAAAGACCGTTTTGGAATGAGCTAACTGAACACCCCAATTACGATGACTACTGGCAAGATAGAAATGTTCTACAGCATTTAAGCGACACCAAACCAGCGACGCTTGTTGTGGGGGGGTGGTACGACACGGAAGACTTATATGGCCCTCTGTATACTTATCAAACCATGTCAAACAACAACAAAAAAGACCATATAAAGCTAGTGATGGGTCCTTGGTATCACGGACAGTGGAATAGTGTTGATGGCGGGAAGAGTTTAGGCGAAGCCGATTTTGGTTTTGATACCAGTGCATGGTTTCAAAAATCAGTCCTCTTACCTTTTTTCAAGCAACACTTAAAAGGTGAAGAAGACGCGAAGATTGCTACGGCAACGGTGTTTGAAACTGGCAGTAATCGCTGGCGTAAGTTTGATACTTGGCCTCCCAAAAACCTCGAAAAGCAGACCTTATACCTAGGCCAAAACGAAAGCCTTATCTCATCGCCTTCGGCTGAGGGAAAAAGTGAATATATCAGCGACCCTAACAAACCTGTTCCTCATTCCGCCAAAGTAAGTCGAGGTTGGGATCGCCCCTACATGGTTGAAGACCAACGTTTTGCAGCGCGTCGCCCTGATGTGTTGGTGTTTGAAACCGAGGTATTGGAAGATGACTTAACAATCGCAGGGGCGATTGACTTAGATCTTTGGTTTTCTACCACACAAACCGCCGCTGACATTGTAGTGAAATTGGTAGACGTATTCCCAGGCAAAGATGAAAACGATGATAAGGTTGATTCAGAAACCGGTAACCGCCACGAATTAGTAAGATGGAGCGTGATCAGAGGGCGTTTTAGAAATAGCATGAGCAAACCGGAACCCTTTGTTGCTGGTGAACCAAGCAATATAAGTTTTGATTTATATGACGTGTTACACACCTTTAAGCGTGGGCATAAATTACAAATTCAAATTCAAAGCTCGATGTTTCCGTTTATCGACATCAACCCTCAAAGCTATGTTGATAATATTTTTGAGGCTGAGCCAACGGATTTTGTGACTGCCTTTCATAGTATCTATCACGATAAGCGCCATAAAAGCGCGATCCGCTTTACTACTTTAGATAAATAACGTGAAATGGGGTAGCCGAGATTTGGCTACCTTTATACACTTACGCTCATCTTCAATAAAAGGACAATCATGTTGAATGCCTTTACTCGTCTGTATCACTTTGTATCTGTCCTTTTTTTTGGCTTTATAAGCTACTCGGCTTCGGCAGATACGCTTTCACAACAAACGTTTTTAAACCCCAGCGCGCAATATTTACCCAAAACATGGATGCATGCCATGAATGGGAACATCAGCAAGCCAGGATTGAGCGAAGATTTTAAAGCCATGAATAAAGCTGGAGTGGGTGGAGCTATATTTTTTCACGTGCACCGGCGAAATGTGCCGTATTCGTCGCGCGGACCGGTTCGTTTTGGTACCGATGAATTCTTCGAGCACTTACTGCACGCGGCGGCAGAGGCTGAAAAAAACGATATTGAGTTTGGCATTCATAACTCCGACGGATGGACATCAAGCGGAGGGCCTTGGATAACACCTGAGCTATCAATGAAAAGGATCACTTGGTCGGAGCATGCGGTATCAGGCGGACAAACCTATGTGCCTCCGCAACCGGGTTATTACGAAAACTATTATAAAGATCTAGCCGTTATAGCCATACCCGCTAATCGTTACAATCAAAGCAATGCGTTTACATCAGCTAAAATAACAGTTTCAGACCCCTCATTAGACTCCTCTGTACTAAAAGACAGTGATTGGGACAATACCCTTGTTTTTACTAAAAATACCGCTGATGAATACTGGGTACAAGTAGAAGTGGAGGAACCAACAACCTTACGCAGTTTACATATCGAAACCCCAAACCGTCATGGTGATGCCGCGCTGCAAATATCAGACGATGGACGAAATTTTACGACAGTCGTAGAAAAATTACGCCGTCCTCGGCCCGGTGCGAGGCTTTGGGCCTTTAGCCCACAACTCGTAAATGACCAGCAAGACGGGTTCACAGCAAAATTTTTCAGGCTCGTTTTTACTAAGCCTATCACAATAAAGCGCTTTGATTTATGGTCTATACCCAGAACGAACGATTGGTTTTCCATGAATGCAATGGAGCGCGGGCGTTTGAGCATGGCTCCCAATGTTCCAAGCGATGCAATCATTGCTTTTGACGATGTACGGGTACTGAATCGCGGCAACGTGCCCAAAGAGGGCATCAAACTTCCTAAGGGAAACTGGCGCATACTCAGGTTTGGTTACACTAGCACTGGTGCCTTCAACGTACCTGCGACCATAGAGGGCGAAGGCTTGGAAGTGGATAAATTTGATCCAAAAGCTTTGCAATTTCACTTTGAACAATACGTCGGGAAATTAGTAAAAGAAGCACAATCAAAGGGGAACAATGGCTTCAAAACCACTGAAATTGATAGCTATGAAGTCGGTGGACAAAATTGGACTCAGGATCTCAATGACAGTTTCGAGAAACAATTTGGTTATGATGTTATTCCATGGTTACCCACACTAACAGGACGAGTCGTTACATCTCCCGAGTATACGGGCAGTGTGTTACACGAATTCCGTCAACATTTATCTGATCTGATGGTAGAAAATTACTTTGGCGAATTTGCGCGTTTATCAACGCAATATGGTCTGGAATCTTACATTGAACCCTACGGTTGGGGTCCGTTTGATGAGTTAGCCTCTGGCGGAAAAGCCGATCGCTTAATGGGTGAGTTTTGGGTAAAGGCACCTTTTGGTCAAAAGCAGTATTATCACGGTCGAGTTGATGCGGCCATTTCATCAGGACACGTCTACGGTAAAAATATTATTTCCGCAGAATCTTTCACGTCTACTGGAACAAACTGGTACGGACATCCCTACTTTTATAAACACCACGGCGACAACATGTGGACTTTGGGTATTAATGAAACGATGTTTCATCGTTTTGCGCATCAGCCCAATAATCACGTAAAACCGGGTATGACAATGGATTCTATCGGCTCTCATATAGACAGAACGCAGACTTGGTGGGGCAATGGCGGTGTAAAGTGGTTTGAATACCTCGCTAGAGGTTCCTACTTATTGCAGCAAGGCGTGCCCGACGCAGATTTTTTAGTGCATTTAGGCGACATGGCGCCCTTGCGTGTCACTAAGCATCGATATGTACCAGAAGGCTACAATTTTGATCATGTTAATACCGATGTGTTAATCAATCGCGCTAGCGTAAAAGATGGATATATAGTCCTTCCTGAAGGCACTCGCTACCGAGCGTTAGTACTTACAAATACCAAGCACATGCAGTTTTCAACATTACAACGCGTAGAAGAATTAGTTGCAGCAGGGGCGACAGTGATTGGCGAAAAGCCTGAGCGTATTATTGGTTTTAGTGAATGGGTCCGACAAATGGAATTTACTCAACTTGCCAATGCGTTATGGGGCGACAGTAAAAAGACACTTAAAACATACAAGAAGGGGAGGATCAGCAGTTTAAATTTAGAAGACTCAATAGAACAGTTGGGTATTGAAGCTGATCTACTAGTTGATGGAAAACCAATAAAATCTTTCGCAAAACGCAGATTGGGCGACAACACACTTTACTATTTTCATAATGATCGTGAAGAAGTGCGAGAAGTGAAGGTTGATATCCGAGATGGTGACGGTATTGTTGAAATTTGGAATGTGGATGATGGCAGCATAGAGCAGGTTACCCGCGTTACTCACAACGACAAGCGTGTTCTGTTCAGTCAGCAGCTAGAGCCTTATGGGGGGCGGTTTGTATTAATTCGCCGTGATAACCAGGTTCCAGACTATAATGGAAAGCATGCACAACTCGTCAAAGACATCTATTTTAGCCAAGCAAAGCCATCGATAACGTCAGAGCTCAAAGGCCCCTGGAAGGTAAAGTTTGATCCTGAATGGTCAGGCCCTGGCGAGGTGAGTTTTGAAAAGTTGATAGATTGGACTGAGCACGCTGATGAGGGCATAAAGTATTTCTCTGGTACTGCACAGTACTCATCATCGTTTACTTTGTCACCTGAGCAGGTGGAAGGCGACACGCCTTTATATCTTGACCTCGGCGAGGTGAAGTATATTGCTGAGGTGAGCGTAAATGGCAAAGCAATAGCGACCTTATGGAAGCCCCCTTTTGCTGTGGATATTAGCGCTTTTGTACAAGACGGACACAACACGGTAGATATCGCTGTCACCAATACTTGGGTGAATCGCTTAATTGGAGATGAAGCGTTACCAGATACCAGTGGGTACAAAATGACAGGAGACACGGTACCTTGGCTAACTGCAAATGAAAAGCCACCCGAGAGTGAAAGAGTGACCTTTACCGGTTTTAATTTTTTCAAGAAAAAACAACACTTACAATCGTCGGGCTTATTAGGCCCCGTTCGTATTGTTAAAGTCAATTAGGGTTACAACCACCCTAATTGACCTGTTTCAATAAGGTATTGATGGCTTTTTCAAGCTGTTCGTCAGTACCGCTACTTATTGTGGAAGGTCTGTTTTTAATCACAATATCAGGCTGCATTTGATTGTTTTCCATCCACTCGCCTTGTTTGTTTTTAGCGCTTATTGGCACCATGCCCCAAAAAACGCCCACAGGCAAAGATTCCCAACCTGCAAAGCTACAGGTACCGGGTACGGGCATTCCGATACTGGTGCCCAAGTTTAAATCTTTAAACGCAGACGCGTAGCAGTGCCCGTCGGAATACATGTCTTCGTTAAACAAACCTACTATGGGCTTGGTGTAACGCGAGGTCGGTTCGCCCCCAACCACTTTGTCTACCGTTTCGTAGCTAATAAACCTTTCCCCAGTAAAGAACATGGCAAGGTCGGCCACTAAATCTCCGCCATTATTGAATCGAGTATCAACCACCATGCCTTGCTTATCTGAATGTTTACCGAGCATGGTATCAAAGACTTTTCGGTAAGAAGGGTCGGACATGGAGGGAACATGAACATACCCCAATTTTCCATTTGATTGTTCCAGTACTTCTTGTTCGTTAATGGAAATAAAGCGTTCGTATAGCAGTGCGGTTTGTTTACCGTTGCTGATTGGTTTTACGGTAATGTTTTTGGGCTCTTGTTGATCACGGCTGACTGTCAATAACACAAAAGTATTGGCTTTCTGGTTCAGCAATGAAGCCCAATCTAAGTTCTCGTCTAATTTCACACCGTCGATATGAGTAATGACATCACCCGATTGCACATTAATATTGGCTTTGTCTAATGGGCCATTTTTTAACACTTCAGTAATCTTGATCCCATTGCCAGTAAAACGACTATCGTAAAAAATACCTAGACGCCCCGTCTCGTCTTTGTTTTCAATATTGAACCCTGAAAAAGCGCGAGCGCCAGCATGAGATACATTTAGCTCGCCAACTAACTCGCTTACTAACTCGGCAAACTCCGTTGCGGTGGCAATGTGAGCAACCTTAGGTTGATAGTCCTTATACATTTTTTTCCAATCGGCGCCGTGAAATTCCGGATCATAAAACGCCTTTTGTGTGCGCAACCATACATGCTCAAATGCAGCCGAATACAGGTCAGAAGAACTTTTCTTTACCTTCGCTCTGAAGTTGATGGCTGTTGTCTTTTCTTTATCAAGATCAAGTGAAGACAAGGCACCATCGCTTAGCAAATATAAGGTGCTTTTGTCTTTATCCCATTTTAAGCGCCCGTAATTATCACCCAATGATAGTACTTTGCTTGTTTCTTGCGTCCTGAGCGAGGTTTTCCAAAGACCTAAGGTTTCGTTCATTCGAGTGAGGTAGTAAAGGTGTTCCGCTTTTTTATCCAATACCGCATCTTGCAGAAAAGAACTGTGTAAAGTGATGCGCTTGATACGCTTATCAATACCGTCCCATTCTATTTCGATAGGATGGATGGTTTCGTTGTCATCGTCACTGTTCTCTGATTCTTTCTCTGACTTTTCTTGCTCATCGGTGTCTGCGGAATCTTCTGATTGAGGCTCATTTGCTTCTTCGATTGCCTCGAGTAACTTAAAGTCATCTTCGCTTAAATTAAATTTGTCCCATTGGGTTTGGTTTAAGAAAATCGCATACACATCGTCTTGCGAACGACCACTTGTGGCATAACTGCGTAAGCCGTGTCGATTGCTGACATATAAAACGGCTTCACCATTCATTATCCACTTGGGAGAGTAGTCGTAGTAAGCACTTGCAAACAGTGATCTTACTTCGGCTGAACCGTCTGCTTTTACAACCGCGATATCGCTGTTATTCAATAATTTGTCATAAGTAAATAGAATATATTGGCTGTCTGGACTCCACTGAAAATATTGATCGCCGTCGCCCATGTGTATCATCTTATCTTTCGTTACCAAGGTAACACTATCTGAACCGTCGATATCGGTGACTTTTAAGGTACGCCTATCCTCTATAAATGCTATCTTTTTTCCATCAGGAGATATTTGGGGGAGGTAGCTGTCTTTATCGCTGTCGATTAACACCTTATGTTTAATTAGCGAAGAGGCATAGAAAAACGGTTCGTTTTCGTTGCGTTTCACAGCGCTATGAATGCGCCATTTTCGGTCCTTTTCACTGGCGTAAATAAGCCATTTACCATCGGGTGCAAAACTGACATGCGCCTCTGTTTCAGGTGTATCAGTAATTTGCTTGGTAAAGCTGCCTTCTTTATTGCCTACAAACACATCACCATTAGCAATAAATGCGACTTCTTTACCATTCGGAGACAAAGTAAATTCAGAAATGTCGCCATTTACGCTATTAACAACTTCATTATTGGTACTGTTTTGTGTGCGTATGGTAACGTCGATTTTCTGTGGCTTGCCTTTTTCCTTTAAAGTGTAAAGCACCCCGTGATGACTAAACACCAATGTGCCTTTTGCTTGGGAAAGAAACCTAACAGGGTGAGTTGAAAAGGTCGTCAGTTGTTTTACGCGATTGGGTTGGGAAAGTGGCATGCTAAACACATTAAAGCTTCCCTCTCTTTCACTTAAAAAGTATACGGTTTTGTTATCGTCAGAAAATACCGGATCGCGATCTTCCCCTTGATAGGTGGTCAACTGTTTATGGGTTTTTTCCTTTGTATCGTAAACCCAAATATCGCGAGTTACCGCTGATACATGATGTTTACGCCATTCATTTTCATAGCCTTTTACATCCTGATAAAGCATGAGTTTTCCCCTCGATCCAAGATGCACTTCCTCGACAGGAAGCGTGAAAACTTGTTCTACTTTCCCCGAGCGACTGGGTACTTGATACAGTTCTGAAAAGGTGCGGTCTGGATATTGTCTATGTGAAGCACTGTCCATTCGATTCCCTTTGAACAAGACATACTCGTCGTTTGAAGCACCTTGATATGAAAAGTCGTAAGGCACTTCATTACTGGAATCAAAGGTTAAGCGCGTCGCTTCTCCACCCAGCGCATCCATAATAAACACATCCATGTTGCCGTAGCGCTCAGAGGCAAAGGCGATACGTTGGCTATCTTTACTCCAAACCGGCTGATAGTCGTGTGCTGGATGAAAGGTAAGTCGAGTGGCCTCTCCGCCTTCGGCACTGACCCGATATATATCGCCTCGGTAGGTAAACGCAATACTTTGCCCATCAGGTGCCACGGCTGGATAACGCACCCAGTCTGGTGCTATTGCAGCGGCAACACTGACCGAGCTTACAAACAAAATAAAAGAGACCAAAGCCCTGAACATAAACACTTCCTTTGAAAGTAATCTTTTATAAAAATATTTAACTGCGGACAACCCTTATACTCAACACGCCTGAAATAAGCAATCTTTAGCATCTACATTCGTATCGTTTTACAGGTTATCCTTTGTCCCCTTTAACTTTTCGACAACTGCGACACGGGAAACTCAGACTATGCCTTGGATACAACTTAAAATAGACACTGACGCAGTCAATGCTGAATCCTTAGGCGACGCTTTAACAGAACAAGGCGCATTGGCAGTGACCTTTGTCGACGGGAAAGACACACCCATGTACGAACCCAAGCCTGGGGAAGTAATGCTGTGGCCCGATACGCAAGTTGTTGGTTTATTTGAGGCCAATACCGATGTACAGAGTATCGTTGCTAATTTAATTCAATCGGGGCAGCTCGATACTACACTATCGTGGCATGCAGACCCCCTTGAAGATAAAGACTGGGAAAGAGAATGGATGGATAATTTTCATCCTATGCGATTTGGTCGACGCTTGTGGGTTTGTCCGAGTTGGAGAGATATTCCTAACCCTAAGGCTGTTAACGTAATGCTTGATCCCGGTTTGGCCTTCGGTACCGGTACACATCCCACCACCTCACTTTGCTTACAATGGCTTGATTCGGAAAACTTATCTAACAAAACATTCGTTGATTTTGGTTGCGGCTCGGGTATTTTAGCTGTCGCGGCATTAAAGCTTGGCGCAAAAGAAGGTATTGGTATTGATATCGATCCTCAAGCATTGCAAGCAACCACTGAAAATGCCAAACGCAATCAAGTACAAGACCAACTATCCGTTTACTTACCCGACGACCAACCCAAGCTACTTGCTGATGTTGTGTTTGCCAATATTTTGTCAGGGCCACTCATTGCTTTGCAACAAACCATTACGCAATTCTGCCGCCCAAGTGGACGACTTGTACTTTCAGGAATATTAGCAGAACAAGTAGCGGAGATAGAACAGGCGTATGCCAATGATTTTATTCTGGATGAAAGTGCAGTTGAAGGCGAGTGGGCAAGAGTATCTGGAACTCGTAAAGTAGCTAAAAGTCAAGCATAAAAGTTTATAAATTGTGTGATTTTTAGCCTTTTCAATGACTCAAAAAATGCGTAAACTTAGCGCCCGTTTTAGTTTGGTTGTTTATTTTTTGTTCTTCTCATTCAAGTCTATTTGGGCTTAGCTTGAATGTTGGTAAAGAAATTTTGGTAAAGAGAGTTAATATTGCAAATTGGTAAGTACGCACTAAAAAACAATATTATTCTTGCGCCTATGGCGGGGGTTACCGACAAGCCATTCAGGCAGGTTTGCATGCGTTTAGGGGCGGGTTTGGTTGTATCTGAAATGCTGTCCAGTAACCCCAAAGTGTGGGATAGCCGCAAATCTAGCCTGCGTATGAATTATGAAGGCGAAACGGGTGTGCGTTCGGTTCAAATAGCCGGTTCAGAGCCCCAGTTGATGGCTGAAGCTGCACAAATGAATGTGGATAACGGTGCACAGATCATTGATATCAACATGGGATGTCCTGCAAAAAAAGTGAACAAAAAATTGGCAGGGTCAGCGTTATTACAGTTTCCATCTCTTGTTGAAGAGATTTTGAATGCAGTGGTCAACGCGGTTGAAGTACCAGTGACACTCAAAATTCGCACAGGTTGGGATCCAGACAATCGCAACGGGGTAGAAATAGCGAAAATCGCCGAAAGCTGTGGTATTCAATCGCTTGCTGTGCATGGAAGAACGAAAGCCTGTTTGTTTAAAGGCGAAGCGGAATACCAAACAATAAAAGCGATAAAGTCAGCGGTTTCTATTCCAGTAGTAGCAAACGGTGATATTACATCGCCTGAAAAAGCGCGACGTGTGCTCGATAAAACCGGAGCAGACGCCATTATGATAGGCAGGGGTGCGCAGGGAAACCCTTGGATTTTTAAACAGATCAGTCACTTTTTAGAAACCGGAAAAGCAATGGACGCGCCTTCTTTGCAGGAACAGCAGCAAGTAGTGACTGAGCATGTGACAAGTATTCATCAGTTTTATGGTGATGTAGCAGGGGTGCGAATTGCGCGTAAACACGTGGTTTGGTATCTCGAACATCACGACAAGGATCGTCGATTTAGACGAGTTTTTAATGCCATTGAGTCTGAAACTGAGCAGCTCGATGCACTAGAAAACTTTTTTTTGTTGTTGCAGCGAGAACAGCGTTATGCTGTTTCGCCCGCAGCGTAAATAGATTAATTCAATAAAGTAATAAGAGTATTATGTTCGATCAAAATTTGACTTCTCCTTTCACCACAACTGTTACGACACCTTCACAAACTCAAGCACAAAAGCCTTTACGTGATTCTGTGAAGCAAGCTGTCAACAAGTACTTAAAGCAATTAGACGATACCAATATCGACAACTTATATGACTTAGTGCTTGCAGAAGTGGAAGCACCATTACTTGAAGAAGTAATGACCTTTACTCGCGGAAACCAGACACGCGCGGCAATTATGATGGGCATCAACCGTGGAACCTTACGCAAAAAGCTAAAGCAATACGGCATGAACTAAACCAAAAGGGCACGGCCCACCGCTAAAGAGCACCAAAGGGTGCTCTTTTTGTTTACTCTTTTAGAACAGTGATCACGCGATGCAAGAACATACCCAAGAATTAAAGCCTATCAAACGTGCTCTTTTGAGCGTTTCTGACAAAACTGGCATTGTAGAACTTGCCACTTATTTACATCAAGCGGGTGTTGAGTTGCTCTCTACGGGCGGAACAGCAAAATTACTTTTAGCTGAAGGCTTACCTGTAAAAGAAGTGTCTGAACACACAGGGCACCCAGAAATCATGGATGGTAGAGTGAAAACACTTCATCCGAAAATTCACGGTGGTATTTTAGGACGGAGAGATGTCGACGGTGCGGTAATGGCACAACACGAAATTGCGCCGATTGATTTAGTTTGCGTTAACTTATATCCCTTCGCTAAAACCGTCGCCAACCCAGAGTGCACATTGGCTGATGCAATCGAAAACATTGATATTGGCGGCCCGACGATGGTCCGAGCGGCAGCAAAGAACCACAACGATGTGTGTATCGTGGTGAATGCTGCTGATTACTCATCTATCATTGAGGAAATGCAAGCAAATGCGAATCAACTGAGTCAAGCAACGCGTTTTGATTTGGCTATCAAAGCCTTTGAGCACACCGCAGAATACGATGGCATGATAGCCAATTATTTTGGTGCTAGGCTCGGTGATAACGAATCAGCTTTCCCTCGCACCTACAATATGCAGTTTTCTAAAAAGCAAGATTTACGTTACGGTGAAAACAGCCATCAAAGTGCCGCTTTTTACGTTGAAAATAATGTCCAAGAAGCCTCGGTCGCCACTGCAACGCAACTTCAAGGAAAAGCCTTGTCGTTCAATAATATTGCCGACACTGACGCTGCGTTGGAGTGTGTGAAAGAGTTTGATGTACCAGCCTGTGTCATCGTAAAGCATGCAAACCCTTGTGGTGTTGCTTTGGGTGAATCCATTTTAGAAGCTTACGATAGAGCCTATAAAACTGACCCTACCTCGGCATTCGGTGGCATTATAGCCTTTAATCAGACGCTTGATGGTAAAACCGCGCAAGCGATTATTGATAGACAGTTTGTTGAAGTGATCATTGCACCTGCGGTTAGCGAAGAAGCAAAACAAGTATTAACCGCCAAGCAAAATGTTCGGGTACTTGAGTGCGGCGATTGGCATGGGCAACTTACCGACGGTGCCGACTTTAAGCGCGTGAATGGCGGTTTGTTAGTACAAGATCGCGACTTTGGCATGGTTGAGCAAAGCGAATTAACCGTAGTCTCAGAGCGTCAGCCTACTGAAGACGAACTACGCGATTTGATGTTCACATGGAAAGTAGCGAAGTACGTCAAATCAAACGCTATCGTGTACTGTAAAAACCAAATGACCATTGGCGTGGGAGCCGGCCAAATGAGCCGAGTCTATTCGGCTAAAATTGCAGGCATCAAAGCGGCTGATGAAAATTTAGAAGTCAAAGGTTCAGTGATGGCGTCAGATGCGTTTTTCCCATTCAGAGACGGTATAGACGCTGCCGCAGCCGCAGGGATTACCGCTGTGATCCAGCCCGGTGGTTCAATGCGTGATGATGAAGTGATTGCTGCTGCCAATGAGCATGGCATTGCAATGGTATTTACTGGCATGCGCCATTTCCGTCATTAAGTAGGGGTCCGCTAGAAAATGAAAATTTTGATTATTGGTAACGGTGGACGTGAGCACGCTTTGGCTTGGAAAGCCGCACAAAGCGACGCGGTAAGCAAAGTATTTGTCGCACCGGGTAATGCAGGCACGCATCAAGAAGAAAAGGTAGAAAACGTTAATATAGGTGTTGAAGACATCGCAGCCTTAGTCGCCTTTGCTAAGAAAGAACATATTGAGCTTACTATTGTTGGCCCTGAAGCCCCTTTAGTTATTGGTGTGGTAGACGCCTTCGAAGCTGAAGATTTACGTATTTTTGGTCCGTCCAAAGCCGCCTCTCAACTCGAGGGCTCGAAAGCCTTTACAAAAGACTTTTTGCAACGCCACAGCATTCCGACCGCTTACTATGCCACTTTCACAGAAATCCAGCCTGCGTTGGATTATGTACATGAACATGGCGCTCCTATTGTTATCAAAGCTGATGGCCTTGCGGCTGGTAAAGGGGTAATCGTTGCAATGACCTTGTCAGAAGCCGAAGAGGCAATTAAAGATATGCTTGCTGACAATAAATTTGGCGATGCCGGTAGTCGCGTTGTGATAGAGGAATTTCTCGACGGTGAAGAGGCATCGTTTATTGTGATGGCTGATGGGAAAAACACGGCATCTTTTGCAACCAGTCAGGACCACAAACGAGCCTATGATAATGATCAAGGCCCCAACACAGGTGGAATGGGAGCCTATTCGCCCGCACCAGTAGTCACAGCAGAAATTCATGCACGTATTATGGACGAAGTGATCACTCCGACTATTCAAGGAATGGCCGCAGAAGGAATGCCATACAAAGGCTTTTTATATGCAGGATTAATGATTATGGCAGACGGTACGCCAAAGGTGATTGAATTTAATTGCCGATTTGGCGACCCTGAAACACAACCTATTATGTTGCGCTTACAGTCTGATCTAGTCTCGTTATGCTTAAAAGCGTGTGAAGGTGATTTAGCTGACACGGTTATTGAGTTTGATCAGCGAGCAGCAGTGGGTGTCGTGCTTGCTGCTGGTGGTTATCCAGGCGCATACAATAAAGGCGATCAAATTGAGGGCTTAGCTCAAGCCGATCAACTTCCTGGCAAGGTGTTCCATGCAGGCACTGCATTACAGAGTGAAAATAAAGAGTGTGTGCTTACAAACGGTGGTAGAGTGCTTTGTGCCACTGCATTGGGCGACACGGTATTGTTGGCTCAACAAGCTGCTTATGCTTTAGCAAATACGATTTCATGGGCAAATGTCATGAAACGTAGCGATATTGCTTATCGAGCCATAGCGAGAGAGCAAGTAAACTAAGCTACCTTTTGTTTTGATACTTGATTATTAGACCACTCCCCCTTATAAAGGGGAATGGTCTTCGGTCACTAAGGCGCTTATGTCTGTCAAGCACCCCATTATTGCTATTACTGGTTCCTCTGGTGCCGGCACGTCTACTACCACCAACGCAATACAGCACATTTTTCGTAACTTGAACGTGAATGCGGCCTTTGTAGGTGGAGATAGTTTTCATCGATACACACGACCCGAAATGGAAGTCGAAATTCGTAAAGCACAGGAGCAAGGCCGACATATCAGCTATTTTGGGCCTAAAGCCAACGACTTTGAATTGTTGGAGGGCTTGTTTACTAGCTATGCAGATAAAGGCGAGGGGCAATTCAGGCAATACCTTCATACCTTTGACGAAGCTGTGCCTTTTAATCAAATGCCGGGCACGTTTACCCCATGGCAGGCGCTGCCGTCGCAGACTGATTTACTGTTTTATGAAGGTTTGCACGGGGGAGTAGTGACAGAGGAAATCGATGTTGCCCGCCATGTCGATTTATTGGTCGGCATGGTGCCCATTGTGAATTTAGAGTGGATACAAAAAATTGTACGAGATACAACCGACAGAGGCCATTCTCGCGAAGCTGTAATGAGCAGTATCGTGCGCGGATTAGACGATTATTTTCATTACATCACCCCTCAATTTTCGCGCACCCATGTCAATTTTCAGCGTGTACCTACTGTCGATACCTCCAATCCTTTTAGCGCAAGAGATATTCCAACACAAGATGAAAGCTTTGTAGTCGTAAGGTTTCGTAGAGAAATGAAAAACGTCAATTTTCCTTATCTATTGCAGATGATTGACGGCGCCTTTATGTCGCGCATCAATACCTTAGTCGTGCCCGGTGGTAAAATGGGTTTAGCGATGGAACTTATTTTAACGCCACTACTTGAAGAGTTGCTCGACAAAAAGCGGCGGGCTGGTATGCAGATGGATTGGGTGACGGAGTAGAAATAAAAAAGCCCTTTTTTTCAAAGGGCTTTTACTATTCGATCTAACTGACGACTAGAAGGTTGCTCTAACAATAAAGGTGTAGCGCCTGTCATTTCTAAAGAACGACGCGGGGCCCCTCAATCCATCGTCGCTTATTGCGTCTTGTGTTAAGGTAATATCATCCGTTAAGTTCACCCCTTGAATACCGACTTTTATCTTGTCGTTTACTTGATAAAAAACCGAGGCGTCCAATTGCCCTGTTGCAGGCTGGAACACCGAGGCAAACGGGAATATCACGTTTCTTGCGGTAACTAAGAATTCGCTTCGCCAATTGTAGGCCATTCGTGCTTGAATTTTTCCTTTTTCATACAAGGCAATAGCATTCATATTGTGTCTTGAAACTCTTGGAAATATACTACGGTTGTTTGGGAAAAATGCAACCTGAGGGTCGTCCGCAGCTCCTCCTGTTACCAGAATATCAGGTACATTCGGAGGCGGTAATTCAGCATCTATATAAGTGTAGTTAAACTGTGTACCAAACCCAGATAGCCAACCTGGCAAGAAGTCGTAAAACTGCTGATACGCAATTTCCAAGCCCTGCAAAGTGCCACCTTGGTCTCCATTTACGTCAGTGGGTCGTAACACTTGTGCCGCGCCATTGGCAATATCTACAGAAAGCGAACCGGCGATTATCGGGTCGCTGATATCTTTATAGAATCCCGAAAGCGTCACTGAACCCGTGGTATTGAAATACCACTCCCAACTTAAGTCAAAGTTCGACGATATCTGCGGTAGTAAATTCGCGTTACCGGTTTGGAAACCGGACAATCCTCCAAACGTAGAAGGCACTCCTGCGCCGTTATTGATATCAGGTAATGTACCAATACGTACACGCTCGTTGAGCTGGTCGGCACCGGGACGAGAGATGGTGCGAGAGAAAGCAAATCGCACAATTTGGTCATCGGACACGCCTAGTTTTGCATTGAAACTAGGCAAGAAAAAGTCATAATTAAGCTGTACTTGGTCGGTAACCAATGAGCCATTACCAAAGTCGTCTCTAAGCGCTGCGACATCCTGAGAACAGATCCCAGGTAAAGAAAAATCAGGATCGTTTGCAATACGGTCAATGGTTTCTGGGTCGTCAGGGTCACATAGGTTTGCATTTGGGAATAGCGCGGTGAATCCTGGACGCAAAACAAAGGTGTCGACTACCCGATCTGTTCTTACATAGCGCATGCCAAAGTTACCATCTAAGGTCACGTCAGAACCGAATAAGCTGTCGACGCTGTAGTCGAAGCGCACATATGCTGCAAAGGTGTCTCTCGCTACATTACCAATTTCGCTGAGTAAGAAAGGTGAACCCGGTAAAACGGTTTCGAATCGACTTGGGTCAGTCTCTAAGGTTCTAAACGATAAGGGAACAAACTGACCGCCTGATGAAGCACTACCTGCGGGACTGCCACCCACTGCGTTCAGTAAATTAAAAATGGTTGATTGAAAGCCGTTAAAATCATTGCCAAGTGGGCCAGAAAAGAAGGGCAGTGATTCTATTCCCGTATTGGTGCCGCGTTGGAAATCACCAAAGCCAAAATTACTAAATAGGCCGTCAGTTGCAGCATTCAACGCCGCTGAGCTATTGCCTTGTAGCAGCAACACCGACTCAACGTCATTAAAGTCGCCAGAACCCTCAGGGCCAAAGGCTGTGCCATTGATGTCTCTTCCTGTCCATACTTCAGACACGGCTCCCCAGTTAAAATCAGATTGGCGAATCGTGGTATCTTGTTCATTATAGCGTACGCCGGCACGTACTGAACTTAGCCACCCGTCACTGTTAAAGTCGTATTCGACGTCACCACGTAGTGAAAAGGCATCGGCTTCATTATCTACTACGTGTCCTAAAGACGCGCGAGTAAAAAAGTTAGAAGGGTCTGCAAAGAAGCTTGAATCTTGTCCTGTAGGAGGAACAAAACTGACCTCTGGCACACCATTCACTTCTTCTCCCACTCTTACAGCAGCAAATGCAGAAGTGAATACCTGTAGATCAACGACTTGCGAATCAGCTTCAAGATACTGGGCTTCAAAATTAAATCTAAGTAAGTCATTCGGTGAATATTTGAGACTAACGCTATAATCGCTGGTTAAATCGTCTTCAAAGCGATTCCTACGGTGGAACAGTTGCTGGCCACCGTTACTTCCGTCTTGCTGGCCAATTAACTCAGCGGTACCATTAGGTCCGCGCCATTGGCTATTGTCAGAAATCGTTCCGCTTGTAAATACATTGTTGTCGTCAAAAACGAAATCACTGCGGTCAAAGTTTTCTCTAGACTGACCTTGAACGGCACCATCTGCTGCAGTTTCCCCAGTAAATTCATCTTGGTCAACAGCAGCGTCTGAGCGCAAGTATTGGACACTGGCAAGCCATTTTTTATCTGTACTTTCCCATTGTGCCGCTGCGGCGATACCGTAACGTTCCCGTTGGAAATTTTGTTGTCTTATACCTATTCCTGCTGGGATATAAAAGGTTTCACCATCTAAGACTACGGGGTCGTAATCGAATATTTGCGTACCGTCTGCTCGCGATTGTAATTCGTTGTATGAAATATTACCCAAAAAGCCAATTCGGCCCACATCGGTTTGCCAATTGTTAGAATAGAGCGCAGAAAAAGTGGGTGTAAATTCATCGGCAAGGTCAGAATAGTTACTCTCAGCAGAAAATGAAATGAGTTGTCCTTCTTGGTCAAAAGGCAGTCGAGTGCGCAAGTCAATGGTACCTGCCAACCCGCCTTCAATTAAGTCAGCAGATTGGTTTTTGAAAACCTGAACACTACCCAATAATTCTGGCGAAACGTCTTCAAAACCTAATACACCACCCGGTGCCGCACCAAATACATCTCTGCCATTTAATTCAGAGCGTACAAAGGGGAGGCCGCGAATTACTACGCCACTTCCTTCTACCGAAAAACGGTTAGGGTCGTTAGGGCCAGAAAATCGAATAATGTTAACGCCCGGAATTCTTTGTAGTGCTTCTGACACTGAGCGATCGGGCAGCGCTCCAATATCTGCTGCGGTGATGGCGTCAACGAAAGTGTCAGCATAGCGCTTGAGGTCTTGAGATGTTTCAAACGATTTTCGAATACCTTGTACTTGAATCACTTCTACCACTTGACTATCGTCTTGCTGCTTAGATTGTGATTCGCTAGTCTGTTCCGTCGTTTCTTGTGCAAAACTGGATGAAACGCACAATGCAATCGCTGATAAACCTGTAAGCAACGGACGTACAGATTTAGTTGAAGAATGGCATAGTGTGTTTCTGTTTTTTGGGTTTTTATGTTTAACAACCATTGAAGGCCCCCATAAAGGATAATTGTTCGATTGCAATGCTATCCAAAAACATTCAACTATTAAAATAAATGTAAAAACATTAAAAAATTGTAAATATTTGGTAGCGCTTTCTAAGATTACGCGGTTTGTAAATTAATTGTCAATAAAGAATTGATTTGCTGCTCTAATTATTGCTGAATTAGCTGAAAAGCTAGCTGAAAAACGAGTTTTTGACGTAATGTGATTAAAAAAGATGGGAGTTGAAGCTATTGTTTAGAAAGCGCTTTCTAAAAGTTGTCTCTTTACTTAAGCTTTCGTTGTTATGCTCCGTATGAAGGTATTCAAGGTCAAACGTCCACAACGAGGATCGTTTGTTAGCAATGCTGTTGGGTGAATAATACCCGAATGCAGCGTTTTTCCTCGGTAAATAATCAATCTGTCTGGTACCGCCTCAACTTCACCTATCAGTTCGTACCGTTCCGAATCACCATAGCAGTATGCTAAGGGAGGAAAACCAAACTCAGTATCGTCAGTCATTAGCGCTTTTTTATACGTGCTTGCCCGACTCGCGTCGACCGTTTCAAAACCAGTGCGGATATGTCGGTAAAACGCAGTGCCCGTTTGCTCGCATCCATTTAAATAGTGTAAAAATGCTAGCAAGTCTGCATGAGTGTCATCGTAGTGGGGAATGCGCTGACTAATATGAAGTTGCTCAGCAGGTGTTGAAACAATTGAAAAGTCACAACTTTCAGAGCGGAAACCGTATTTGAACCCAAAGATGTCATATAGTATGTCTGCTAAGGCCTCAGCGCATTGTGATAAATAATTAACATTCGTTGCTGCGCGGCTTCCTGGAAAGCCCTGTACAGGAATAAACTCAGAAGTTTCAGCAAGCTTAATTAAAGCTTGTATGTCGCCTAGAAAGTTATCAATGATAACAACTGGCTCTAATTCGTTGCCAAACTTCTCAACGTGGTAATTCAGTTTTCTCATTACAGTAAATTAGACTTTTGTGCTGTACAGTAACGGTCGATAAATTCAGCATGCGTTGGCATATAGTCCAGCGAATCATGGATGACCTGACGAATGTAAGCGACTCTTTGTTGCAATGTTGTGTGCTCAAATTTGTTTGTGATGGGGTGAAAACCTTCAGGTTTAACACCTTGGCCGTACATAACAGCTAGCCAGCTTGACGCGCTGAATAAATCTAAATGTTCATCAAAAATGCGTCCAGACTGCTTAAATTGCGCCAGCTTTCGTTTTAAATGCAAAGGACGTTCTAAGGTCTGGCAATGTTTCCAAAAGGGAGTGTCGGTGCGTTCTGTTAATGAGTAGTGCAGTACAAGGAAATCCCTGACTCGTTCGTACTCGAGCGCGGTTCTTTCATTAACTGTATCAATATCGTCCTGAATAAAACGCTTATCTGGAAAATGCGCAAGTAAACGAGCAAGGGTGGTTTGAACTAAGTGTATACTGGTTGATTCTAGCGGCTCCATAAAACCAGCAGCAAGGCCCAACGCCAATACATTTTTGTTCCACACCTTTTTGCGCTTACCAGTGGTAAATCGAATAAAATTGGGTTCGGCCAGAGGGTCACCGTCGAGGTTGGAGCTTAGGGTGTTGAGTGCTTCTTCGTCAGATAAAAACTTGCTGCAGTAGACATATCCATTGCCAATGCGATGCTGTAAAGGGATACGCCATTGCCAACCTGCGTCACGAGCCGTTGCTCGGGTATAGGGAATAGGTGGTTCGTTAGATGAGCAAGGTATTGCTACCGCCCTATCGCAAGGAAGCCATCGTGTCCAGTCTTCGTAACCTGTTTTGAGCGTTTGCTCAATTAAAAGGCCTCTAAAACCAGAACAATCGATAAAAAAATCAGCGAGATATTCGCGTTGGTCGCTTGTTTTAACACTTTCTATATAACCTGAGTCCCGATTTTGTTGTACGTGCTCTATTTTCCCCTCTATACGCTCCACACCTTTAGCTTGGGCGTACTTTCTTAAATAAGCCGCATACAGCCCTGCATCGAATTGAAAGGCATAGTTGATACCGCTTAATGCAGATTGCGGTCGATCTTTCAAAGGTCGCATAAATTTATTTTGTCGGCAAGCTTGTACCATGAGTGAATAATCAAACAAATCGTTGGCTTTGCCTTGGCTGTAAAGGTTAGCCCAGTACTGGTAAAACGGGGTTGAATCAAAATCGACGCCAAAATCGCCAAAAGGATGGATGTAAGAATCACCGAGTTTACGCCAATTTTGAAATTCTATACCCAGCTTGAACGTTGCTTGCGTTGCTGCAACAAATTCATTTTCATCAATGCCCAACATATTATTGAATTCAATAATGGTAGGAATAGTGGCTTCACCCACCCCCACAGTTCCAATTTCTTCCGACTCAATAATTTGCACTTTGGTCTTTGAGTTTTCTAGCAAAAAACCCAGCATTGCTGCTGCCATCCATCCTGCGGTTCCGCCACCTACAATAAGAATATTATCCAGTTGTTGATTCATGTTTTCTCCTTGCAGTAGCGGTCGATAAACGCTTGGTGACTAGGCATGGCACCGGTTGCTTTTTCTAATGCACTTCGCATGTTGGCGAGGCTTCGAGTCACGTTCCCTTCCGTTAACCCATCCGCCATAGGGTTATAGCCATTTAATTCACCGCCCTGACCCACAAACACGGCGATCCAACTGGTCACATCGAACAGTTCTGCATCATATTTAAAGCAACGCCCCTTACTTTGTAGTAAAGCAAGTTTGCGTTCTAAAGACTCAGGTATGCTCATGTTGCGAACATAGTCCCAAAAAGGCGAGTCGTTTCGAACTGTTTGCTTGTAGTGCAAGATAATGAAGTCGCGAATGTATTGAAAATCATCAATCAGCAATCGATTGTATTCATCACGTTCGACCTTAGACATTGTTATATCGGGAAATAAGGCAATAAGTTTTGAAATGCCGCTTTGAATCAAGTGTAAACTGGTGGACTCAAGCGGTTCGAGAAAGCCACCAGATAAGCCAATAGCAACACAATTTTTTTCCCAAAAGCTCTGTCTATGTCCCGTTTTAAAACCCAAATGCCTAGGAGCGTTGATCGGAGTGCCATCTAAACGGCTTAATAATTGGGTTTCGGCGTGTTCGCGGTCTAAAAATTCATTGGAATAAACATAGCCATTGCCCGTGCGGTGTTGAAGCGGTATACGCCATTGCCAACCAGCCTCTCTTGCTGTCGATATCGTATACGGTTTTGGAGGTTCGACGCGTTCACACCCTACGGCCACTGCACTGTTGCAGGGGAGCCAATGAGACCAATCATGAAAGCGCACGCCAAGTGTTTCATTAATTAACAAGCCTTTAAACCCAGAGCAGTCAATAAATAAATCGCCAGATATCGACCTGCCATTGTCTAAAACAACAGATTGAATAAAGCCACTGTTACTATCGCACTCAACCTGCTTAATTGTACCTTCAATACGAGTGACGCCTTTTTTCTCAGAAAATGCTCTCAGGTATAGCGCGTAACGCGCAGCATCAAAATGATAAGCATACGATAATCTATTGATAATGGGGCCGTGTTCTGGCTTCGGACGAATAAATTTACTTGCATACGAGGCACGCGCGTTGAGCGAATAGTCATCAAGCGGCGTGCAATCGCCTGTTTCGCGTTGACGCTGCCAAAACTGGTGAAAAGACAAGCCTTCCAAGTCAAAGCCGTAGGTACCAAAGGGGTGAAAGTACTGCGACCCTTGCTCTTTCCAATCGACAAATTGTATGCCTAGTTTAAATGTGCCTGACGTTTCTTTTATAAACGTGTCTTCGTCAATACCCAGTGCCTGATTAAATTTAGCGATGTTGGGTATAGTCGCTTCCCCTACACCGACGGTACCAATATCTTGCGATTCTATTAAGGTAATGGTTGTAGACGTTTTTTCTAGATATTTGCCAAGTGCAGCTGCGGTCATCCAGCCTGCTGAGCCACCGCCTACAATAACAACATTTTTTATTGGTCTATTCACTGAGCCTGCCTTTTAGTCTGCGAATTGTGTTGTATGAAGGCATCAATACGATTACCAACTTGCTGCACAAAGTTTGCTGACTCTTTTACATTCAAGTTGTCTGCGAGCCGATCATAGTATTTGGGCTCAATATTGCGAAAGTGCATTGCAGCCATCCATTCTGCTTGACTAAATAGTTCGTAATCTTCCTGAGGAATCAGTCCTCTGTGCGAAAACGCGTTAAGTTTTCTCTGTAAAGAAGAAGAAGCCTTTGCAATGCCGTAGTTTAGAAAAACAGACATATCCGCTACTCTTTGCGCCTCAATGTCATTGATACGTTTTAACTCGTTTTTTTCAGCAAGAGTAAATACGTTATCAGGCCAGTAAGCTAAAAGCCGATTAAGCGAGTTATGTAATTGTTGAAGTGCTATACCTGGAATCGAATAGGATACTTGAGAAAGAAAGCCATTAGCACAATCATTCACGCGCTGAAAAATAGCGCTTTTATCAGTAGATTCAAAAAAACCAAGGCATAGGTCGATGGGCAAACATTGGTCTTCAAACTCCGCCTCTTTGACTAAGCCATTTCTAGAATAGACAAACTGCTTGAAGCGACAGTCCAAGGGTTTCACGCCAGCGTCAACCGCTATCTGCTCTAACATTTTGGTGTAAGCATTTTTCGATATCACGTAGCCGTAATCTGTTTTGGGTAATTCAGTTCCTCCGACATGAGGAAAAATAGCATGTTCTGACAATCGTAATGCTAGGTTGTAGTAACACAATGGCTTGTTCGTTTGTATTTGCTTCGCTTTCAACCAGTGATGATGAAACTGAGCTCTTGCGTTCGGAACACCGTAATCCCCAAACGGTAGCTTTATCTCTTTTTTGTTTACATTGAACGTTGTGGCAAAAGTAGGCTTAGCTGAAGCGTACTCGGCTAGTGTGCGTTCTTGCAATCTAATTTGGCGATGCATACGCTTAATGTGAGGTCGAATAACCACGGTTTCGTCCGCACAGCTTTCGGTAAGTGAGGCCGATAATATATATATGTTATACAGGTGTCGAGGCAGCAGAGTAGCGATGTATGCTGCACTAAATCGAGTTGGTAAGTCTTCGCCAACTAAAAGGATATTTCGAATTTTGTCAGGCTTTTCCATCTAACTGCTTGCCATTCCGTTCTGTTGAATGAATTGTTGATGGTCGCTCATCTTCTTCACTGTTTGTTTCATTAATTGCCGCATTCGCTTTAGGTGCATGGCAATATCCGATTCATTCATTGCATCTACTCTTACGTCGTAGTGCTTTGGAACAACGCGTTGTCCCAGCATAACAGCAATCCAGCTAGGGGGTAAAAACAAGCCTTTATCGTAACGTACAACACGGCCTCTCTGCTGAAATAGTGATAATTTATTAGACAGTGAATCGGGGATCGCCATCGTGCGGATGTATTGCCAAAAATCACTATCTTCACGTTCTGTAGCGACATAATGAAGGATTAAAAAATCTCGTATACGTTCAAATTCGAGATCCATCAATTCGTTGTATTCGGCGGCATCATCGGCAAAGTCGTTTTTTTGAGGGAAAAGTTCAAGTAACTTGGTGATCCCCTCCTGAATAAGATAAATACTGGTTGATTCTAAGGGCTCTAAAAATCCACCAGATAAACCAATAGCAATACAGTTTTTATTCCATAGCTTGTGACGCTTTCCAGTAGTAAAGCGCAGCGTGCGAGGCTCCGCAAGCACAGTTCCCTCAAGGTTTTTGAGTAAGGTTTCTTTAGCATTTTCGTCTGAAATAAACTGACTTGAATACACATACCCATTTCCTGTTCGATGTTGTAGCGGAATACGCCAACGCCAGCCTGAGTCTTCTGCCGTCGCTCTGGTAAAGGGAAGTAATGGGCCTTGACTTTCGCAGGGAGCTGCGACCGCCTTGTCACAAGGTAGCCAATGTCCCCATTTTTCGTATCCGGTTTTTAGTGTCTTTTCAATTAATAAACCTGAAAAACCGCTGCAGTCAATAAATAGGTCTGCGTGGAACCATTCACCACTTTCTAGTCGAACAGAATCGATATTTCCTGTTTCTTTACATACATCGACATCGACAACTTTTCCTTCTTTACGTTTTACGCCTCGTGCCTCAGCATGCTTACGAAGAAAAGGTGCGTATTTTGTTGCATCGAATTGATACGCATATTGATACGTGGACGATACGTCACTTGGGTTATTCGAGGGAGGCTGAAATTTTCCTTGTCTGCAAGCAACAATAGGCAAGGAGTAATCATCGATAGGCCCTGTTTCCGCATGTGCAGCCATTTTTCGCCAATATTGATGAAACTCTACGCCATTATTTGCTAGACCGAAGTTACCAAAAGGGTGAATGTAACTATCTCCTTTTCTGGCCCAGTTAACGAATTCTATGCCCAGCTTAAAGGTTGCTGACGTGGCGGCCATAAATTCGGCTTCATCAATACCAATGCTCTGATTAAAAAATCGAATATGAGGTAGTGTCGCTTCGCCAACACCCACAATACCAATTTCTTCAGACTCTATAAGGGTAATGTTAAGCCCCGTGCGTTTGAGCATACTTGAAAGACCTGCGGCGGTCATCCATCCAGCAGTTCCACCCCCTACAATAACAACAGACTGTACTGATTTTTCCAACATACCATGATTCGTTAACATTTTTTCTACAACAGAATAATCAGGCTGAGGGCACTATGCAACACATACCCTGTCTTCTCATTTATTTTTTGTAACACTTATGTGTCAACTTAAGGTTTGTTGAAGCTTTTGAAAATTGGGTATTACCGCTATATTACTCAAAAGTAGTTATGAGTAACGCTAAGTGAAAAAAATGGGTCAAGAAACCGTAAAAATACTGGTTGTAGACGATGATATGCGATTGCGCAGTCTGCTGGAGCGCTATTTAGTCGAGCAAGGTTTTCAAGTGCGATCAGCAGCGAATGCTGAACAAATGGACAGGCTGCTTGAAAGAGAAAACTTTCACTTGATGGTCTTAGATCTCATGTTGCCGGGCGAAGATGGCCTTTCGATTTGCCGTCGCTTACGCCAAAAAGAAAATGCCATACCCATCATAATGCTTACTGCAAAAGGCGATGAGGTTGATCGCATTATTGGCCTTGAAATGGGTGCCGATGACTATCTCCCTAAACCGTTTAATCCGAGAGAGCTTTTGGCACGCGCTAAAGCCGTATTACGTAGGAAGTCGCCAGAAGCACCCGGTGCACCAGCACAAGAAGAGCAAGTTATTACCTTTGGCGAGTACAGTCTCAACTTGGCAACAAGAGAAATGATAGCAGGAGATAAGCCACTTACACTTACTAGCGGAGAGTTTGCTGTATTGAAGTCGCTCGTTACCCATCCGAGAGAGCCGCTGTCACGAGACAAATTAATGAATTTAGCCAGAGGTCGAGATTACAGTGCGCTTGAACGAAGTATTGACGTGCAAGTATCGAGATTGAGACGAATGCTTGAAAAAGACCCCACCAACCCGCGTTACATCCAAACCGTTTGGGGCCTAGGGTACGTGTTTGTGCCTGATGGTGTGCTCAGCTAACTCATAAAATGTCAGTAAATTACTTACATGGTTAAGTTTCTTCCAAAAAGTGCATTCGGGCAAACGGTGTTGTTGATTGGTGTGTTGTTGCTTATCAATCAAGTGGTGTCTTACCTGTCGGTGACTTACTATTTCATTAAACCAAGCTATCAGCAAATAAACAGTTTAATTGCCACGCAAATTGCAATGTTAGAGCAGCTTGGTCCCTTAAGTGATGAGGCATTAGCCGAAGACACCAACTTAATCTACCCCACAACCGGTATCCGAATAGCGAACGAGCAGGCAGCGAATAAACTCGGTCTGTCGAAAGCGGTAAGCTACGGATTTATGTCGTCGCAGATCAGTAAACAGCTCAAGCAACCAGCACAAGTGCGTATTAGCTCTGAAACGAATGGGCAAAAAAGCACACCATACATTGTCTGGGTCTCAATCCAGTCGCAACCGAACGTGTGGGTAGCCATTCCAATTGTCGGCTTGAATGAAACCAAGCTCTCTCCCCTGACGATGTACTTAATGGTCATTGGATTTTTAAGCGTGGCAGGTGGTTGGTTTTTTGTTAGCCGTTTGAACAGGCCGCTACAGGCCTTGCAAAAAGCGGCAAGGCAGGTAGGAAGAGGGCAATTTCCGCCACCACTTAAAGAGCAAGGGACAACTGAAACCATACAAGTGACAAAAGCCTTTAACACAATGAATAAAGGCATTCAGCAATTAGAGCATGATAGAACCTTAATGACTGCAGGGATCTCGCATGACCTGAGAACGCCGCTAACACGCATTCGTTTAGCCATCGAAATGCTACCCGATGATCAAGCATGGATTAAAGATGGGATCGTGAATGATATTGAGGATATGAATGAAATTATCGATCAATTCATTGATTATGCACGCTTAGAGCAGCAATCAAAAATCGAGTTAACTGATTTAAATCGCTTAGTTAAGTCGTTGGTAAGTGCTCGCAAACTAAACGAAGGTTGCAAGATAGACTTATCCTTAGCGCAATTACCGCCTGTTTTACTGCGCCGAGTAGGAATAAAGCGGGTGTTGGATAATATCATTGAAAACGCCTTTCGCTACGGAAGCGAACGCGTCGAAATTAAGACTGATACTTTACCCAATCAAGGTAAGGTTGTGTGCGAAGTTAAAGATTTTGGTCCCGGAATTCCAGAAGCACAATTGGAATCTATGTTCATGCCCTTCACCCAAGGAGACAGCGCGAGAGGAAGCGCAGGTTCTGGCTTAGGCTTAGCGATAACAAAACGTATTCTCGACAAGCATGGAGGAGAAATACGTTTGGTCAATCATGAAGAAGGAGGGTTGATTGCCCGAATCATTCTACCCGTTGGCGTTTAGTGCGAATGTTTAGTGCGGTGCGTTTGGGTGTGGTTCGCTTAGTGTTTTGCCTGAATGAATTGCCTCTACGTCGATACTATCAAAGGCATACGTTTTGCCGCAATATTGGCAATTCATTTCTAGCTTACCCTGCTCGTTGATAATACTGAGCAATTCTTGCTTATCAACATGTAAGAGTGCCGTTGCACTTCTTTGCCTTGAACAGGTGCATTGATATTTCACCTGCGCAGCTTCAAATAACGTGACATCGTGCTCGTGATACAACCTGTGCAACAGCGTTTCAACAGGTAAAGACAAGGCTTCTTCAGCAGTGAGCGTGTCAGCTAAAGTGGCGAAGTGATGAAAGGCCTCTGCTTCATCTTTTTTCGTGTTTTCGGCACTGGTAGGAAGCACTTGTAACAATAGCCCAGCTGTTTTTGCGGGGCTTGATTCATTCAGTTCGCTAAATAAATAGATGCGTGTTAATAACTGTTCGGATTGTTCAAAATAGGCTTCTATACACTCAGCGAAAGAGGCTTTGTCTAAGGCAACTACTCCCTGATATCGCTCTCCTTCTGATGGAGTCAGCGTGATAACAAGCACCGCCTTGGCACAGAGTTCAGCGAAATTGTCTGGCAACTGCGGCAAATTCTCGTCCCAACGGGCGACACCACGAAACGTAAGGGAATGCGTAGCATCGACCACCGCATAACTGACCGGACCTTTACCTTGGATCTGTAAACTAATTTCACCCTCAAATTTTAAAGTGGCGCTGAGCAGACTTGCTGCGCTTGCCATTTGAGCAAGCAATTCACTGACCGGTTGGGGATAGGACGCACTACGCAGCAGCGTTGCCACACTTTCATTTAATTGAACGCATTCACCGCGAATGCTTTGTTCACTAAATATAAAACGATGTAATACATCGGCATCGAATACCTTATTGCTCATTGATGGCCTCTATTGATGCTTTAATTTAATAATTTCGCGCCGCTGTTTTTTATCAGGACGAGAGTCAGGTTTGGGATTGTGAAACGCTTGTAATTTGCGTGACGCGTTATTTTGTTCTCTTTTTTCAACACTTTCGTGAGTTTCTTCGTACATGGTTTGTGCAATAGTTGCGCTTTGTCGCTTGTCTAAAATGAGACGAATATGCAACTCTTTGATATCCCAACCCGCCGGAACACGCACCAAGGCACCCAACTCAACCATTTTTCCCGGTTTAGTTCTTTGTCCATTGAATTGAACTTTTCCCGCTTGAATCCACTCTCTAGCTATACTTCTGGTTTTAGCCAAGCGTGCAGCCCAAATCCATTTATCTAGCCGAACGGCGGTGTTTGTTTCATGTTTGTTATCTTTTACCATGTAATATTTTCGTCACTATGCCGCATTACTGTTGTGACGCCCATAAAGTCTGGGCTATCATGGGCGGCTTAACAAAGGAGTTTTCGGTACAGTATGGCGGCAGATAAGCTGAACCTACAAGTGTTCGCAATCAAATTTAATCAACATCAACGCCAAATCCATTGGATTGTTGTGGCTGTATTGGTGCTGTATTTACTTGCCCTTTGTGCCGACTTAATTTGGCGCATTGTACCAGAGCCACAAACCTTGTCTCAAAGTTTTGTTGGAAATGGACAAGATTCGTTGAGCGCAAGGCAAAGCTCACAAGCTGCAGCCAACATAGCCTCTCTTCAAAATTTGCATTTATTTGGAAAGTTAACTGAACCCAAACAAGAGCAAAGTCCTCAAATTGTAGAAGATGCGCCTGAAACCAAGCTAAACCTTACCTTATCGGGCACGGTTGCTAGTGATTCCCCTACCTTAGGTGCGGCGATTATTGAATACCAAGGTGTGCAAAAAACCTACGGAGTGGGTGAAAAGATAGAAGGAACAAACGTTAGCTTACGCCAAGTACAAAGGGATAGAGTCATCATTCGAAACGGTGTAAGAGATGAAACGCTGATGCTACAGGGGATTGACTTCAATCAAGCGAATCAGGCACGACAACGGCAGCGTTCCACTATGGGTCCCAGTAACGCTCTGCAAGTGACACCAAAATCGGATAACAAGAACGATATAGTGAGCGCTGAAGGATTGTCGGAAGAGGCGTTATCAGCAACGCAACGCTTAAGAAATGCACCAGACAGCTTTATCGACTTTATTAGCGTAGCGCCGCATCGGGAAAACAACAAAACGGTAGGGTATCGAGTCTCGCCGGGCAAAGAACCTGCTCTTTTTGATGCAGTAGGGCTAGAAATTGGCGACGTAATTACGCAAATAAACGGTTTGGATGTCACCAGTTTTGAGGCGTTGAATGCGCTTAGAAGCTCAGAAGCGATAGAACTAACACTGAATAGAAATAGCGAAGTTGTCACCCTGTATATCGAATTGCCGGGGCTTGACGAATTTTAGATGGAAAAAAATAGGAAACATGTAATGAGGCAAATTGGCAACCGAATTATTCGCCGAGTATCAGCAGCGCTAGTTACCTCACTCACTTGCGTATCGTTATTCGCGGCCGAGTATATGCCCAATTTCGAAGATACCGATATTAACGAATTTATAAATATAGTAGGCAAAAATCTACAACGAACCATTATTGTAGACCCTAACGTTAGAGGCAAAATATCAGTAAGAAGTTACGATTTACTGACTGAAGACCAATACTATCAATTCTTTCTAAATGTATTGCAAGTATACGACTTTGCTGTAGTTGAAATGCCCTCAGGCATCCTAAAAGTGGTTCGTTCTAAAGACGCTAAGCAATCTAATATTCCTGTTGTAGAAGGTGCATTACTCGACGGCGATGAAATGATCACTCGCGTCGTGCCAGTTTATAACGTGCCTGTACGCGAATTATCGCCAATCTTAAGGCAGCTTAATGACGCTGCCGGTGGTGGTAATGTTGTTCACCACGACCCCTCCAATGTAATGATGATTACTGGTCGTGCTGCAGTGGTGAATCGATTGGTTGAAATTATTGAACGCGTCGATCGTGCCGGCGATGAAGATGTTGAAATTGTTAAACTAAAATATGCCTCTGCCTCTGAGATGGTGCGTATTATCGATAGCATTAATAAAACGCAAGGCAATGCAAACTCAGCAGGGAAAGCCGCGCCGCGACTGGTTGCTGATGATAGAACCAATAGCGTGATAGTAAGTGGTGACTCTAAAGCTAGAGCTAGACTTGTCAATCTTATTGAGCGGATGGATCAAGAGCTAGAAACAACCGGTAATACACGGGTTATCTTTTTGAATTATGCGAAAGCGCCAGATTTAGTGCAGGTTTTGCAAGGTGTAAGTGCTAGCATACAGGCGGAAGGCCAACAAGCCAGTGGAGGAGCTGCGAGCAGACGCGCTTCAACCAATAGAGACGTCAGCATCGACGCACATGAAGATTCAAACGCATTGGTGATTACCGCTGAACCCGATATGATGCGCTCATTGGAGGAAGTGATCCGCCAGCTAGACGTGCGTCGCGCTCAGGTACAAGTAGAAGCCATCATTGTTGAAGTCTTCGAAGGCGATGGTACTACGTTGGGGGTGCAATTTGGCACAGAAGCGGGAGGCGGTACACAGTTTACTAATGGTGGTGTTGGCATCGGTGCCTTAGCTGTTGCAGCCGTTCAGGCCGCAGATATTGAAGAAACCGTGCTTGCAACCGATAACGAAGGCAATCCCATCATCGATCCAGATACAGGAAACTCTGCGACGATCACCACGTCTGAACAAGGCAACTTTACTCCGCTTGCGCAGTTATTAGGTGGCGTTAACGGTCTTATTGCTGGAGTAGTACAAGATGGTTGGGGTGCGGTGCTACAAGCAGTGAGCACTGATACAAATTCAAATATTTTGGCGACGCCACACCTTACAACGCTGGATAACGAAGAAGCGTTTTTCATCGTTGGTCAAGAAGTTCCCATTATTACAGGCACCACCGCCAGTGCAAACAACAACAACCCCTTTACGACTGTTGATCGGCAGGAAGTGGGGATAAAGCTACAGGTCACACCGCAAATCAATGAGGGTACGGCGGTTCAAATGTTAATTGAGCAGGAAGTGTCTAGCGTAAGCGGAGCAACATCGGTCGATATTTCAATTAACAAGCGTGAAATTAAAACAACCGTCATTGTTGATGATGGTGCGACGATTGTGTTGGGTGGTTTGATAGATGAGGACATTCAGGAAAGTATTTCTAAAGTGCCCTTGTTAGGCGATATTCCTGGCATCGGTCATTTATTTAAAACAACGTCTTCAACTAGTCGTAAACGCAATTTGATGGTGTTTTTACGCCCGAAAATAATTCGCGATGGCATTACGACGAATCACATTAGCCAAAGTAAGTATAATTTTATTCGCGCTGAGCAGTTAAAGCGACAATCTGAAGGCGTTTCCTTGTTACCCGGTGTTGAGACTCCTGTTCTGCCAAAATGGGATAACACCCTAGAGCTGCCTCCTGGGTATGATGAGTATTTGTTGGAAAAAAACAAAGACAAGCAGGAAAAAGGTAAATGAGTGCTTCTGAAGAAACAGAATTACTAGATGAGTTAGGCACGGAAGACAATGAGCCTGAGTTTGTTGAAAAACAGCTGTCTTTTGGTTATGCGAAGCGCAATAAAGTGCTTTTGGAGCTAAACCAAGAGCCTGCGATGCTTTATTATACGGTAGAAACACCCTTTACTGCTTTTGCTGAAGTTCGACGCTTTCATGGTGCTGCCTTTGTACCAAGCGAAATTCAAATTGACCAATTCGACCAAATGCTTACCGCAGCCTTTCAACGAGACTCCTCAGCGGCAAAACAGCTTATGGAAGACTTGGGTAATGAGAGCGATTTATTTGCGCTGGCTGATGAACTGCCCGATACAGAAGATTTGCTAGATAGCGAAGACGACGCACCTATTATCAAGCTGATCAACGCCATGTTGGGTGAAGCGATAAAAGAAGGCGCCTCGGATATCCATATCGAGACCTTTGAAAATCAGTTGGTAGTGCGTTTTAGAGTCGATGGTGTGTTAAGAGAAATTCTTCGCCCCAATCGCAAACTCTCCTCTATGCTAGTGTCGCGTATCAAAGTCATGGCAAAACTCGATATTGCTGAAAAGCGCGTGCCGCAAGATGGCCGAATTACCTTGCGTATTGCTGGGCGAGCAGTGGATGTGCGAGTCTCTACTATGCCTTCGAGCCATGGTGAGCGAGTGGTATTACGATTGCTCGACAAAAATAATGCGCGCCTGAATTTAGAAGACTTAGGAATGACGGCAGCGAACCGTGAACATTTTTCTGAGCTAATCAGAAAGCCCCATGGCATTATTTTAGTCACAGGGCCAACAGGCTCAGGTAAAAGTACCACCCTGTATGCGGGTCTTTCGGAAATAAACTCGAAAGATCGGAATATTCTTACCGTTGAAGATCCGATTGAATTTGATCTTCAAGGCATAGGTCAGACACAGGTTAATCCAAGAGTGGATATGACTTTTGCTCGCGGATTAAGAGCCATTCTAAGGCAAGATCCTGACGTCGTTATGGTCGGTGAAATTCGGGATGTAGAAACCGCTCAAATTGCCGTTCAAGCCAGTTTAACAGGGCATTTGGTGCTGTCGACCTTGCACACCAATACAGCGGCGGGTGCAATAACCCGTTTAGAAGATATGGGTATCGAACCATTTTTACTTTCTTCAAGCTTACTTGCCGTTTTATCTCAGCGCCTAGTGAGAACACTTTGCCCTTCTTGTCGTATTGCTCATGAACCTACCGAGAAAGAATGTGAGGTTTTGGGCATTGATGTACGCGATGCGAAAAACAATTTAATTTACTCCCCAAAAGGCTGTGCTGAATGTAATCAAACCGGCTATCGCGGCAGAACGGGCATACATGAATTGCTTATCGTGAATGAAAAAGTGCGAGACATTATGCATTCAGGCAAAGGAGAACAGGCAATTGAAAAAGCCGTTCGTAAGTCTACGCCGTCGATTAGAGATGATGGATGCAGTAAGGTGTTACGAGGCGTTACATCACTAGAAGAAGTGCTTCGCGTTACGCGAGAGGACTAGCATGGCAGCATTTGCATATAAAGCGATTGACAGCAAGGGCCGCAACAAACAAGGTGTGCTAGAAGGCGACAACGCTAGACAAGTCCGTCAGCAGTTGCGAGAAAAGGGCTTAGTTCCCATTTCGCTAGATCAAGTCGCCGACAAGAATAAAGCGAAAGACAATGCGTCGTTTAGTTTGTTTCAGCCCAAAATTTCTGCCTCTGACTTAGCTTTATTAACACGACAATTAGCTACCTTGGTTGAATCGGCCTTGCCAATAGAAGAAGCATTGCTTGCGGTAGCAGAGCAGTGTGAAAAACAACGTCATAAAAATATGATGATGGCGGTGCGCAGTAAAGTGGTTGAAGGTCACGGATTAGCCGTAGCGATGAGTGAGTTTCCGAGTATATTCGATGAACTTTATCGAGCGATGGTGGCCGCAGGTGAAAAATCAGGCCATTTAGATACGGTACTCAATCGCTTAGCCGACTATACAGAAAAACGCCAACAAACCCGTAGCCAAGTGTCTCAAGCGCTCATTTATCCTATGATAATGTTGTTTTTCGCTGTCGGGATCATTGTGTTATTGCTGACGGTTGTGGTACCGAAAATTGTGGGGCAATTTGATCACATGGGGCAAGACTTGCCCGGCATGACTCAATTTTTGATTGCTATCAGTGAATGGCTGCAAAGTTATGGTCTGTTTCTTGTGCTTGCCATTGTCATAGCAGTGTTTATTGCAAAGCATTTACTTAAACAAAAAGCCTTGCGTATGAAATATCACAAAGCTATTTTGGGTCTTCCTTTGGTAGGAAAGGTATCAAAAGGGTTAAACACGGCGCGTTTCGCACGCACGCTGAGCATTTTGTCTGCTAGCGCAGTGCCACTGTTAGAAGCAATGAGTATCGCAGGCGATGTGCTTGAAAATCTGCACATCAAAAAGGCCGTGGCCGATGCCTCAGTGAATGTAAAAGAAGGTTCCAGTTTGCGAGCTGCGCTGGACAAAACAAAATTATTTCCCCCTATGATGATGCACATGATTGCCTCTGGTGAAAAGTCGGGCGAACTTCAATCTATGCTAGCCAGAGCCGCAGATAATCAAGACAGGGAATTTGAGAGCTTAATTGGTGTCTCATTGAAAGTATTTGAACCCATGCTGATTGTTTCTATGGCAGGGGTAGTGTTATTTATAGTCTTAGCAATTCTTCAGCCTATTTTAGCGCTGAACAACATGGTGAATGTATAAATGAAAAATCGACGCGCACAACACGGATTCAGCTTAATTGAAATAATGGTCGTGCTTTTGATCATCGGTATGATGGCGGCTTTGGTGGCACCTCAAATTTTGGGTCAGTCAGAAGAGGCGGCAATGAAAAAAGCCGCGGTAGACATTCAGCAGTTAGAAAGTGCTCTGGAAATGTACAAATTGCGCAACAGCGTCTTCCCTACCACAGAACAAGGTTTGGATGCCCTTGTGAACGAGCCGACTATCGATCCGATACCGCGTAATTTCCCACCGGGTGGTTTTATAAAGCGCTTACCAGCCGATCCATGGGGAAACGACTACGCATTAATTAGCCCAGGAGAGCTCGGCGTTATTGATATTTATTCTGCTGGACCTGATCGTGAAGCGGGCACCGATGACGACATTGGTACTTGGAATATTAACGACTTTCTTGATTAACCGACAGTTATGAAACCTCAAGTCAGCAATATACACAAACAAAACGGCTTCACCCTAATTGAAGTGATGTTGGTGTTGTTGCTGATGGGCCTGGCAACGTCTTATGTGATGTTCAATGGTTTTTCTGTGAACCAAGAAGATCGTTTAAAAGAGCAGGTAAGACGTTTTCAGGTCATCGTAGATATGGCCAGTGATTACGCTGTGCTAAATCAGCTGCAAATGGGTATCCGAATTGAAGAAAGCGACAATAAATACGTATTTATGGCGCTTGATGACGATGACCGGTGGCAGCTTATTGAAGGGAACCCCTTATACGCAGAGCAAACCCTCCCTGAGCAGTTCAGCTTATCATTGAATTTAGAAGACTTGCCTTGGGAAGAGGAAGAGCGGCTTTTTGATAGAGAGATATTCGATGAAAAGTTATCTCTTGATGACGCCCAAGTAAATATTGGAGATGAAGAGGAAAAGCCCTTACCCCCACCACAGATTTTAATTATGTCTAGCGGTGAAATTACGCCGTTTAGTCTTGCATTAAGTTATGAACCAGGTTTTAGTAATGATCTCCCTGTGTATTTTTATTTAAACAATAAAGATGTTCCGCCGTTAGAAATCAATGGTCCCCTCAACGAGCCTCTTGATGGTTAAACGCAGGTTTCAACACGGACTCACCTTGTTAGAAGTGATGGTAGCTTTGGCTATTTTTGCTATTACAGGTTCAGCAATATTGAAAGCCGTAGGTGAGAATTTAAATTCAGTAGGCCAGTTAGAGGCCATTACCGTCGCCAATTGGGTGGCAAATAATCAGCTCACTCAACTCCAACTGTCTCGCCCATGGCCGATTAGGAATAATGTGAAAGGTAGCAGCGAAATGGCAAATCGCACATGGTATTGGCAACGGGTCGTAGAAAATACATCAGACGATGAATTAAAGCAGGTCACAATAAGCGTTTCATTGGATAGCGGTTTTGAAGACTCTATCACTTCTGTAACGACCTATTTTTCAAAGCCAGTGTCGACTATCTAAGATGCCAGTGCAAAGAGGTTTCACACTACTTGAAATACTGATTGCAATGGCAATTTTTACACTCATTGGCTTTGCATCGACAGGCTTGTTAAGCACCGTAATAGACAGTAACAGTTTGTCGGGCGAGCGGGTGGATAAATTGCAAGCCATGCAGCGAGCCATGACCATTATCGAACGTGATATTCAACAAATTATCCCTCGTCCTGTGCGCTTGGATGGTGAGAAAAATGATGTTGTTATTCAAGGTGGAATAGGCGATGAAAGTGACGCTGATAGTCTTCGGTTTGTGCGAGCAGGGTGGCTGAATCCGCAGTTTATTCTGCCTCGAAGCACTTTAGAGTCGGTGAGCTACCAGTTAGTAGAAAAGCGTTTAGAGCGACTTTCAGGCAACTATTTAGACAATGCAATAGGTTTTGAACCCAAAGAAAGGGTGTTGTTAGACGACGTCAGCGATTTTCGGGTAGAGTTTTTCGTCGGCGATACGAAAGACGGGGAATTAAATTGGCGAGATAGTTACACAGGGGCTGTATTACCACAAGCAATAGCTGTTGAAATTGAAACTGATACCTTTGGAATAATTCGACGGGAATTTTCATTGGTCGCCCCGCACACCCCAAGCTCTATATCAGCCGGCGCTAGCGAAAATGGTAATCAGAACCCGAGCGATTCAAATAACTTAAATGATATATCAAGCACAGGTCGAGGGCAGAATCAATGAGACATCAAAACGGTGTGGCTTTGATTATTGTTCTATTGATTGTCGCTTTGGTGGTCATTTTGGCAAGTGAAATGGGCGGGCGTTTGCAACTAAATATTCAACGTGTGCAGAATATTAAAGATAACAATCAGGCTCAATGGTACGCCTACAGTGCGGAAAGTTTTGCAGAAAAGTCGATTAAAGAGATTTATGAGCAAACACAAGATAAAATTCATATTGAACAGCCTTGGTCACAAGAATTTACGTTTCCTTTAGAGGGCGGAGGAATACAAGCCCAACTGGTTGATATGCAAAGCTGTTTTAATCTTAACGCTTTGGCGCAATCAACCACTACAGCAGCAAATGGCAATGAGCCCACTGAGCCCATGCAGGCCTTTCATCGCATGCTAAGTAATTTGCCAAGAGAAGAACCGATTGAGAGCTTTACACTCGATACAGTTCGAGATTCCTTGGCAGATTGGCTCGATCAAGATGATAGGCTGAGAGATTTTGGGGCAGAGGACAGCGAATACGAAAGTCGGTCTTTTCCCTATTTGGCTGCAAATCGATTGATGGTTAGCCAGTCTGAGTTGCGTATCATTAATGGTGTCTCTGCGGAATGGGTGAATGATGTATGGCCGTATGTTTGTGTTATTCCAGATACAAACAAGCTAAGTATTAACGTGAATACTTTAACTCAAGACCAAGCCCCATTATTGGCCGGCTTGACAGGGTTGACCTTACAGCAAGCGAGTGAGTTAATTAATCGTCGCCCCAGTGATGGTTGGGAATCGGCCACCGATTTTTTAGGTGAAAATGTGTTACAAAGCGCTCAGTTAACAGATGAACAACAGCAGTGGTTCGATGTTACGACAGAGTATTTTATTTTACATACAAAGACCCGCTACAATAGTGCTACGTTTTCTATGTCTTCTTTGTTTCACGTGGCAGGTGCGACATCGGTTTCTGTTATTCGCAGAGAGTTTGGAGGAATTAAATAGGTGGAACAGCTTATTGTTAGGCTAGGATCAAGTGATACATCCAGTATTTCTTGGTTGGTATGGTCGAGTGTTGAGTCGGAAGTCATTGCATCAGGAGTATTGCCTAATGCCAGTGAGCTTCACACTTTAACTGAGCGCGCAGGTCAGCGCCCTGCCATAGCCTTGTGTCCTGCTAGTGATGTCTTACTCAAGTGGGTAACTCTTCCACCTAAAGCGTCACGGAAGGTGTTGGCGGCGGTGCCTTTCATGTTGGAAGAAGAATTAAGCGAAGATATCGGTGAGTTGTTTTTCGCCATGGGGCCAAAACAGGATGACCAACAAGCCGTTGCTGTTGTTAGACACGCTCAAATGGAATTGTGGCAAACACAGTTAGCCAAAGCAGGCCTTGATTGCCAAACATTAATTCCTGATGTATTAGCTGTTCCAGCTAATGAAGACGGTATGTCAGTACTTACTTTAGGCGAAAGTATTTTGGTGAGAGAAGACAATTGGAAAGGATTTCAAGCAGAAGAAAGCTGGATCATGCCCGTGTTATCACAGTTGACAAAGGCTGCACCGCAAGCTGTTTCTATTCGAAATTATAGCGGTATAGATTTAGGACTCATTCCAAATTGCCATATTGAAAATGAAGAGGTTGATATGCCGCTTGCCGTTTTGGCAAAATCGGTTTTATTAGAAAAATTCAACTTGCTCCAAGGTGAATATCGAATTCGTAAACAAACGAATTCAGCATGGAAACAATGGCGTTTGGCTGCTGTATTAGCTTGTGTTGTCTTCTCTTTTACTTTGATAGATAAAGTGTATACCTTGCAAAGTCTTAAGTCTCAAAACAGTGAACTCAAGTCGCAAATACAAGAACAGGTGATTGCCGGTTTTCCTCAGGCAAGAGGCGCCAGAGACATCAAGCGACGCATTGCTCAGGAAGTAGCTAAGCTAGAAAATGGAGGGGGCAGTGCAAGCATGCTTAGTATGCTCACTCAACTTGAATCCGCCTTTGCATCGTCAAAGGTGAAGCCTCAGAGCATTCGTTTTGACAGCGCAAGAAACGAAATTCGTTTGCAAGCTTTGGCCAGCAATTTTGAATCTTTAGAGCAGTTTAAACGTCGTGCTGAAGCTGCTGGCTTTGCGGTTGATCAGGGTGCCATCAACAACCGAGATGAAGGTGTGGTTGGAAGCTTAGCGATCAGGAGTGGCGTATGAACGAACTCAAACAAAAGTTTCAGGCTCTGACTGAGCGCGAGCAGATTCTGGTATTGGTGTCTGCGGTTATCGTGGGGTTAATGCTGTTTTACTTTGCGCTATGGCAACCATTGGTCAATGGTATCGATAGAGAAAAAGCGTTACTTGAACGCCAAACTGAAACATTGGTGTGGGTGGAAGGGCAAGCTTTAAAAGCCGCACAGCTACGTGCTTTCACAGCAGGTAAGGGTCAGTTTTCTGGGTCTTTACCTCAAGCTGTAAATTTAACGTCATCACGCCACAGTATCACTATTAGCCGAATGCAGCCCCAAAATGATGAGTTACAAGTATGGGTGGATGAGGCTAATTTCAACAATGTGCTTGCTTGGTTACAAGCTATGGAAAAAATGGGTGTGTTGATCCAACAAGTCGATATCACTGAATCAGGTGCACCGGGTATGATAAAAGTAAGACGACTTCAGTTAGGTAAGTCATGAAACGAACTGTATTATTAGGTGTAGGTGCTTTTTTGGCGCTATGCTGTTTTCTTATCGCAACTATACCTGCGGCACAAGTGATATATCGGTTGGCTTTGCCGTCGGATGTGCGCATTGGTAAGGTATCTGGCTCTATTTGGCAGGGTAGAGTAGATAAGTTATCGATTAACGGGTTTTATATCGAAAATGTAAAATGGAAAGTAAAAGCGGCCTCTTTGTTAGTTGGACGCTTAGCACTTGAGCTTAAAGGCGGCGAAGTACGAGATAAATCGGCTATAGCACTGAGCGGCCCAGTTTCATTCTCAATGTTCGATTTTTCAAAGGTTTCTGCGTCTAATCTCACCGTTTATTTACCCACAGATAAAATGATCGCTAAGGTTAAATTTCCAATACGGGTCAATATGGGGGGGCGTTTTCGAGTGCGGTTAAATGAGTTAGATTTCGGCCCACATTGTGAACAGCTGTTAGGTAGAGGCGAGTGGCTGAATGCAAGTATCGATTTTCCATCGGGCGCATCTGATTTAGGCAATTTTGTCGCAGATCTATCGTGTCAGGAAGAAAATATACAAATAAAGGTGGCAGAGCCCAACTCTCTGGGTTTGTCTTTTACTTCCGTATTATCCCCCGATATGCAAACGTTTCAAGTTTCTGGTCAGTTTAAAGTCGCTGATAACTTGCCTGACGAAATTAAACAAGCTAGCCAATTTTTTGGGACACCTGATAGTGACGGATATACCCGTTTCCAGTTGTGATGTGTTTTAAAACAATGCTTTGAATCGAAATTTGGATAAGGCGAGAATTAAAGCAGTTTCATACACACTTTGTCTTGTAGCCAGTCCATTCGTCAATAATCCTATTGCACCGCCTTTTTGTTTTACATTGCTCGTTCGAAAAGCGGCGTCCATAACATCTCCAAGTTCTTGTCCATTTTGCAACTGTGAGTAAAATGAGGTTGGTAAGGGCAAATTAGCGCTTCGTCCTATGCTGCGTATGCCATTGTGGTCTAAAACAACATAGGCAAATGTAGCAGGACCGTCTATAAAATTATCGACTCCGCCTTCTATTGCCACGCACCAATCGTGGACCTTAGTCGATTCTTGTGCGCGTAGATAATCAACGCGATTGATTGCTCCCTGACGAGTTTCTGATTCAGTCATAGGTTGCTCGGCTACGCCAGAAGGGGTGCCGACCCCCGTCGCACAGATATGCTCAAATTCGTTTAAGGTTCGAACCGCATTTTCACTGGCGTTAACTTTCACTGGATTTTGGGAGCCCACTAATAATTTTGTCATTTATTCACCGGATTCATAATAATGTCTTTCGTTAAATGTCGGTAGTCGGCAACTGCAGGAAAATCGTCTATTAGTCTATCGGGTTGTTGACTGTCCGGATTGACGATACTAAGTAAATACTTAATGCCGAACGTTTTAGCTGCTTCCAAGATAGTTAGACTATCGTCGACAAACAAGGTGCGCTCAGGGTCAAAACCCAAGCGCTGCTGGACTTTCTTCCAAAGTTGTTGCGATTCTTTAGTGACGCCAAATTCGTGCGTAGATATCATTTCACTGATGTGTGAAGCCAGTTCGGTATTTTCGAGTTTTAAGGCCAGCGTATCTGGATGCGCGTTAGTTAGAAGCGTAATGCGCCGCCCTGACTGTTTAAGCGCATCTAAAAAAGGAATAGTATCATCGCGCATGCGAATTAAGTGCTGCACTTCGCGCTTAGCTGAGAGAATATCCATGTTTAATTGACTTGCCCAATAGTTAAGGCAATACCAGTCTTTGGTGCCCATTACCCTTTCATAATGTGAATAGAGTTTTTGCTGACTTTCTTCTATTGAAGCGCCGGTTTGCTGTGCTAGTTTTTCAGGAAGAGTATTCATCCAGAATACATTGTCGTAGTGCAAATCTAACAAGGTACCGTCCATATCGAGCAAAACGGTATCAATGTTTTCCCATGGTAGAAAGAACAAGCGAAATCTCCAAAAATCGGTTAAGCTTTATTAAGCAATCAATCAATTATGCAAGTGTAACGCAAGGCAATGTCTGAAATCGACCAAGAAAAGACGCTCCCCAATATAGACGACCGCAAAATAGTGGCAAGAAGCCAGTTTTTTAATGTGGAGCAAGTCGACTTAACCTTTAGCAATGGTGCTACACGTCAGTTTGAACGTATGGCTGGATCGGGTCGTGGCGGAGTGATGATTGTTCCTTTAACCGACGACGGGAACATGCTGTTAATACGAGAGTACGCAGCGGGCACCCACTCTTATCAACTGGGGTTCCCCAAAGGCCTTATTGATCGCGGCGAGTCGCCTTATATTGCAGCGAACAGAGAGCTAAAAGAAGAAGTGGGTTTTGGGGCAAAACGCTTGCATCATCTTCACAAAGTCAGTACTGCCCCTACTTTTTTTGATGCCCACATGCACATTCTTATCGGACAAGATTTGTATCCGGAGTCATTGCCGGGAGATGAGCCAGAGCCGCTTGATGTTATTTCTTGGCCGATTAGCAGAGCTAATGAATTATTGGGTCGTGATGATTTTAGAGAAGCGAGATGTATAGTGGCACTGCTTCTTACACAGCAATGGTTAGATACGCAATGACAAAGCCCTACCTGCTTGAAGATCTCTTAGTATTAGCAAAAAAAATGGCTGTTGAAGCAGGCGAAGCTATTCTTAGCGTATATGACCAAGGTGATTACGAAAGCTATGAAAAAGACGATGAATCGCCTGTTACATCAGCCGATTATCTAGCCAACAATATTATTGTTGAGGCATTGGAAAAGGCGACACCAGACATTCCTATCATGTCTGAGGAAAGGGAAATAGAACGTCTTGAGGAACGTCAAAATTGGCAGCGATACTGGTTGATCGATCCAATAGACGGCACGCAGGAATTTATCGCTCGAAGTGGCGACTTTGCCGTAAATATCGCGTTGATAGAAAATAACGAACCCGTGATTGGGGTTATCTTTTGGCCGCCAGGGCAAACGCTTTACTATGCTTCAAAAGGGCAGGGGGCTTTCAAAGAAAGCTCGGAAGAAAATCGGCAAATTCACGTTCGTAAGTTAGACGACCCCGAAAAGAGTGTCGTTATTATTGCGATAAGCCGTCGCCAATCTAGGGAAAAGGTAATGGCTAGGATGAGCGCCACACGTCTTTATCACACTCTTCCATTAGGAAGTTGCTCATTAAAGGCGTGTTTTATTGCCGAAGGTAAAGCGGACGTATTTATGCGTTTAGGCGTGACCGGAGAGTGGGATACGGGCGCGTCGCAATGCATTGTTCGAGAAGCGGGTGGCGATATTCTCGCACACAATTTTGAACCACTGACTTATAACCAAAGAAACACGACCATTAATCCAGACTTTGTTGTGTTGGGTGATCAACGTGTTCAATGGCAAGAACTAATCCAGTACAAGTAGATTAGTATTCGCTAGCGGGTCGAATATCCACACTTTCATGTTCTTCTGAATACACCAAAACAGCCTCTCCAGTACGCAATTGCTCTATCACTTGTTTTACCTTGCTAGATAGCTCCGTGTCGTAATCGCCATAATCGGTACCTTCTCTCAGAACAAAGCTTTCGACAATATTTTGCAAGGTTTCGCTATTGATTTCGTCAATGGGAATAATCATTCTTATACTATTTTGGTGTTTAGATAGGCAAGCACTCGCTTATGCAGCCAAATACTAGAAGACCACGGTTTACCTTGAAGAAAACCAACGTGTCCGCCTTTTTCACTGAGTTCAAACTTTATACTAGGTGATAAATCTTGAGGTTTAGGAATAACACTCTGATCCATGAAAGGATCATCAGCAGCATGGAGTATCAACGTATCACAGTGCACGTCTTTTAGCTTAGAAAAACTACTGCATTGTCGATAATAATCATCAGCATTTTTGAAACCGTGTAACGGTGCAGTAACGCGTTCATCAAATTCTCTGAATGTTTTTAGGCTGTCTACTTCATCAAAACGTAAATCGAGAATGTTAGAATAATCTAATCGCTTCATCTTTATTTTTAGATTGCGTTTCATATTATTGAGTAGATACTTTTGATACACACGAGAAAACCCTTTGCTGACTGTTGCTGCACATTCAGCGAGCTTGAGTGGTGCTGATATCGCTACAGCGGCTTGTAACCCGTGTTGAGAAGGGTTTTCAGCAAGTAACTTTAATAGCATATTGGCCCCCAATGAGACTCCAAGGGCCATTCTCGGTAATTTAGGAAACTCCCGTTCTATCTTTTGAAGTAAATAGAGCGCGTCTTCGGTGTCACCCGAATGATAAGCGCGAGTGGTCAAATTAGGCTTTCCGGCACAGCCACGAAAATGCATCATGACTGTTAGCCAATTGTCAGAGGCTAAATGAGCGATCATATCGTTCGCATAATGGGAGCGTATGTTTCCTTCAAGCCCATGAAACATAACAACAATACCTTTCGGTTTAGATAACTTTGGCCCCCACGCTAGTTCCACTACATCGCCATTGGCGACGGAAAGAGATTCCCATGTCACCGATAATTGTTTTCTGCGCTGAAAAAAGCGTGGAAATATCGTCTGCACATGTCGATTATTCGCCCACCAAGGGGGGCTGAATGTACTGGTGGCTATAATTCCGTCAGCTTTATTTGAAACAAAATTCAGGTGCTCTTTTGGGTCTGATTGCTTTTCGTTACATTGTCTTGCTAAGCAACGATCAAAATAGACGGTGACTGGATCACCCTGAGAAGGGCTAGGGCTATCACGGTTCGCTAAGTAAGTTTCAACAATGTCGTGTTGCTGCTGCTGCTCTAGAGCTAGTTCCTGATCTTTAAGCACTTGATACAAAGCCGGATTTTGCTTCGCTGCGCTTCTTTTGAACCTGTGTTGTTTTAGTGTTATCTCGCTTTTTTCGATAGATAATATTATGTTTTTCAGTATTTTATCTGAGAATATTAATTCTTTTTTTCTGAGAAGGCAGCAAAACAACAAAACGTTTATGTTGCATGAGAAGTCATCTTGAAGTATCAGGCATCGTTTAGCTACCCCTTCTTTTTTATACAACGCTAAACTAAAGTGCCAAAACTGCTCAGCGAATAGCGTGTTTGTTAACGGCTCCATTATTGGATCTCTTGTTCAATTTCATCTAAACGTTCTTGTGCCTCTAGCCACAGCATTTCTGCATCTTCTATATTTTTATTCAACGACGCTTGCTCAACTAACAAAGTTTTTAGTGTGTCTTTTTTATTGGCTTCGTAGAGCGTAGAGTCACTTAACGCGAGTTCTATTTCCTCACGTTTTTGGTTCAGGCTTGCTAATGTATCTTCTGCTTTTTTCATTTTATTTTTAAAAGGCTGCAAGCGTTTTCTAATATCAGCTTCGCGTCTTTTTTGTGTTTTTCTATCGACAGATTGAGATGAAGCAGACGACGCCTTTTGACTTTCAGTCTCTGGCGCTGATGACAAAATCCATGCTTTGTAATCGTCTAAATCGCCTTTGAAGGGTTCAACCTTTTTATTGTCGACCAAATAAAATTCTTCGCAAACGGCGCTTAGCAAAAATCGATCATGCGAAACCAATACCATTGCCCCTTCAAAATGTTGCAAAGCCAGAGTGAGTGCATGCCGCATATCTAAATCTAAATGGTTAGTTGGTTCATCAAGCAGCAATAAGTTTGGTTTTTGATACACCAAAATAGCTAAAACCAAGCGCGCTTTTTCTCCGCCAGACATCGGTCCAACAGGGGCAAGTGCAGCGTCGCCGTGAAAATTAAAACCGCCGAGAAAATCTCGCAGTGTTTGTTCGCTTGCTTGTTTGTCGAGCCGCTGTAAATGGTCGAGTGCACTGGCGTTGACGTCTAAGGTTTCCAATTGGTGCTGAGCAAAATAACCGACTTGGCAGCCTTTCGACATGAGGAAGTCACCGCACATCGGAGAGAGTTCAGAAGCTAATAATTTAATTAACGTTGATTTTCCCTGCCCGTTTCTACCCAATAAACCAATTCTTGAGCCAGGTACAAGGTTAAGCTTTACTTTTTCAAGCACCTTTTTTTCGTCGTACCCCAATTCTATCTTTTCCATATTGACCAAAGGGCTTGGTAACGAGGCGGGGGGAGAAAAGCTAAAACTAAACTGTGAATCTTGGTGAGCGGGGAGTAATGTTTCCATTTTTTCGAGCTGTTTGATGCGGCTTTGAGCTTGTTTTGCTTTGCTGGCTTTCGCTTTAAACCGATCGATAAACGATTGTAAATGAGCAACTTTTTGTTGTTGTTTCGTGAACTCTATATTCTGTAGCCTTGCTCTTTCTGCTCTTTGTGTCTCGTAACTAGAGTAGTTACCGGTATAGCTGACTAAGGTTTGTTGCTCTACGCTGAGGATATGATTAACGGTTGCATCAATAAACGCTTTGTCATGAGAAATAAGTAACAGCGTCCCCGCGTATTGTTGAAGCCATTTTTCTAGCCAGATGACTGCATCTAAATCTAAGTGATTTGTCGGTTCGTCTAAAAGTAGTAAATCGCTAGGGCACAAGAGTGCTTGCGCTAAGTTTAAGCGCATGCGCCAGCCACCAGAGAAATCAGAAACGGGAGCATTAAGCTGACTTTGCGCAAAACCTAAACCTGCCAATATGGTTGAGGCTTTCGCTTCTACTTCGTAGGCACCTTTTTCTGCCAGTTTTGCGTGCAGCTCGGCAATATGAATGCCGTTATTATCTGATTCTGCTTTAGACAGTTGATTTTGTAGGTCGCGAAGTATTCTATCTCCATCTATTACATAGTCTAAGGCGCTGCGGTTGCTAGCTGGCGTTTCTTGGGCGACACTGACAACTTGCCATTGGTGAGGAAACGAAGCTTCACCCTCATCCACATCAAACTCTCCTCGCAATAAAGCAAAAAGACTGGATTTACCACACCCATTACGTCCAATGAGGGCGACTTTGTGACCGGGGTAAACCGTTGCGTTGGCATTAGCTAAAAGCTGTTTTACTCCGCGACGAAGAGATAAGGACTGGATTTGGATCATAAAAAGAATTGTGAGGTTAAAAAGATAAAAGCCAGAGAAGTGTACCAAAAACCGATGGACTGCTACATTTTAAATTAAAAAAGGGTCATAATCATTTGGTCTTTTATGTTTTAGGGCCTTAACTGTATGGTCATTAGGGATATATGCTGTATTCAGTAAGAAAGTATTCGATTTTTGGGCTTCTTTTCCTCTCGGCTATGTTGGTTGTCGCACACAAGCTAGACGTATTTGCCATTGAACTCGACTTGCTTGATCCGGCGAATCACACCATGGTTTACGCAGCTAATTCCAACAATGTCGATGCGGTAATTGATATGGAGGATGGAACGCCAGAAATCGATTGTTCGCTCCGTAATTCTGCTTCCTCATCTTTTTGTGCACTTTCTATTCTTCTCAGTCCTGCCGGAGGTTTTAAAGAGTTAAAACAGGGACGAGATTTAAGCTTATACGACACTTTGGATATAGATGTGAGGTATTCAGCACCAGCTGGCAGCCCCAATATTCGGGTTACGTTTAGAAACTATCATCCCAATTACGTGGTAACTAATGACTATTCTTCGCTAAAGTACAACACATTTTCATTTGAGCCACATGTGAAGAACTTTTTTTCTGCGGTGCCTTTAAATGGTTTGAGAGTGGAGCGGTGGTGGATAGAAACCTATAAGGTAAAACATCCCTTCGATAAATTAGATTTTTCTAATATTGCCTTTATTGAGGTTTTTCCCAGCGATGTAAAGCACAGTGAAAACTACCAAATGTGGGTTAATCACTTTGTTCTAAAAGGTCAAATAATCAGTGAGTTAACCCTGTATAGTATTATTTTAGTTACATGGGCCTTGGTCATTTGCTATTTAATCTATCGAAACGCAATGAATTTGAGAACGATAGCGGAACTAGACACTTTGACGGGAGTAAGCAACCGGCGTGGCCTTTTTTCGTGGGTTCAACGACAGCAACACAGCCTACTCAGGCGACACTCTGTCAGTGTTGTTTATATTGACTTGGACGACTTTAAAAAGATTAATGACATTTATGGACACGCCATTGGCGACCAAGTTTTAATTGCTTTTAGCGAACAAATTAAAAGGATCATTAAATCTAAATCAGACACCCCCGAACTAAGTAAACTTTGTAGAATTGCTGCTGACGAATTTGTACTTGCTCTATTCGATGTCTCAAAAGATCGCATCAACACGATTATCGAAGCTCTTATTGCCTCAACAAAAAACCCCTTTAGAATCCAAGAGCGATTGGTGAAAACAAGCGTAAGTATAGGTATATGCAACGAAGTTGAATCGGGCAAAAACTTGCAGCATCTCATCGACAAAGCTTGTATGGCGATGAGCTCGGCGAAGAAAAGTGGAAAAAATCAATATCGATATTTTGATACGGCGATCCAACATGAGATTGATATAAAAAAGCAGGTCTCAAAAAGTTTAAAAAGCGCAGTCGATGATCAAGCATTTTATCTGTCGTTTATGCCAATTTGTTCGGCTAAAACATTTAAAATCAAAAAAATTGAGGTCTTGATTCGAACTAACAGTCGTGAGCTAAAAGGGATTGGTCCAGATACTTATATTCCCATCGCAGAAGAATACAATTTGATCCATGAAATAGATCTGTGGGTAATTGAGCAAACATTGGAAGTGGTTAAAAAAAATAGAGAGATACTTGAAACCACTGGGGTTGTTTTTTGCATTAATATTTCAGCGCTCGAACTTCATCATCATCGTTTTGTTACAAAGTTAGAACAGTTGTTTAAAACCTATGACGTTAGCCCAAAGTATATAGAGCTTGAAATTACGGAAACAAGCTTGGTTGATGTTGATGCCAGAAGTATTCAAACAATGGAAGCCTTAAAGACCTTGGGTGTTGGGCTTGCATTGGATGACTTTGGTACAGGCTATGCTGCTTTCTCTCAATTACATAATTATCCCGTGAATTGTTTGAAAATCGATAAATCGTTTATTTTGGATTTAGATTTAAACAACGATATTCAACTCAAAGTCATAAAAACGGTGTTGAACATTGCAGAGACCTATAGCCTCGAAACGGTTGCAGAAGGAGTAGAAACCAGCGAGCAGTTAGCATTTTTGCAAAAAAGCAATTGCCAATTATTACAAGGCTATATGTTGTCTGAGCCAGTTTCGTGGGAAAGTATGCTATCGCTATTAATAAAAGGTAAACCGTTAATTGAAACGTAACGTTTATTTAGCTATTAAAAAGATAACCATCACTGATTCGTCAGAGCAAAAACGGGAAACAGTTTTATGAGTAGTCAGCGTAAACGTTTTATAGCAGGTGCAACGTGCCCCAAGTGCAAAGCCATGGATACCATCATGTTGTATTTTGAAAACAATGTTGAAAAAATCAAATGTACACAATGTGATTATGCTGAATCGCAAGCAGACAAAAACGTACAAAAAGCATCACGAAAAACAGAAAATGTAATAGGTGTGTTTAAGCCTGA
>CAYSDZ010000020.1:0-53743 GCA_964429915.1 uncultured Alteromonas sp.
GTTTAAATCCTTTTATTCGTTCGCTGAATCGAGCATGTTGAGGTGGAACGGGTATGGTTACGATTGAGGGATATTGAGTGTTTGCCCAATGTGCACAACATCAGACGAAAGGTTATTTGCCGCTTTTATCGTTTTGACTGAGACCTTATATCGCTGAGCAAGGAGCGATAAGGATTCGCCCGAACGAACCTTGTGTACTCTTTTTGCTTTTTTCGTCGCCGCCCACAGGGTGCCGTCGGGTGGACGCTGATTAAAATAGGTTTTTATTGCCGTAAAAACCGCGTTGGCTAATTTATCGCGATGTTTAGACCAATTTAAATTTTTCTCTTCTTGAGGGTTGGAAATAAATCCCAATTCAACCAATATCGAAGGAATATCGGGGGATGTCAACACAGCCAAACTGGCTGACTGAGGCTTTTTTTGATGCATTTTGGTAACGCTCCGCATCTCGTTTATGACCAACTCACTTAAATCGTAACTAGAGGCCATAGAATGGTCCATTGACAAACCCAATATCGTTTCTGTTAGATAGCGTTCGCTCGCTTTATCGGTAATAACTTCAGCTGCTCCACCCAGTAGCTCGGAATGGCGCTGTGTGCGCTCCATCCATCTTCCCAATTCATTATCAGCGCGACGCATGGATAAGACCCAAACCGATGCGCCTCTAGGCTCGGGCTGATGAAAAGCATCAGCATGGATAGACACAAATAAATCTGCTTTTTTTCGGCGCGCCAATTCTGGCCGCAAGTTGGGCGGAATATAATAGTCGCCAGTGCGGATCATCACCGCGCGCATGCCCGGTGTTGCGTCGACTTTTTTTTGCAGTAATTGAGACACGCTAAGCGTAATCTTTTTTTCGTAAGTTCCAGATGGCCCTACCGAACCAGGATCTTTACCGCCATGCCCTGCATCGATGGCAATAACAATGTCTCTTGCGGTACTCACTGAGTCGTTTAGCACAATTTTATCAGACGAAGGTGTGGATGAGCTTCGTTTTTCAGCTTGAGAAACTGGTTTAGTATTGGTTTTAGCGATGACAGGGGCGCTATCCAATAAATCGACCACTAATCTAGGATTACTGTCTGAAGAAGCCCCCAACGTAAACAGACTAGGCTTAGCAGCTCGGCTCAGTTCAATAACAAGTCGGGTATCGCGCTTGGATTTAGGGCGAGAGTATCTGACTTTATTGACCAAAGAAGACGAAATCGTAAAGGCATCGAGGCGTTGTTGGGGAAGCACTTCTTTAAGGTCGATCACAAGACGCTGAGGGGACTGAAGAGAAAAATAGGTAAAGTCAGGCTCTTTATTAAACTCAAACACCAATCGAACCGAGTTGCCTTGTTCTGACAAGCGCACATCTTTAATGGTGTCAGACAGCGCTTCAGCAGTACCTAACACATTTAATGCAAAAAAAATGAACCCTAAAAAGCGCAACATGGATAATCTAATTATTGTTTTTTTAACCTTTGACTTTTAACTTCCGACAGCATTCCGAGGTAATGGTTTCACCTAGCTCAGAGCAAGCCTGCAACGTTGCTGTTCGATTTTCATTCAGACTAAGTGTAATCATTAAATCTGCTGGGGCCAAGCAATTCCTCCCTTTTTCTGCCCACTCTACAATACACAAGGTGTTTCGGGCGAAATAATCTCTTATCCCCATGAATTCTAGTTCTTCGGGATCCGCTAAGCGATAAAGATCAAAATGATAGACTTTACCTAGCGTCAGCTCATACGGTTCAACCAAGGTGTAAGTGGGGCTTTTTACATTTCCTTTATGCCCCAATGCTTGAATCAAAAAACGCGATAACGTAGTTTTACCTGCACCTAAGTCACCTTTTAAATAAAGCGTTACGCCTCTCTCCCAGTCCGTTGTAATGGTTGCGGCTAGTACTTCGCCCAACGCTTGGGTTTGGGCCAGTTCATTGAGTTCAAATTCAGCGTATAACATATTGTTTTTCTCGAATAATGCCTAACTTGCTCTGCTGTATACAAGTTTTGTGATAGTCTTGCTACAGTTCTCAGTTTAAACCGTGATGTCTTGTTTACCACAATTTGTTTGTCATAAAAGAATGTCGATTCATGATCTTAATAAAACGTTAGGAAAAGATTTAAGCCAGCTTGCTGACGATATCAAGGCTTGGGGCAAGGAGCTAGGATTTCAGTATGTGGGTATCAGTGATATCGACTTATCTGCTCATGAATCTCGCTTGCAGCGTTGGCTAGATAACAATTATCACGGTACCATGCGCTTTATGGCTGATCACGGTACGAAACGGGCAAGACCCAATGAGCTAGTACCCGGAACTTTGCGTGTTATTAGCGTTAGGCTGAACTATCTTCCCCCAGATGCATCGTTTGCCAAGCATTTATCTAAGCCTGATATTGCCTACATTAGCCGCTATGCGCTAGGGCGTGATTATCATAAAGTGCTTCGCAACAAATTGAAAAAGCTCGGTCAGCGCATTCAAAAGCAAGTGCCTGATGCATTATTTCGGCCTTTTACCGATTCAGCCCCCATACTGGAACATGCTATTGCGGAAAAAGCGGGCGTAGGGTGGACAGGCAAGCATTCACTAACCTTAGCCAAAGACGGAGGGTCGTGGTTTTTTTTGGGTGAATTATTTATAAATTTACCGCTTCCAACCGACCAGCCAGTGAAAGAGCACTGTGGAACGTGCACCGCATGCATCAGTATGTGCCCGACGAATGCCATTGTAGCGCCTTACACCGTGGACGCTCGCAAGTGCATCTCTTACCTCACCATTGAACATAATGGCGCAATACCAGAACCATTTAGAAAAGCGATGGGCAACCGAATCTATGGCTGTGATGATTGCCAATTAGTCTGCCCTTGGAACCGCTATGCTGAATTAACAAACGAGCCAGATTTTTATGCACGAGAAACCTTACACGGCCAATCTTTAATAACCTTATTTCAGTGGGATGAAGCACGGTTTTTGAAAAACACCGAAGGTAGCCCTATTCGACGAATAGGTTATGAGAAGTGGCAACGCAATATAGCCGTTGCAATAGGAAACAGTCCGTTTAGCCTTAATGCCTTGACACTGCTTGAAGAAAAACGCAAGGCCGCATCACATTTAGTGCGCGAACATATAGACTGGGCGCTGTCTGAATTAATTAAAAAGCGCCCTGATGCCGTCAAACGCCGCCATACGGAACGGCTTATTCGTATCATAAATAAAGGCTTGCCAAGAGATGCCTAAGTTTGTTGCTTACTGTGTGTTTTTAGTTGTGAAATCGACCGCTCAGCGAATGCACTGCATTTACAAACACACCTGCATTTTCGGGCGGTACATCTAAGTGGATGCCGTGGCCTAAGTTAAATACATGTCCAGAACCTTTGCCATAACTCGACAAAATAGTATCCACTTCTTGTTCTATTCTTGCAGGCGGCGCATACAACATTGACGGGTCCATGTTACCTTGAAGTGCCACTTTATCGCCTACCCTTTTGCGAGCTTGTGCAATATCAACAGTCCAATCTAGACCAATAGCATCACAACCTGTATCAGCAATAGCTTCTAACCACGCCCCGCCATTTTTGGTGAATAAGGTAACGGGTACTCGATGGCCTTCATTTTCTTTTATTAACCCATCGACAATTTTATGCATGTATTGCAGGGAAAACGCTTTATAGTCTCGTTCTGATAACACCCCACCCCATGTGTCAAATACCATCACCGATTGCGCTCCTGCTTTAATTTGCGCGTTGAGGTAGGTAATCACTGAATCAGCGAGTTTATCTAACAAAAGATGCAACGACTGCGGTTCAGAGAACGCCATTTTTTTAATTTTAGTGAACGCTTTACTTGAGCCACCTTCTACCATGTAAGTTGCAAGCGTCCATGGGCTGCCTGAAAACCCAATAAGTGGAACGTCGCCTTTTAACTCTCTGCGGATCGTTCGCACCGCATTCATCACATAAGCCAATTCTTGTTCAGGATCAGGGATAGGCAACGCTGCGATGTCACTGTGGCAAGACAATGGCCTTTCAAATCTTGGTCCTTCTCCTGTCTCGAAATACAAACCCAAACCCATTGCATCAGGGATCGTTAATATATCGGAAAACAAAATAGCCGCATCTAACGGAAAGCGCCTTAGAGGTTGAAGTGTAACTTCACAAGCAAGTTCTGCATTTTTACACAGCGACATAAAATCACCCGCTTGTGCCCGAGTCGCTTTGTATTCTGGAAGATAGCGTCCTGCTTGTCGCATCATCCATACTGGCGTTACGTCAATGGGTTGCTTAAGTAATGCACGTAAATATCTATCGTTTTTTAATTGCATGGTATCTTTGGGATTTTTGTGGGTCGGGGACTAATTCAGTTCTTACTAGTATAACAGAGCTTTGGGCTAAGCCGATGGCTTATTCATTCCTCGAATGAGTCATGTTAGTAATTCTCTCGATTAAACGCCCTGCTATACTAAAGTTAGGTGGGATTAATGGTAAGTTTGATACTGAAAACCAATTGGCTTCTACGATTTCTTTTTGATCGGGTTTAAGTTCGCCCGACTTCCATTTGGCAATGTAACCCATCATCAAGGCATGTGGAAAAGGCCAAGGCTGGCTGCCTTGATATTCTACATCACACACTTCAACCCCCACCTCTTCAAACACTTCTCTTGCCACTGCGTGCTCTAAACTTTCTCCGCTTTCAACAAATCCGGCCAAAATAGAATACATTCCCGTTTTTACATGACGAGCATTCATAGCCAACAATATTTCATCGTCTCGGTAAACCGCAACAATGACACACGGCGAAACTCTTGGGTAGCAGCGGTGTGAACAAGCATGGCATTGCATTGCTGTTTCCCACTCTATTTTTGTCATTCTTGACCCACAACGCCCACAAAACCGGTGTGTCCGATAAAAATGAACGAGCTGCCAAGCTCTGCCTATTTGGTCAAATGCCCCCGTTTCGACATGCATCATAACCTGTCGCAACGAAGCAAACTCATGTTGCTCTAGGTGTATGTTTTGAGCTCCTAAGTCGATAACGAAAATAGGTAGGGGCTGCGCTTGTAAATCAAATAACTGCAAAACATCGGTATGATACTCCGCCAAGTCTTTTTCATTTAAAATATCGCTGTTTGGTAAGTGATAGGATGACAATTTCACCACTAACTCATCTCGACAAAATATCACCCACGTTGACGCATTATGTTCAGCAGTAGGAAGATGAGAAAGGTTTACAGAACGAAGCATTTAAAAAAGCAACAAGAAGAAAAACCGAAGGCTTAAAATAACACAAAATGTAAAGAAATTTGATCAATGGTGGCAGATTTTGCACAAGCCCTTTATTATATGCACATATTATTGACCGACACGTGTAGTGAATGACTCAGACCATACTCGCCAAAGCTCGAGCACATTGCGATGCAAAAGGGGTACGATTTACCCCATTAAGAGAAAAGGTGTTCGTATTAATGCTTGAAAAGCAGGGTCCAGTAGGGGCTTATGAACTGCTCGACGAGTTAAAAGAAAGCGAAGCGGCGGCTAAACCCGCAACCGTGTATCGCGCTTTAGATTTTTTGTTAGACTGCGGATTTGTTCATCGTCTTGAGTCGAGTAATGCTTTTGTGGCTTGCCGCCATTTTGGCTGTGAGCACCCTGTACAGTTTTTAATTTGTGACAATTGTGGGTACGTCACTGAAATTCAGTCTGAGGATTTAGCTGAAAAATTGCTTACACAAGCAGAAGAACATGGATTTAAAGTTGAAAAGCAAACCATTGAAGCACATGGCACGTGCATTGATTGCCAATAAAATAGGAGGGACTTAAGTTTGAATGCAAATTTCATTAATCCATTTATAGGTGCATTGTTAAACGTAATGGAAACAATGGCACAAACCAAGCTTACGCCAGGGCGTCCAAAGCGCAAACAAAATGATGTTGCCAAAGGAGACGTGTCAGGCCTAATCGGCATGATTGGCCCAGAAACAAAAGGGTCATTTTCTATTACCTTTGATGAAGGGCTTGCACTCACCATTATGGAACGCATGGTCGGTGAGAAATTAGATGAGATAGACAGCGAAGTCTGCGACATGGTGGGCGAAGTCACCAATATGATTGCTGGCAGCGCTAAACGCGATCTCGCTGAGCTTGGTTTTGATTTCGGTATGGCAACGCCGGTGGTGGTGTCGGGTAACGACCATACCATTAGTCATCAAGTGGATGGTCCCAAGGTAATATTGCCCTTTATGTGCGAGCAAGGTAATGCGCATATGGAAATCTGTTTCGATAAATAACCCTTACACACACCCAAATTAAATTAGATAAGGAAACACAAGGAAATTTTATGAAAAAATCTACACTAGCAGCATCAATTGCGCTTGCAGTATGTGCATTTTCTGCACAAGCCGATAAACAAGAACCGCAAAAAGCTTGGTTTGGTGCGTATGGACTTTATTATGAAGCCAGTGATCTGCCTGAAGGTCTCGATTTGCTAGAGGATGGTACGGGCATTGGCTTAGAAGCGGGGTTTAGGTTTGCGCCGCAGTGGGGAGTACGCTTTGAGTACGGCGCTTTTCAATTAAACAGCAATGATCCTACTATTAGCCCTGATGAAGCAGGTGCACTCTATGGCACAGATATTATGTATTTTTTACCCAATGAAGCAGCGTATTTGTTTTCTGGAGTAAAAATATTGAATTTAGAGCAAGACTACACACGCGCCAACGTTGGTATTGGTAAGCACTGGTCTCTAGAGCATGGTTGGAAACTCGTTACTGAGGCCGCGACCTATTTTGGTGAAGGTGATAACGACATTGGTGTAAAAGTAGGCTTTGTTTATCCTTTCGGTGGTTCCGTATCAAACTACACACCTAGTAAACCCGCTGCTGTTGAAGCTGCTGTGGTAGATTCAGACAACGACGGTGTAATTGATGACAACGACCGATGCCCTGGAACACCTGCTGGAAGTAAAGTTGATAACAACGGGTGTATCATGGTGGTCAGCACACAAAAAGACACTGATGGAGATGGGGTATTTGATTCGGCTGACCAGTGCCCTAACACCCCCGCAAATGATGTCGTAGATTCAGATGGCTGTACGCGCTTTGGTACTGAACAAGTGTCACAAACAGTCAAAGTCTTGTTCGCTAATAATAGCGCAAACATCACTGAACCGTCGGATCCTGAAATCGTAGAGTTTGCTAATTTTATGAAGCGTTACGGCAAAACGGACGGCGTGATCGAGGGGCATGCCTCTGCACCTGGCGAAGCAAGCTACAACCTAGCGCTTTCGAAAAAGCGTGCTGAAGCATTTAAAACCTTGCTAGTCGAAGAGTACGGTATAGCAGCGTCTCGTTTGTCGACGGTAGGGTATGGCGAAGAGCGCTTATTAGATACCAGCAATACCGCTGCGGCACACAAGAAAAATCGCCGTATTGTAGTGAACATTTCAGAAAAAGTGAAAGTTAAACTAACTAAATAAGTAGTTTCAAAATTTAAAAAGGCACGTTAGTGCCTTTTTTTATCTCTAACGTTCAGGTTTTAATAATCGTCAGCGCGTGCAGGCCCAGCGTAGTTATCGAAGCGCGAAAATTGACCTTGAAATGTAAGCCTGCTGGTGCCTATTGGACCGTTTCTTTGTTTACCGATAATAATTTCTGCAATCCCTTTATCCTCGCTGTTTTCATTATAAACTTCATCTCTATAGATAAACATGATCAAATCAGCATCCTGCTCAATCGATCCCGATTCACGTAAATCGGAATTTACTGGGCGTTTATCCGCTCGCTGCTCCAAACTTCGATTCAGCTGAGATAATGCCACCACAGGCACTTCTAATTCTTTTGCCAAGGCCTTTAACGAGCGCGAAATCTCGGCAATTTCTAAGGTGCGGTTTTCTGACAACGACGGCACACGCATCAGCTGTAAGTAATCAACCATGATCAAACTTAAGCCGCCTCTTTCTCTCGCTAATTTTCTTGCCCGAGAGCGCACTTCCATAGGCGTTAGGCCAGATGAATCATCAACGAACAAATTATCCTTTTCTTTTAAGTTGGCCATGGTGTTTGAAATTCTTGCCCAATCCTCATCGTCGAGCTGAGCCGTTCGTATTTTAGTTTGATCGACTCGGCTTAACGAGGCTAGCATCCTCATCATAATTTGCTCTGAAGGCATTTCAAGACTGAACACCAATACCGGCTTTTGCTCCGTCATCATGGCGTTTTCACATAAATTCATGGCAAACGTGGTTTTTCCCATGGACGGGCGAGCTGCAACAATCACCAAATCGGAAGGCTGTAATCCACTGGTTTTTTTATCTAAATCAGTATATCCAGAAGAGACCCCTGTTACTTCCCGATTGTCCTTAAGCAACAGCTCTAATCGGTCAATCGTTTTACCCAAAACAGATTCAATATCTTTGGGGCCTTCGTTATCTCCAGTTCGACGTTCAGCAATTTCAAATACTTTGCTTTCTGCCATATCGAGAATATCAGCACTGTCTCGACCTTCGGGATTGTATCCTGCTTCGGCAATCTGATTCGCAACACCAATCAATTCCCGGGTAATGGCGCGTTCTTTGATAATTTTAGCGTAAGCGGTTACGTTTGCGGCACTAGGCGTATTTTTAGCTAGTTCGCCAAGATAGGCAAAATCGCCTGCGTCACGCAGTTGGTCATGATTTTCCAGTTCCTCAGAAACCGTGATCAAATCAATCGGTAAATTTTCTTTTAAAAGACGGATAATGGCAGAAAAAATGATTTGATGAGAGCGATTGTAAAAGTCGCTCTCTGTCACTAACTCTGTGACTTTGTCCCATGAATCGGGTGAAATAAGCATGCTGCCAAGCACCGACTGCTCGGCCTCAATGCTATGAGGAGGGATCTTTAATTTTTCAACGACATTGTCAGATGCTGAGGCAGCCAAAACACGATCTCAAAAATACATGAAAGGCTGGATAGTATGCGTTATTCAGCCTCTTTTTTCCATCGACTAATCTTTTTTATCTACGCTAATACGACCTCCGACCGTTGACAAATTAACAATCGCAGAGCCTTTACCTGTCGAAAACGCCAACCAACGTCTTGGTCCATATTTTGTTTTTTGCACCTTATCGTTGGTCAGCTTATTCACTATCTTCCCACCTGCATGGGCCTCTATATCGAAGTGTGCTGAGGGAAGCTCATCAAAAGTGAGAGCAATTCTCCCCCCCACCGTATTGCCTTCCACTTCGCCTGTCTCATTTAATGTTAGAGTAACGTCGATATCACCATTTACGCTAGTCATTTCCAAGTGCTCAACGTTTGCAAGTTCTAGCTCAATGTCTCCGTTTACTGACTCCACTTCAATTTTTTCGCTTTGCGAGTGAACAAACACTGAGCCATTAACCGATTCTAGCGTGATGTCTTTTTCGCTTTCATGCGAACCTTGAATATCGCCATTCACTGTTTCTACGGTAATATCACCTGTTATATCAGCAAACTCAATTTCTCCATTTACCGATTCAAACCGCGCTCGACCTGAGAGTTGATCGGCGTTAATCGATCCATTCACGACTTCGGCTTTAACACTGCCCTTTAAATTAACAAGCTGCAGATTTGCGTTCACGCTATCGTATTGAATACTTGCACCAAACGGTACGTAAATAAATAAATCGTCGCCGTCATTGTTTTCAGACCATGAATACTTTTGCTTTACCTCAACTTCAATACGAATATCACCGTTTCGTTCTTTGAAGATAAATTCTTGCGTTTTTTCACCAAGCGTTCCTTTTACTTGTACCTGATCTTTATCCCACCCTCGGACTTCTGCTTTACCATTAATGTGTTCAATGCGAATCAAGCTGTTATTGGAGGCAGGCAAGCTTTGATCTATTTCCTGTTTGGCTGCGGCGTTAGTGCAAAGTGTAATGAAAATAACCGCCATCCACCCCTTTTTATTACTATTCATAAAACCCTCTTTCTTTTAAATCTATTGATGCTAGATTATTTGCCACCAAATGAGCTACTGTTAAATGGTTTGCCATTTGGGTGAATGCACACTTTCAACCAACTCTAGCTGCTGTTGATACACATGCTGAAGCATCTGTAACAAAGCTTTGTTTGCAGGGTCGTCTTTCAGTGCTGATTTAATTACAGCTGCTGCACTGTCTAAGTCCTGCAGCTGCTGTTGCCAGTTTTCTGTCATTGCCTGCTGGCCTTCAAATTTCACTAATAGCGTATTCAATTGATTGGTATGCTGCATGCTCAACCCCTCAACAAACGCCGAACTTCGCATGGCAAAATCATTTTGCTCTTCCATGTTTACTTCCTGATACTGCCATACAGTCCACCCCAAAAATGCTACCGCCATTAAAGAAGCCGCGGTTGCCAAATCAAACGTTCTCGTAACTGTTTTTCTGCGCGGATCAGAATGAGGCTGATTCAAATGCAATTCTATCCCTCGCCATAAGTCCCGTTCTGGCATAATTTGACTAGGCAATTGCTCAATAGCCTGCTCAAGATTGCGTTCGCCCTTTTGTTCGCTTTTTTGCTCAAGACCCACTTTCTTCATCTGTCATCCACTCTGTTAATAACTGCTTGGCCCGATGAAATTGGGCCTTGCTAGAGCCCACAGCCATGTTCAACATCACTGCAATATCTTCGTGTCGATAGCCCTCAACGGCATGGAGGACAAACACGAATCTAGCTCGTTCAGGTAATCTTTTGATGTAATGTTCTAAGTCAATGCTGTCTACGGAAGCACTTTCAGACTCCTCATGCAATCCTGCATCTTCAATATTGAACATTCTCTGCATCCAGCCTTTTTGCTTACGCATATAAGAAATAGTGATGTTACTGGTTACGCTGTGTAGCCAAGTGGTAAATCGACTCTTTCCGTCGAAATTATCGAGCTTTCGCCACAGCTGAATAAACACTTCTTGTGTTGCATCTTCTGCCAATGAGCGATCTGCTGTGAGTCGCAAACACAGTGCGAACACTCGAGAAACGTGCATATCGTACAGTTTTTTATAAGCCAGCTTATCGCCCGATCGTGCCGCACGTATCAACCCCAATTCACAAGGTGGATTAAAGCTATGCGTTGCATCAACGACCGTATTTGTCATTCCCTAATATCTTCTTTAATACATGTTTAATGAATAAGTCGTGGTGAGTATCGTGATGGTTTAAATTGGAAAAATAAAAAAGTTAATAATTAAAAAAGGCTAGCACTGTAGGCTAGCCTTTTTATGTTTCAAACACTATTTATATCGGTTTTTAGAAACTACCCGAAACTGTTAGTGTTGCATTGATAGGTGCGCCTACGGTAGCTTGATGCGTTGCGTGCGCATTAGGGAAATACAAGGTGTCATTTAAGTTTTCAACGTTAAGCTGTAAACGCAAATCGCTAGATAGCTCGTAATACGCAGCTACGTCAACGCGCACATAACTAGGTAACGTTGCACTATTTCCATTGTTGATAAAGCTCTCATCTTGATAAGTGGCACCCAAAGCAAAACCAAACACATCGTTGACTTGCACATTGTTCCAAACAGACAGTGTGTTTTCTGGTAACTCTCTGGGGGTTCTTCCTGTTGGGCCACTTCTATCTACAATCTCGCCATCTAAGTTGCTGTAGTTAGCGGTGATATTCCAAAATTCCGTCACATTGCCTTTCAGCTGTAGCTCAAACCCTTCGATTTCAGAATCGATAATATCCAGTGTTGCGGGGTCGTTATCAGCAACTTGCGGAGAACTTTGCTCGTTTTGGAAAAATGCGGCAGTTAAGCTTAAGCCAGATTCAAAATCCCATTTCAAGCCAACTTCACGGTTTTCGAAGGTGTCAGGGTCGAGCTGGTTGTCGTTACCGTTAATGTCGGTAAATTGCTCACCACTACGTGGTAAAAACGATTCACTTAAGCTGGCATAAACTGAGATATTTTCTTGTGGCTTATAAATAACGCCAAGACGTGGCGAGACTTCTTGGTCTTTACGCGTACGCGTTTCCAAGATGTCAGGGTCTGCGTTAAAAACTTCAATATCGAAGCTGTCAAAACGAGCACCCAATACTAAATCGAAGTTATCTGATAAAGCGATTTCATCTTGAATAAAGAATGAATACACATCAAGGTCGACACGCGTATCGTCATTCAAATCTGAAAATGCAACCGTGGTTGGGTCGCCCGAGGCGTTAGTACCAGTGAAATTGTTTAATGCAAGAGGGCGTGATGCAATGAAAAACTCTCTGTCGTCTGCTGTGGTGTCAAAAAACGAATTAAAGCGATTTTGATCAGACGAAGTTGCGATATATTCGGCACCCACCAACAAGGTATGTCCGATCCCGCCTGTTTCAAATTCGTTAATTAGGTTGCCTGACAAAATGAGATTTTCTCTTTGTGTACTGTCGATATACCCATCTAATTCAACGATATTGGTGTCTTCATCGAAGTTAGTGGGGAAAAAGTTAGAATACACCTTGTCGTAGTCGCCATACATGGCGCTTAAATTACCTTTCATGGTAGCTGAAAATTCGTGCTCAACAATAGCTCTAAATACGTGTGCGTCGAGGTCGTTGAAGTTATTGGCAGGATCAGCGAATACGATATCTTCTAAAGATTCGACTGGACGCCCGTTGGAATCAGTAGGTACACCACGATCTATAAAGCGTTCGTGATTGATGTATTCGTACGATAAATCAACCGTAGTCGCATCACTGACTAAAATACGCGCAGTGGGGTTAAAGCCGATGCGGTCGCCGTCGAAAAAGTCACGGTGGTTATCTAAATGCTCGTACATCGCGTTAACGCGAACTGCAACGGTGTCTGTTGCGCCAACATTTGCGTCTATTTCTGCTCGGTATCCACCAAAAGAGTTAAGCGACGTTTTATAACCAGTAAAGTCTTCGTCAAATTGCGCTTTTTTAGTCACACGATTTAACACACCACCTGTTCCACCACGACCGAAAAGTAAAGCGTTAGGACCGCGCAGAATTTCGACCTGCTCTACATTATACAGCGAACGAAAATATTGAACGTCATCGCGTGCTCCGTCAATGTAAAAATCAGCGGTTGAACGTACGCCACGAAAAACAATCGCGTCTCGGTGTCCTTCACCTTGCGAAGTATTAACGCCTGGCGTGTAATCAATAATCTGTCCGATGCTGATAATATTTCGCTCGGTAATTTCTTCAGCAGTCAGAATCGATAAACTTTGTGGTACATCTAAAATCGGGGTGGGTGTTTTGATTGCATTTGATTTGTTAGATGACAAGTATTGGCCGTAAACTGTGACTTTCTCTACCTCTTCTGAGTTTTCTTGTGCGATGGCCGACGTTGTAACTAGCAATGCAGCTGCTATCGCAGATAATCGTGCATTCATTTTCGTGTGTCCTTGTATGTTTCTTAGATGGTGTTCTTTAGTAATTTCGTTGGAGTATAAACGAACTAAATAAGTAACTAAACACATAATACAATATAAATGATAATTATTTGCAATACAGACAAATCTGAATTGACGACTACTACTTCATGCTCTTCATTGCCCTTCGCCCTAGAAACACTATACTCTGTGATATTGATTAACCTTACATTTATCCCGAGGTATTTATTTTGGTGAGCCAGCTATGACCGTTAACGTAAAAAATGCAGTGCGACTTTTAGCCTTAGTTTTGAGCGTTTTGGTTTATCCAAGCGCACATGCCAATTCAGATTTTCAATCGTGGAATGCTGTTGCATTGGCTGGGCCGGTAAAAGAATCATCACCATGGCAGTATTGGTTTGATGGTCATTACCGTTTACAAGATAATGCCAGTGAACTCGGTGTTTTTATTATTCGCCCCGCTATCGGATACAAAATCAACACAAAAACCACGTTTTGGCTCGGATATGCACGTATCGGTATTGATGGCGAGCCCAGTAATACATACGAAGATCGTATCTGGCAGCAAGCAACATTTTCAATGGGCGCATTGTTCGGCGGGTCGCTGTCGGGAAGAACACGACTAGAGCAACGTTTTCGTGATGAAGTGGCGAGTGACACCGGTCATCGCTTGCGTCAGTTTGTTCGTTGGGCCAAACCGATCAACGAAAAATGGTCCATGGTGGTGTGGGACGAATTGTTTGTTGGTTTAAATGATTCCGATTGGGGACAACGCAGTGGTTTTGACCAAAATCGACTTTACGTGGGTCCAGCCTATCACCTAAATAAAAAGTGGCGCGTTGAGTTGGGTTACATGAATAATTTTATTAATATTCCGGGCGAGGACCGCCCCAGCCAAGTCAATCACAACCTATCCCTAACGTTTTTCGGTTCTTTGTAAAGTCATTGGCAAGATTGGCGATTCCAGTTAAATTTATAAAATTTACTTGATGAAAAATATGGCTCTTCAACGGGTGGAAGTTTTGCGAGATGCGTTCGCCCTAGTGCGCCATTATCAGCGAACGCATAAATAACTTAGGAACGCCGCGTCTTTACACACTCATTTGATCACCGTATTGTTACACACCAAACCATTTGGGGAGCTTTATGACTCATTTATTCAATGTAAAAACCTGTGCTTTTGTTTTCACTTTTTCATTTTTTACTAGCGCATTAACTGGCGAAGTTTACGCGAATGGTGCAATTGGCGAACACGTAAATAACTTACATGCTCATATCAAAGAATACACTGAAGAAGTTCACTGGCTAGAAAAGAAGTTTGGTGGAGTAGTAAAGGCCTATGAAAATAAAAACGATAGTGTAGACACAGACGCATTGATTGAATATTGGGAAGAGGTCGATTTTCACTCGGCTATAGAAACACAATACGTGCCCATTTATGCGTCAATTTGGCAAGGCATTTACAATCTTAAAAATGCAATTGAGCAGAAAAGCCCCCTTGAATCGGTTCGAAAAGAACAAGAACAGCTTAATCATGCCCTTTGGCAAGCCTTGGGTGCGGTAAAACTTGCTGCCCAATTTCAAAAAAAGGGCTTGGTTAGCACAGTTCAAGCCACAGAATCGATACCTACTACAGGCCCTGAGATAATTGATGACATTAAGCTTCGTCTAGACCGCGTGGTAGCAAAATACGCTGAGCAGCTTCATGAAGTCGCAATTACCTTAGTCCATGATGCTTATATGCAACGTTTTGAGGACGTAGAAGGCGAGCTTATCTCTCAAAATGCAAATTTAGTAGAGCAGCTAGAGAAACACTTTAATGTCACTTTGCCTCAGGCAATTACTAAAGATGAAGGCGTTGATAGTGTGCGTGATGTTGTAGAAACAATGCAATCCCAGCTAGATACAGCACGTGAATTACTCGTCTTGGCCGAGAAGCGAAAACAAGACGTGTTTTAACAAGCAAATGGTAACGATGAGGTCGATACAGGCTCCATCGGCACAGTCACCGAGACAGGTGCAGGGCGACTTGGGTACCCATAGCGGGTAGGGTGCGCGACTTGCCGTATAACCCCAAACGAGTTTCAGAGAGTCAGATACCCAATTCAATCATGGCTCTCGCGCATGCGTTTGGCTTACTACAACGCACTCTTTAGCTACATTCACTTAAGCAGACTTTTTTGTTTTTAGAGCACAGATTCAAGTGGGCTGAGTACCGCATGCCCACTACGCTGGATCACATGCGTGTAAATTTGTGTCGTTTTTACATCGGAGTGCCCTAACTGATCTTGTACCGTTCGGATATCAGCGCCTCTCACTAATAAATGAGTGGCAAAGGTATGTCGTAAAGTATGGGGTGTGACAGACTTTTCCATCCCAAGTTTTGTCGCCGTTGTTCTGATGGCGCGTTGAATTTGCTTTTCATCCAAATGATGACGACGTAACTTATTACTTTCTGGGTCGATCGATAGTTTTATAGACGGAAATAAGTAATGTCTTGCACGCGCAGACGCATGCATTCCATTAACCGCAAACTGCTGCCATACAACATCGCTATAGGTAAATATTTGGACGTAGGGACATTCGCCAATAACTGCCTTACTTCCTCATGGGTTAAAACCACTGGCAATTTTTTTGCTCTACCGCTATTTACAAATTCCATCTCATTGCTGAGCGGCTTTTTCAGAAATTTACCGTATAAAAACACTAAAGCATTTAGTGCGCTCGCCTGCGAACTTGCCGAATAATCTCGCTTAACCGCTAAATGAGTCAGATAATCGGTCACCTCGGTATCGCCCATTTCTATTGGGTGCGTATATTTGTGGAAACGGATGAAATCGGCTATCCAAATTGTATACGTTCGAATGGAGCGTTTTTGCATAGCGCTTTACCAGCATAAAATCGCGAACAGAATTTATAAATTGAGAATGCATGTATCTAACAATGACGTATCGTTTGGGGTTATTGTAGAGAAAGTAAAGCTTGTTCAAACTGACCGTGAGTCTAGATTTTTTGGGCTTATTAATTAACTTATCAATTAACTTGCGATAATGACGTAGAACGGAATATTTTCGTTGGTATTACCTGCATTCACACTCACTGCGATGGTCTTATCGGCTTGGGCTTCACGTTGCTGCTTATCATACTCGGCTTGATTGCGAGAATAATCAAAATGCTGATGGATTGGCGGTGCATTATCCATATGTGCACCACTGGCGTTCGCACAACGCTACCGCATTGTGTAGAGCAATATCAGCGTCCTTTATATTGCTCATTTTTTTTTACAGATTTCTAAATAGTAAGATAAAGTAGTATAAAGTGTTCAATTTTATAAGAGGTGTATCATGCCTATGATTAAGAAAAGCATTACCGTGACTGACCAGCAAGAGCAGTGGATACAGTCGCAGATGGCGAACGGCAATTACGGTACGGATAGTGAGCTTATTCGTGAAGCATTGCGAGAAAAGCAAATGCGAATGGCTGAAATAGAAGCGATAAGAGCAAAGCTAATTGAAGCCGAACAAAGCGATTTTGTTAATAAAACGCAGCAAGACATACTTGCAGGATTCAAGGAAAAAGCGCGCAAAGATGGGAAACTATAGGCTCACTGAAAAAGCCGAAGAGGATTTGCGCCGTATTTGGTTGTATGGCCTTGAAACCTTTGGTGTCACTCAGGCTGATATTTACTTTGAACAATTTTTCACCCGCTTTGAGCAAATCGCGGCTAAACTTATGCTAGCTCCCCCTGTAGACAATATTCGCGAGGGCTATCGACGTGCAATATGTGGTGTTGACAGTATTTATTATCGCATCAATGATGACGCTGTTGAAATTATGCGCATTTTAAGGCGGCAAGATATAAGCAGCGAATTGTAATGACATTGCACCATACTTTGTAACCACTGCCATTTTTGGTGCGGTATCGAAAATAATTTGGAAAAAAGTGGGAGTTATTTGAAAAGTAGTAAGCAAAAACAGGCTACAAGCCTTTAAAAATGGTGCCCAGAGGCGGGATCGAACCACCGACACGCGGATTTTCAATCCGCTGCTCTACCGACTGAGCTATCTGGGCATTTACATAGCGCTGATTGCGCTGTGGGTGCGTATTAAACGTATTTCATGCAACTATGTCAACCGCTTTTGCAACAATTTTTACTAATTTGCACCCAACTGCACAATTATCAAACTATTTATTAGACTATTTAGTTGGAGGTACATAGCCTTCTATGTCAGGCTCTTTGCCTTCGAACAAAAAATCAGCCATTTTTTCTTCTAAAAAGGCGCGTGCATTAGGGTCCATCATATTAAGTTTTTTTTCATTGATAAGCATAGTTTGCTTCGACTGCCAAAGCGCCCAAGCTTCTTTACTGACGGAATCAAAAATACGCTTCCCCAGCTCACCGGGGTATAACTGAAAATCGAGTCCTGCTGATTCTTTTTTTAGATAAATGCATTGTACTGTTCTGGCCATATCTGCTCTCACATTACTGCTTGTTTAGTTCGTTTATAATACGTTTGGTTGGGGTTGAGAATCCAATTGAATTTTCCTCTTTCATATCAAACCACCCTTGATTTGTTTCGCTTACCTGTAAAGTTGGTGCTTTAGCTAGTTCGCATTTCAACACCTTAATATCTAAATGAAAATGACTGAAAGTATGCCTAAACGACATTAGTTCAGTGAAACGAGGGTCAGATTCGCTTCTCTGATGGCTTAACACCCAATCTTTAGCTTCTCGTAAACACTGGACCTCATGAAAGCCCCACAATCCACCCCAAATACCAGACATAGGTCGTTGTTCAAGCCACATTTTGTTCATAAACGTCAGTACCACAAGTGTACTGGATTTTATTGGTAAAGTTTTCTTTGGTTTTCGCCCCGGATATTGGTCTTGTGTTCCACTTACTTGAGCAACACACGACTCGCTTACTGGGCATTGCTCGCACTTTGGTTTAGTGCGAGTACATACTGTCGCTCCCAAATCCATCATCGCTTGAGTGTAGTCACCATATCGCTCTTTAGGCATTAATGTCTGTGCACTTTCCCACAGTGCATTTTCAACAGCTTTCTTGCCTGGCCACCCCTCTTGAGCACGATAACGCGCGAGCACACGTTTCACATTTCCATCGAGTATAGGGTACGGCTGGCCCAATGCGATAGACAATATCGCTCCTGCAGTAGAACGGCCGATACCGGGCAGTGCAACAACATGCTCAAATTGATCTGGAAACTTACCGCCATATTCTAGCTCGATAATTTGGGCTGCTTTATGTAAGTTACGTGCCCGAGCGTAATACCCCAATCCGGTCCAGTGATGTAACACGCTATCGCTTGGTGCCTTCGCTAAGCTTTTAATGGTAGGAAATGAATCCATAAACTTAATGAAGTACGGAATAACGGTTTTCACTTGAGTTTGCTGCAACATAATTTCTGAAACCCAAACTCGATAGGCTGAAATATTCTCCTGCCATGGCAGGTTTTTTCTGCCATGCTTATCAAACCACCTTAACACTTGCTGAGAAAAACAACTCATAGCTTCTTAATGAATTAAGTACATCTAAATATTGCGATAGCCTACCTTAAATGCAGAGTAACCGCATACTTTTGCAAAAATACTGGAAAGCGAATCAGGTGCGAGGGATAATTCTTTTTTTTGCATCTTTAGCGCCTGATACGGCTCCAAGGAACGACACATGGGTCAATTTAAAAATCAATCTGAAGCGGAAGCTGCTGGGGTTTACATCAGTAAAGTTAAAAGTTTTGTCAAACGCGAAGGCAGGCTGACCAAAGGCCAAGCAAAAGCGCTCGATGATTATTGGTCAAAAATGGGTATAGAGGTGTCTGACACGACATTAAATTTTTCCAAACTTTTCGGTAACGATCACCCAGTTGTCTTAGAAATTGGCTTCGGTATGGGGCGTTCTTTAGTCGAAATGGCACAAGCCCAACCCCACCTGAATTTTTTAGGCATTGAAGTACATCGACCCGGAGTTGGCGCATGTTTAGCCTATGCGGGTGAATTGCAATTGAGCAATTTAAAAGTCATCGAACACGATGCTGTTGAAGTATTAAAAAACAACATACCAACAGCTTCACTCGAACGTCTTCAGCTTTTCTTTCCTGACCCTTGGCACAAAAAACGTCATCACAAAAGACGAATAGTACAGGCCGATTTTGTAGAGTTAGTCGCCAAGAAACTGAAACCGGCAGGACAAAGCCACATGGCAACCGACTGGGAACCTTATGCTCATCACATGCTAGAAGTAATGCAAAAAAGCGAGGTCTTCAAGAATACCTCTCAAACCAATGACTTTGTGCCTCGACCAGACTATCGACCTATCACCAAGTTTGAAACCCGAGGTCAACGTTTAGGCCATGGTGTCTGGGACTTAATTTTTGAAAAGGTTTAACTAATGCGACCCGTCTCACAAATTCTAGAACGCAACATCGCTCTGTTCAGTGCAGGTAGTTGGCTAATCATTAACCCTGAAGAGAGCGCTTGGGTTAACATATGTACAGCGTCAGATTTTACCGTACTTCATCAATACATTAATATTTTTCAACAATGCACTGGCTTCAGTTCAGCGCTAGAATTTGATAGTCGAGATGTAATAGCCAACTCAGGCAAACTTAGCTACACCCTTAAAAAAGGTCGACACACGCATATTTTTGCCCCTTTCCTCGAATCAGGACAGTTTGATAATGTACTCATCAACATGCCGAAGTCTAAATCGCATTTCAAATTATTGGTCGATATTGCTCAGGCCTGCCTTGCGAATGATGGCAATGTGTACGTGGTTGGCGAAAACAAAAGTGGCATAAAAAGCATCGCAAAAATATTGGAAACGACAGGGCGTGTATCCAAAGAAGATTCAGCAAGGCATTGTACTCTACTGCATTACAAGCCCAATAAATGTCGCGTTGAATTTAGCCCTGAACGCTACCTGCAAACCCATACCTATTCAGTCAATAACCACGAGTGGTTTTGCTGTAACTATCCAGGCGTGTTTAGCGAGGGAAGACTCGATGAAGGCACTCAGCTTCTACTTCAATCCTTGCCCCAAGCCATAATAGACAAGACACTGGATTTTGCCTGCGGTGCCGGAGTGGTTGCCGCATACGTTATGACAAACACGCCAAATACGCCTATTGATTGCCTTGATGTTAGTGCCCTTGCCCTCTATGCGAGTGCCCAAACATTGCACAGCAATGGTCTACATGCCAAGCTTATCGGTGCTGATGGTTTAATGGGTGTGAACGGGCGATATCGGCATATACTCTCCAACCCACCGTTTCACACGGGTGTTCATACCGATTATGAAGTAACCACTCGTTTTATAAACAAGGCAAAATCACTACTATTAAAAAACGGCAGAATGACTATCGTAGCCAATAAATTTTTACCTTATTTGGCACAATTGCAGCGCAATTTTAAACAAGTTGATATAGTGAAGCAAAATACACGATTTACTGTTTATGCGTGCCACGAGTAAATAGAGGTTTATAAAAATGAATGTAGTGCTAGCTATATCCGAGATAGAGGGTTTAGTAAAAACCGGTGGTTTGGCTGATGTCGGCAAAGCACTATCGATTGAGCTTGCCGCTCGCGAACACACTGTATCGGTTTTTTTGCCTTATTATTCTGTGTTACAGGGGGTTGAAGACCTTCAAAACCTCCACACTGTCGAGATAAATGAACCGCTTTTGTCGCAGAGTCAGGTTTATCAGTTTGATCTTAAGCATACAAAATGGCGTGGAGTAGACCTTTACTTGGTTGACTACCCCGAGTATTTTCATCGCAACGGACTCTATAACGACCAATATCACGCTTTCGATGACAACGGTGAGCGCTTCAGCTTTTTTTCGGGTGCCGTGCTTCACAGCATGATTTATTTAGGCATTTCAGCAGACCTTATCCATTGCCATGATTGGCATACTGCCGTTCTGCCTTTTTTGCTAAAACACAACGATGCGAACTGTTTACAAACCACAAAGAGCGTTGTAACTATTCACAACGCTGCATTTCAGGGTGTTTTTCAAATAGAAACGGTGCCTTTTCTGCGACATCATCCGGGCATTTTAAGCCAAGTTCATGGTGGCTATATCAATATGCTGAAAATGGGTCTAGCGTTTGCAGATAAAATCACTACAGTAAGCCCGAACTACGCCAATGAGATACGCACCCCCCTAGGAAGCCATGGACTTCATGATGTCCTCGCTATGCGTCATGATGATTTAAGCGGTATATTGAACGGCTGTGATTACTCGGCATGGAATCCAAGTACCGACCCCTATTTAAAAGCACATTATCATGTGGATGATATAAGCAATAAACAGCAGTGCAAACAGGATTTACAGCATATATTTTCACTAGAGCAAAATGGTCAATTGCCGGTATTAGGCATGGTATGCCGTTTAACCGACCAAAAAGGCTTCAGTTATTTACTACCTATTATTCCCGAACTTCTAAAGCACAAAGTTCAGTTAGTGATTGCTGGTACTGGCGATCCCTACGTGTGCATGGAGTTGAATACATTGGTTGAACGTTACCCAAACCAGCTCGCTTTTTTTAATGGATTCAGTGACGAAATGGCACATAAAATAGAAGCGGGTGCAGACTTCTTCTTAATGCCATCCCAGTTTGAGCCCTGCGGTCTAAACCAAATGTACAGCCTTGCTTATGGCACGTTACCCATCGTTCGAGCCGTAGGTGGCTTACGCGACACAGTAATAGATATCCATGAGCGACCTAACGAATCAACAGGCGTTGTTTTCTATGAACCCAGTCCCGAATCGCTTTTAGCTTGTTTACGAAGAGCGTTGCTGTTTTACCACGAGTGTCCTTACGAATTTAAACAAGTTCAACAGCGAGGCATGACGAAAAAGTTTACGTGGCAAAGTGCTTGTGACGAATATGAGGCGTTATATGCTGAATTGCAGACCTCTTAAGCGTATTAAGAGCGCTAGGTTGTATCAACTTCAAGTGCATATTATTTGAACTTTCATCTTGAAACTCAACGGAACACCCCAATTTTGTTAACATTAAGCGCATATAGACTTGCAAAGCGCGTAGGTACGTTTAATATTTAATTCATAAAAACAACGAGATTTACAATTACAGAGAGCTATCATGCAAACGCCAAATATATTAATCGTTGAAGACGAGGACGTGACTCGTACTACGCTCAAAAGCTTGTTTGAAGCTGAAGGCTACAGTGTTTTTGAAGCCGAAAACGGGGAACAAATGCATGATTTTTTCCAAAACCACAATATCAATTTAGTGATTATGGATATTAATCTTCCCGGCAAAAATGGGCTTATTTTAGCGAGAGAAGTGCGCGACAGAAAAAATGTAGGGCTCATTTTCTTAACAGGAAGAGACAACGAAGTCGACCGTATTCTTGGTCTTGAAATAGGCGCAGATGATTACCTCACTAAGCCATTCAACCCCAGAGAATTAACGATACGCGCTCGCAATTTGCTTGCACGCACAACTAATTCTAGTGAAGATGACGATCTACCAAGCCGAGTGAGTTTTAACGGTTGGATTTTAGACGGGGATAGCCGCGCTCTTATCTCACCGTCGGGTAATGAATTCAGATTACCTCGAAGTGAGTTCAGAGCATTGCATTTGTTTTTGAGCAATCCCGGCAAAATTTTAACTCGTGAACAACTCATTATGGAAATGACTGGAAGAGAGTTACGACCGAATGATCGCACGGTTGATGTAACGATACGTCGTATTCGTAAGCACTTTGAATCGGAACCGTCGAAAGAAGAGTTAATTGTAACGATACATGGCGAAGGTTATCGTTTTTGCGGCACCGTAGACAGCCAATAAAAAATGCCAAATGAAAGTGCGTAGCTAGCTAACTGCCAGCTACGCGCATCGTGTTTATTAACACTGAGCCCGTTTGTATTGCTCCTCTCGTTTCTTTTTCTGCTCCGATTGCTACGATATCTTTGAACATCGTTTTTAAGTTTCCTGCAATGGTCACTTCGTGGACGGGAAACTGAATCACACCATTTTCAACCCAAAAACCAGCGGCACCTCGTGAATAATCACCTGTTACAGTATTCACGCCCTGACCCATAAGTTCAGTTACCAGTAAGCCAGTTCCTAACTCGCTAAGCATTGCTTTGTCGTCATGACCAGAGTGCCCCACAAGCCAATTATGAATGCCACCAGCATGCCCATTAGAAAGAACGCCCAACTTTCGCGCTGAATAAGACGCATATAAGTAGTGTTTCAATACGCCTTCTTGAACAATATCTAAATTTTGTGTCGCGACGCCTTCACTGTCGAAGCTTGAACTTGCAAGGCCGCCTTTAATAAAAGGGCGTTCTTCTATCGTTAACCACTCAGGAAAAATGCGTTCGCCGAGCTGGTCGAGTAAAAAGGTAGAGCGTCGGTACAATGCACCGCCTCCTATTGCCGATACAAGATGGCCAAATACACTTGATGCCACCTCTTTTGCAAACATTACGCGGCATTCTTGAGTTTCAATTTTTCGTGCGCCCAATCGAGCTAAGGTTGCTTGTGCGGCTTGGGTGCCTACCTGTCTTGCCGAATCGAGTTTAGTGAAATCTCGGCTTACCGTGTACGCATAGTCTCGCTGCATATCATCTTTATCAGACGCAATAACCATGCAACTTAGGTTATACCTTGAACTCGGGTATCCAGCGAGTAAACCATGCGAATTCCCATATACACTTATACCCACATTTCCATTAAAAGTCGCACCGTCAGAATTAGTGATTTTTTTGTCGACTTCCAGTGCTGCCGATTCTGTTTCTAATACTTTTTGCATTGCCATCTGCGTATCTAATTCAATAGGGTGATACAGGGCTAAGTCTGGAAATTCAGTCGCCATTAAGTTGGCATCAGCGAGACCGTTACATTCGTCTTCACCCGTGTATTTGGCGATATGTATTGCTTTTTCGACGGCGAGTTTTACAGCATTTTCACTCAAATCGGCAGTTGACGCACTACCTTTTTGCGAGCCTATATAAACAGATATTCCCAAGCTATTGTCGTGCGTAAATTCAACATTCTCTATTTCATTCAAGCGAGAAGAAACCGCAATACCTTGTACTTTAGATAAGCTTGCTTCAGCCTGTGTCGCTCCTTTTTGCGAAGCGTGCTTTAAAACATCGCTAATAACTTGTTTGCTTTGAGATAACATCTTCTCGGTTTGCATTGCTTTCCTATATTATTTTGTTGAGGACGTATAAGTATGGCAAAATTAACACTAAAATAAGTGTAACATTATATACTCGTTCCACCTCAAATTACTCTGTTCAGAGAGCGAGTATCTTCTGGGTGCTATGGGTATACAAGCACAAAAATGAGATAAAGCATAAAGATGAGCGAAGACGAAGGCCAGTACGTCAGTAAAACACAACTCAAACAAGAATCTACTGAAAGGCAAAAGCTAGGTGAGGAAATTGTTCAATTGTCTCCTGCTCATCTTGAATTAATGCCCTTAGATGATGATTTAAAACAAGCAATAGACATTGCAAGAAAAATTAATCGAAAGAAAGACGGATACCGAAGGCAATTACAGTATATCGGTAAGGTATTGCGCTCACGCGATATTGAACCTTTGTACGAGGCACTTGCTAAAGTAAAAGATCGTCACGCCCAAACCAATGCTCACTTTCATTATTTAGAAAAATTACGTGATACTATTATTGAAAACGGTGATGAGGGTATTCAACAAGCACTAGAAACTCATCCTAATTTATCGCGTCAAACGTTGCGACAACACTGCCGTCAGATTCAAAAAGAAAGGGAAAAAAATGCCCCTCCAAAACACTTCAGGGCTTTGTTTCAATATTTAAAAACTGAGCTTGAAGACCAACAGTAAAGGTGGCTTAGGCAGTGCCACCTACCGTTAGAGCGTCAATTTTCAGGGTAGGCTGACCGACTCCAACAGGAACACTTTGCCCATCTTTTCCGCACACACCTACGCCTTTATCCAAAGCTAAATCGTTCCCTATCATAGATATTTGCTGCATAACATCAGGGCCATTCCCAATTAACGTGGCGCCTTTGATGGGCGTCGTAATTTTGCCATTCTCGATAAGATACGCCTCGGCACTAGAGAATACGAATTTACCTGAAGTGATATCAACTTGCCCACCTGCGAAGTTTGGCGCATAAATACCTTTTTCTACTGAACCAATAATTTCTTCTTTACTGTGCTTACCACCCAACATGTAGGTATTTGTCATGCGTGGCATAGGCAAGTGTGCGTATGACTCTCTTCGACCGTTTCCTGTCGGCTTAACGCCCATTAAGTGAGCATTATGCTTATCTTGCATGTAGCCTTTTAGTACGCCATCTTCAATGAGTACATTGTATGCGCTGGGCGTGCCTTCATCATCAACAGTGAGAGAGCCTCGTCTATCTGCCATAGTACCGTCGTCCACCACCGTTACACCTCGGGCAGCGACTTGTTTTCCAATTTGACCATTGAATGTCGAGGAGCCTTTACGGTTAAAATCGCCCTCTAAACCGTGACCCACTGCTTCGTGAAGCAACACGCCTGGCCAACCATTGCCCAACACAACAGGCATAGTACCGGCAGGTGAAGCTTGCGCTCGCATATTCACGTTTGCCATATGAATAGCGTCATCAGCTAGAGACTCATAGCGCGGTTTGTTATGTTCTGCTTGGGAAAAGAAATCATAGGCATACCGTCCACCCATTCCAGCTGAGCCTCTTTCTCTGCGGCCATCCTGCTCCATCAAAATTGAACAATTAAGTCTTACTAAAGGTCTTATGTCCGTTGCGAATGTGCCGTCGCTTGCCATTATAAGTACATGTTCGTAAACCGCTGACAAACTGACAATCACTTGTGAGGCTTGTGGGGCAGCTTTACGAATATAAGCATCGGTTGTTTTTAATAGTGCAATTTTTTCTGCGTCTTCGAGTGATTTTAGCGGATCTAAGGGGGCGTATCGTTTATTTGTATTAATTTTGTCGAACGTTTTACAATTTAATACACCGCCCTCTGGCGCTATATTTGATGCAGCAGTACAGGCTTTCATTAACGCATCAATTTGAATGTCGTCAGAATAAGCAAAGCCTGTTTTCTCTCCACTTATAGCACGCACGCCTACCCCACGCTCTACATTAAAGCTGCCTTCTTTAACAATACCGTCTTCTAACATCCAGCTTTCATGTTGGCTGGCTTGGAAATATAAATCGGCGTAATCGACCTGACGGGTCAACATGCTCTCAATAGCACGTTGGCATTGGTCGGAAGTTAGCTTTGACTGGGATAACAAATCATCAACTACATTACTGAACAAGGTGACTCCTAAATTTTGCGTGGTTAATCACGGGCATCGAGCGTTTAATTTGCGCTATTAAATTGCGGTCAACAGTCGCAGATACAGTACCTGCTCCATCAGGCAGTTCATCTAAAATATCACCCCAAGGCGAAATGATGACACTGTGGCCGTAGGTTTCCCGCCCATTTTCGTGTAATCCTACTTGGTTTGCAGCCACCACATAACATTGTTTTTCGATGGCTCTTGCGCGCAACAGCGTATGCCAATGTGCTTCACCTGTTTTAACAGTAAAAGCAGATGGCAATACTAACACGTCTATATCGCCCATGGCATCAAACAAGCCCGAGAATCGCAAATCGTAACATACCGCGATCCCCACTTTTAAATGGTCAATTTGGACAACAACAATATCTTCACCATGATGTGTTGTTGCTGACTCTTTATATTTACCTGTATTGTCGGATACGGTAACGTCAAAAAGGTGAATTTTATTGTAAATGGCTCTCTGACGCGCTTTCGGTTGCGTGACACCATCGATATATCGGCAGGTCGCGTAGCACTTGTCATCGCCTACTTTGCGCCTCATAGGCATAGTGCCTGCAAACAAATGACACTTAAACGATTCGGCAAGTTGAAAAAGTTGAGCTGTATATTCACCGCCATGCTCTGGCTCAGCATAAGCGATAGGCTGAGGGTCACAGCAGCCAAAACAACTGAAACATTCAGGTAAGACAACAATGCTATTGGCCTGCAAAGGTGCTAATGACAACAATCGTTGCACTTCTTTAAGGTTCTTATCGGGTGACGGACCTGATGTCATTTGCAGTGCAACTAAATTAACTGTCGATAACATCTACTTTTACCCGTTTGAGATCTTCTTCGATAAGAGGCGTGGTTTGCTGCGACTCGCTGTTCGGCTGTTGTGCTGGAAGAGAAATATCCTTGCTGTCTCGCTTTATTTCGGTAAATACCGGATCGGAAAACGACCCCGTTACTTTGTAATTAATATTAGATATCACTTTTGCAGAAGTGAGCATTTGATCTAAAGCCAAAGCCGCTAGAGCGGTGGGTGGATTCGCCAAAAAATAGACCAAAAACGGCAAGTTACCCGTTATATTCGGTGTAAAGCTAATATTGTAGTTCAGCTCTTTGGCGTCGAGCTGAGTAAATCCGGTAATTTCAATTTCTCCAGCTCCGCCGTCGACCAAGGTATTGTCGGTACTGGCTTTTCCATTTTCCATCACGAACGTACCTTTTATGTCGTCATAAAAGAAACCTTGCGCGAAAACATCACGGAAATCCAAGCTCAATTTTCGTAACAATGAATCAAAACTAAATAATGTGAAAAGCCTAGAGCCCTTATCGCTCACTTGCGTTAGGTATCCGTCGCTTAACTCCCACTGCATTTCTCCATTCAAACCAGCTAGGGAGAAATCTGCCGGTGAGCCTTGCCAGTTAAGGTTAAACTGGAAATCGGCTTCAGAGTCTTTAATGCCTGAACTTAATCCCAGCGAATCTAACCAACGACCAAAATCACCACTTTTTAGCTGCCCGTTGAGCTGAGTAAAGGTATTGCTGTCGTATTGCCAACGGCCAGAAGCAATCAGCGACGCATCTGGGTGATTAATATTGAGTCGGTCAATAAAAACGCCTTGCGGCTCGGGGTTGAATTCTGCGTCCACCTTACCTATCAAAATATCGTCTAGGCGGCAGTCTTCACAACGAAAACGCAATGGAAAACTAAGATTAAGGGGCTTTGGGGTTTTTACGTCAGTGCTTTCGTTGCTGCTCGCTTTTGTCAAATGTAGCTTTTCGGCTAATAGGTTAATGCCATCTTCTTGCCAGTTTGCTGGAATGACCGCCGTGGCTAGAGCTTGTTTAGAGCTGAGTTCAGCTCGCCAAAGTAGATTTTCCTGAGTTGCATTAAGACGAACGTTGTTAAATGTTTGTGAGCCTACCTTCACTTCATCTGATTCAATATATACTCGCTGCGGTGTAGGTAACAACCGAACATCTCGGGGGGCACGGCTGTCGTAATGCGAATCGATATTGCGCTTTACTGTGGTCCACTGGCTCAAGGTAACTTCGGGTAAATTAGCAATCAGTGCATGATCTTCTATGGGGACAATTCCTCCTTGTTTCCCTACCCTTAATAGGGATTGACTGAAGGTTAATGGATCGTGCTGTAGTATACCCGTGAACGAAACATTTCCATCTAAGTAAAGTGAGACTTCAGACTGTTTTTTCCCCCCAGTCGATTTAATTACCAAGGGCGCACGCATGTCAGACTCTTTATATAGCGGTAAAGGTAATGTCGCCTCCATTCCAAGCAGGTCGGATTTTAACTCCAGCTCATAATACGTATCTTCGGGAGAAAGTAATGCGCTGATGTCTGCGTTCCAGTTGAATTGCCCAGAAACTGACTCTTTTAACGGTAATGACAAATTTTCGAACGCCTTGCTCGCGTTCCATTGTCCTGATACTCCCACGTCGAGCTTATAGTCTTCTTCTTGCTGTTTGCCGTTTAAACTCACGCTTACGGGTTGTCCGTAAAGCTCTCCTTTAAGTTGCTCAGCCGAGATCCTTCCATCGTTAAATGATAATGCACCCCTTGCTTTGGCAAAGTCGAGTTTAAGTGAACTTACAAACACATTTGCGCTGTTGAAGGTTATCGCCCCTTTAGCGTGGGGCTTTCTTTTTTTGGTCAAAGGCGCAGTCAGCGTTAAATCGGCATCGAGTTCACCATCAACGATGAGGCGTTCATTTAGCAAACTTGAGAGTTTAGTTAGCGTGCTTCGTTCTAGCATTTCAGACACACTTTTTCCTGTGCCCGTTCCTTTTACCGATATCACGGCAGCAGATGACGCCTTAAGTTCGGGAATACTCGCGTTGATATAACTAAGTTCAACCGCATCCAAATAACCACCAGGGCTCTGTACTGTGAGCGAGTTATTTTCGATTAACATCGACATATCCATATGAGTTAGCGCTGGCCAAGCAGGCGAAAATGCAAAGTCTGCATTATCAACTTCAATGTTAGCTTGAAATATACCTTTGTTATCTTTGAACGGGAAATGAGTAGGATTACCCGACCAAATTACATGCGCAGCTTCCACCGTTCCTTTACCCGACAAAGCTCGATTGAGAAAGGCGATGGTTCGCTCTTTGATAAGAGTATTAGGCAATAAAAGAGGCACTTTATTTAAATCAAAGCGCTCAAGATTAAATATGACTTGAGCAAAGTTTGTCGCTAATTGATGTTCAATTTGTGCTGAAAAACGCAATGTATCGCTAGCGACTGACAGGCTGGGAATACTTACCATCCACCCCGGAGTAAGGTGGTCTTGACTTTCATAAAGGTAGATATCTGAGTCGATATTTACGGCCCCCAACACTTGTCCGTTGATACTATTCATATCAATAACCGCATTGGACGCGCTTGCGTTAATGTGCCCCTTTGATTGATGCCACACAAGCTCCAAGTCAATCGCATTCAAACCGGGGACATTATCGAAATTCTGCCACGACACATCGAGTAATTTGGCTCTAATGGAGGGCTGTTGAGATAACCATTGGATTTGCAAGGTAGCGAGTTCGCCGGCAACATCAAGCTTTTTTAATTTATTGGTAAATTCATCTCCGGTAAACAAGGCCAGTACCGAAGATACAGGGGCTAAGTTGATGGGCTTAACGGTATTGATAAGTACGTTACCTTGCTGATCAGAGCGGCCTACCAAGTCGGTTACGAAGGTTTCGCCAGCTTGACTAATGACCAATTGATCAACCCTAAACGCCCACCCAGACTCGTTGGGCCTAGCTTGAATCGTTCCACTGTTAAACTCAGTGAGTAACTCGGTGTCTTTTTGGGCGTCCCACGATAAGCTTGAACCGCCCAGTTCAATATGCATCTGATCAAATGTATTGTCTTTAACACTCAACCACGCAGAAATATTGGCTCGACTTGCTTGCAAAGGGTATTGAGTCGTCAGCCATTCGTTTAACCAAGGCGATACATCGAGGTCGTCCGCTTTCGCAAAAAAGTTGCCCGATAATGTATCAACGTCTCCCGTTAAATCGACGACAAAAGACGCCGCATTGTTACTTAGCTCACTAACTCGAATATTGCCCGAACCTTGGTGGTGCTCACCCTCGTTAATCCAAGCAACCGTGTCTATTTCGTAGGTTTCTTGTTGTGAGTGAGTCGTTACTATTACTTGACCATCTGTAATATTGAAGCGCTGTAGTTGAATAAGGAATAAATTTTTTAGCGCTTTGACGAGGGGATATTCTGCTTTGTCTTTCGACTTAAAGTTTTCTGGCAAAATTTCAAGTCGTGCGCCTTGAATATCGAAGCGCTCAGAAATAAGCAGTCGTTGACCCATACTTTGCCAAAAGTTGATATCGACCCAGACTTTGTCAACGTTAAAATGGACAGGGGAAGCGTCGGTCTGAGAAAGTGTGACGTCAGATAGGACTAAACTAGGTCCATAACCTCGCCAAGTAGCAGAAATACGACCTATTTTTAAATCTATTCCAAACTTGTTTTGAACATAGTCTTGTACAAAGTCTTTATGTTCGTCGACATGAGGGAGGGCGTAACGAAACAGGCTTAGCAATACTGCCGCTGTTACCAGCAATATTGCTAAGCCGTGCCACACCTTTTTGATGGTGTATGACAATGCACCTGAAAATTTCGTCACATCATTACCACATCATATTTGTCTTGGTTGTATAGCGGTTCTGTTTGCACTTTTATCTGTTTCGACACAAATACCTCAAGCTCTGCCAAAACATGCGATTCCTCACCTAACAAAGCATCTGCAACGGCTGGCGATGCATACACGACAAATTGATCAGCATCGTATGCCCGATGAACCCTTACAATCTCACGCATTATTTCAAAGCAGATGGTTTCAACCGTCTTAATTGACCCACGCCCTTTACAAACTGGACATTCACCGCACAGTATATGCTCCAAACTTTCACGCGTACGCTTGCGTGTCATTTCTACCAAACCTAAGGCAGTAAAACCATGTATATTGGTTTTTGCCCTATCCTTGTTGGTTGCGACTTCTAACGAATGTAAGACACGCCGTTTGTGATCGGGTTCCGTCATGTCGATAAAATCGATAAGTATCATACCACCTAGGTTCCTTAACCTAAGCTGACGCGCAATGGCTAGCGTTGCTTCAATATTGGTATTGAATATGGTTTCTTCTAAGTTTCTATGGCCGACAAATGCGCCTGTATTGATATCGATGGTCGTCATTGCTTCGGTTTGATCGATAATAAGATAACCGCCCGATTTTAAATCGACACGCCGTTCTAGCGAGCGCTGTACTTCGTTTTCTACATCGTACAAATCGAAGATAGGACGCTCACCTGTATAGTAATCTAACTTAGTACTGAGCTCAGGCACGTATTCTTTGGTAAACTCTTGTAATTCTTTAAAAGCCAAATTAGCGTCGATGCGGATACGGTCCAATTCGGTTCCAACAAAATCGCGTATCACTCGCCGTGCCAGAGGTAAATCTTCATAAAGAAGCTGACGTTTTGTTTTCTTTAAGCGATATTGTATTTTGTTCCACAAACGCTTGAGAAAATCGGCATCAGAAATCAACTCCTGTTCATTCACCCCTTCTGCTGCGGTACGCAAAATGAACCCACCGTATTCATCGCAGTAATCTTGTACTAGCGATTTGAGTCTATCGCGTTCGTTTTCATCTTCAATACGCTGCGAAACTCCCACATAAGTCACACTGGGCATAAACACTAAATAACGAGATGGAATGGTAATATCGGTGGTTAACCTAGCTCCTTTTGTGCCTATAGGATCTTTCACTACTTGCACAACCAAATCTTGGCCATCTCTTACCAACTCTCTAATATCGCGTTTCTCAAGATGGCTGGTCGTTACTTCACCTTCTAATTCGCTGTGAATAACGATGTCAGAAGCGTGCAAAAAAGCCGCTTTATCTAAACCAATATCAACAAATGCAGCTTGCATGCCTGGAAGTACGCGACTGATCTTGCCTCGATAAATATTGCCCACCAAACCACGTTTAGTATGCCTTTCAACATGAATTTCTTGCAGAATACCGTTTTCAATAAGCGCAACTCTCGACTCTGACGGCGTCACATTAATCAGTAGTTCGGCACTCATGAGCTTACTCCAAATTTAGATAAGGCCTGATAGCATTCATGTAGCGGAAGCCCCACCACATTGCTGTAACTGCCCTGCATCGCTTTAACAAATATAGCGCCTCGCCCTTGAATAGCATAGCTTCCTGCTTTATCAACAGGTTCACCGGTCGACCAATATGCTTTTGCTTGCTGTTCGGTAATGGCTCCAAATGTAACCACAGAAGTTACGGTTTCAAGATGTTGTTTTTGGTCTGCTAGTATGCAAAATCCAGTCGTGACTTGATGAGTTTGCCCGCTCAACTTCAACAATGTTTGAATTGCGTCTTGTTCGTCACGCGGCTTGCCGAGGACTGCGTCTTCAAAAGAAACGATGGTGTCGGCTGCCAATATAGGAAGTGAGCCATCACCAACTTGATTTTTCGCTGCTGAAGCCTTCAAGAAAGCGAGACGCTTTACCAAACAACGCGCTGATTCAGCGTCAAGGGGCGTTTCGTCAACATCAACAGGGAGTACGGTGTGGTTTATACCAATTTGTTTAAGTAACTCCCTTCTTCTGGGAGAGGCTGAAGCTAAAATAAGGGATTGATTCATGGTTATTTATTCATTGCACTTTAAATTGGCGTCGTATTTTTCTAAGCAACCAAAATGCCCACGGCCACAATATCATTGAGCTCAAGGTAGGTAACAAGAACTCGTATCGAAAATAGATGTCATTTAATAAGTGCAACACCCAAAACTGTAATAAGTGATAAAACGAACAAACCAAGCCAATAACAATACTTTGCTGCCAAACCGAGTAGTTTCTTAATCGTTGATAATTGGCCACTAACACGAACACGCTAATACTAAGCACCAAACTATGCACACCGAGCGGTGTGCCCAAGAGAATGTCTAAACACAATCCCGTTAAAAATGCAGTGCCGATATTCACCCGATTCGGTAAAGCCATCGACCAATATGAAAGTACAATAAGCACCCAGTCGGGTCGATACAGGTCGATCTGCGCGGGCAAAGGCACAATTTGTAACACTAATGCCACAGTTAGAGTGAGAGGTATGGTAAAGAACCTCGACCTCATGGCGTGTCTCCGTTGAGACTCTCGGCTTGTGTTTCTGGCTCTAATAACAATACGTAACGAATGCGATCAAGTGCAGCGGTAGGTGTTGCTAATACTTGCGCGAAGACTTGTCGCTCGTCGCGATTGACCTTAGACACCACTGCTACGGGGTATCCAGCCGGAAAGACGCCACCAAGACCGGATGAAACTAAAACATCACCGGCCTCAACCTCAGCACTGTGGGTTACATGCTCCAAATATAATTCGTTAAAACCACCTGAACCACTGGCAATGAATTGAATATTATTTCGCTGAGAACGAACCGGAATGCTATGGGTGACATCGGTAATTAACAATACTCGGCTGTTTGTCGTTCCCACTTCCATTACCTGACCGATAATGCCGTTTTCGTCGATCAATGCCTGAGAGCGAAAAACCCCATTTAACGCGCCTTTATTGATCATAATTTGCTGAGCAAAAGGGTTTCTGTCGACTGACATCAGCTCAGTCACTATTTTTCGATACTGTGGAGAGGTGGGCGCTTCTAATAAAGCTCTTAGCTCGCTGTTCTCTTTTTCGAGGGAATCAAAGCGTTGTAATTTTTCACTCGCAATCAGTAACTGGTCCTTGAGCGTTTGGTTTTCGTCGATTAAGTCTTCGCGAGATGTTAATCGTTCTGCACTCACATCGAGCAACAAACTAGGTAAGTTAGCGATATATTGAAGGGGGCTTAGCAAAGAATTGAAATACAAACGTGGGGATTGGAATCCATCCAGTTTATGATCAACAAAAATAAGCACGCAGGACATGATCACCGCAATCATTAGCCTTACAGCAATAGATGGACCTCTGGTAAAAATAGTATCCATAGGTGCTTATTAAGTTAAATGGTTAGCTATTCGTAAGAGAACAGGTCGCCACCATGTAAATCTATCATATCAAAGGCTTTGCCTCCGCCTCGAGCGACACAGGTAAGTGGGTCGTCTGCGATAACGACAGGGATCCCTGTTTCTTCCATCAGCAAGCGGTCGAGGTCTTTTAACAAAGCTCCACCTCCAGTGAGTACCATACCGCGCTCTGAAATATCAGACGCTAATTCTGGTGGAGATTGTTCTAACGCAACCATAACCGCAGAAACAATACCACTTAATGGCTCCTGCAAGGCTTCAAGTATTTCATTGCTGTTAAGCGTGAAGCCGCGCGGTACACCCTCGGCTAGATTTCTGCCTCGCACCTCTATTTCTCGCACTTCTTCACCGGGGTACGCTGCACCTATCTCGTGTTTGATGCGCTCGGCAGTGGCTTCACCCACCAAAGACCCAAAGTTGCGACGAATATAATTGATAATTGCTTCGTCAAACTTATCACCACCAATTCTTACAGACGACGAATAAACGACACCGTTTAATGAAATAATCGCGACTTCAGTTGTACCTCCACCAATATCGACAACCATAGAGCCTGTTGCTTCAGAAACTGGTAAGCCTGCGCCAATGGCTGCCGCCATGGGTTCATCAATAAGGAACACTTCTCTTGCTCCTGCTCCAGAGGCAGACTCCTTAATTGCTCTACGTTCGACTTGTGTCGAGCCGCAAGGCACACACACCAACACTCGTGGGCTAGGGCGAAGAAAGTTATTGTCATGCACCTGTTTGATAAAGTGCTGTAACATTTTTTCAGTAATGTAGAAATCGGCAATAACACCGTCTTTCATAGGTCGGATGGCTTTTATGTTCCCCGGCGTTCGACCTAGCATACGCTTTGCCTCAGCACCTACAGCAGCAACACTTTTGGGGCCAGAAGCGCGCTCTTGTCGTATCGCGACAACAGACGGCTCATTTAACACGATACCTTGATCTTTAACGTAAATCAGGGTGTTCGCGGTGCCCAAATCTATGGACAAATCGTTAGAGAACATACCACGAAGCTTTTTCAACATGAAATTACTGTTCCTTTTTATGCTAAGCAAAGGTTAATCTGCTTATGGTATCGTAAAAAATGTGCTTAGTCCTGCCTTAGAACCTCTCTGGAATGAAAAATTCTATCGTTTCCTCGAAATAATCCAAAGGAGACCACCGCAGAAGGAAAGTCCTCTGATCGTTCAAGCGTGCCGTCCTCATTCCAATCTACATTGAGATACTGCGCCCAATGAGCACTGGCGTGATTGGGATCGAGCGAAATACGTACACTGCCGCGCTCGTTTCCAGCAGGCTCGTTAAACAACAAGTCTGAACCACTAGACATTCCATTATTTAGGGTTCCTGCGCTAGTGATATTGCGGTATTGATTCACAATATTAGACTCGAATGCGCTAGAGGCATTACTTAAAACCAGTTGACCGCTTGCTTGGGTAAAATCAATATTGGTACAGCTATCCTCTGAATTGACCAACCAGTTACCTCTATTTAAATACTCAGTTTGAATGGGAACGCGTAAAGGCCGAGTTTCCGGTCCGTAGGTATTCAGTAGACGCAAACGCCCATAACGTTGCTCTGCCCCGCCAATGTTGTTGATATTAAAGGGCTGACAGCTGCCCACATTGGCTTCATTGATATAATTGGGCCGATAACACACGCCATCTGAATCGGTGAAAAAGCTGCTTGCGATACTCAATTGAACATCGGTGTCGAAAGGGGCAAGTTGAGTGTCGAACAAATCAGGCTTTTCGTAGGTAAGCCCAAGATTACTAATGAGTATCTCTCCACTCCCATTAAAATTCGCAGTGTTACTTATAAATGTATTGCCCGTACTTGTATCGACACTGACTGACAACAAATTACCGTTTACTTCGGTGGTGGAGGTGTCGAGTGCACCAACAAGGCTCGCAAGCGGTAAGGTGTCAGCTGCTAGACGCCATTCGTCTGCACTGTAAAGCTGTGTAATTTGTCGGTTGGCATTAAATGCAGTAACGGTATATTCCGGTTCAAGACCTAACTCAAAACGGTTAGCAAGCCCCATGTAAGAGAAGTTTCCACTGCAATTGGGGGCGACAACAGGCGTATTGCTGACAATATCAAAAAAGGCAGGAATAAACCGCCCCAGTATAAGACTATTAGCCTCTACTCGGTTGCCCAAATAATTTGTGTCTCTCAGTGTCAAACTATATGTGCCGACTTCGCTATTTTGTGCTGACGCGGTGCGATACTGACCATTTGTGAAATTTAATCTATTGGGAACAGACTGAAAAGACGAAGAGAAAACACTGCGCAAATTTGTGTCGGAACCGAATGAAAGTACCGATTCTAAACCACTTGCCAATGAGCCATCATGAATAGTGCGTCTCAAATTGTAGGCGAGGTGTCCCGGCTGATACCCCGGCAATTCATTCCCCCTATCACCCAATGCGGCAATGCTGAATGAAAACGACGCCCCTGCAACAAAGGTATTACTACCCTCTGCCAGTGCCTCTTCATTGGCAACAAGCAGAACACTAGCTGGATAACTGTCAAACATCACGCCATCACCCGAATTAATGCTAAAGTCGTCGTATTCACCAGAAGCTTGTAATGAAAGTCGACCTGCATCGGCATACACCCCCGGTAAATCGGCAATGCCATCATTGCCAAAATCCAAGCTTAGCGTTCCTCTATTTTTACCCGTATTTGATGGATCAGCAGGCAAGCCAGAAAAGGCTTGCCTGCAAATATTGGGTGAATAACTGGTTCCACCTGCAATGCAGTCAAAACTTAAGGTCACATCCTGCACACCGCTTAAAGCGGATACACAGACTCCATCGTTATCTTCTGCCGCCCGAATGCCTATTCTCGATAAAGACGACTCGGCTACAATGTCGGGTAAAAGGGTAGATAAACCATTGGCCTGATCAACAAACTGGAACGCCGCGTTTCTGAACTCTATTTCGCAATCGGAAGAACATTGAGCATCAAGTAAAGGCGTAGAAGTAACATTTTGAGCAATAACATCTAGCACAAGCGAAGTGTCTGCACTATTTCTCACATTAATTGTTCGCGACCCTGTAAAGGAAAACTCTTCCCTTACGCCCGTATTTGTAGGAAAGGAAATCGAAACGGGTTCAGCAAAGAAACTACAACTTTCATCGACACAGGCTGTCACTCTCACTTGCGACGCCTCACACGTTAGCCCCACCGAGGGATGTTCAATTCTGTAGAATGTTAACGGAGCGCAAGCTTCATTACTGTTTAAGTCATCAATCACTTCACTGGGAGTTTGCTGATTGCGATACACCCGCACACTATCAAATTGTCCGTTTGCAGACTGGCTTGAAGCTCCACTTCTGAATAAAGTTGAGCGATTATCGCCAATATATAAAGTAGACAAATCTGCCAATCGAGATGAGGTGAAATCCGTGAATGTGGCGTTAATTCGATTCACTCCATTCACGTATACTGCCGCTGTTCGCGAAGACGCATTCCATGTAAAAGCAAGATGTACCCATTCTCCCTCTGCAAATGTCTGAACACGAGTCGTCGCGATGTAATCGCCGTCTTCCGTATCTTCATAGGCAAAACGAATACTGCCATTGCCGAGAATTGACGCAAAAAAATATTTATCCGTCTCCACTGGATTCTCTTCATCTTCGACTAAGGTTGCGTCAAACAACTGTCTAGGATTACCACTATCCCATGCCTCATTGCTGCGGTACCAAAAAGAGATAGTGCCGCTTTGTCCCAGTTCGTTTACATCCAATTGGGTGTCCACGGCGTTATTAATTTCAGCGGTCCTTGAACCTGATAAATTGTCTTTTGCTATATCGACCGCTCTGCACGCTATATCATTTGTGGGAAAAATTGATGAAACGTCGCCTATCGGACTTCCGTCATTATTCGTTCCGCTAGCATCCTGAATGGAATTCGCCCCTGAAAACTCAAATTCTTCAAACTGATAAAATGCGACTTGTTCAGGTAGTGGACCTCCGCATACACGGTATTCGTCCAGTCGATTAATTCCAAAATCGTCAAAGCTAACTCGGGCTCGTCTATTCATCGTAATGTCTGTGCCCGTAACTGCACCTTTGATTGAGGTTTCACGGTCTATGAATACCGTACTGTCGCCGTATATATAGCCATTGAAATTTGTTTGATTACCGAAAGAGGCTGTGGAATATGCAACTAAAAATAAACTGCCGGATGGCCTTGCTAGGTTGTATTCGACATCATTACCAGAGTTAATAGTATTGGCATTGATTTGAGTAAATTCATTGGAAGACAATTGCACTGTACTTTCGTTTCCGATTTCCATTTCTTCTATCCAATAGGTGTCTGAGGTAAACTCGACCGTTGAGCCTATGGATGCAGTGAGTCGGCCTATACGGCTAACACCTGTTCCCGAAAAAATAAGCGTGGCCCCGTTTCCCACGGTTATGTGTCGATAATTTCCCACAGGGAGTACTCTAACTCGGTCAGAGAGTATGACTATATCGTTCGTACTTGAAGAGGTTTCGAATGGCGCCAAACTCAGTCTGCGAGAAGTATTGCCGCTACTTTGGCACGGCGCCGTAAAACAGGTATTGTCAGACGGGTCTTCCTGAACAATACTTGGCACATCAATTACGGTTCCTGAACCACGCACATCAGCATCACTGCCAAGAAATAATGATCCAGAAACACTGTGGGATGACACTGCCGACGTAAAAACGTCTGAGCATTGTGCAAATCCGCTTTTGTTCGTTAAAAAACAGATCAAAACGAAAATTCTGATTAAATGTTTCATAAGCGAACTACCGCCTCTTGAGCGACTGTTCTACTGGCCCACTGCGCACTTGCCTGACAAACGCCCGTGCTTTCGAACCGATAGACATTGTGAGTAGGCACGCTATTTTGAGAAACAGTTTGTGTGTTGCAACGAATAATAAACGAACAATTCTCCAAGCCTGCGATGGTACTCACATCAACAGTTGTTTCTACCAAGTTACACGCCTGATCAATGCCCCCCACGGGAAAAGACTGCGCCGCCATTAGTTCCAAACCGGTTTTAGCGGCCATTAGCGCTCTAGTGCCATGCACTTCATATACAACATTTTGTGAACCACTACGTATTTGATCGGCAAGCGAAAGCCCTAACAGGGTCAAAATGACTATAACGAACACGGCAATTAAGGTAAGGCTGCCCTTTTGCGTTTTTTGCGCATGGCTGAACACTGGCTTAGGGAGCATTGGGGATATGCACCTCTTGTTGAAATGTAACGATTTCACCATTCAATAAAAATCGTAGTCTTATTTGCACCACGGCATTTCGTAATCGACTTGATACAAAATGCTGAAAAGGGTCGTCTTCAGAAAACAAAGTCTCATCTCCAGCTAATAAGGTATTTTCAATATTACTGGCCAATATCACTCCACCATTGGATGCCGTATTTCTTTGGTTAGCAGCAATGGTATTGGTAAAACGCACAACGCTATTATTAACCACACAAAAATTGACAGATTCGCTCGCAAAGTAAATGCGCTGTGCAGGAGAGCCGTCCATAAAGCCATTGTTCAATGTCAGCTCCAGAACATTATCAGTAAACAGTGAGCAATCCCCACTATTACAGGCGTTAATTTCACGCACTTTTCGAAGCTCAGTCGCGACAGCGTTGCTAAAATAAATATCTCTTGAACGCAATGGATAAACTATAGCGACATCTGTTCCTGGAGTGAGTTCGAAAATACTGCCGTCAACATCAACAGGGGCCACTATCGGTATCACAACGGAAGTATCGCTGGCTCTAGCAGCAGGGAGATCCAAGTACATACTTGACCACTTAAAAGGAACGAACTCAAGGCAATGCTCTCCAAGTTGTTTATTCACCCTTATACTATTGGGAATAGCGCCTTGTAATTCTCTGGCTATTCGCTGCATTGCGAAACGGGCCTCATTAAGCAGTTGGCCTCTGTCTGTTGTTGCAGTAATACTTTGCACTGAGGAACGGATGAAACTCGCTGTACCGACAAACAATACGCTTAATATAACAATCACAATAACAAGTTCGAGTAAGGTGAGTCCGCGCTGATACATTAATAATTCATCCTGAAAAACGAGAAAATCAAACGCTGATTTGCAGAGGTAGTTACTGAAATAGTGATTCTTTTTCCTTCCACCCCTAACTGATTGTCATATTGCACTGCCACATCAACCAAGAAACCCTGATAAAGCTGTGCACTTCCTGATCTTGCAATGTCGCCTAAGGCGCTTTGGATGCTTCCACCCGAATTGATCAAAAGATTGTGGTAGTCGTCTACATCGTCATATTGTTCGCGAGTTTCACGGTTTGAGCCAACCCCATCTGGCCCCAATACTACTGAACATGTCGTGCCTTGTTCACCACAACGTATGGTTCCACCCTCTAAATTTGATTGTTCGTCATAGGCTTTACTCAAAATTTCATCAGCTAAAGATTGAGCAAGGTTCGCTGCGCGCGTTTGCAATATGGGGTCAATACTCTGTCGAGTTTGGTTTACGACTAATGTGATCACTGTCACCATAGTGGCACTAAAAACAACCATGCCCACAATTAACTCTATTAAGGTAAAGCCGCGGTGAATGAAACTAACAGCCACGAATAAACCCTTCACGGTTTATACACACCGAAGCGGATGTTTGTGTTGCAACGGTAATACGGCAATCCACACTGCAATGACTTGCTGATGTCAGCGGCCTGCCAAGCCCCGTAAAATTAATAAATGAAATGGCTGTACTACCGTCTACAGCACTTAACGATGCATTGAGTTCGGCAAAGTCGTCAGAGCCGATACGAAGGTTATCGGGCGTATCGATACCGATTGATGTTACGCAACTTGCAGAAGCGGCACTGGCAGTATTTGAAAAATCATGACTTGGCGGGCCCAATGCCGGAGCGGAAGTATCGAACACGATTTGGTGGCAGAAGTTAGCTCTTGTATCTTGCATGGCTCGAAACTGCATTTGCCGCAAAGAGGCAATGATTTTGCTTTGCAGCGCGTAAGTGTCGAAGCCTCCTCTGCCACTGTATCGGCTAGTTGCCACTACCGACAACACGCCAATCAGTACAATCACGATAGTGAGCTCAAGCAAGGTGAATCCTTTGCTTGTATTGCTATCACCCACTGAATTTCACGCCTTTAGTTTTAGCAATTAGTTGCCGTAACCAAAATAGCGGGAGAGCCACGAGCAGGTGCATTCGTATAAACCACTTCACAACCAGCACCTGCGTCGGTGCCGTTTTGAGTGATGATAAACGAATCCGTACCCGCAGTGACGATAAAATCTGACGTTGGGTTAGCGTCGGTAGAAAGCTGAACGCTAAAATCGACCCAAGACAGTAATTCATCGTCTAAATCTACGCTATCTAACGCTGCGTTAGCGTTTGGGTAACCATTAATGATAGATACGTCGTCAGTGCCATCATTATTTAAATCCAAATCATTTGAGGTGTTGGTATTTTGCACACCGTTAATGGCCGCGCGTGCAAAAACTAATTGCGAGCCGCCCGCTAAAGCAGCAGCAACACCTTCCAATGCAGCTTCGCGCGCATCGCTTTGAAAATCAACGAAGCGCGGTGCAGCGGTTACCGCTAAAATGCCTAAAATTACAATAACAATAATAAGTTCGATTAAAGTAAAGCCACGTTGTTGTTGCATGTTTATTTCCCCATAATTCACTATGATTAATAGTAGTCTTTGTATGGAAACTTTCTATCTGTTCGTTAATACCTGTGTATTATTACTAAAAACAATAACCTGACCGATTCTGGGATCATAAACAAATCCATTACCTACAGAGTTATCATTGGGCACGATAGTGAGGTTACGTATCGTTTGGGTTAAGTAATAGAAACAAATATCATTGTTCTCAGACCCAGTGTTATTACTAACAGTAGTAAAATAGCGGAAATTATCAAATGGCCGATTGTTAAAATTGGACGTGATGGTAGGAGAACTTTGTAATATGAGATTAAAAATGCTTTCGCAATCTAAATCGCTTACATCGATATCTTCGGTACTCGCATCGTTATTCAACTGGCCTGTCGGATAGCCTGTATTCTGATCGACACCAACGGTAATACCATCTAGAGTGACCGATGTTAAGTTAGCACCGTTATTGCTTTGCGGTCGTGCCTCAAGCTCCCACTGAGCTCTAACCAAACCGACGCCGGTTGCAAATCCCCCAGCCACACCTTCCACTGTAGCGTCTTCTGCTCTCTCCGTGACATCAAGAAAACGAGGAATCGCTACGGCAGCCAGTAAGCCTAATAAAACCACCACGATCACCAGTTCGATTAAGGTAAAACCATCTGTTTTTGTATTCATGTTAACTCCATGAAACGGGTTGGGTGAATGCGTTATGCCCAAACTAATCTTTATTATTGAACGTGACTTTCCCATTCAATAAATCATAGTCGAAACTCGGTCCTTGGCTTAGCCGATAACGACAAAAACCAAATTCCTTATCTTTATTTTTACCCTGGGGAGGGTAATACTCTGAAATCACTTTAAATCCGTCGGCTTGGGTGGGTTCATATAACATGTTCAACCACAGTTTTTCGCAACCTTTACCGTTTTTTTCTACCCAAGGTCTACCGGTGTGTTCCATACGCACTGGCATTCTGGCACGCTCTTTACCTTGCGCGTTATAATGCAACAATATGATTCGTTGTGGTCTACCTTGCGCTTGCCATTGCCAATGTGAGGTTTCCACACTTTGTTGAAATTGTCTGGCAAATCCTTCCATAGCAGTGCCTTGTGCAATGGGTTGGGCTTTTAATAAATAAACGATAACCGTTGCCATTAATCCAACGAACACAACCACAACAGTGATACTAATAATCAGTTTATTTAGAGAATGGTTTGCTTTAACTTGCTGATTATTAGGTTTTTGCATCGACTATCGCCCCTGAATTGCACTCATCATATCCCACATTGGGGTAAAAATGCCTAGCGCCAATACCAACACCATGCCTGCGACCACGGCCACTAAGATGGGTTCTATTTTTGCTGTTAGGCTTTTTAAATCGTAATCTACTTCGCGTTCATAAAACGACGCCACTTCGGCTAACAACTCATCTACTTGACCGGTTTCTTCGCCTACGCTTATCATTTGCAGCACCATAGGAGTAAACAGCTCGCTACTTTGAGCAACACGTGAAAAACTCTCGCCTCGCTCTATATTTTGTCGCATCAATAGAATTCGCGAGCCCATAAAAGCGTTGTTCACTGCATCTGCTACCAAAGTGAGAGCCGTTGTTAATGGCACGCCTGCTTTGATCATCATGGCAAAACTGCGAGTAAAGCGGCCTAACAATGACCGATTAAAAATACTACCAACAATGGGTAATTTCAGTTTTGTTTTATCCCACTTGTATCGGCCTTTTTCAGAACTTACATAACGATGAATGCCAAATACGACGAAGGCGATACCTACTACTAAGAGGTACCATTGATGAATAAAAAAGTCTGACATGCCAATTAAAAAGCGGGTCATTGGTGGCAATTCAGCATCGAAGCGTTTAAACATATCGGCAAATTTGGGAATAACAAAGATATTCATAACAACTAAAGCGATGGCAATGGCGACGACAACAAAAATAGGATATCGCGTGGCAGTAGTAATTTGCTTTCGCGTTTCCTGCTCACGCTCAAGATACTCGGCTAACTGGTTAAAGGCTTGATCCAGCTGCCCCGTGTTTTCGCCAACATGCACAACACTCACGAATAACTGGTTAAAAATTTTTTTATGATTGTTCAGCGCTGACGACAAACTTCGGCCGCGTTCCAACTGTGAAACAATATCTTTTAACGCCAGCCTCAAACGCAACGATTGAGCTGAATCGGCCAAACCTCCAACGGCTCGTATGATGGGAATACCTGATTTGGTAAGAGAATACATTTGTCTGCAAAACAACACCAAATCGGTGAGACTGACATTGGGTGTGAACCAATTCACTGTTTCGTTTGATTGTGTTTTGTTTGTCTCTAGCTTTATCGAGATCGGTGTAATTTGCCTAGCTGTTAATTGTCGTGCAACACTTTGAGCATCATTCGCTTCGAGCGCGCCTTGGGTTAACTCGCCGTTTTTATGACGACCAGAGAATTCAAACCTCGCCATGGGCGCTCTCCTCTGAAAAGTGAGGCTTCGGCGATGATTCAGTCACCATTTCTACTAACTTAAGCACTTCTTCAACCGTCGTAATGCCCATTTTTGCATAAGACAATGCAACATGTGCTAGCGGCGTATAATTTGGATTTTTTTCGGCTGCATCACTAAAGGCGTTGGTATCGCCACGTTTTAACGCACGCATCATTTCGTCTGTCATTTCTAGCAGTTCAAAAACACCTAAACGGCCTCGATAGCCAGTTTGATTGCACTTTCGGCACCCTTTACCTTTTTTAAAGGATACATCGCGTACAGATTTATCTATGTGACTTAACCAGAACAATTCCTGTTCTGTCGGTATATGCTCCGTAGTGCAGTTGTCGCAAATTTTTCTAACTAATCGTTGCGCCACAATCCCTCGAAGAGAGCTAGCCACCAAATACCCAGGCGCCCCCATATCGAGTAAGCGAGTCGCACTGCTCACGGCATCATTGGTATGCAAAGTTGATAGCACTAAATGACCTGTTAGTGCGCCTCGTAAGCCTATTTCAACCGTTTCTTGATCGCGCATTTCTCCCACCATGATAATGTCAGGGTCTTGGCGTAATGTTGTTCGCAAAATTTGCGAAAAAGTGAGATTAATTTTATTGTTTACCTGTACTTGATTGATACGCGGTAGCCGATACTCAACGGGGTCTTCAACGGTAATAATTTTGCGCTCAGAAGAATTGAGTTCGCTCAAAGCGCCATAGAGTGTTGTGGTCTTCCCTGAACCTGTTGGTCCTGTAACCAGAATCATACCGTGGGGACGCGTTAACAGGGTTCGAAATCGTTGCAGAAGTGCTTGCGGCATACCTGTTTGGTTCAGACTAAGTACACCAGCAGACTGATCAAGCAACCTCATCACGACGGTTTCCCCATTTTGTACTGGCATGGTTGAAAGCCTCACATCAATACGATGCCCTTTGACTCGAATTTGAGTTCTGCCGTCTTGCGGTAGGCGTTTTTCGGAAATATCTAAACCCGACATCAGCTTAAGCCGGAGTACCAGCGCGGCTGTAATATTGTTTTCTTGAATGATATTTTCTTGCAGCACTCCGTCTATTCGTTGGCGAATGCGCAGTTTCCCCTCATCAGGCTCGATATGAATATCGGACGCTTTAGCTCTCACTGCATCTTCAAAAATGGACTGAAGAAGACGCGCAACGGCAGTATCGGCTTCATTGTCGATACTGTCTGAAAGATCGTAGGTTTGCTCATCTTTATATTCATCTGCCAGCTCTTGTGCAAACGACGCAATTTCTTCGGTTTTGCGGTACAAGGTGTCGTAGGCGTTAAAAAGCTGCGTTTCGCTGACAACCGCCAATTTGATTTGCTTAGGCAGCAATTCAGTTAAACTGTCCACAGCATTCAAGTCGGCAGGATCACTCATCGCGACCAGTAAGCTGTCGCCAGTATCGTCAATCACAAGGGCTCGGTAGCGACGCGCTTGCATTTCAGGCAACAGCTTCACTGCATTGGCATTAATTTGAACATTGTCGAGGTCGATAAGCTCAACGCCTAAGTGAGACGATAAAATTTGTAACAACTGCTGTTCACTGACCAGCTCCAATGCAATAAGTGTGGCACCTAGCTTTCGGCCTGTTTGTCGCTGCTCTGCAAGGGCCGTGCTTAACTGCTCGTCAGTAATAATATTGTGTTGAACAAGCAAATCACCCAATCGTATTTTAATTTTATTCATAGGCTCGGCTCTTTTTGCAATGTTGCTAACCTTGATAAGGCATAGCGCGCTATATCGCTATTGGGTTCAGCGAGAGTTTGCACCCTCTTGAATCGGGAAACAGCTTGGTCGTTAGCGCCCAAACGTTCACTGACCACAGCGCTCCCCAACCATGCTTTCAAATCGTTAGCTTGAAGGCGGAGTAGGGTGTCGTAATCTTCTAGTGCGGTTAGTAACTCATTTAATTGCCTAGCGAGTGATGCTCTGCGATGTAATAGATCTGTGTCACTGGATTGAATTTGTAAAACTTGCCAAGCCGCTTGAAGATCGCCTTGCTTGGTATACAAACGAGATAGCATTAGTCTTACCGACGTATTGTCAGGAAACTGCGAGAGTGTTTCATTCAGCAAGTCCTTAGCTTGAGCCATATCTCCATCAGCAAACAAAAGAGACGCCAATTTTTTTCTTGCTTCCAAAGCCTTAGGCTCAGCGCTGATCCATTCATCCAGAGCCAATTTAGCTGCGTGGAGATCGTTTAGAGCCAGCGCATTGGCAACCTTAGTTTGATAATTAATCGTTTGCTTACCAGCGGAAGCTTGTATCGATAGATGCGAAGGCTCAGTCTTAGATTCGGTTTCAGAATCTAAATCCGAGTTTGGTGCAGGGCCAGCTTCGACACGGGGTGCGTCTTTATATTGCGCTGCGTTGGCAAAACGTAATTGCTGAGTAGGTATGGACGTTTGATTTGGACTAACTATTTGATTCAAGGCAGCTTTGGGTGGTGGTATTTTTTGCGAAATGGCAGGTTGTAACTGTTGCGTGCTGCCTTTTTGCTTGTCACTTGCTTGTCGTTGATCACTTGTTTGTTGTAGGTCGTTTAATTTTTGCAGTTCAGTTGGTGTTGAGTTTACGCGATGAAAAATAAAACTCTTAGCCAAGTAAGCACTTACTATAAAAATCAGTACTCCTACTAAGATAAGTATGACTTTTTGACTCAGCAACCCTCTCGGCTTTTTCGGTGCTTGATAATTTGCCTGCGAGCTTTGACTTATTGCTTGTCGCTTGTCTAAGTCATTGAGCATTTTATTTACAACACTCATAAAAGCAGTCCTAAAACAGCTGACCCCAAAAAAAACGCCCCTATTGCTATCACCCACTGCTGCTTCGTGATAAAAAACTTCGCAAACCACTTCAGCTTATGAGCGGCTTCTGTGTCGTCAGTTGCAAGTTGAATATGCGCTTTATTCACGCTTTGAACACCTTCCCCAAACGCTAGCATCAAACATTTGTGGCACAACACATTAACAATACGCGGTGTACCTAGGCTCGCTTTCATCAAGCGACTACAGCTTGCTTTATCGAAGATATTGGGGCCTTTATAACCCGCTACTTGCAGCCTGTGCTGTACGTATTGAAAAATTTGATCAGCATCCATTAGTCGCAATGTGTAGCTGAAGGTAATTCGCTGTCTTAGCTGACGAAGTTCAGTGCGATCAAGCTTTTCGTCTAATTCAGGCTGACCAAACAAAACCACTTGAAGCAGTTTTCTGGATTCTGTTTCTAGATTGGTCATTAAACGCAGTGCTTCGATACTTTCTACCGGTAAGGCTTGAGCTTCATCAATAATCAACACAGCACTTTGGTTTGCTTGATGAATGCTGACAAGCCTTTGTTGAATTTTCTGTGTAAACGATTGCTGGTCGCAGTGTTCTGAAATATCGACGCCAAGTTCTGCGGCCACGGCACGGCGAAGTTCACTAGGGCTGAGTAAAGGGTTGGGAATATAAGCGGTAACAAAGTGATCAGGCACTTCATTCAGCAATTTTCGGCATAATAAGGTTTTACCTGTACCGACCTCACCTGTTACTTTTATGAAACCCTCACCGGTTTTAAGTGCCGTGGTTAGCACTTCAAGGGCTTCGTTGTGCGAAGGCAAGCCAAAAAAATAACTGGTGTTAGGCGTTAAAGTAAACGGGAGTTCGTTAAGACCAAAATGATACAAATACATAGACGCTACTCAATATAGAGCCAGTCTGCCATTTTTTCCCTTGTGTTTTGCAGCTGTTGCGACCAAGTTCCTTTTTCCACTATGGTTGGCTTCAATAAAATGATCAGCTCTTTTTTCACCTCAATTTGTGCTTTATTTTTAAATAAATTACCCACAATAGGAATATCTCCTAGCACTGGAGTTTTCGAGGTGGTGTCGGAAATTGAGCTTTGCATCAGACCGCCAATGACCACAATTTCGCCTGATAACGCTTTTACTATGGTGTCAGACTCTCTTATCGAGCTTTGTGCTAGTGGTAATATGATCTGTTCGCCGTTCAGGGTAATAAATGTTTCTTGTTCATCGGTTTCTATCACTGAGGGGTGAACATGTAGCAACACCGCACCGTCTTTGTCGATTTGCGGTGTCACATCTAGCGCAATCCCGCTAAAGAAGGGAGTGAGTTCAATATCGGGGATCACAGTGGTAGCCGCCGCTGTGACCGTATTTTGCGATGACACATCGGTGACAAAGTATTCATCATTCCCCACTCTTATCACCGCTTTTTGATTATTTGTCGCTGTGACCCTAGGGCTGGACAATACTTGCACATTCCCTTGTGTGGACAGCAACGACAGCACACCAGAGAAATCTTGGTTTACAAATGATAAGCTGCTGACTCCTCCCAACAACGCGGTCACTTCGTTACCGATAACGGGTGCAGAGTTGGCAAAACGAAAGTTGGTGCTGCCTGAGTTGTTTAACACTTCTGTCCAATTGATACCTTGTTGGTATTCATCGCTCAACGTCACTTCTAAAATACGTGCTTCCAAAATTACTTGACGTTGTAAATTAGTTTCTGACGCACTTAAAAACTGCTCCACCGTTCTCAACTCACTCGGCATAGCTCGTACCGTAACTAAACCAGCTTGGGGTGAAACCAAGACCACTCGGCCCGCTTCTGTGCCAATCATGCTTTCCAAGTTTTCCTGAAGATTTTGCCAAAAATTGGTTTCTGAGCGTGTAGAAATTGCAACGCCGTTATTAGCTATACCCAAGTTGCCGCCCAGATTATTACCTGCGTTGTTACCAATATTATTGCCACCAGCAGAATTGCCTGAAAAGTTATTTAAAGGGCCATTACCGTTGTTATTGTTATTACCGTCAGCTTGAGAAACGCCGCCTGAAATAATACTGGTTTGCGTATTGCCATCGCGCTGCATCAGTAAATAGTTCACGGTAAAGGTTTGCGTTTGCATAATAGCCGGACGAATACGAAATACGGAATTTTTTTGCTCTACGTGCAAATTGTACAAGTCGCCCACTATGCTAATAATGTCAGGCAGTGGAACCTGCTTTAGCGTAAGGCTGATACTACCTGAAATATCAGGGTGCAATGCGATGCTATAGGGCGTGTCTGCCACAAGCCCTTGAAAAAACGTTCTTATTTCTACATTTTGAGCATCGATGTCATATTTTTGCTCGCCAAACAAGGAGGAGGGGGCGTCAGTCTCATACTGATTTAAGTAGTCGTCTATGGATTCGGGCAGTGCGTTATCCGTTGGTTTGGCTGTCAACTTGGCCTCTATTTCGGCCTGCTCTTGAATTTGCTCATCCAACGCTTTTGTATACTGCTCTGGCCTAACCGTGGTTTTGCAGCTTATCAAGCTGCAAAACGCTACGATTAAAAAAGGCAGGGCATCGATATTTTTCATATTGTTATTTATCCGTTCCGGACTGGGTTACAAAGCTTGTATCGGTAAGAGTAAGTTCGTCCTGAACCCATTCACCATTGTGTAGAAATTTAATTTTCACTTTTTTTTGACCGATATGCGTGACCGTCAGTCCTTCTTTGTGTTGTGCTTCTAAAAAAACTTTCCCATCAATGACCGCTTTTCGCCCCGAATCTGTCACTATAATTGCGCTCAGTGTGTGCTGTCGTATTTGAGTAAGCGCTTGCTCTTTTGTCATATTTTGACTGGGTTTCGTTGGGTCTGCATAAATCACAGATACCCGTAATATAGGTACCAGTAAAAGTACTGTCATCATGAGAATGGAAAACTTAAACACGAATGAACACCTTTTCGGTACTTAACGTATAGAACTCAATGATTAGCTCGGAGTCGGGGTGCTCTTGCACCGTAAACGTCATCACACTCCAATAAACCTGCCACTCGGTTTGCTCTAGCGCGTTTAGAAAGTGTAGGCTATTTTCAAAATTTCCTTTAAAGACCAGTCTTATCGTATGTTGGTAAAGCTTGGCGTTTTTATTGTCACTATTATTGTTCGTTGATGAAGTAAAAAGCGGCTCAGGCGGCAATGCGTTAACCTGTTGTAATTCCAGTGCTTTAGACAAACCCAACACACTGGCCATTAGCTTGGGCATCTGAGACGGTGGTACTAGCTTGTTGATTTCATTTGAAAATTGGTTTTCTACTTGTTCGGTGCGCTTTTTAAGCTGAACAAGTTGCGCTTTAACATCAGCATCAGGATCTTGTGCCAATACCAAAGCATAGGTTTGTTGTTGTTGATTGAGTGAATTGAGTTTACGCTCCAAGGACGTCGATTCCACTTGCAAGTCTTGGTTTTCCCTCCAAAACGGTTCAATACCATACGTGAAACCCATTAATACAATAACAACAATGCCAGCGGCTAAAGCCATGACTTTTTCGCGCTGAATAAGGGCGTCAAATTTGCTCTCGTAGAGTTGCCAAGAAAGCATGCCTAATCGACCTCCTTATCGGGAGCGGCGGTGCTGATCGAAAAAAACAAGCCTTTTTCCTCTTTTTGAACGGCAAGTTGTTGAAAATCCACACCTGAAAAAGACCTTTTCGTACTCAGTTGACTGATCCAAAGGGGCATTGCATCGGGCTTCGTGCCGTATCCTTCTAACAGGATTTGTCTGTTGTCAAAAGCAATTTTAGTTAACCAAACGTGATTAGTGTCTGCACTGTCTAAATCTTTCAACACCTCAGAAAAGCGATTGGTTTTTATCTCTTCCCGTTTAGCTAGCTCTTTCAACACGCTTTCTCGCTGCGCTAAGCGACTTTTATCCCGCGCTAGCTGTAACATTAACTGCGGATCAGGCTTGCGAGTAGTAATGAGCTGCTGACTATTGTTCACTGTTGCCTGTAATGTTGTAACCTGTTTGCGTAGGTCATTGTTTTTTGCCGTTAACTTAGCGCTATTCAAAGCCATCAATGATGAAGCTAAAACACAGCCTAAAATAAGGGCCACAAACGTAAGCGCCAGTGAGTTTAAAGAAATAAGACTGACTTTGGGTTCAAATTGGCTTGAATAGAAATTAAGTCGAGACTTCATTACACCATCGCTTCGTGATAATTCGCTTGAAGCGCCGCACCCAAGGCGGAATAGCTTAATCGATAAGGGTTAATGTTCTCAGCCACCTGAACATTAACATCCATCACTTTCACTTGTGCGGGTATCGCTTGTTCGATTAAGGCTTTTACTGCGGCTAAGTGCTGAGTGTCGAGCTTAAACTGAATATGCCGGATTGGAGCTTGTCTCAGCTGGCTTTCAAAGTAGTCCATAGAGCGCTGTATTTGTACACATAACGAATCAATGATGCCCATATTCAGCTCATCAATAGAAAAACTGTTTAGGTTTTCAAAGCCTTTTAAGCGTCGTGAAAAATATAAACTGTCGTCCTTCACAATATTCAGGCACACTTCGTCACCTTCATCCTGAATTAAACTCAGTACTGCTTCGCTCTCGCCGCAAAGTAAATTGCACGTTACCATTTCTTCAACAGAAATATTTTTCAAAATCAACCCTGCATCTAACACCGCTTCGACGACCGACTCAATGGCATTATTACTTAATGCAACCACATTGACTTTCGCACTTCCCGCTACCGCAACGGGTAAATCAAAATAATCAATGGCACGTGCATCTTCGCTGCCAATGAGTTCATTCACAGACCACTTGAGGGCATTAACGACTTCATCTTTTTCAACAGCTGGTTTGTCCATTTGATATTGCTGATAGTGACTAATAGAAAAAGCGACATAGGTATGAGTTAATTTAAGATGTTCGTCCTCAACCCACGTTTTTAACGATTTCGGCCAATTATTGATACTGACGACTTTTTCCGCCTTTAGCTCAATACGCCCAGACGAATGTTTGTATAGTACGTTAAAGAAAGCAGCGTCTTCGCCAATCGCAATGCCAATCGACAGATACGGAGAAGGTTTTCCAAATTTTTGTCTTAGGTAAGCCCGTAGACCTAGTCGCATAGCCATGTTTCATCTCGTGTTTATCGTTTAATTACAGCAGAGTTCGGTGAAAACCGCCAGTGCATATGGGTATAGATGAACGCGGTTGGTTATGTAGATTGATTACAGGGGACAAACTGGACTAACAAACAGGTTACAAGCGCAGGCTTATTTAACAAACTTATACGTCCTTAGCCGGACGGGTGAGGACATTTAACATACATTGAGTTAATTTTTATGGAAAACACAACTAATCGCATATCAAAGGTAAAAATCCTTTTCTGGGTAATAGCAATCTTAATTGTTCCACAATTTATCGTTGGCCTTACACTAAGCCTTGTAAACGCCTTAAGTGTTATTAATCTTCGCTGGCTCGACGAGCCCTATGCTTATTTCGTTGGCGTAATAGTGGGATTCCCCATTTCCATATATTTGCTGATGGCTGCAGAAAAAACAAAGAGCATACGTACACTAATGAACCGCTTGTCTGTAAAAAAAATAAATACAAAAAACACAGCGATCTGTGTCAGCCTTACACTGTGTTTTTACGCAAGCTCAGAGTTGCTATTCGCCTATTTCGGCATCCCTGAAGAATCTTTTATGGAGGGATTTAAAGAATTACTTTCAAATCCCATTACATTCGCTTTAATGCTCATTTCCACCTCAATCGTAGCTCCAATATTAGAAGAACTCGTTTTTAGAGGGTGGCTTTTTAACGTTCTGCGACAAAAAAACATTTCTGCTAGCCTTGCAGTGATAATGCCATCACTGTTTTTCTCGCTTATCCACCTTCAATATCAGCACGCTAGTACTTTTGTTGCAATTTTTATCTCGGGCATTATGTTCGGTCTTTTCAGGATTAAAATGAGAAGTGTAAGCTATTCCATCATGTCCCACGCAATTATGAACCTTTGCGTTACGCTTTCTCTGTTTTTTATAT
>CAYSDZ010000021.1:0-53386 GCA_964429915.1 uncultured Alteromonas sp.
AAGGTTTACGCTTCGCTATCCGTGAAGGTGGAAGAACCGTGGGTGCAGGCGTTGTATCAAAAATCCTAGCCTAATTGCAGTTTAGTATTTGAATATCAAAAAAGGTCACTTAGGTGGCCTTTTTTATTGGAATCTTACTTTCAGTAAGGCGGATTGTCTTTTTATTTTATTTCTTAAGGGCTGCCGTTCAATAAATAATTTTATTTAAACCCCCTCTTATTACCTCAAAAACCCACATGCTTGGGTATTTCAATAAGATAAATATAATAAAACTATAAGCTCAGTTTTCACTCACTTATTTTCTCTTTATCGTTACTTAGACGTTTGCCAGTGGTACCGAGCAACGTTATCGATTAAACAACTAATCTCGAGTAAATGTACTTCAACAAAATAAGAGGAAGGATTCATGTTAAACATTTTACATGCAAAAAAAACAGCATTGGTTTTTGCATTGGCAAGCATTACCTATGGCGACCATGCAAATGCGTCGATTATTGATGTACTTTGGGCATCGGGCACCAGTGCCTATAATGAGGGGATCAGTGCGCTTGGTGCAGGTGGAACGGATGATGCGGTATCTTACGACCCAAATAACGATGGCAGCCTGAGTTGGAACATTAATTTTTGGTCAGAAGGTAGCATAGACTTTGGTTTATACGACGTATTAGTTATTGGCAGTTCGTGTTTGGGAGGAACATCGAGCGTATGTAATGCAAGCAACGGATTTTTTAATTTAGGTGTACAACCTCAAAACAACGTACTCACTGCGAAAACTGAAATTGAAGAAGCCAGAGGCACGCGAACCTTTGTTAGTGGTCAGGATGCAGATTGGCATTATCTCAATGATCCATCAGACAGCGCAGATGCAAGGGGTTTTCTGGTCAATGCCGTTAATTGGGCCGCCTCTGGTAGCGGTTTGGGCATTGTTGCCTTAACCGATGGGCACAGAGCCTCAGTGGGTGGAGGCTGGATAGCGGACCCCAATTCGTTCTTGGCATCCGAATTAGGAAGCGCTCGCTCAGTTCAAGATTCAAATAGCGTATTAATACCTGAAACCAGTATAGATTTTCCTGTCAACGAAGGGCTTACCAGTGCAAGCTTAAGCAATTGGGGAACGTCGTCTCATACCTCGTTCAACAAAGCTGCATTGAATGATTCAGAATGGTTATCAATCAACGATTTTGGCATTTTAGGTGGACCAGAAGCTGTGACTATCGTAACCAGTAGTACAGCTGATGGTCCCACCGATGGTGGAAACGATGACCCCGTTGTGTCTGTAAATGCTGCTTCTTCGCTAGGGTGGTTCGGATTTTTACTCTTTGTACTATTTAGGATGAACCGATTTAAGGCCTAACGAAGATAATAGTAAAGAGTGGCCTATTTAATAATAGGATCTTTAGAAAGCATCCAATTAAGGGGCCATTCTATTGCTTTTAAGGTGTTAAGCTCTTCCTGTGGAGAGCGACCTGTTAGCGTTTTGCGCTGCGCTTTAATAAACAAAACTCCCGGAGCGGTCTGACTGCTAGTGGGCAACTGGTCTAATACAGTAAATTGCAGGCTATCGGGGTACGACACAGTATTGCTAGCTTTGCCACAGTAATACTGAGCGGCCTGTACTGAAAAACCGTTTAATAAGGCATCTACAGTGTCTGTGACTGCCTGTTCCTCAAATGGGGTGGACCTGACTATAGCGTTAACACCATCGCAATTGTCACTTAAATAATAGGCGATAACCAAAGCAAAGAGTTGTTCAGCAGACAGTGTGTCTAACGCTACATTAAGTTGCTCAATAATAGGATGACCGCTCAACTGATTTTTGTCCCAAAGTAAGCGCATATAGTTGAGTAAGCTGGGCATCTCAATGCCTGACGATGGATAAAACTCGTCCAAAAGGGTAAACGCATAGGTGTTGTCATTCTTCCAAACCGCTTGCCAAGCTAAGGCGTCTTTTACCCAGTAGTTGGTTTTGTCAAAGGCGGGGTCGAACTGCTGTAAAACACTATCAGCTCGCTCAGGTTTATGCGCAAGTCTTAAGGCGTAGCTCAAGCCTAAGGCGCAATTGTTGTTGTTTGGTAATAAAGTTAGGCACTGTTCAAATTGTATAATCGCTTCGTCCAGTTTTCCCTGTTGAGTGAGAATATTTCCTATTGCCCAATTTGCCGGTGCCGAGGAGGGCGCAATAGCTAACACTTGTTGATATAAATCAAATGACTCGTTAAACCGATGCTTTTCTCGAAGCAAGTTTGCGTAATTTAACACAGCGACATATGAATTGGGCTCAACGGCTATGGCCTTTTGATAGAATTCAGATGAGCGCTCAAACTCTTTTAGGTTTTGATAATACATGGCTGCGCCCGTTAGGGCAGTAGGATGACTAGGGTCAAGGGACAAAGCGGTCTCGATTGAACGCCAAGCATTGTCGTTAAATTCATCCTGATTACGCATTGTATTTTGAGCCAATACCAAATAGTTCAGTGACAGTTCTGCATGGGCGTCAGCATAATTCGGAGCCAGTAGTATGGCCATTTTGAATTCGTCAATCGCTGCTGTGTAGTCTTTTACTGTGTTTGAGCCATTTAATTTCCGAGCGTTTAAAATGTGCAGGTAAGCCTCTCGGGGAATAGCACTCTCTTTTACAGTGCTTAAGGCATCTTCAGTGTCAAATAGTTGGAAAAGGTTTGACGACAATGAAGAGGCGACGCGCGAGTATTCAGCCAGCAGTTTTTGGTTATTCATCATATACACTTTTGACAATAACTGGCTTGCATCTTTTCCATCAATTAAGCGCACCGTAATTTTGTATATGGGGCCGCGCTTGAACACAGTGCCGTCTATCAAATAATCAGCGTGTAAATCGTTAGCAAGAGCAATGACATCCTCTTTTGAATAGGCACTTAAAGACTGGCTACGGTGGGCAAAAATATTGAATACCGTATCATTGGTTAACTGATGAGTAATTTCTTCGACTAATCCACTTGCAAACAGTGCATCATCATTTGTGTTTGTTGAAAAAGGTAAAACCACAATATTGGCTTTGTGTTGTTTTATGTTATCGGTATTGCCAAAAGAGAAAACTAAACCAGTAATAAGGAGTATACTGCTGAGTAAAACCGCGACCGGCCATCTTTTAAAAACACGATGTTTATCAGGTTCACAAGAAGAAGCAGAGATCACTTCGGGAAGAGTAGATAAGTAGTAACCACGTTTATGGCGCGTTTTAATGTACGCTTGTGCGCTTTTTTCTCCATCGCTTAAGTGTTTACGCAATTGGGCAACGGTATTATTCAGTGCAAAATCACTCACATAACGACCATTCCAAAGGCGCGTCATAATTTGCTCTCTGGAAACTGTTTCGCCTTTTGCTTCAATTAACAAAATCAATAAGTCCATGCACTTAGACTCAATCTGACGTTGCTCTTTATCTGATGTTAAGGTTCCTGCGCTCGGGTCGATAGTCCATTTTCCGAGTTTATACACTTCCATAGCAAACTAACTTTATGTTAATGACTTGTTCGAATAATACGCTATCGTGTTGATATTTCAACTGAGCCAATGCTGCTATTCGAACTATGCAGAAAAAGATAAAAAATGATTTTTGATCTGCTTAACTGCTTTTTTTTGTACAAAACCCCAAAATTGACTCAATAAGTTTTTTATTAGGATTTCAATATTAATGATTGGAAACAGTAGTGTTTATCGCATTTTGATACTTCTTGGTTTTGTCATATGGGCCGGCATGGGGTGCGAGAAAAAAGCCGAGCAAGCGCCAAAAGAAGCGCAACAAAAACAAGCCCAGCAGCAAGATGTAATTCAGGTTGAAACGATGGTTGTCGAACCTCAATATGTAGAGCCAGCACCGACTTTATTAGGCCGTGTTGCCCCTTTTTCGGTTGCACAAGTTCGCCCGCAAATAACTGGCATTATTCAGCAGTTGTTCTTTCAACAAGGCGGCTTCGTTGAAAAAGGTCAGCAGCTTTATCAAATTGATGCTGCGCCTTTTGAGGCAGCCGTGCAGCGAGCAAAAGCGGCACTTGCCGATAGCGAGGCGCAATTAAAAGTTGCATCCACGTCAGAGAAGCGATTAAAGAACTTGCTAGCAACGCAAGCGGTAAGTCGTCAGGAATACGATGAGGCCGAAGCGCAAAAGAGCAGTGCTGCGGCTAGAGTTCAACTCGCAAATGCTGAACTACAAACGGCACAAGTGAACCTAGATTACACCAAAATGTATGCACCGATTTCAGGTTACATAGGACCCTCTTCAGTGACTCAAGGCGCATTAGTCACCGCACAGCAACCTCAAGCACTAGCGACAATCCGTACGCTAGACCCTGTCTATGTTGATTTATCTCAAGCCGTCAGTGAAATAGAGCAATTTCATGACACTCTATTTAATAACTCTGAAAAAGGCTCTCTACCCTTCACTGTTTCGCTATTTGTGGGTGAAAAAAATAAGGAATATATGGAAAAAGGGTCTCTGTACGCCACAGATTTTGCGGTAGATCCAAGCACCGGTGTCGTTCAATTGCGGGCTTTATTTCCTAATCCAAATAATCGTTTGTTACCCGGTATGTTTGTTAAAGCGAAAATTCAAGATGATCGACGCGAAAAGTTGATTTTGTTGCCACAAAAAGCGGTGAGTATCACAAACACAGGAGAGAAGCGGGTATGGGTGGTGGATGAGAATAGCGTTGCTCAATCTCGTCGTGTTACCACAGGGGGAACAGTAAAAAACCAATGGATTATTGAAAACGGTTTAACCGAAGGTGATACCGTGATCACTGATGGCATCATGACTTTGCAACCTGGAGCCAAAGTCGAAGCACAAACCAAAACACAAAGTAAGCCATCCGTATGAGCATATCCGATTTTTTTATAAAACGGCCTGTTTTTGCATGGGTGATAGCGTTATCGATTATGGGCGCTGGTGTGTTGGCATTAAGGGGTTTACCCGTTGAGCAATACCCAAACATAGCGGCACCAAAAATATCAGTATCGGCCCTTTATCCGGGGGCATCAGCACAGACATTAGAGAACACCGTTGTTCAAGTTATCGAGCAAAACCTCACAGGTATCGATAACTTACGGTATATCCAATCGACCAGTTCGTCCTCCGGTCAAGTAACCATTACGCTAACCTTTAAGCCCGGCACTGATTCCGATATTGCACAGGTTCAAACTCAGAATAAAGTGTCTCAGGCGGAGTCTTCGTTACCCGCTATCGTGCAGCGTCAGGGCATTTCGGTACAAAAGGCGGGAAACAGCTATGCGTTGATCGTGGGGTTTTATGCCAAAGATGGCAGCTTAGGACGCAATGAGATTTCAGATTTCCTTGCTTCAAATTTAGAAGAGCCATTGAGTCGGGTAGATGGGGTGGGTCAAATTACCACTTTCGGCCCAGAACACGCTATGCGTATCTGGCTTGATCCTGCGGCAATGTTTGATTTCAATTTGTCGGTTGACGAAGTAATAGCTGCAATTGAAGCGCAAAATGTGCAGCTCGCCACCGGTCAATTGGGCGGCGCACCCAGTGTAGAAGGGCAGCAGCTCAATGCTGTTATAAGTTCGCAATCGTTGCTCACTAGTGTTGACGAATTTGAACGCATCGTTCTACGCGTTAACGAAAATGGCGGTTCAGTTACTCTGAGCGATGTGTCTCGAATAGAAATTGGTGCTGAGAACTACCGAGTAATTGGGCGGTATAATGGCAACCCTGCTTCGGGTATCGCAATAGAACTTGCTCCTGGTGCGAATGCCTTAGAAACGATAGCTGCTGTAAAACAGCGCGTAAAAGATTTCGATGCTATTATCCCTGATGCCTTAGAAGTCGTGTACCCCATCGATATTTCGCCTTTTGTTAAAGCGTCGATTGAAGAAGTCATCAAAACACTACTTATTGCGATAGTGTTAGTCGTTGTTGTTATATATGTTTTTTTACAAACGGCAAGAGCCACTCTCATTCCGTCGGTCGCTATTCCTGTTGTCATACTCGGCACCTTTGCACTGCTCTACGCCTTCGAGTTTTCTATCAATGTCCTCACTCTCTTTGCCTTGGTTTTGGCTATCGGCATGCTCGTTGACGATGCCATTGTGGTCACTGAAAATATAGAAAACAAGCTAGAGGAAGATGCTGAGCTTACGCCTAAAAAAGCCGCCAAACAGGCAATGAAAGAAATATCGGGTGCGTTGGTGGGAACAACGGCGGTTATCTGGGCGGTGTTTATACCAATATTGTTTTTTGATGGCTCTGTTGGCGTTATATACAGGCAGTTCGCAGCCACTATTTCCATTGCAATGGGAATTTCACTTTTCATTGCGCTGAGTTTATCACCGTCAATGTGTACAGCCGTATTAAAACAAGGAAAATCGGTAGCAGACAAAGGTGTGTTTGGCGCATTTAACCGCGGCTTTGATGTGCTTAAAAGGAAACACGCTGCGAGTTTGGAACGTTCACTCAATCATCGTTTTATTCTTCCGATTATTTTTGTAGGTATCATCATTTGCGCTGCGGTGTTGTTTTTGGCTATTCCCAGTGCTTTCTTACCGGATGAAGATCAAGGCAGAATGTTTACTATTATTAATGGGCCTGCTGGCTCAACACTGGAACAAACGGTAGAGAAAAACGCTAAAGTTGAAGACTTCTATCTTAATCAAACTAACGGGGCAGTAGAGGGCCTGTTTACAGCAGCAGGTTTCAGTTTTGCCGGAAGCGGACAAAACGTTGGCATCGCGTTTGTTAAAATGAAAAATTGGTCTGAACGCGACAGCTCACAGAGTGTTTTCAATATCAGTAAGCAAGCAGGCCAAGCCTTATCAAGTGTCAAAGATGCGTTTATTATACCCATCGTACCGCCTGCCGTGACTGCACTTGGCAATGCAAGCGGGTTTGAATTTCAATTAGTGGATAGGGGCCAAAATGGTCAGCAAGCACTTGCAAAAGCAATGCAAACATTTTTGTCTGAAGCCAATAGCCATGAGCAACTTACTCAGGTCAGGTTCAATGGTCTTGCTCCAGGGCCGCAATATGATTTCAATATCGATACGGTCAAAGCAAGCGCGTTAGGTGTACCAACAGCTAGTGTGAATCAAACCCTGAGTGCCGCTTTAGGAGGCGCTTATATTAATGATTTTTTGGAAAACGGACGAACCAAAAAAGTCTACATACAAGCGGATGCTCCTTATCGTATGCAACCAGACGATTTAAGTCGTTGGTATGTGAAAAATAATGCCGGTTCAATGGTGCCGATTTCAGAGTTTGGAGAGGGGGAATGGTCGTTTGCCTCGCCAAAACTCACTCGCTTCAACGGTAATTCCTCGCTTGAAATTCAAGGTGAAGCAATAAGCGGAACAAGTTCGGGCGAAGCGTTGGCAATTGTTGAGAAGATAGCGAGTAACCTTCCTTCGGGCATAGACGTTGAATGGACAGGCTTATCGTATGAAGAGCAACAGTCTTCTGGGCAAGCTTTTCTTGTTTATGCTATTTCCGTGATTGCGGTTTTCTTCGTGCTCGCAGCCTTGTATGAAAGTTGGTCCATTCCTTTTGCCATCATGCTCACCATTCCTTTGGGAATTATCGGTGCGGTGCTTGCGACTTATTTAACAGGGCAAGCGAATGATGTGTATTTTCAGATTAGTCTATTAATGACCATTGCACTGGCAGCTAAAAATGCCATCCTTATTATCGAATTTGCAAAGGCGAATTTCGATAATGGAATGAATGCCTACGAGGCAGCGCTGAAAGCAGCCAAACAAAGAATAAGACCGATACTTATGACATCGCTCACCTTTATTTTAGGCGTTATGCCTCTTGCCTTTGCTTCAGGTCCGGGATCGGGTGCACAAAATGCGATTTCTATTGGTGTGTTGGGTGGGCTTACTTCTGCCACCATTTTTATTTTGTTCTTTGCACCGTTCTTTTTCATTGTGGTAATGAAACTATTTGGGCAGAAACAAAAATAAGCAGTAGTCTCTGCTTATTTTGTTTTTGCCACTAACCCTCTTATTAACAAAAATAGGCCAGTGAGCAGAAAGGGAATACTTAGCCATTGGCCGGTATTGATTCCGAAACCTGCCTCGTAAGACGCTTGTTTTACTTTTAAAAACTCAAGGGTAAACCGTGCGCTAAATACCATAAGCAAGAACAGTCCAAATAGAGTTCCTGGGCTTTGTTTGAGACGGGTAAACTTATAACAAGCCAGTAAAATCGCAAAAATAAAAGAATAGGCCAAGGCCTCATAAAGCTGTACGGGATGTCTGGGCAGTAAATCTATTCGTTCAAAGATGACTGCCCAAGGCACATCAGTGGGTTTACCTAAAATTTCTGAATTGATGAAATTGGCACTGCGTACGAAAATACCGAAAGAGGCTGTCGCTATGCCTAAGCGGTCTAGTAGCCACAAATAGCCGAGCGCATATTTTTTTTGATAGAGGTATACAGCCAAAATAACACCCAAACCTCCGCCATGACTTGCTAAACCGCCTTCCCATATGGCTAAAATTTTAACAGGATGACTCAAATAGTAGCTGGGTTCGTAAAACAAGCAGTGTCCTAACCTTGCCCCGACAATAATGCCTACGACAATATAAATTAGCAGCGTGTCTAAGGCTTCCACATCTAGTTTTTCTTGGCGATAGATCCACTTCATAACATAAAACCCTGAAGTGATAGCAGACGCAAAGAGTACACCGTACCAATGTATTGATAGTCCCAAAAATGACACGGCGACGGGGTCGATGTTCCAAGTAAAGTAATCCAAAGTGCTTCTCAATTCGCTAAACGTACGATTTTATATTGAGGCTTATTGTAGCGCCAAGTAGTTACAAGTTACACTCACGGAGTATGTTTTCGACCGGATATTCACAATATGGTTAAAATGAAATTTGATTCTATCAAATCTCGATTGGTGTTAATGACCTTGGTTTGTATCTTGGGAATGGCGACCTTGGTAGTCAGTCAGCATAGGGTAAATGTGAAATTGCTTTCACTGAGTCAGCAAAAAGATTTGCTGCACGAGCTTAGCGTGGATTTACTGCAACTGCGTCGGCATGAAAAAGACTTTTTATTGCGAGGTAATCCGCGTTACATAGTTCAGTTCAACGAAAGAATGGAGCAATTTACTGCTAAATTAGTCGCGCTCGAACCTCTGTATTCAAAATATGAGCTGGATATGAACAAAACCGAAGAGTTAGCGCAGACTATTCAGCGCTACGAGGATTTATTCAAAGAAGTGGTTTATATTTATCGAGTTATCGGGCTTTCTGCCAATCAAGGCTTACGCGATGATTTTTCGAAGGTTGTATCGAAGTTAGAAGGAATGGCGAATTCTGATTTTGCAATCGGTCAATTGGCTAAAGCTAAAGCTGCGCAAACAGAATTCTTACTGAATTTTAATAGCGGCGCTAAAAAGCAATTTGAAACGGCGTTGAATTCTTTGTCACCTTCTAATTTCTCTCATGCCGAGAGCGAAGTAGACTTGGCGAGAATGTCAGCATTATTTGTTGCCTTGTCCGATTCTATTCAAAAAATGGGTGAAACAGAAAGCGAAGGTTTAAAAGGCGAATTCCGTCGACAAGCTCATTTAGTTGAATCTAGATTGGCGAACATAGAAGAGAGGCTACAGCCCGTTATTCAGGAACAAGGCGAAAAGCTGCGGGCGCGGAACTTATTTATTGCACTGGGTACCTGTGCTGTGATGATTTTAATTTTAGTAAAAAGTTTTGCGACTTTTCACCGCGCTTTTTCGTACTTTGTTATGTTTTTTTATCAATGCAAGCGCGAGTTTCATCGCATTGACCCAAAAAAATTGGGTTTTGCTGAATTTAAATCGCTTGCGGAACTCGCCAACGAAATGGTTGAAACAAGAAAACAAGCTGAGCTTGAAATAGAAGAGCTAAAACGACAGATAAGAGAGCGAGAAGGAATCTAGATAATATGCAACAAAAACCACTAGGAAGCAGCGGCTTAAACGTGTCAGAAGTGTGCTTAGGCACCATGACATGGGGTATTCAAAATACGCAACAAGACGCAAGCGCACAACTCGATTTGGCTATCGATGCAGGCATCAATTTTATCGACACTGCTGAAATGTATCCTGTGCCACCCAACCAACAAACTTATGGCGATACTGAACGCTTTTTAGGTAATTGGCTCAGTGAAAATCAACAGAAGCGTGCGGATCTTGTTGTAATGACGAAGATTGCAGGTCCAGGTTTAAGTTATATTCGCAAGGGTGCAGATATTAATCCAGATACTATCAATACGGCGCTTAACGCATCTTTAAAGCGTTTAAATACCGATTATATTGATGTGTATCAACTGCATTGGCCCAACCGACCCTCTTCTCACTTTTCCAAGCATTGGCCGTGGCGAACAGACCCAACTTCTGTTGATGTAGAACGTGAAAAAGCGAGTATGGCTGAGATTGTTCTAGCCTTGGGTGAAAAGATCAAACAAGGAAAAATTCGTCACTGGGGATTGTCTGACGATACCCCATGGGGCATCCACACCTATTTATCGCTGTGTAAAGAGCTGAATGTGCCTAAGCCTGTTTCTATACAAAATGAATTCAGTTTGCTGCATGCCAAAGATTGGCCCTATTTGATTGAAAGCTGCGTTTTTGAAGATATTGCTTATCTACCGTGGTCGCCGCTAGCAACAGGTCTTCTAACGGGTAAGTATGCCAATGGTGTCAGACCTGAAGGCTCTCGCTGGACCATTACGCAAAGAAACGGTCTGTTTAGAGACACTAAAATGGTACATGCAGCAACGAACGCCTACCTCAATCTTGCTAATCAGCATGATGTGTCACCTGCGCATCTTGCGTTAAAATGGGTACAGCAGGTGAGAGGGGTGTGCTCTACCATTATTGGTGCAACGAGTACCGAGCAGTTATCAGAAAATATTCAAGCCTTTACTACACCCACAGATGAGGCTTTGATTGACGATGTGAATGCCGTGTTGAAACAGTTTCCCATGCCGTTTTGATGGGTAGTTTGAAGGCGCTGAGAGGAGGCTATAAAAGAGATATAAAAAACATAAAAGAACTTCTCAACGTGTACCCAAAAAACGAAACGCTGCTAGCAAGAAAAACGGAAATAGAAGAAGAGCAACAGAACAAGCTAAACCAAGCAGCAAATGAGTTTTATCAGCAGATTGTAAAATTAGAAAATGAAAATATAAAAGATGAGCGTTTACTTGCGCATTACCGCGAATATTTAAGGAAGTTTTCTGCTGACGAACGTGCTGATGAAATCCGTGAAAAATATGAAACGCTGAATACGTCTTTAAGTAAAGAACAAAGTGATGCGTTGGCCGCACAAAAGGCCACTTTTGGAGCGCTGGCAAAAAAATTCATTGATGCTGTCAATAATAGAAATGAAAAGGCGATCAGAGATATGACAGTGCTCTCGAGTATTGCTTCAAAAGCGCTTAGAAACCGTATCCTACAAAATACCCAAATAAAAGCCAGTGAAGTGAGTAGCTATCGCGTTTATGGAAAGCAAAACGAAAACGTACAGCTTCAACTTGATGGCAGGATGTACATGATCGCTGGAACGCTTATTGACAAGCAGTGGAAAGTGATAAGTTTTAAAGTTAGGTGACAGTATTGTCTTTCTAATTTTCCTTGGCCAAGCTAAGATCCATCCTTTCGTTTTTTGGGGCCTAATTGAAAGGTTTTTTTGAACCACATGAGTGCGTCTTAAAAGTACCAACGGGATCGTGATTTGCATTGTAAAGTTTGTAAAAACGCCGTGAGTTTCAGATTCAAGCGTCAATTAAATTGACTACATAACGGCCAACCACCTGACCATTGAAGAATCTATCTAGGTATTCAGGGGTATCATGTAGTGATATTTCTTTATAGTACCTGTCTAAATGAGGCAGTTTCATGTCTGTCGAAACTCGTTTCCAAATGTGCTGCTTGTCTTCAAGTGGAATATAGACAGAATCGACGCCTAACAAAGATACGCCTCGTGTGATAAAAGGAACGACATTCATTGCTATGTCGGGTGAAGCAGCTAGGCCGACAGACGTTACCCCACCGCTGGGTTTTACTTGCTTGAGCAATCCTGTTAAATAATCTCCACCGAGTGTATCAATAGCGTGAGCCCATTTAGGCTTGCCGGCAATAGCGTCTTTTACTTCTAAAATTGTTTCTCGGTGTAGCACCTCAGTAGCGCCAAGTGATTTTAGCTTTTCAGATTGCTCTGGCTTTCCTGAAAAGGCGATAACGTCATAACCAAGGTGAGAGAGTAGGGCAATACTGATACTGCCAACGCCTCCAGTAGCGCCAGTTACACCTACCGGACCGTCACTGGGCTTTGCTCCCATCTTCTCTAATTTTTGAATGCACAGCGCGGCAGTTAATCCTCCAGTCCCATAAATCATCGCTTCTTTCAGCGACAATGAGCTGGGGCAAACAACGGCCCATTCTGCTGGAATTGATATTTTTTGACCCAACCCACCAGGTGTGTTCATGCCTAAGTCATAGCCAAATACAAGGACTTCGTCACCAATATTAAAGGTACCCGACTTATCGCTTACTACGATTCCTGCCGCATCGATTCCGGGCGTATGGGGAAAGTTCTGACTAATTCGTTTATTGCCACTTGCTGACATAGCGTCTTTATAATTTAAAGATGAGTAATGTACATCTATCAACAAGTCATTGTCAGGAAGTTGGTTCACTTCTCGCTCTACAATTTTTTTGCTAAAGCTACCATCGCTATGCTCTTCAACAAACAAAGCTTTGAACGTGGTTGAATTGTTACTCATAACTTTTCTCCGTAAATAATATTGTACTTTAGTACCTGCTACTTTAAGGCAATCGTCTAAGTTTGTATCTTTAACTGAAATATTTAAGCCCGTACACAGGTCATGATTAGACGTTTTAAATCTAATATTTAATAATGAAAAATACGCTTTCACTTTTAACAGTGCTTTTATTAATGGGCTCAGGTGTTGGTCAAGCACAAGAACCCCTACCAGCGCCAAAGCAGAAGTTAACCGCTGGATTCAATCATATCGGGCTAACGGTAACAGATTTGGCATTGTCAACGCGATTTTTTACCGAAGTGCTAGGTTGGAAACAAGTAGGTGGCGATGTAACGTATCCGGCAAACTTTGTCAGCGATGGCAATATGTTTCTGACTCTGTGGCAAGCCAGTGAACCTGAAAATGCGGTGAAGTTTAACCGAAAAAATAATGTGGGTTTACACCACCTAGCTATTACTGTGCCTAGCTTTGAAGCCTTAGATACGCTCTACGAGCGAGTGAATAATTTTGATGGGGTCGAAGTTGAATTTTCGCCTGAATTGGCTTACGGGGGCCCGGGCAAACATATGATGATAAGAGAGCCTAGTGGAAATCGCTTAGAGTTTACTCATACTCCTCCGCGCGCTAAAGATTAATGATGTAGACTTCAAAGTAATGCTTTTTAAGAGCGTAGGTCTAGTTTCAGTTCAGGCTGTGAAACTTTGTTACGCTTCACAATTTTAATTTTGTATACTTTCTCCTATTGAAGAATGGGAGAAAAGGCATTGACTAGCAGTACTTTAGATGAAAACAATGATCTGTTTACTGAGTTTGAAACACAGGCTATTGATCCTTCCTATCGCTCCCTTAACGTAACCTTGGCAATCGTTTTTAGTTTGTTCTTTACGCTTTGTATTGCCTCGTTAAAATTTCACCCTTGGTTTAATGTTTCAGACTCTTTTGAATCTGTTGCGCTTACTGTAATAACGCTGCTTCTTATTTTCAGCGTTTGGTTTGGTTTTTATCACTGGTTTGCTGATCCCAAAATACACTATGGCGTTCGAAAGCAGGATATTGTGCTTCACAAAGGCTTATTTTTCCTTTCTATTACGTGTCAGCCAATAAAGCGTATTCAGCATGTCGAAATTAAACAAGGTCCAATTGAGCGGTTTTATAACTTAGCCAACCTACATATTTATTCTGCTGGTGGAGCAGGGCATACTTTTCGAGTCCCCGGTGTAACAATGGATACGGCGGAATCGCTGCGCGTATTTATACTCGCGCATAAAGACATTCACGAAGACCAGTAAAAAAGAGTGTAAAATGGACCCACAATCGTCAGTCGTGTCTTTTCCTTTTTCCATTAATCAATGGCAACGCCTTTCTGTTTTTGCTGTCGTTTATTTTTTTATTGATAACCTACGACGCTTAATCAATGGTTTTATCTATTTGATACCCGCTTTAGCGATTAATTACAGCCATGTTAAAGACAATGCCTTGTTATTATTGTGCGGTGTTGCAGTGGTGAATGCGTTTTTCAGCATTGCAACTTATAAGAGATTTCGCTTCAAATTGACACAGGACAAGCTGATTATTCAATCGGGTGTTTTTAAAAGAGAGATGCTCGATTTACCCTACGAAAAAGTACAGAGTGTAAATATAATTCAACCCTTCTTTTTTCGGTTTTCGGGTCATGCCGCTGCACAATTGGACTCGGCGGGATCTGTGCAAACGGAGGCAGTCCTCGCTGCGTTGTCTTTAAATGATGCACAAAGTATTAAACGTATTGTAATGAAAACGGCAATGAAGGCGTCTGATGAGAACGCAATGCCTGTTAGTGACGATACAGTCAGCAGCGAAAATCAAGACCAGATATTGAACAAGCGACACTTACAAGACCTCATCATTCATGGTATCTCGAACAATAGAATGTGGCTATTTTTAGGGTTTGCTGCCCCATTCTTTAAGCAAATTTCAAGCTATTTAGAACAGTGGTTGAGCAATCAGGGCTTAATGCTTTCTCAACTGGTAGGCGAGGCAGGTGCGGCATGGTGGCAGTTCGCATTATATGGATTAACACTGCTTACCATTTCAGCGTGCATCGTTGCGTTGTTTTCCGTATTCGGCGCTATTTTAACTTTTTACAATTACACCCTCATAAAGTCAGGAAATCGTTACATTCGCAGGAGTGGTTTATTCAGTGTACAGGAAATGAGTATTCAACATAGCCGATTACAGGAAGTTGTAATGAATCAAGATTGGCTTGATGTGGTGTTAAAACGCGTCAATTTTTATTATGTGCAAAATAAAACGGGCCGTGTAAGGGCAGATGATTTAAAAAGTACGCAAAAGGTGCTTGTGCCCTCTGTAACACAACAGCAAGCTTTAACATTAATGCAAGAGGCAATGGTAGATAACCAATTAACGTCGCTTGTTTTTCGAGGGATTAGTGCTAGATATTTGCTTAGCCGTTACGCCTTTCGTTTGTTACCCGCTTTCTTATTATCTTCTGCAATTTGTTATCATGCTACATCGCTTTCGCCAATGATTATTAATATTGGTGTGTTTTGTGTATTAACGGGTTTGGTTTATTTGAGATACAAACGTTGGGGTATCGCTAGCGACGAAACGTTCATTTACGTAAAAAGCGGTCTAATAGGGAAAAAAGTGCGTTGTTTTGAGCGTTTTAAATTGCAGCAAGTTAGCTTAAAGCAGACTATTTTTATGCGAGCAAAGCACTTGTCTACCCTTGAGTTTGTCCTGGCGAGCGGCTCAATTTATATTCCTTTTTTGCATCAAAAGCATGCACACGCGCTGGCGCAATCTACCCTTCAATCAAGTTTAAGTTCGGTAAAATCATGGATGTGATGCGCTCGGTGTGAATCCACAATTAGCTATATCGGCATTAACTCCTTCATTTCCTGTGAGGTATTACTTTTTTATTGACGGTATTACATGCAGGTATTACTATTTTTTGTAAAGTAACACCAAGAGGCATTATTATGAGCACAGTTACTACAAAAGGGCAGGCAACTATCCCTAAAGATGTAAGAGACTTCCTCGGGATCATTCCCGGAAAATCTGATGTTGAATTCGTTATCAAGGATGGTCGTGTCGAGGTTATTAACAATGACCAGGTGAACCCATTCGCCAACGCCAAAGGCATTACTAAAGGAAAACTCTCTACTGATGAGATAATGGAAATGACCCGTGGATAGTCTGGTAGTTGATTCTTGTGTATTACTCGATATCTTCAATGGAGATGAACAATGGTGTGACTGGTCAGTTCAAATGCTTGGTGAACTTTCAAAGACACATAGGCTTGTGATCAATCCGATTATTTTTACCGAAATTGCGTTCAACTTTGATTCTCAAGAGTTGTTGGAAGACACATTAAGGCAGCTAAATATTACTATCTGTAATATTCCACTTGATGCAGCCTTCAAGGTAAGCAGAATATTTAGGGAGTATAGAAGACGCAAGGGAACGAAAAGTTCACCCATGCCTGATTTCTATATTGGCGCTCATGCGGAATCACTCGGTGCCAGTGTAATTACTCGCGATAGCAACAGGTTTAAAAGTTATTATCCCGATGTTGGTTTATATAGTCCTAGTGGTATTTAGGTTTCATTGAAATGTAACAATTTCGGCATACTCTTTTCATAGATGAAATTGAGAATCCATTATGTCGGCCGATAGTTCACAGCACACTGCATCTCATCAAGTAGATACGGGCAACGGCAAGTTAGTAAGTTGGCTATATTTACTTGCTCTTGTGTTTGTCATGTTACAGGCGGTTAGCCTAATAGGCGGCGGGTTTAAACTCGCCACAGCTGAGCATGCAAAAGCTTTATTTGAATTTGCATCTAATCCCATAATGGGATTGATAATCGGTATGGTATGTACTGCGCTCATTCAGTCATCTTCAACCGTCACCTCTATTATTGTTGCGATGGTGGCCGGTGGGTTACCCATTACGATTGCCGTGCCTATGATGATGGGCGCAAACATTGGCACCAGCATAACGAATACCATTGTCAGTTTAGGGCATGTAGCTAAAAAAGATGAATTCCAGCGTGCCTTCAATGCCGCGACTATTCACGATTTTTTCAATGTGATGTCGGTTCTCATTTTCTTACCACTGGAAATCGTGTTTGGTTTTTTGGAAAAATTGAGTGCTTATATGGCTGCTTTTTTTTCCACTGGCGCGACCGCTGATGTCGGAGGCTTTAATCCCATTAAGGTTGCAACTGCACCATTTAATGGGCTGATCACTGATGTATTTTCTTTTCTTCCTCCCCTTTATTTAGGGATAAGTAAAGCGCTTATAGGGGTCGGATTAATTGTTATTGCGATTACCTACATGGGCAAAATTATGAAAAAACTCATGGTGGGCAAAGCAAAAGATGTGTTACACCAAAGCATTGGTAAAGGCGCTATTTCAGGTATAGCATCGGGAAGTATTGTTACTATTCTCGTTCAGTCATCGTCTACTACAACTTCATTAATGGTGCCTCTGGTAGGCACGGGTGTACTGAAAGCCAGAGACATCTACCCTTTCACACTCGGTGCAAATATTGGCACCACTATTACCGCCATCATTGCCGCTCTGGGCGTAACAGGGGAATATGCCACTTTCGCGCTCCAAATTGCCTTAGTTCACTTTCTGTATAACTTTATCGCCGTAATCGCAATTTATGGCATTCCCTTCTTGCGCGAAATTCCACCTAAACTCTCTTACTTGTTGTCACTCAAAGTTGCAGAAAACAAGTTATATGGTTTCGCCTATATCTTGGGCTTGTTCTTCGTCCTTCCACTCAGTGTTATTTTTATTAGCCAATAAGGCTCTGAAAAGAAGTCAGGATGTATGTTAAAACCTGTTAGTTAGATGTTAACATTGTCATAATGTGAATTTTTATCGCCCTAAACATATTATGGATAAGCTGCTTTACCCCGTTCCTGAATCAATTACACAACGCGCTTTGTGCACCAACGAAGACTATTTGTCTCAGTATCAGGCGTCTATTGAAAACCCCGAGACATTTTGGCGAGGTAAAGCCTCACTACTTGATTGGATAACGCAGCCAAGCAAAATCAAAAATACGCTGTTTTCGAAAAACGAAGTTAATATAAAATGGTTTGAAGATGGCGTATTGAATGCAAGCTATAACTGCATCGATCGTCATTTAGCTGAAAGCGCAGAAAAAGTCGCCCTGTTCTGGGAAGGCGATTCCCCTGAGAACAGCCAATCATTTAGCTATCAAAATGTGCATGATAGTGTGTGCCGCTTGGCAAATGGCTTGTTAAAGCGTGGTATTGGGAAAGGTGATCGTGTGATCATTTACATGCCAATGGTGCCAGAGGCCGCGTTTGCTATGTTAGCGTGTGCGCGCATTGGCGCGATCCACAGCGTGATTTTCGGTGGCTTTTCGCCCAATGCGATTGCCGATCGCATTCAAGATTGCTCAGCAAAAGCGATTATTACAGCTGATGAAGGAAGGCGAGCAGGTAAAACTATCCCTTTAAAAGCCAATGTCGACGCTGCGCTGAATAAACCTCACACCGACACCATTGAAAGTGTGATCACGCTAAAAGTGACGGGTGCAACGACCACGCTCAATGAAGTCGATATTTGGTGGCATGAATTAATTCAAGACTGCGAACCTTTCTGCGAGCCTGAAGCAATGAATGCTGAGGATCCGCTGTTTATTCTTTACACTTCAGGCTCTACGGGTAAACCCAAGGGCGTGGTGCATAGCACAGGGGGGTACTTGCTGTATACCGCACTGACATTTAAAACGATATTCGATTATCAAGAAAATGATGTGTATTGGTGTACTGCTGATGTAGGTTGGATAACCGGTCACAGCTACATGGTGTACGGCCCCATGGCTAACGGAGCCACACAGGTATTTTTTGAGGGTGTGCCCACTTACCCCGATGTTCGCCGTGTTTCACAAGTGGTTGAAAAATACCGAGTCACTACTTTGTACACCGCACCCACTGCCATTCGAGCATTGATGGCCCATGGCAGTAAACCGGTTGAGGGCTGTGATATTTCTTCGCTTACTTATTTAGGTTCGGTGGGAGAGCCGATAAACCCAGAAGCATGGGCGTGGTATCACAAGCATTACGGTGCGGACACCTGTCCGATCATGGATACGTGGTGGCAGACGGAAACAGGTGGTATTTTGATTACGCCTTTACCGGGCGCAACGGCTTTAAAACCTGGCTCGGCAACGCGCCCCTTCTTTGGTATTCAGCCTGCTATTTTTGATAGCGAAGGACGAGAGCTTGAAGGCTCCGCAGAGGGCAATTTGGTTATTAAAGACAGCTGGCCTTCCCAAGCAAGAACCGTGTATAACGACCATCAACGCTTTATTGACACCTACTTTAGTACTTACCCTGGGGTATATTTTACCGGTGATGGTGCAAAGCGCGACGAAGACGATTATTTTTGGATAACAGGCCGAGTAGACGATGTGTTGAATGTATCGGGACACCGTTTGGGCACCGCCGAGATCGAAAGCGCGCTAGTGGCTAATAAAAGCGTATCAGAAGCGGCAGTAGTCGGATATCCTCATGATATAAAAGGGCAGGGTATCTATGTTTACGTGACGGTAATGGAAGGGGTAGACACCACTGACAGTTTAAAGAAAGCGCTGATACATTGGGTGCGTCAAGAGCTAAGCCCCATCGCTTCACCCGATAAATTGCAATGGGCACCGGGCTTACCCAAAACTCGCTCAGGTAAAATAATGCGACGCATCTTGCGGAAAATTGCTGCAAACGAGCACGAAAACCTTGGAGATATATCTACTTTGGCCGATCCTAGTGTGGTTGACGTGTTAATTGAGGGTAGGTTAAATAAGTAAGCGTAGGTTAAAGATAATATGCAGCCCCTTGAGTATATTGAACGAAACCCTGTGAACGTTTATCCTTTGCCACTATTAAACAACCGGTTACAGCGTAGCAATAAATAAGAGCGCAGTAATAAAGTTGAGCTTAGCAATAAGGGGTAGCAATAAGGTAATGCAATACGACATTCCTGTGTTGAATTTAAAACAGCGTGTAACGGACGCTGAGTGGCAAACTCGTGTAGAGTTAGCCGCAGCTTATCGATTGATGGTACTGCACAATTGGGACGACCTCATTCATACTCATATTTCAGCGCGGATCCCTGGCACCGAAGACTTGCTGATTAATGCGTTTGGATTAGCGTTTGAAGAAGTGGCCGCCTCAAATTTGGTGAAAATTGATATTGAAGGCAATATTATTCAGCCCGATTGCCCGTTTGAAATTAATCCGGCTGGGTTCACCATTCACAGTGCGGTGCATATAGCCCGCCCAGAGGCGCAGTGTTGTTTGCATTTGCATCACCCCGACGCCATTGCTGTTGCTAGTTGCGGATCCGGCCTTCAACCTTACAGTCAGTATTCTGCCTTTGCGCTTGCGAGTATGAGTTATCACCATTACGAGGGCTTAGCGGTAGATCACGACGAAATAGTGCGTTTACAAAACGACCTCGGCAAAGCCAATTTTATGCTGTTGCGAAATCACGGTGCCCTTACCATGGGTAACACTATTGGTGACGCGTTTATGCATATGTACGACTTACTGCGAGCCTGTGAAATTCAAGTGAAAATGCAAAATAGTCACGATACGCTTATACGGGTTGAACAAGCCATCATTGATGGTATTAAAGCGCAAGCAGATATTGTGCATACTGGGCTAACAGGTGGGCAGAAAGCGTGGCCCGCTATGATGCGGCGTGTTAAACGCGCTTACCCAGATTTTGACTGCTAGCCATATCCACACTGGCTATTTTGTATCAATTAGTTTGTTTTAATTAGTCTGTTTTAATTATTTATGAGTTTTGAATGAACATTACCCACGTAGAGATTTTTGATATCCACTGCCCAGAACGTCCACCATGGAACCCGGTTTTTGTGCGCATTTATACTGACGAAGGCATTCACGGAGTGGGTGAAGCCGGATTAGCCTACGATTGGGGACACAGCGCTGCGGCAGCCATGATTAAAGAAATAGCAGAAGCGGTGTTGATAGGCTTCGATCCTTTTAAAACAGAACTACTATGGTCACGCATGTTGCGTGAAAGTTTCTGGGGTTTAGGGGGCGGTCCTGTTTTATATGCTGCAATGAGTGCAATAGACACGGCATTATGGGACATCAAAGGTAAGGCTTTGAATGTGCCTGTTTATCAGCTATTAGGCGGTAAAACTAACGACAATCTGCGTACTTATGCAAGCCAATTACAATTTGACTGGTCGCAAGATTGCGTAAAAATGCTAAGCCCAGAAGATTACGCGCGCTCTGCTGCCAAAGCGATGGCAGAGGGCTACGATGCCGTTAAAGTAGACCCCATAGTTTATGATGAAAATGGCGATTCTAGCTTCGATAGAACCAAGCTTTTCACACCAAAACAAATGCGATTATTTGGCGACAGATTGCGTGCTATTCGTAACGAAGTTGGCGAAGATGTCGACATAATCTTTGAAGCCCATTCGTTGATGGGGTGTGCTTCGGCCATTCAAATGGGCGAGGTGATTGAAGAAGTCGGCTGTATGATGTTTGAGGAGCCAGTGAATTATTTAAATTCGGCTGTGCACAAAAAAGTGTCTGACAGAGTGAACGTGCCTATAGCGGGTGGTGAGCGCCTTTACCATCGCTGGGATGTAAGGCCCTATTTTGAATCTCAAAGTATCGATATCCTTCAACCTGATGTGGGCTTGTGCGGTGGTTTTACTGAAGCTAAAAAAGTCTGTGATTATGCTGACGTGTACGATATTCGTATTCAGGCCCATGTTTGTGGTGGCCCTGTTGCAACAGCGGCCTCGCTACAACTTGAAGCGGCAATTCCTAATTTCCTGATCCATGAACATCATACTTATGCGATCAAGTCATGGAACAGAGAGCTGTGTATACAAGATTATCAACCTAAAAACGGTGTTTTCAAAGTACCCGACTTACCGGGTATTGGGATTGAGTTAAACGACGAGATTGTAAAACGCTCTCCACACCTCACTGTTAAATAAAACTTATCCAAAGCGATAAAACTTTCTGGCATTTTCATGCAGCACTTGAGTGGGATCTAAGCCAAGTGCTGTTATTATTTTAGTTATATCGCACCAATAGTCCGAATAGCTTTTTGAGAATAACGTTAATGGAAAGTTACTTGCGAAAAGTAATCTATTTTCGCCGAATGTGTCGCTTAAATAGGATATAAACGGGGAAATTGCTACGTTGTCGTAAGTGCGGTTCTGCATTTCCCATCCTGAGCATTTCACCACGCTATTTGGGTAGGTAGCAAGTTGGTTAATCGCGCTTTTCCACGTTTTTTCATTGTTTATAGACTTTGTTTGCCGAGCAGCTTCTGGAAGAGAAAGCGGTGCGAAACCCGCGTGATTGATTGCAAAACGGAGTTCAGGTGCATGGTCTAACAAATGAAATAGAGCGGTATTAACATTGTGATCAATGAACGACATTTGTAACTCGAAAATGAAGTCTTCCTGATTGAGTGTAGACAAATTGCTTTTCGTGTTTGGGTGATTTAATACGTGTTTGGCATTTTCGCCTAGAATATGGCGTAACCCTCTAAAAGACCTACGCTGCTTAAATTCTTCCAAATTGGTGACGAAATCGTTGCAGTTTAGTGTGAGATCGATACATCCAATACTCGCTAGCGGCATATCTTTACATTGTGCTTCTACATTGTCTATTTCGTGCCACGATCCTTGATTATCATAACCGGCTTCAATATGAACTATTCCAGCCAGCGATAAATCAGTCGGCAGAAGTAAATCATTAACAAAAAAGCTTTTTGCAATTTGCTCACGGTCGATTTCAGGCAAAGACGACCACCATTCATAGCGTCCTTTACTCGCATCAAATAAATGTAAGTGAGCATCTATGATTAACGAACGCAATAGCCACCGTCCATCAGTTGTAGGCTTCCCGTAACAAAACTGGCCTCATCGCTACATAAAAAATAAGCGAAAGCGGCCACTTCATCCACCTTTCCCAGTCGCCCGAGCGGCTGTTCTGCGGCTTCTAGCGCATGAATTTTTGCTGGATCTTCACCTGATTTTTCGCAATATCGTGCAATGGCATGCTGATAAAGGGGAGTGTCTGTGGTGCCCGGACATAAAGCGTTGGCTCGAATATTATACTTGGCATAATCTACTGCCGTTGTTTTAGCCATAGAAGCTAAGGCATGCTTTGTGAGGTTATAGGCAAAGGAATTGGGTTTTGCAATAAAAGCTTGGTCAGACGAAACATATACAATACTGCCTCCTTTCGCTTTCATTGCTGGCAAACAGTATTGAGTGGCAGAAAAGGCGCCTTTTACGTTTAAGTTAAATAAGTCGAGAAATCGTGCTTCGCTGGTTTCTTCAATCGTTGCTGAAAGATGAGCGCCGGCATTGCAAATAAGTACATCAATATCGCCGTGCACTTTGATCTCGTCTACGGCGTTTTTTACCTGTATATGTTCGGTGACATCACAATGAACAAAACGTCCGTCTTCGCTTTGTTGTATATCTAAGTTAAATACCTCATCACCTTCGCCAAGAAACTTTTTAACGATCCCAAGACCAATACCTGAGCTGCCTCCGGTCACGATTACTCTTCGTTGTTTACCCAACGCTTTACCTCTTATCATATTGCTCTTGTCAGTGTGTTATTTGAACGCTAATAAGCAGAAAATCCTATGCTACGATAAATGCGTATGCAACACTTTATACCCGTTCTACCTCAAAATGCTCTGTAACGAGAATTTGAGGTAGAACGGGTATACATTAAATTATAACAGATAGGGGTGTTAATGAATGTCTTAGTGATTGAAGATGATTCCGCCGTATCCAGTTTTATTTGCAATGGATTAAACAAAGCGGGACACACGGTAAAGTTAGCGTCTACGGGGGACGAGGGCTTATCATTAGCACAAACTCAGTCCTTCGATGTGCTTGTGGTTGATCGTATGTTACCAGGCAAAAGTGGTATCGATATCGTGACTACTCTACGCCAATTAGGAATGAATACTCCCACTCTATTTTTAAGTGCTTTAGACAGCGTCGAAGAAAAAGTGAAAGGTTTACGCGCTGGCGCAGAAGATTATTTGACCAAGCCCTTTGCATTTGAAGAATTACTGGCACGCCTTGAATTACTGCATAGTCGCTTTGATGCACAAAATGCTGAAAAAGAAGAACAAACACTTTTGACCGCTCACGATTTGCAACTCAATTTGCTCACCCGAGAAGCACAAAGAAAGGGGAAGCGTATTGTTCTTAAAGATAGAGAATTTAATTTACTGGCCTACTTACTTAGAAATCAGGGCAAAATTGTAACGCGCTCAATGCTTCTTGAGGAAGTCTGGGATTATAATTTTGATCCACAAACTAACCTCATTGATGTGCATATAAGTCGACTGAGAAACAAGGTCGATAAAGGGTTTGAGCTCGAGCTAATAGAAACAGTGAGAGGGGCGGGGTATCGCATTGTAGGTAATAAACGTTGAAAGCTATAGGCAATTTTGCTCGCAGTTCTAGTTTTCAAGTAGGCGTTTTATTTACGCTTTTGCTGACAGTAGGCGTGCTGTTTGTCGCTTACTTTTTGTATTTAGCGACAGAAGAAGTTTTTTTAAAAGAATCTCAGATCGCGCTCAAAGCAGAGGTAGAAGGGTTAGCTTATGTATACGAACACGTAGGAGAACTTGATTTCATCGCCTTACTTGAACACAAGAAAAAGAAAAAGCCCCGCCCCTTTTATTACGCACATATGAAAAACGGTAAGCTAAGTCCCTATTCAGATATCACTGTTTGGCAAGCCGACAAGTCAGTTAGACAGCTGTTCGCCTCACGCATCGGCCTAGAGGAAAGCGATGTTATGTGGCAAAGCGCTTCGCTTTTTGACAATTCGAGCTTAATGGTCGCTAGAGATGTTCATGAAATTGAAATTGCGCAGTGGGTGGCGAGAACCTTTGGTACGCTTACCATTGCGTCGATGCTGTCAATTAGCGGCTTGAGCTTGCTAGTTGGTTTTTTTGTTGTAAAAACGATCAATAAAATTGCCGACACCACTAATCAGATAATTCAATCAGGAAACTTCCAGCAGCGTATTCCTATTGACAGCTCATGGGACGATTTAAGCAAATTATCTATTGCATTAAATGGCGCCTTGGAAGCCCTAGCTCAAAAAGTACATACGATAAAATCGGTGTCAGACAATATTGCGCATGATTTGCGGACCCCTCTCACTCGCTTACGCGGTCATATTGAATGTATCCAAGACGAGAATCAAAAGGCAACGCTGCTCAGTGAGGTCGATTCCATCCTATCGATGTTTAAAGGCTTGCTTCGCATAGCCGAAATCGAGGCGAGCAAACACAAAGCTAGCTTTTCAGAGCACAACATCGAGACGATCATTAACGATGTGATTGAGCTTTATTCGCCGCTTGCTGAAGATAAACATCAAACGATTCACTGTGACTTACAGCCTATTCATAGCCATTGTGACCGTGATTTAGTGTTTCAAGCACTCGCCAACCTAATCGATAACGCAATAAAGTTCACCCCTGAACATGGCGATATTGTTATTAGATTGAACAACGATAAAACCAATGTCTGCATTTCTCTTTGCGATAGTGGGCCAGGCGTGAGCGAGCCACAAATGGCGTATTTAACGCAACGTTTTTTCAGAACAGAAGCTAGCCGTCACACGGCAGGCTTTGGTTTAGGGCTAGCAGTGGTGGAGGCAGTAACAAAACGACACGGAGGAAGCGTCGTTTTTTCACAAAATACTGCAGTGAGAGAGAGTAAAGGTCTGTGTTGTGAGCTTAGAATACCACTAAAGCACACCTAGCTCTTTTAAACGTTCGGTGAGGTAAGACTGAGCAGTATGGCGTTCAGACAACACGACATCGGGCCTAGGGTGTAAAAATAAGGGGAGGCTAATGCGCGCTTTTTTAGCATCTACCCCTTCTGGGTTAATGACTCGGTGCGTGGTGGAAGGGTAGAAACCTTTGGACGCTTCTTGCAACATATCGCCAATATTAACAATTAGATTCCCGAAATCACAAGGCACATCTACCCATTCGCCATTTCTTCCTTTTACCTGTAAACCTGGCTCATTGGCAGAAGGTAAAATAGTCAGTAAGTTGATATCTTCATGCGCAGCTGCGCGAATAGCATCAGGCTCCTCATCGCCCATAAAAGCTGGATAATGCAACACGCGAAGTAGCGTTTTATCACTGTCTTTTATCATACTGGACAATGGTTGGCTAAACCCACCTTTAATATCGTCAGGCGCATAGTCTTGCACCCAAGAAAGCAGTTCCGACGCTAAACTGTTGGCGTGTTTATAATATTGGTTTAATAAAGGTTTAAGTGAGTCAGGACAGCGTCCCCACGGATAATAATGAAAATATTCTTTGATATCTTTAACAGTATGCCCTTTAGCCACTTCTGAAACAGCTTGCGGAAAAAACCCGTCCTGAGTCTTTTTATCAAACAAATAATCGTGTTTGCTTTGTGAGTGAAAAAAATGCTCAGCAGCCTTATAAATATGAGTGACACTGGCTTGTGATATAGGGTGGTTGGATAACACACCAAATCCGGTTTCTTGTAATGAGTGGGTGAACTTTTCAGCTGCATTGGGATCGTTGTAATCCACCGCTTCTAATTTCATAACACCTTCCTTAAACACTTAAGAATAAGCCAGCAAGTGCTGCACTCATTAAATTTGACAAGGTTGCAGCAACCACTGCTTTTAAACCCAAATTTGCGATTTCTTTACGGCGAGTAGGAGCCATTGCACCTATTCCACCCATCAAAATGGCAATAGAAGAGAAATTAGCAAAGCCACACAATGCGAAAGTGACGATAGCTTGAGTCGCTTCAGAGAGTTGCTCTTTATTTTTCAAAAAGTCGATATAAGCAACAAACTCATTCACTACGAATTTTTGACCAATGAAGCTTCCTGCTATTTGCGCCTCTTCCCACGGTACGCCGATAGCCCATGCAAGCGGCTGCAATACAAAGCCCAAAATAGCTTGGAATGTGAGATCTTCGTATCCAAACCAACTCCCAATCCAACCCACACCACCGTTTAACATGGCAATTAAAGCAACAAACGCAAGCAACATGGCTCCCACATTCAGAGCAAGTTGCAAACCATTACTGGCTCCGCTTGCCGCAGCATCAAATACGTTGGCGTAGCCATTATCTTGCTGAGCTAAATCGGCCAAATCATTATTTGGCGTTTGCGTTTCTGGTAGCATGATCTTAGCCATCAATAAACCACCGGGCGCGGCCATAAAGCTGGCTGCCAACAAATATTTTAGCTCTACGCCTAGGCCGGCATAACCTGCCATTACTGAACCGGCAATCGATGCTAGTCCACCCACCATAATGGCAAATAGCTCTGAGCGTGTCATCTGTGGAATAAAGGGTTTCACCACTAATGGTGCTTCTGTTTGGCCTACAAAAATATTGGCCGCGGCTGACATGGATTCAGGACGGCTGGTCTTCAACGCTTTTTGCAGCGCACCACCAATCACTCTAATAATAAAATCCATCACTTTAAGGTGATAAAGCACAGCAATCAGCGACGAGAAGAAAATGATCACAGGCAAAACATTGAACGCAAACATAAAGCCTAAAGACTGGTTGCCTACGGCGCCAAACACAAAATTAATTCCTTCCTGACTAAAGCCAATCACCTTAGCTACGGCTTCTGATATTTTCAGTAAGGCCTGTTTACCTGGTTCAAAGTAGAGGATCAGTAAACCAATTAGGGCTTGGATGGCAAACGCGCCTCCTACCGTTCGCCAATTTATTGCGCTGCGCTGACTGGATAGTGCGTAGGCAATAAGTAAAAGTACAATGATGCCAATAAAACTCACAATGCTTCCTTCTGCAATCTTTTACATTAATGCTTGCTGTATGTGTGACTTAATGACTTCAAGGGCAATGTGATTTTTGCCTCCCTTTGTCACAACTACGTCAGCCGTAAATCGGCTAGGTTCGATAAATTCGTGATACATGGGCTTAACGGTAGCTTCGTATTGTCTGGCAATCGATTCAATGCTTCTTCCGCGTTCTTTTACATCTCTTATCATTCTGCGCATCAAACAAATATCTAAGGGGGTGTCGATAAACACTTTGACGTTAAATAATGGCAGCAATTCAGGCCTTGCCAGCAGCATAATGCCTTCCAAAATAATCACTGGCGCCGCTTGTAATGTTTCAGTGTCGGCAAGTCGCGTGTGAGTTTTAAAACAGTAATGGGGATATTCAATACTCTCACCCACCCTTAGCTGATTCAGGTGTTGCTTTAATAACTCATGTTCAAAGGCATTAGGGTGATCATAATTCGCCTTTTCACGTGATTCCATGGGTAAGTGGTCTTGTGCGCGGTAATAATGGTCTTCCCTTAAAATCTGTACGGCTTTGCCTTGTTCAGAAAACGCATTGAGCAAATTTTCAGTAAATAGAGACTTGCCGGATCCCGAAGCGCCAGAAATGGCGATAATCAGTGGAGATTGCATGAATGAATAAATTCGCATTGTAGTTGTCGTCAATAAGGAACGATAACTCCTCATGCCTTGTTATTCAACTAGCCGAAACGTGAATTATTCAAAAACAAAGGTATATTGTTCTGGGTTTAAATGCTCTAGCGCATATGAATGTCGCTTGGTTCGAGAGCCTTCGCCTTGTGCTTTTGGTGGATAAAACACCATTTTTTCTAGCGGATGTTTTTCGTATACCTCATCGAGTGCGGCACGAATTTCGCTGAGCGTTTTGTCTAAGTTGCTAGAAAAATCAGGCTGACGGCGTTTGGTATGCCCTAACTCAATCAATCTTAAAAAGGTTTCGTCAGCATACCCCAAAAGTTTTTCAGGGATCGCTTGATGGTGAACTAATTCATCTGTCGCTTCAGTTTGGCAATATCGCAAAAGTGCAACGTAAAAACAAAACGGTTTATTTGATAACACGACTGGCGATTGCAGTGAATCGAGATACAAGGCTTTTTGCTGTAAATCAATAACCAAAACAGGCGAGGCGTTGGTCGTATTTTCGGTTTTATTCTTTTCGCTTGTATCACTAGACTGCAGTGATAGCGCATTATTTGTACCACGCTTGACTGTAACAGCTAAAAATAACAAGGCAAGTGCCACACCCATATAACTTATTGGGAAGCGTTTCATTATGGGTTGGGTACCTAACAACAACGCGATGTTTTCATTGCTGGTAGAAAGTTGCTCGAGACGGGTGTCATAATGCATGTTTGAAGCACTAGAATCACCGATACCATCAATACTCACGATGCGAACAGGAAATGCATGTTCGTCTAGATAGTCATTCACCCCACGAATATATCGAAGAACATCTTGTTCGTTAGCAACCGATAAAGCATTTTCAATACCCAAATCTAAGGACGCCACATCTAAGCTAACACGTTGTTTGACTTCACTGATTGCCTGCAATTGAGAGCTGTAATTCGCAGCTAAATGGCCCGTTAGCGCAGCTAGCTGAATAAGCGCGTAAACTAATAGGGCGATAGTTATTTTGCTTTTCACAATGACTGACCTACTTGTTGAGGGCAGCTTAGTTCCCATTGCGGATTTAAATAATAACTGGAATAGTGCTGTTTTCCTGCAAAAGTGATGGCGCGTTGCACTTCACATAAAAGATCAACATTCTTCTTTGCTGCTTTTAAGTACCAACGTACGCCGCTAAAGGTTTGCTTAATTTGGGTGATGTAGGAAGACGACAAGGTCTTTTCGTCATTGCTACTCCAATATGAAGCAATGACATCGACTTCTCCCGACAGCAATTTTTCCCTTAGCTCAGAGTGTGAGTTAAAATACTGAATGTCCAACGCTTTTTCGTTAATATCTAGGGCTTGAAATGTTGATTTTGGAGCAATATGCCCTGAGCGACTAGTTGGGTAGTCGAGTAAACCAATACGTTTATCTAAAAAAAAGTCTTTTTCTAAGCGAGGCTTTTCATTTGTGGCAATAAAAAACGCTTCATAATCTGGATATTGACCAATAAGCTGTAAATTGTGGGTAATCTGGGCATTAAACGCACTCGCCGTATTTTCTTTTATCAACGCGAGATCAGCTAATCCATAATTAATGTATTTAAATGTGTCTAAGTCGGTTTGGCCTATCACCAATACAACATTGCTAAACTGCTTAGCAACAGCGTGACTCGAGCATAAAAAATCCGCTACATTTAAACCCATCGTTGCGTCTGTTACATAAATAAGGAGTTCTTTTTTTTGGGCGGAAACTGGGCTGTCGCAATAAATTTTTTCGAGTTCCAAGGCAGGAATGGGTGAAAAACTCACTTTCTGAGTAAAAAAATTAAAATAAATTTCTATCACGATAACCGTTGACACGATTATTGCGAACAACCATGTATGGGTTTTTAACATTCAATTAATCGCTTAGGAGCTTCAACATCTTCAGGTTTGTAATTTACAGCAAGCAAATGTGAAATCAATAAATAAAGTTATTTATGCTTTAGAAAAACTTGCTTAGATCGCTTTATGTTTCGAGTCTTATAGACAAGTAAATTTGAATCAACGAAAAAGCCAAATCGCTTGATGCGAAAAGCGAGCTTACTTACGGCTTTTTATCTCTGTTCTCATTTAGGGTAAAAGATGTTGCAAAAATGTATACAAATTAAAATTACGTATAAATATAAAAAATAAGAATCAAAAACTTGTCACTTTTTAATCACTTTGTCTATTTTAAAGTGTAATAAAACTGTCACAATAAGCGAGGACACTTAGTAATTAAGTAGCGGTAAGCTCAAGTGTAGAATACGAAGAACGAAGGTGAGAGGCGTCATCTTAGTGAAATAAAAGCTTGTTAGCGTTGCTCGCAAATTTGGGTACAAAAAAATGCTTAAGTACCATAACGAATGTTAAACACATTAGGGAAACACACATGAACTTTAAATCGAAACTGAATCGCACTGCAATTGCGTTAGCAGTGTCAGTCGGTCTTTCTACGTCAGCTGTGGCGCAAGTGACAACGTCGGGAATGACCGGACAAATCGTTGGCCCACAAGGTGCGCCAGCCGAAGGTACAGTCATCACTATTACTCACGTGCCTTCAGGTTCTAAGAAAACAGTACAAGTTAATTCTGCGGGTACATTTAGCGCAAAGGGCCTACGAATAGGCGGCCCTTACACCATCGAACTGGATTCTAGACAGTTTAAAGATAAAATTATCACTGATGTTTATATCGACTTGGGTGAAACGCTGCCGGTAAATGTTGCTCTTGAACCTGATTCGGGTGTTGAAGTTATTTCGGTTACCGGTTCTCAGATTGCGAGTTTGTCATTTGGTAAAAGCAGCCCTGCGGCAACTTTCGATTTAAGTGACTTGCAAGAAGTTCCTGCTATAAACAGAAACATAAATGATGTTATTCGTTCAGACCCTCGTTTATTTATTGATGAAGGCGGTAACGACGGAATTCAATGTGCGGGTAAAAGCCCTCGTTTTAGTAGTTTAACTGTAGATGGGGTGCGTCAAAACGATTTGTTTGGTTTGAACTCAAATGGCTACCCCACAGAGCGTCAACCGTTTCCATTTGATTCAATTCAAGGCGTGGCCGTTGAATTTGCTCCATTTGAAGTTATTTATGGCGGGTTTACTGCTTGTAACATTAATGCGGTAACCAAATCTGGAACTAACGAAATTCACGGTTCTGCCTTTCTCGATTACACTAGCGATGATTTTCGTGGCGATTCTTTAGAAGGCGAAGAAGTTACTTTAGGAAATTTCCAAGAGCGTCGATATGGCTTTGAAATTGGTGCGCCTATTATTAAAGACAAACTCTTTATATATGCGGCTTACGAAAAGTTGGAAGGAGCTAACCTATTCAATCGCGGTCCAACAGACTCAGATGCACTGGTTGAAGTAGATGTAACTCAAGCTGAACTGGATGAGATTGTTCAAATAGCAAGAGATGTTTACAATTACGACCCAGGCCAGATTCCTACGTCTCTTGATAATGAAGATGAAAAAATCTTTGTTAAATTAGATTGGAATATCAACGACCAACACAGAGCGACACTTTCATACAACTATAATGACGGAAATAACTTCGTCCAAGCAGATGGCGACGGTAATGAGTTTGAGTTCCAGAATCATTTGTATGAACGTGGCGCTGAATTACAGTCTTACATCGCTTCATTTTACTCTGATTGGAATGATAAGTTTTCAACGGAATTACGTATCAACTACCTTGAGGTTGATAATCGTCAAAACTCTTTGGAAGGTGACGGAACGGTTGGTGGAAACGACTTTGGTGAATTTCGTGTCGAATTACCAAGGCGAGGAGATCTAGACCCAGTAAATGTGTTCTTGGGCTCGGATGATAGTCGTCAAGCGAACGATTTGAATTATGACCAGTTAAGTCTTATCTTCCGTGGTTTTTACCACTTTGACAACGGTCATGACCTGACTTTCGGCTACGAGCGTGACGATTTAGATGTCTTTAACTTGTTTATTCAGCACACTGAAGGTGAAGTTCGGTTCGCTGGTATTGAAAATTTCAGAAATGGTTTTGCAAGACAGTTTGAATACAATGGCGTGATTACTGGTGATGCAAATGTTCAAGGTGAATTAAGTGATGCAGCTGCCGACTGGGGCTTTGCAATTAATGCAGCTTACATTCAAGACCAGTTTTATCTAACGGATGACTTAAAAATTACCGCTGGTCTTCGTTATGAGTGGTATACCAGTAGCGATAGACCTGATGAGAATCCACAATTTACGCAAAGTTACGGCTTTAGTAACGCAACAAATTTAGATGGTGAAGGTTTATTACAACCCCGTTTAGGCTTAACTTATACGCTGTCTGATCAGACTGAATTACGTGGTGGTATTGGTTTGTTTTCGGGCGGTAACCCCAATGTTTGGTTGTCGAATAACTTTTCAAACACCAACACCTTGCAAGTCGGTATAAGAGAGAGAAACCTTGATTTGTTCGCAGACGACATCGAATACTTGTTAGTGGAAGATTCAGCCCCTGTTGCTGGCCCTGGGTACGGTATTCCTTCCGATTTAGTCGAAGCCGCTCGATTAGGTGATGGTCGTAACTTTGAAATTAACTATCTCGACCCAGATTTTGAAATTCCGAGCGAGTGGAAGTTTGCCTTGGGTATGACACACGTTACCGAAAGTGATTATGTGTTTGAAGCTGATATCATTTATAGCATATTCCAAAACTCTGCTATTACCTTACGTGGGGATTTGGAAGAGTCAGGTCAGTTTACTGATGAAGGCTATATTATTTACGACAGTCCAAGACTTGATTCATTCGTGCTAACTAATGCAGACATTGATGCCAATGCATTGAGTATTTCTGGAACTGTTACTAAGAAATGGGACAATGGTATTCAGATTACTACAGGTTATAACTATAACGATGCTGAAGACATCAACCCAATGACCAGTTCAGTCGCGTTTTCAAACTACAATAATCGCGCCTTTACCAACCCGAATGAACAAGTTGCGTCTACGTCTGACTTCAATATTGAGCATCGCTTTACCTTTGATTTCAGGTTTTCACACGAGTTTTTCGCAGGCCTAGAAACTACGTTCTCTGCATTTGGATTAGTTCAATCGGGCAACCCATTTAGCTTTGTATTAGATGACAGAAATGAACAAGGTAATGATAACCAAACGTTTGGATTCACCCCATTCCTGAATAACGGTAATATTCTTCCGATTGGTGCAACTAGAAACGACCAAGAGAGTCCGTGGTGGTCGAAAGTTGATATTGCTGTGTTTCAAGAAGTGCCTGCGTTCAATGATGAACACTCGGCAAATGTATTTCTAATCATCGATAACTTCACTAACTTATTGAATGACGAGTGGGGTATATTAGAGGAATCGCCTAATAGAGTATTTGAAAATTCTGATTCAGTATTCGTTAATGGTGATACATCTCTTTGGTCATTAAGATTAGGTCTTAACTATCGATTTTAAGCAGCCTTAATCTACAAAAAAGGCCGAGTTGCTAAATAGCGCTCGGCCTTTTTTAATTAATCCTTAACTCAACCTCAAACATTCTCAAACAAGGCTTCCACTTTATCCTGAAGTGCATCTATATTTTCCACATCAGCTGGAGCAATAAATATGGTATCGTCACCGGCGATCGTGCCTAGTACACCGTCTCGCTTGCTTAACGAATCCAATAAGCGAGCAATTAGCTGTGCGCCACCTGGACTCGTACGAATAATGAGCATAACCTTATTGTGTGTAATATCTAGCACTAACTGTTTGAGGGGGCTTTTGGCAGTTGGCATGCCTAATTCTGGCGGTAGACAGTAGACCATGTCGCCCTTGGCATTGCGTGTTCTCACTGCGCCGAATTTGCTAAGCATGCGAGAGATTTTAGATTGACTGATATTGTCAAAACCTTGTTCTTTTAGAAGGCCCACAATTTCGCTTTGCGAACCTGCATCTTCAGATGTCAATATTTCTTTGAAGGCTTTGATGAGTTGTTCTTGTTTTTTATGTGCCATGGCTTTAATCGTGTCTGTCGTTTTTTATTTTTACAAATGAATAATTTAGCCAAAAATTTAGCTTAACCTACCGTTACAATGTTGCAGCAAAGCTAAATTTAATTCAACTTTAAATGAATAAAAATTCATATAGCTGCATAAATTTAACGCAAATATTGTATTTTTTGGCATCTTAGCGTACTGTGTCGGCCTCATATCGTATGAACACCCATTCACAGGAGATTCGTAATGAAAGTAGCCGTTCTTGGCGCAGCTGGCGGTATAGGCCAAGCTTTATCCTTGTTACTTAAAACTCAACTTCCAGCAGGCTCTGAGCTGTCCTTGTATGACGTTGCTCCTGTTGTGCCTGGTGTGGCAGTTGATTTAAGCCATATCCCTACCGATGTGAAAGTAAAAGGCTTCGGTAAAGATGATATTTCAGACGCATTGAGCGGCTGTGATATTGTTTTAATTCCAGCAGGTGTCCCTCGTAAGCCGGGTATGGATCGCTCAGATCTTTTCAATATTAACGCAGGTATCGTTAAAAACTTGGTTGAGGCCGTTGCAGATAATTGTCCCGAAGCGTGTTTGGGCATTATTACTAACCCAGTTAACACCACGGTTGCCATTGCAGCTGAAACTTTGAAAGCAAAAGGCGTATACAACAAAAACAAATTGTTTGGTGTCACGACTTTAGATGTCATCCGTTCAGAAACCTTTGTTGCTGAATTGAAAGGCTTAAATGCAGCAAACGTGCATGTTCCTGTTATTGGCGGTCACTCTGGTACCACTATTTTGCCTTTGCTATCTCAAGTTGAAGGGGTGTCCTTCTCTGAAGACGAAGTGGCTAGCCTGACCAAGCGTATTCAAAATGCTGGTACGGAAGTGGTTGAGGCTAAAGCAGGCGGCGGTTCGGCTACTTTGTCTATGGGCCAAGCGGCAGCGCGATTCTGTTTGTCTCTTGTTGCAGCAATGAAAGGCGACAACGTGGTCGAGTATACTTATGTACAAACTGACGATAGCGATGATGCTTCATTTTTTGCCCACCCTGTGCGTTTAGGGCCAGCAGGCGTCGAAGAAATTTTGCCTTACGGTGAATTGAGTGCGTTCGAACAGAAAGCCAAAGACGATATGTTAGACGGCTTGCGTGGCGATATTAAAATTGGTGTCGAGTTCGTAAATCAATAAAACGTTTTTTCGAGCAAACAAAAAACCCCGAATCTATGTTCGGGGTTTTTTATTTTGAGGGCTTTTTCCTGCTAAGCAGTACTGATTAGCCTGTATTCCTCATGCCAATTGCAATGCCTGCAATGGTCACCATCATGGCTCGTTCTAGTTCACTTTGCCCACTTTCTTCTTCCGACTGACGAATACGTTTTAGCAACTCAATTTGCAAGTAATGCAGTGGTTCTAGATAAGAAGCGCGAATATTCATTGAATCCCTGCCTTGAGGATCACTCTGCATAATCGTTTCTTGTCCCGTAATGGCCTTATGTGCGTCAATGCTAAATCGCAATTCATCGCGAAGCGCTTCACCAAAGTGCTTCAGGTTTTCAGGTACGAGATGTGCATCGTAAGCAGCACTGATACGTGCATCAGCCTTGTGAAATACCATATCTAACATAGACAAACGAGACCGGAAAAACGGCCAGTTTGCGTACATATCATCGATAACATTGTCGGTATCTTCGTCCTTTACGCCTTTAATCGCTTTCATTACGCCTAACCAAGCAGGTAATACCATGCGAGTTTGGGCCCATGCAAATATCCAAGGGATTGCGCGCAAACTTTCTATTCCACCTGTCGGTTTACGTTTGGCAGGTCGACTTCCCAGTGGCAATTTACCCAGCTCTTGTTCAGGTGTCGCAACTCTAAAGTAAGGAACAAAATCTTCGTGACTGCGAACGATGGAGCGGTAGTTGTCTCGTCCTGCTGCTGCCATAGCGATAATTTTTTCTCGCCATGCTTCTTTAGGGCGAGGTGGAGGGCTCGTCATCGCTTGCAATATTGCACTGGCATAAATACCCAAGCTACGTTTCGCTAATTTCGGCATACCAAATTTATAACGAATCGTCTCGCCTTGCTCTGTTACTCTAAACCCTCCATCAAGCGATCCTGGCGGTTGTGAGAAAATGGCTTCATGTGCAGGTAGGCCGCCTCGGCCAATCGTACCTCCGCGACCATGAAACAAAGTAAGCGTGACATTGGCTTCTTCTGCAATTGCCACTAGGGCTTCTTGAGATTCATATTGAGCCCAACCAGCAGCAATCGCACCAGCGTCCTTCGCCGAGTCGCTGTAACCAATCATTACGTATTGATGACCATTAATGTAACCTTTGTACCAATCTATATTAAGTAGATTAGTCATGACTTCCGGCGAATGGTTTAAGTCGTCGAGTGTTTCAAATAAGGGGGCGACAGGCATTGGCCAGCTTACACCCATCTCTTTTAATAGAAGTTGTACCGCCAGCACATCAGAAGACTCATGTGCCATGGATATGATGTAAATACCAAAGCCATCCTTGCCATATTTTGCAATCGTTTTACAGGTATCTAATACTTCTTGTACTTCGTCACTGGGTGTCCATTTAGGCGGAAACAGTGGACGTTTGGAGTTGAGTTCGCGTAAAAGGAAAGATTGTTTGTCAGCTTCGGTCCATTGGCCGTAATCTCCAACACCTAAGTAGCGGGTAAGCTCGCTAAATACGTTGGCATGGCGCTCAGAATCCTGACGAATATCTAAACGCAACAGATGCACGCCAAAACAATGGACGCGTCTTATCGTATCAAGCAAAGCACTATTCGCAGTAATAGACATGCCACATTCATGCAGTGATTCATAGCATAATATAAGTGGCTTGATCAGTTCATCGTTAGATTCTATAAAGCCACTGTTTTTGGCATTTTCAGCGCATAGCTTGTCTCGCGTATGCTCTAGTTTTGCCAATAAAGGTCGCAACAATGCGCGATACGGCTCAAGTGCATCCCCCACTTGTGAACGCAAGGTGGCGCTGCAATCTCGCATCGAAAGTTCAACAATCAGACCTTCTATGTCTTTTGCGAACAGCTTTGCAGCACGACAGCGTGCGAGTAATAGCACATTCTCAGTTATGGTTGAAGTAACGTTAGGGTTACCATCTCGGTCCCCCCCCATCCAAGAACTAAAGTGTACCGGAGAAGCATCTAGGGGTAATCCTGCATCGAACTGCTCACTGAGCTTGCCATCAAGTTCACGTAGAAAATCAGGGACGGCTTCCCAAAGTGAATTTTCAATAACTGCAAAACCCCATTTTGCTTCATCAACTGGCGTGGGTCTAACTGAGCGTATTTCTTCAGTATGCCAAGCTTGGCTGATTAAATCGGCAATCCGCATCTCAATGAGTTTGCGTTCACTATCGCTTATTGACGGCCCGTGCAGCTCCTGCAAACACGTTGCCAGTTGTCCGTGCTTGTGAATCAGGGTTCTTCGTGTCACTTCAGTAGGGTGAGCGGTTAACACCAGATCAATATCTAACTTCGCTAGGGCTTTTTTCACCTCTTTTGAGCTCACATCGCTTTTTTGCACATTAATGTGCTCAAATAGGGTATCTAATGCAGAGTCAGCATCTAGATTTCCATTAAATTCTTGCTCTGCAATATTTCCAAGGGTCAAAAATTGAGCGAAGGCGCGTCCAACGGTTAATAACTCCCCGTCTGATAATTCGCCAAACAAAGCACTGAGTGCTTCGCTTGCACTCGTTTCGCCTTGATAGGAAGCTCTGCCTGTTTTTCTGATCGTTTCAATACGCTCTAACCATTCTTCTCCAAGCTCATTGCGGATGGTTTCACCTAAGGTCCTTCCTAGGTATCGAACTGTATCTTTTAACTCAACACCATAATGTTGCGACATGCAGTTTTCTCTCTCTTCAGCTATTTGATGTTATTTTCTTTCACTTTTGTACCAAATTACAAGGGCAATGGAGCCGATTTAACCGACTTTTATCATAAAGTTTATGTTAACATTCGCGCAATTTATGTCTCTTGTAAGAAAATAACAGGAAAAAACGTGTCTGATAAATTTACTACAAACGAAACACAAGCAAGCTACGGTATCGGTTATCAAATGGGTGAGCAACTAAAATCTAACCCGTTTGATGGGCTAGCCCTCGATGCAGTGATCACCGGTTTACAGGATGCGTTTGGCGGTCAAGCATCACAAGTGGATAATGCAAGTTTAAAAACCGCGTTTAATAGTATTCATGAAAAGATGCAGGCTGCTAAAACCGAGAAATTCAAAGCTGATATTGATGAAGGAAAGGCCTTTTTAGCTGAAAATGCGAAAAAAGAGGGGGTAATTACCTTAGATTCTGGCTTGCAATATGAAGTGATTACCGAAGGTAACGGCGAAAAACCCACGGCAACGAGTACGGTAAGAACGCATTATCACGGCACACTAATCAACGGTGATGTGTTTGACAGTTCTTACAATCGAGGTCAACCTGCTGAATTCCCCGTTAACGGTGTTATAAAAGGTTGGACTGAAGCCCTTCAATTAATGCCTGTTGGGTCTAAATGGAAACTCACCGTGCCATATGACCTAGCTTATGGCGAACAGGGGGCCGGCGGGGCGATTAAGCCATACGCAACGCTAGTGTTCGACGTTGAACTTTTAGACATCGTAGCCTAAGCCGTTAAGTTAAAGGTTATTCCATGCATCGCAAGCCTGCTGTTCGGAGTTGTTGAACGTCGCGGCAGGTTTACAATGAGGTGAATATGTATAATTTAACTTCATTGATAAACAGTCAGGAACGAATAAATGATCATTAAACCGAAAATTAGAGGCTTTATTTGTACTAATGCCCATCCAACAGGGTGCGATGCTTTGGTGAAAGCACAAATAGATACTATTAAGAGCCAGCAGTTTTCTGCTGAATCAGCACCCAAAAACGTATTAGTACTAGGGTGTTCGACGGGTTATGGTCTGGCAAGCAGAATTACCGCGGCTTACGGTTACGGCGCAGCTACCCTAGGTGTGTGTTTTGAAAAACCACCTACCGAAAAGAAAACAGCCACGGCAGGGTGGTATAACACGGCTGCATTCCATAAATGCGCGCAAGCAGATGGTTTGCTGGCCGATTCAATTAATGGTGATGCCTTTAGTGACGAAATTAAGCAAGAGGTGATTAAATACGCCAAAGGCAAAAATATCACCTTCGACTTGGTAGTTTACAGTTTGGCATCACCACGTCGAACCGATCCCGAATCAGGTGAGGTGTATAAGTCGACTTTGAAGCCAGTGGGCCAGAAATATTCGACGAAAACCTATGATACTGACAAAGATTTAGTGCACAGTATCGATTTAGAACCCGCTTCAGACGAAGAAATTGCCGATACCGTAAAAGTCATGGGCGGGGAAGACTGGGAGCGATGGATGTCTCACCTCGCCGCTGCTGATGTGCTTTCCCCAGGCTGCAAAACCACAGCCTATACTTACATCGGAAAAGAATTAACGTGGCCGATTTATGGACAAGCAACGATTGGTAAAGCGAAAGAAGATCTCGACAGAGCGGCGTCTGCGATCATTACTGACCATAGCGGCTTGAACATAGAGGCTAACGTGTCATCACTGAAAGCTTTAGTCACCCAAGCAAGTTCCGCTATTCCAGTTATGCCTTTATATATTTCATTGATTTACCGAGTGATGAAAGATCAAGGTACTCATCAAGGGTGCATTGAACAAATAGCGGGTTTGTTTTCACAGTGTCTGTATAGCGATAATCCAGTCCTCGACGAGATGAAACGCTACCGTATGGACGGCATCGAAACTAACGAAAACACGCAAGCATTGGTTAAATCGTTATGGGACCAAGTTACCCAAGAGAATTTCCATGAGTTGAGTGATTACGCAGGCTATCATCAAGATTTTCTGAATTTGTTTGGTTTTGGTGTCGACCAAGTCGATTATGACGTTGAAGTTGATCCGAAAATAGCATGGTAGTGATGTAGCTGAAATTTTCCACTATTTAGCGGAAAAGTGATAGTTACTTTATCTTATCAATAGCGCAATGCGTACTCTTAGTGCTAAAATTGAAAAGTTTCATGGTTTGCTGTTTGGCTTACCATGAAGTTTTTCGAATCAAAAACTACAAAATTACAGATATAAAATAATAACAATTAAGAACGTTGGGAATCTTACATGTCATTTGCATAGCAAATAGAGCGTAGCGATGAGCATTGTTTATGTTGATCAATGTTGGCTACGCAAATGACATTTTAATTTACAGAGTAGTGCGATACGTATGATAAAAATCAAAAAAGGTCTCGACCTCCCTATCGCCGGAGCACCTGAACAGCGCATTCACGAAGGAAAGGCTGTTTCCAGAGTAGCTTTGCTGGGTGAGGAGTACAACGGCATGCGCCCTACCATGCACGTGCAGGTGGGCGATAAAGTTAAAAAAGGACAGTTGGTTTTCGAAGACAAGAAAAACCCAGGAGTTAAATTTACAGCTCCGTCAGCGGGTGAAATTGTAGAAATAAACCGTGGTGCAAAACGAGTGCTGCAATCTGTTGTTATCAAAAAGGAAGGTGACGACAGTGTGGCATTTAAAGCCATAGACGAAGCTGGCCTAAGCTCGACAAGTCGTGAAGAGTTAGAAGCTATTTTGGTAGAGTCAGGAATGTGGACTGCATTTCGAACTCGCCCGTTTAGCAAAATTCCGGCATTAGGTAGTGAAGCAAATGCGATTTTTGTTAACGCGATGGATTCCAATCCCTTAGCGGCTGACCCTAGCGTTATTATCGCCACTCGAGAAGCAGACTTCACCCATGGTTTGCTTGCGCTCACTCGCTTAACCCAAGGTGAAGTATTTGTGTGTAGCGCACCTGATGTGACGATACCGACGGGTGGTGTAAATGTTGTTCAAGAAACTTTCAGCGGACCTCACCCTGCCGGCTTGGTAGGAACACATATCCATTTCCTAGCTCCCGCAAGTCTAGAAAAAGTCGTATGGCACTTAAATTACCAAGATGTTATTGCGATAGGCGCGTTGTTAAAAACAGGGCAGCTTGACAGTCAGCGAGTTGTTTCAGTAGCAGGTCCTGCAGCATCTAATCCACGGTTAATTAGCTCAGAGCTAGGTGCTGATTTGACTGAGTTAACGTCTGGTGAGACATCTGGCGATGAGATTCGCGTTATTTCAGGGTCGGTACTCCAAGGGACTCACGCACATGGCGTGCATGGGTATTTGGGGCGCTATCATGTTCAAATTTCTCTTATTAAAGAAGATAGCGAGAAGAAGTTTTTTGGATGGATTACGCCAGGTTCGGACAAACATTCGGTTACCCGAGCTTATTTAGGTCATTTAACTGGCAACAAAGCTTACGATATGACAACAACAACTAATGGTTCTGACCGTTCAATGGTACCTATTGGTAATTATGAGCGCATTATGCCATTGGATATCGTGCCAACCTTATTCTTAAGAGACATTATTTCTGGCGATACAGAAAGCGCGCAGTCAATGGGATGTCTGGAACTTGACGAAGAAGATTTGGCTCTATGTACTTACGTTTGCCCAGGCAAGTATAACTATGGGCCAATACTAAGAGAATGTCTTACCACGATTGAGAAAGAGGGGTAAATCATGGGATTAAAAGCTTATTTAGAAAAAATTGAACCCGATTTTGAGCCGGGTGGAAAATACGAAAAGTTTTATGCGCTTTATGAAGCAGCCGCGACTATGTTTTACACGCCTGGAAAAGTCAATAAATCTACAACGCATGTAAAAGATAGCATCGATTTGAAACGCATCATGATTATGGTATGGATGGCTACTTTTCCTGCTATGTTCTATGGCATGTACAATATTGGTACACAAGCACACGAGGCCATTTTGGCTGGCGCTGGTACACTGCCCGATATGTGGCAAGCCGGATTGTTTTCTGCACTAGGCGGGCAACTGGGTGTAGAGGGTATCGGTTGGGGCGCTAAAATGTTTTACGGCGCTTGTTTCTTCTTACCTGTCTACGCAACTACGTTTATTGTGGGCGGTTTTTGGGAAGTGCTCTTTGCGTCGGTCAGAAAGCACGAAGTAAATGAAGGTTTCTTCGTTACGTCTATACTTTTCTCGTTAACTCTACCGGCGACGATTCCACTGTGGCAAGTTGCATTGGGTATTACCTTCGGTGTTGTTATTGCTAAAGAAGTCTTTGGTGGAACAGGGCGTAATTTCTTAAACCCTGCTTTGTCGGGGCGAGCTTTTCTTTACTTTGCTTATCCTGCACAAATTTCTGGTGACCAAGTTTGGGTTGCGGCAGACGGCTATTCCGGTGCGACATGGTTAAGTAAAGCTGCATCGGGAGAAATGGACTATTCAAACACCGACCTGTGGTTTAACTCATTTTTAGGAAACATTCCTGGTTCAATGGGCGAAGTCTCTTCGTTAGCAATTTTATTAGGCGGCTTGTTTATCATTTACATGCGTATCGCGAGCTGGCGGATTGTATTGGGCGTGGCATTGGGTATTGCAGCGTTTTCTACTTTACTCAACGTTATAGGCAGTACAACTAATCCTATGTTTGCTATGCCCTGGTACTGGCATATGGTCATAGGCGGAGCAGCGTTCGGTATGTTCTTTATGGCAACTGACCCCGTTTCCGCATCGTTTACTAATCAAGGTAAATGGGCATATGGCATATTTATTGGCTTCATGACGGTGGTTGTAAGGGTTATTAACCCTGCGTTTCCTGAAGGTATAATGTTGGCGATATTGTTCGCTAATTTATGGGCTCCTCTGTTCGACTACTTTGTAGCTCAAAGCAATATAAAACGGAGGCTTGCTCGTGTCGGGTAAAAATGAATCTTTTGGGAAAACGCTTGGTGTTGTTGTTGCGGTGTGTTTGGTTTGCTCAATCGTAGTATCAGGCGCCGCTGTCGGCTTGCGCCAACTTCAACAAAAAAATGCAACACTTGACCGCCAAAGCAATATATTAAAAGCCGCAGGGTTGTTGCAACAGGCCAACGGCAATATTGCTGATACGTTTGAGCGTTTTGTTGAGAAACGTTATGTCGACCTCAGTACGGGAGAATTCGTTGATGCACCAAGCGAAGACTTCGACATGATAAAAGCGGCGAAAGAAGAAGATTCTTCTGTAAAAGTCGACATGTCAGGATTGGGTTTCTCTCGTAGAGCTAAAGTTGCCAGTGTTTATTTAGTGAAAGACGAAAGCAGCGACATTCAGCGCGTGGTCGTGCCGGTATATGGCAGTGGTTTGTGGGGGCTCATGTATGGGTTCTTAGCTGTTGATAATGACGGAAATACGATTCGAGAGCTTATTTACTACGAACATCAAGAAACCCCTGGGCTTGGCGCTGAAGTCCTGAATCCTAGCTGGCAAGCTAAGTGGGATGGTAAAAAGCTCTACGATGATGGTGATGTTGCAATAACGGTGACTAAGAATGCGAAGTCTAGTAGCGACTATCAGGTTGATGCATTATCAGGCGCAACACTTACCAGTAACGGTGTACAACGTACCCTTAGATATTGGGCAAGCGAGAATGGCTACGCGCCATTCTTCGATAAAAAAAGCTGGCGTTCATAGGAGACTCACATGGCTGAAGCGAAAGAATTAAAAAAAGCCCTGTTTGGGCCTGTGTTAGACAGCAACCCGATTGCGTTGCATGTATTAGGTATTTGTTCTGCACTGGCAATTACCACTAAACTAGAAACTGCACTGGTTATGTCGGTCGCATTAACCTCGGTTGTTGCGTTTTCGAATTTGTTTATTTCCATTATCCGAAATCACATTCCATCAAGTGTGCGAATTATTATTCAGATGACCATTATTGCGTCATTGGTAATTGTTGTGGATCAAGTGTTGAAAGGCTTTAGTTACGCACTTTCGAAAGAGCTTTCGGTATTCGTCGGCCTTATCATTACAAACTGCATCGTAATGGGACGAGCTGAAGCGTATGCGATGAAGTCACCCCCTTTAATGAGTTTCTTAGATGGTATTGGTAACGGACTTGGTTATTCGTTTGTTCTTATTGTTATCGGTGTTATTAAAGAGCTTTTCGGTTTTGGGACCCTATTAGGTTTTGAAATTCTGCCGTTAGTTCAAAATGGTGGGTGGTATCAGGGCAATGGTTTATTAATCTTACCGTTTAGTTCGTTTTTCTTAATTGGTGGGTTGATCTGGGTTATCCGAACTATCCGTCCAGAGCAAGTTGAGCCAAAGGAGTAAAAAATGGAACAATATGCAGCTTTACTAATTCGTTCTATTTTTGTTGAGAACATGGCATTGTCAATGTTCTTAGGCATGTGTACGTTCTTAGCGGTATCTAAAAAAGTAAAAACTTCGATGGGCTTAGGTGTCGCGGTTATCGTTGTTTTAGGTATCTCTGTACCTGTCAATCAGGTTATTTATGTAAACATTCTTGCACCTGGAGCACTTGCATGGGCAGGTTTTCCCGACGCCGATTTGAGCTTTTTACAGTTTCTGACGTTTATAGGTGTAATCGCAGCTTTGGTACAAATTCTTGAAATGAGCCTAGACAAGTTTTTCCCTGCGCTTTACAACGCACTGGGTATCTTTCTTCCGCTTATTACAGTTAACTGTGCGATTTTTGGTGGCGTCGCTTTTGCCGTTCAACGAGAATATAGTTTTGGTGAAAGTATTGTGTACGGTATTGGCAGTGGTACAGGTTGGGCGCTTGCGATTGTCTTGCTTGCGGGGATACGTGAAAAACTGAAATATGCTGATATGCCTGACGGTGTTCGCGGCTTAGGTTCAGTGTTCATGATTGCTGGTTTGATGGCGCTTGGCTTTCAGTCTTTCGTCGGTATTCAGCTTTAAGTTTGCTGAGGAGTTTGCATTATGAATCAGATTGAAATTTTATTAGGCGTTGGCATGTTCATCGCTATCGTATTGGCTTTGGTATTTATAATTTTATTTGCTAAATCCAAACTTGTTCCAACTGGCGACGTAAAAATCACAGTTAATGGCGATGCGGATAAAACCATTACTACCGCTCCTGGTGGAAAATTATTAGGTGCATTAGCGGAAGCCGGAATTTTTGTTTCGTCTGCCTGTGGTGGTGGTGGCTCGTGTGGACAGTGCCGTGTAGATGTGAAAGAGGGCGGTGGTGAAATTTTACCCACCGAGCTTGATCACATTACAAAAGGTGAAGCGCGAGAAGGTTGCCGCTTATCGTGTCAGGTAGCGATAAAGCAGGATATGGAAATCGAACTACCGGAAGAAATATTCGGTGTCAAAAAATGGGAATGTGAAGTTATTTCTAATAACAACGAAGCCACCTTTATTAAAGAATTTAAGCTTCGGATCCCTGATGGCGAAAGCGTACCGTTTAGAGCCGGTGGCTACATTCAAATCGAGGCTCCCCCTCACCATGTTAAGTATAAAGATTTTGATATTCCTGAAGAGTATCGCGGTGATTGGGAGCGTTTTGGGTTCTTCGATATTGAATCAAAGGTAGACGAAGAAACCATACGGGCTTATTCCATGGCTAACTACCCTGAGGAAGAGGGTATTATTATGCTTAATGTGCGTATAGCGACTCCACCGCCAAACAATTTAAGTTTGCCAGCAGGTAAAATGTCTTCGTTTATTTGGAGTATGAAGCCAGGCGACAAAGTGACTATTTCTGGTCCTTTCGGTGAATTCTTTGCAAAAGATACAGATGCAGAAATGGTGTTCGTCGGTGGTGGTGCGGGAATGGCTCCCATGCGTTCGCACATATTCGATCAACTGCGTCGACTAAAAAGCAAACGCAAAATTACATTCTGGTATGGAGCGCGTTCTCTTAGGGAAATGTTCTACGTTGAAGATTTTGACATGCTGCAAGGCGAAAACGACAACTTTAATTGGCATGTGGCGCTCTCTGATCCACAACCTGAAGACAATTGGGAAGGGTATACGGGCTTTATCCACCAAGTATTGCTAGAAAATTACTTGAAGGACCACCCTGCGCCCGAAGATTGTGAATTTTATATGTGTGGGCCTCCTATGATGAATGCTGCCGTAATCAACATGCTGAAAGATTTAGGTGTTGAAGACGAGAATATTATGCTCGATGACTTTGGCGGCTAATGTTTGAAGCTTAGTAAATAAAAAGGGGCGTTTGCCCCTTTTTTAATGCATATCCAAGGAGTTAATAAAATTGAAAGCAAGGTATTTATGGGTCATTGCTGCTGCAATTACTTTGTTTGCATGTTCACAGCCCGAACCTCAGCTCTACGTGCACATAAGCGGAACAACAATGGGAACAACATTTAATATTAAGTTTCCTGAACAAAGTGAAATAGACGTCAACAATTTAGAAGACCAAATAAACAGCCGCTTGATAAAAATAAATAAATTGATGTCGACTTACGATCCTGAATCAGAGCTGTCACGTTTTAACCAACATCGTTTTACTTCTCCTTTTTCCTTATCTGACGAGACTGTTTTAGTAATCAAAGAAGCATTACGGTTAGGCGAATTAAGTAATGGCTTTCTTGACGTAACTGTCGGCCCGCTTGTTAATTTATGGGGGTTTGGGCCAACAAAACGCCCTGAAAAAGTGCCAACAGACGCTATGTTAAAAGAAGTCAGTGAATATGTTGGTTTGGATAAAATCCAATTATCAGGTAATCAATTAAGAAAAAGTCACGCGTTACTCTATGTCGACTTATCAACGATTGCCAAAGGCTACGGAGTCGATGAGCTTGCCAAATTACTTGAAAAAGCAGGAATTAATGATTACTTGGTAGAAATTGGCGGAGAAATGCGTATCAAAGGAACGAAATACGATAATCAACCATGGTTAATAGCGATCGAAAAGCCAGTAACCAATGAGCGTGCTATTCAAAAATTAGTTTCAATTGGTGATAATGCTATTGCTACATCGGGAGACTATCGAAACTTTTTCGAAGAAGAGGGGGTAAGATATTCACACTTGATCAACCCCAAAACGGGTAAACCCATTGAACACAACACAGTTTCTGTTGCAGTGGTGCATGAATCTTCGATGGTAGCAGATGGTTTAGCAACGACCTTCAATGTCATGCAATTTGATGACGCCTTTAAGCTAGCGCAAGATAACGAACTGGCTGTATTGTTTATTATCAAGGAAGAGGAAGAGTTCAAAGAAGTGATGACATCGGCCTTTAAACACAAAGTCGATACACATTAAATACACAGATTAGGAATATTCATGTCTACGTTCATATTAGCTTTTTTCTTTTTCTTGATTACTATTTTGGCAATGGGAGTAGGTTATTGGGTACAAAAGAAATCGATATCTGGCAGTTGCGGTGGTTTAGGCGCGCTAGGTATTGACAAAGCCTGTGACTGCCCCGAGCCCTGCGATAGAAAAAAGGCAAGACTAGCGCGTGAGGAAGCTCGGCAACAGAAGTTAGATGAATGGAAAAAAAATCAGATTTTGTAGTGTCCATCTTATTTCATCATGCAAAAGAAAATTGCTCATATTGATATGGACGCATTTTATGTGTCTGTTGAGATAAGAGACAATCCCTCCCTTAAAGGAAAACCTGTTGCAGTGGGAGGGTCGTCAGACAGGCGAGGAGTATTATCGACGTGTAATTACATTGCTAGAAAATTTGGTGTCTCCTCTGCCATGCCAACTGTTATCGCTAAGCAAAAGTGCCCAAACTTGATCGTCGTACCCGGGAGAATGCCAGCTTATCGAGAGGTGAGTTCGCAAATTCGTGGGGTTTTCGAGCAATATACTGACAAAGTAGAGCCTCTGTCTCTGGATGAGGCGTATTTGGATTTAAGTGAATGTGAGGTGTTAAAAGGTTCAGCAACACGTATTGCTGAACAAATACGCAAAGATATCTTTGCGAAAACTCGTCTTACTGCATCAGCAGGCATTGCTCCGGTAAAGTTTCTAGCTAAGATTGCTTCTGATATCAACAAGCCTAATGGCCAATTCACTATTGCTCCTAGTCAAGTCGATGGTTTTATAGCGAGTTTAGATCTTAAAAAAATTCCCGGCGTTGGAAAAGTGACCGAAGAGCGCTTACGCTTGTTAGGTTACAAAACGGGCGCTGACGTCGTTGCTAGCGAACTCTCCATTTTGACGTCGCATTTTGGCAAATTTGGACAAGTTTTGTGGGACCGATGCCATGGTATAGACTTAAGAGAAGTAGAGGTATCGAGAATAAGAAAATCCGTTGGTGTAGAAAGAACATTTTCACAAAATCTGTCTTCTTTTAATGATCTAAAAAACATGTTGTTTAAAAAGTTAGTGCCAGAATTGAAACAGCGTGCAGCGCCACATTTGGCATCAAGAAAAATGAATCGACTTGGGGTAAAAGTAAAGTTTCATGACTTTCAAATAACGACGAAAGAACAACAATCTAGCGACATTGATCACGATATTTTGTGCAGTCTTTTAAAAGGTGCCTTAGAAAGGGGGCAAGGTAAGTCAGTGAGGTTGTTAGGTGCTCATATTGGCTTTGCAAGTGAATCAGATCGCTTTACACAGCTACCACTTCCATTTAAAACCACGTAACAAGAGTTGATGATGAAAAAAGAAGGAATGACAAAGGACGGACTCATTAAAAAAGGACGATACCAGCATTATAAAGGCCAGCTGTATGAAGTATTCGATGTGGCAAAACACAGTGAAACGGAAGAATGGCTAGTTATCTATGCACCGCTTTATGGAGAAGAGTCAAGCCGGCACTTATGGGTCCGGCCTCTTGAAATGTTTAATCAGCGTGTAACGGTTAATGGGCAATCGGTAAGTCGTTTTACGTTTGTAACGAAATAAATAATTAGCTACCGCGCTGCGTGTGTCGGTTTACAAATTGCATGGTATTTTTAGGCATTTTGTAACCTTCCATGCCGGAGCAGGAATGACACCAGAACAAAAACGCGATCCTAACTATTTCCCGTCTTTATCAATTGCAATTCCCTTAGGCATTCAACATATTCTGGCGATGTTTGTCAGTAATGTGACTCCAGCTATTATTATTGCTGAGGCGGCTGGATTCGGTTACGGCACGGATAACCTTGGCGATCTTATTTACATGCTCCAAATGTCAATGTTGTTTGCTGGCGTTGCTACCTTGTTGCAATGCCTTGGGTTTGGGCCGATTGGTGCGCGTTTGCCCATTGTTCAGGGTACTAGCTTCGCTTTTATCCCCATTATGGTGCCTTTAGTGGTAGGACAAGGTCAAGAAGCACTGGCCGCGGTGATGACGGGAGGTATTGTCGGTGGTGTTTTTCATGCTTTACTCAGCTTATTTATAGGCCGTATTAAGTTTGCTTTCCCTCCAATGGTGACCGGTTTGGTGGTTGCCATGATTGGTTTATCGCTGATTAAAGTCGGCATTCAGTATGCGGCTGGTGGAGTGCCATTAAAAGGAACTGAAGCCTTCGGAGCGTTTGATAGTTGGGTTCTCGCTATTGTTGTCATTGTGGTGACATTTTGCCTTAACTTTTACGCTAAAGGTTGGCTCTCACAAGCTGCAATACTCCTAGGATTAAGTGCTGGGTATCTAGTTGCTTTGTTCATTGGCAAAGTAAACTTTGATGCTATTGCCTCAGCCGGTTGGCTATCAGTACCTAAACCTTTTTATTTCGGTGTGTCCTTTTCCATTGCCGCGATTTCCAGTTTTTGTTTAATGAGTATTGTGTCGGCAATCGAAACCTTAGGCGACGTAAGCGCTATTACTCGGTCTGGCGCTGGTCGCGAAATGACCGACAAAGAACTGTCTGGTTCGATAACGGCTGATGGTTTGGGTACGGCCGTAGCGAGTTTATTCGGTGCCTTGCCGAACTCATCGTTTAGCCAAAATGTCGGACTTATTGCCATAACAGGTATTATGAGCCGCTTTATTGTGGCAATGGGAGCGGTATTTTTGGTGCTATGTGGCTTAATTCCCAAAATAGGTGCGCTTATTACCACCATTCCCATAGAGGTATTGGGAGGCGGCGTTATTATTATGTTCGGTATGGTGACATCGGCAGCGATGTCAATATTGTCCGAGGTCGTTTGGAACCAACGCAATATGCTTATTTTTGCGCTTTCCCTCTCTATTGGTTTTGGTTTGCAGTTAGAGCCTGAAGCGTTACAACACTTACCGCAAACCTTGCAGATATTTTTATCGTCTGGCTTATTACCTGCTACTTTTTTAGCTGTCTCTCTACATTTAATCATTCCTGAAAGTAGAAAAAATGACGAAAACACTTATACATAACGCGTCTGTCATCGCTTGCATGGACGACCAACACACTGAAATTGAACACGGTCATATTGTCATTGCAGATTCAATCATTGAATCAGTAAACTCAGGACCAGTCAGCCAACAACTCAAAGAACAATGTAATACAATTATTGATGCAAAAGGCTGTGCAATCACTCCAGGGCTAGTGAATACCCACCATCATTTATATCAAAGTATTACTCGAGGTGTACCCAAAGGGCAAGATGCGCTGCTTTTTGGTTGGTTGCAAACCCTGTATCCAATTTGGCAGCAACTTCGCAGTGAAGATGTTTACAACGCGGCTCGACTGGGGTTAGCCGAGTTAGCAATGACTGGATGTACCTTTACCGCTGACCATCACTACCTATACCCAAATGATGTGCGTTTAGACGACACCATTGCTGCAGCTCATTCCGTTGGACTGCGGCTACTAGCAACACGCGGCAGCATGAGCATTGGCGAAAGTGACGGCGGCCTTCCACCCGATACCCTCGTTGAAAATGAAGAGGCTATATTAGAAGACTGCATTCGCGTTATCGACCAACATCACCAAGCACAAGAAGGGGCAATGATCCAAATTGGTATCGCTCCTTGCTCGCCATTTTCGGTAAGTACCGATTTAATGAAAAACGCAGCTGTTCTTGCGCGCGACAAGAGCGTGCGTCTACATACACACTTGGCAGAAAATACAGAAGACGTGAAATATTCACTTGAAACTTTTGGCTGTCTACCTGGCCAATATGCAGCCGAGTTAGGCTGGGTTGGCGACGATGTTTGGCATGCCCACTGCGTGCAGCTAAATGACGATGAAATTAAATTATTTTCTGAGACTCAAACCGGTGTTTCCCATTGTCCAGGTTCCAATTGCCGCTTAGGATCAGGTATCGCACCCATCGTGAATATGCGTAAGGCTAACGTACCTTTGAGTATTGGCGTAGACGGTTCAGCTTCTAGTGATATTGCCCATATGCTAAACGAGGCACGGCAGTGCTTGTTATTACAACGCGTGAAATATGGAGCCAATTCAATAAGCGCAAGAGATAGCTTGTATATGGCTACGCGTGGTGGTGCCCAAGTATTAGGCAGAAACGATTTGGGGCAAATCAGCCCAGGTTATCGTGCCGATATCGCCATCTGGGATTTACAAAACCTGCATAGTAGTGGGAGTTGGGACCCTATATCAGCATTAATTCTGAGCGGGCCGCAAAAAGTAAAAAGTTTACTGGTTGAGGGAAAAGTCGTGATTAACGACTTTGAATTTTTAAATTTGGATATACACAGTATTATTAAAGAGGCAAATAACAGTATGGACTACTTAAAAAACAAAGGATAAAGGTAATCGTTGATTTAAAATTGGCACTTTACGCTCCTATCAGCTCAGCTGTTGGGAAAGTAGGCTAAATGGTCATCGGCCCAAATTTTTTGCATCGAAGCCTGGCTTATGTTTCCTCCTGATAGAATAACTAGGGCACGGCTGTTTTTAGGTGCAGTCGCGGCCCACTTCAAAACGGCTTCCATGCTCATTGCACAGGTGGGTTCAATGTGTATTTTTAGTAGATGTTGAAGCCATTGTGTCCAGTAAGCAATGCGGCTTTCAGAGACTTCTACAAAGTCATCAAGTTGTTGAAGAAACGGAAATGTATGTTCACCCACAGCAGGGGTGGCCGCGCCATCTGCTAGCGTGTTAGGGGTTTCGTGTAAGTGAACGATTTGTCCTTTCTTTAAAGACATCGCTGCATCATTGGCATTCAGAGGCTCGGCTCCAATAACTAAAGCACTTGGGGCAAGTGCTTTAGTCGCAATTAAGCTTCCTGCCAGTAAACCCCCGCCTCCACATGGGGCAAATACCGCATCTATTTCTTTTAGGGCGTCTAAGGCTTCTAGTGCCGCTGTCCCTTGACCACAAATGACATCAGGGTGATTAAACGGGGGGATCCACAATGTGTTTTTTTCTTGGCTGGCCAGTTCTACCGCTTTATCGGCCTCTTGCCTAGAAGAGTAAGTATTCAAGGTGGCGCCATAAGATTTTGTTGCGGCAGCTTTAATAGGCGATATCGTCTGATTGGCGTAAATAGTAGCAGATAACCCTAACGCCCTCGCTACGTAAGCAACAGCTTGCGCATGATTGCCTGAACTGTTAGCTACAACGTGCTTGATATCTCTATTCTTTTCGGTAGCTAGGATCATATGGTTAGCGGCCCCTCGAATTTTAAAGGCGCCGGTTTTTTGGAAACACTCGCACTTGAAAAAAATCTTCTGTTGCAACCGTTTATTTAATTCTGACGAGCTTAAAATCGGGGTTTTAGTTGCAAAGGGCTGTATTCGTTGTGCAGCGTCAAGAATATGATCGACGGTTATCATACGGCTTTAAATTTTCCTATTTTCTCAATTGGCGAAAAGCGAATGAGCATTATATACCCGTTCCACCTCAACATGCTCGATTCAGCGAACGAATAAAAGGATTTAAACAAGGAAAATGGGAGAAGGCATGGTGATAGCTCTGAATCGAGCATGTTGAGGTGGAACGGGTTTATCTTCCGTCACACTTTTTTAATAAATTTTTGCTACGTTTATTTAAGCTGTTTACACTTTATGTCGTATGTTTTTTATGTTTCAACAACGTGCAGTTTGGCTTCCCGCTAGCTTGCTTTTAGTTCTTGTTGTTTTGTTTACGCTCGCAGGTAGCTATCTGTACTCTGAGCAACAAAATTTACGCCGACAAAAAGCAAATTCTATTGCTTCTCAATCTAAAGCCTATTTGCAAACATTTTCAGCTGAACGCATTCAAGCGCTCAATAATTTGATGCAAAGTTGGCCTTCTTATCATTCAAATATCGAAGATTGGTTTAATGTACAGGCTCAGCAATTAAGC
>CAYSDZ010000022.1:0-27824 GCA_964429915.1 uncultured Alteromonas sp.
CATTCTCTCGTAAGAGAACAAAAAGGGCTATCCACACGGATGGCCCTTTTTTTATATTGCACCTTATGTACATTTTTAAAGATCAAACCTAGTTCTAAGCACGTAATTCTGTTATTGATAGCCTTTTGTCAAAAACGACATGTCAAAAGCGTAGCTAAAAAATAATTACGCATTAGATTTTTACCCAAGGAACTAAAAGTGATTCGGATTTCAAATAACAAAGTAAGGTTCAGACAGGTTTGTTTAGTTATTTTTAGCCTATATTCTATCCCAACTTTTTCCCAAACAATCCCTGAAAATCGTCTTCCTACAGAATCTACACCTTTATTAAAGCGACTGGTTGATGATGCAAAAAGCTTGTCAGAAAAAGCATATTCGACACCCGAATTGATCACAAACGAACAATTAACTGATTTATCATATTCCACCTACCGTGCAATACGCTTTAATCCAGAAATGAGTATATGGAAAGACGAAAGACCTTTTGAGGTGCAACTTTTTCACTCAGGTTTTTTATATACTTTGCCGACTCGAATTAATTTGGTTGACTGGAAGAATGAAATTAAATCGCTACCGTTTGATTCGTCTAGATTCATATACGAAAAAGAAGCCGCAACGCTACCTGAATCAATCAAGACTGATATCGGTTATGCAGGGTTTCGAATCCATTATCCGTTAAACAGCCAGTCTTATAAAGATGAGTTTGCTGTGTTCCAAGGTGCGACTTATTTTCGTTTAATTGGAGAGAATCAATTGTATGGTTTATCTTCAAGGGCCTTGGCGATAGACACGGCAATGCCAGAAGGCGAAGAGTTTCCCTATTTCTCAGAATTCTGGTTAGTAGAAACCGACAGTAATTCGTTTACAACATACGCAAGGATAAACAGTAAATCACTTACTGCTGTGTACAAATTTGTGATCACGCCGGGGCAAGATACTCGCGCCAATGTAAAGGCATGGATTTTTGCAAGAGAAGACATCGCAAAGCTTGGATTGGCGCCCTTTACCAGTATGTTTTTGTACGGTGAAAATAGCCTAGAACGGCCGGACGATTATAGGCCCGAAGTGCACGATAGCGACGGGGTGCTGCTGCACACAAGCAATAATGACAGCTTATGGCGAGCGCTAGATAATCCCAATCGGCTTAGAATTACTTCCTTGTCAGATGAGAAGCCCAATGGCTTTGGAATGGTCCAACGTGATATTCAATATGACCATTACTTAGATGCAGAGGCAAATTACCATCGTAGGCCTGGATATTGGGTAACAGTAAAAGAAGGGTTTAAGCCTGGTAAAATGGAAATTGTCGAAATACCCACTGATTCAGAAACTCACGATAATATTGTCGCTTATTGGGTAAATAACGAGCCTTTATTGGCCGGTCAAAGTTTGTATCTTGAGTACGATATACAAACGACAAACGGAGAGTTTAGACCAGACAACTCACTGGCGCCGGTACTTCGCACATTAACGGGTGAAAATAGACTGCCCGGAGAAGAAGTGGATGATGATGACTTGAGTCGATTGTTTAACGTTGACTTTAGAAAGCCATACGGCAGCGATTTTGACATAAGTCAATTAGCGTTAGATGTTTCTGCGAGTAATGCTCAGGTCTCTGAGGCAAGGGTGTTGCTTACGAATTTTGATTCTGAAATAAGGGCGTCCTTCATCGTCACTCCTAACGAAGATGATGCTGTTGTCGATATGCGGGCGTTTTTGACTTATAAAGGTGAAAAAATAAGCGAAATATGGACAAATATCTATGAAAGATAAGGGAATATTTAATTTTAAGTTTAGGCATTATCGCCTGATTATCATAGCGTTATTGGTGATTCCACTTGCAACGTGGGCCATTACTCAGCTTTATCTTATTTTTCAGCCGAATGGAATTAGGCCGCTTGAATGGATACAGTTGGCCTTTGCCTCAATTTTGTTTGTTTGGTTAGCCATTGCATGCTGGACTGCAATTATCGGATTTGTTTTGCACTTGTTTCGCTTAGATCCATTGAGTCTAAAATTCAATAAGAGTGAGGGTTATAAAGACGTAGTTCTCGAACACAAACACGCGGTTATAATGCCGGTTTATAATGAAGATACTTCTCGGATTATGGCAGGCTTTGAGTCGTGCGTGTTGGCTGTTCATAATCAAAAACAGCAGAACCATTTCGATTTTTATATGCTAAGTGATACGCAAGACCCCCAATTAATCGAAGCTGAAAAAAAGTTATGGTCTAAATGTATGGCGCGCTTACCCGAGACGATACGAGAACGGTGTTTCTACAGACATAGAAAACAAAACACTGAACGCAAGGTAGGCAATCTTAAAGATTTTTTTCAGCGCTGGGGCAATAGGTACACCGGAGTAGTCGTACTCGACGCCGACAGTATGATGTCAGGTGAGAAAATCGTAGAGTTGAGCTTTCGCCTTGAAAATAACGAAGCAGTGGGCTTGATTCAAACCATCCCGATGCCAGTAAGGCAAAACACGTTTTTTGCTCGATTTATTCAATTTGCAGCGCATACTTATAGCCCAATGTTGGCGACTGGCCTTAATTTCTGGCAAGGCGATGCGGCAAATTATTGGGGACATAATGCCATTATACGCACTGAAGCCTTTATAAAATGTTGTGGTTTGCCTGCTCTCCCTGGAAAAAAACCATTCGGCGGAGATGTTTTAAGTCATGATTTTGTAGAGGCGGCTTTACTGCGCAGAGACGGTTGGACAGTCTTTTTGTTGTTAGACGACAAAGGCAGTTATGAAGAAGTCCCGAGCAATATTGTTGATTATGCAACTCGAGACCGCCGTTGGGTACAAGGAAACCTTCAACATTTATCGCTACTCAATGCTAAGCGGTTGAAAATGGTAAATCGCCTACATATGGCCTTCGGGGCGTTTGCTTACTTATCTTCTATTTGTTTGCTTGTGATCTTATTGGCTGGAACCAGCGATGCAGTATTGAAAGCCATAGAGAAACCTGATTATTTTACGCATTTATATCAGTTGTTTCCTACGTGGATCATTACTCCAAAAACGCTCATGATCACAACAATGTACTTAACCATTGCGCTGCTCTTTTTACCCAAACTGTTAGGTTTGATTGGTGTTTTTGTGCAGCGTTCCAAGGCCTTCGGTGGCAACTTTGCTTTTTTCAAAGGTGCAATTATTGAGTTTATTTTTGCAGTACTCATTGCACCGATCATGTTGTTTTTTCACAGTTATTTTGTCATTAATGTGTTGACTGGACAATCTGTGTCTTGGGATGCACAGCAACGAGAAGGGAAAATGGTCCCTTGGTCTAGTGCATTTAAGTTGGGTTTTATCCCCACTGTTATTGGAAGTATTTGGCTGGCTGTCGTTGTTACTGTCGTACCCAGTTTATTGTACTGGCTACTGCCTGTGCTAACGGGGCTTATACTCACTATCCCCGTTATTCGCTACAGTAGTTCTGAGGCGTTTGGTAAGTGGTGTAAACGGCACGGTGTTTTTTTAATTGCTCAAGAAAGAGAGAAAGAGTTTTGTATTGAGCATGTTGCAGTAGCCATGTTGGCTTATCAAGAAGCATTAGGAATTAAAGAGTTAGAACCACCACCAGAGAGTGTTTTGCCACCAGATAGTTGGCAAGAAATGCCAAAACAGGCATTTCGGTAAGATACAGCGACCAATATGCAACGCGAATATATTAAACCTCAAAGGTTAAAAACAGGTGATACAGTGGCTGTCGTTTCTCCGTCTTGGTCGGGACCGGCTCACTTTCCGGTGGTGTATGAAAACGGGTTGAGTATCCTTCGAAAGTGGGGCTTGCGTGTGGTGGAATTCCCAACAACACGAACTCAGTCTAACCCTAGCCTGAATCATGCCAAACAGCGCGCTAATGATATTAATAGTGCGTTTGCTGATAAGCATATCAAGGCTATATTTACGTCGATCGGTGGAGATGACTCGATTCGATTATTGCCGTTTTTGGATAGTGATCTTATTCGTAGCAACCCCAAAATACTCATGGGCTTTTCCGATGTGACCACGCTGACCACGTTTGTTAATCAGCTAGGAATAGTCACATTCAATGGTCCGACAGTTATGGCTGGCTTATCACAAATGAATGCGTTGCCAAGCATCTACGAAGATCATATTCATGAGGTATTGTTTTCCCCTCGACCTAACTACACGCTTCCAATTTACCGCACCTATTGTGAAGGGTATCCCGACTGGATAGAAAACGGCAATGTAGGCAAAGTTAATCCTTTGTTGCATGACCGAGGAATGACAGTATTGCAAGGTAAAGGGGTCGTTAAAGGCACGCTGTTTGGTGGATGCATTGAAGTGCTCGACTTTATGCAAGGCACTCGTTTCTGGCCAGACGTCTCTTTTTGGCAGAACAAACTTTTATTTTTGGAAACGTCTGAAGAAAAACCGTCAGCACATCAAATTCAGCGCATTCTGAGGACGTTTGGTGTGCAGGGAATATTTGAACAGGTGAATGCATTGCTATTTGCACGACCGAGGGGCTTTACTGATGACGAAAAGAAGCAACTGAACAACATCATTCGGTCGGTTATTCAAGTGGAGTTTGCGATTGATTCTTTGCCTATAATGGTAAATTGTGAATTTGGACACACTGACCCTCAAATCATTATGCCCAATGGTATTTGTACAGAGGTGAATTTTGAGAAAGAAACCATCAGATTACTCGAACCTTGCGTAGCTTAGTTTTGTCTCTTCTTGATTGAGCGTTTTAGAGTGCTGTTAATTTTGTTCGCTTTCTATTACCATTCGCAGTCGAAAAATTAATTAGGAAAAAATCCAATGGGTGATATCAAAAATTTTAAAGAAGTCTTCAATGGCTTGTATTTTTTTGCCATTTTAGCGGTTTTACTTATGTTTCCATTAATGCATGTTTTACTCGGTTGGTACACTTTCGTAATCAGCAAATAAAAGGCTATAGTTAGTGACCATAGAGTATATAAAATCAGTGATCAAAACGGTTCCTGATTACCCAAAGCCAGGCATCATGTTTAGAGATGTCACCAGCATCTTGGAAGATCACAAAGCATTCAGCAGCACCATTGCTTTTCTGCTTGAAGAGTTCGGCAATCAAGGTTTTGATAAAATTGCAGGAACTGAAGCAAGAGGGTTCCTCTTCGGCGCTCCACTCGCCATTCAAATGGGTGTAGGTTTTATACCAGTAAGAAAACCCAATAAGCTGCCAAGAGACGTACTCAGCGAGAGTTATCAGCTTGAATACGGAACGGATACGCTTGAAGTACACAAAGATGCGGTTGAAGTTGGTGATAAAGTCTTGCTAATTGATGACCTTTTAGCAACGGGGGGAACGATATCAGCCACGGCTAACTTAATTAGAAATCTTGGCGGTATTGTTGAGCATGCAGGATTCGTGATCGACTTACCGGATTTAGGTGGTGCTACACGATTACGTAGTAATGGTGTAAAGCCTTTTGCTTTATGCGAATTTGAAGGCGATTAGTATTCAATGAGCTATCAGGTTCTTGCGCGTAAATGGCGGCCTAATAAATTTTCAGAACTTGTCGGTCAGGAACATGTTGTTACCGCCATTTCACACGCTTTGGATAACGGCAGGCTGCATCATGCTTATCTATTTACGGGAACCAGAGGCGTGGGCAAAACAACGATTGCTCGCATTTTTTCCAAAAGCCTAAATTGCGATACGGGCCAAAGTGCCGAACCTTGCGGTGTATGCGATACCTGCAAATCAATAGAAGAAGGAAGTTTCGTAGACTTGCTTGAAATTGATGCGGCATCTAGAACCAAAGTTGAAGATACGCGAGAACTTCTAGATAACGTGCAATACAAACCCACAAGAGGTCGCTACAAAGTGTACCTGATCGATGAAGTACACATGCTCTCCAAACATAGCTTTAATGCTTTGTTAAAAACCCTTGAAGAGCCGCCTCCCCACGTCAAATTTCTATTGGCAACGACCGACCCTCAAAAGCTGCCCGTTACTATTCTATCTCGGTGTTTGCAATTTAATTTAAAAGCCTTGTCTAGAGAGCAAATAGCGAGTCAACTCGAGCATATCCTAGAACAGGAAACGATCCCGTTTGAAGGCAAAGCACTGGGTTTATTAGCACGAGCAGCACAAGGCAGTATGCGGGATGCACTGAGCTTAACCGACCAAGCCATAGCTCAAGGGAACAATACGGTTAAACAGTCTATCGTTACTGATATGCTGGGTTTAATGGATAAACAACTGTTACTTAAACTACTACATGCAGTCGTAGACAAGGAAAAGTTAAGTATTTTAGACCTTGTTGAGCAGTTGTCATCACAAGCCCCAGATTATGGGCAAGTCTTGGCGGAGCTGAGTAGTTTATTACATCAAATTGCCTTGACGCAATGGGAGCCGGAGGCGTGTAAACTCGAAACGAGCAGTGCCAGAGCGATTTTTGCTATGGCAAAGCGCCTAAGTGGCGAGCATGTTCAATTACTCTATAAACTCACTTTAGAGGGCATAAAAGAATTACCTCATTCTGTTGATGGCAAAACCTGCTTAGAAATGACGTTATTGCGCATGACTAGCTTCGCACCGATTTATCATTCAGCCTCTTCGAGTGAGGAAAGGCGAAGCATTATTCAAGAAACAAGCGTCGAACAAAAGCCGCCAGAACCGCCTTCTTTAAATAGCGAATCAAATAGCGAATCGAGCCATGAAGCCGAACACGCTAATGAAGCCCTGCTTAATGAAGCGACAAGCGAGGAACACGACATTCTCGCTTCAAACTTAGGTGATACCGATGACCTTTCATCTATGGACCGTGAGCAACAGCAGCTTGAAAATCAAGCGTTGAAAGCACCTGAGGTGAATGACAGTGATGATGTTGCTATGAGCAACATTGAAAAAACCCAAGCTCTGCTTGCTTTACGTCAATCATTAAATCAACCAGAATCACAACAAACGCAAAAAAAAACGACAAATAAGCCAAGCTCCGAACCAAGGATATTTGAAGAACGAAAGGCTATAACTAAATCTTCTGTAGAATCTACTACTAAAAGTGCGCAGCAAAATCCCGAACCTGCTGTATTCGATCACGCTAACGATAGCGAGCCACCGCCTTGGGTACTCGATTTTCCCAACGATATTGGTGAAAGCACTGCCAACAAGGACGAAAGTTTACGTGACTCGGTTTTGCAGCCCCGCAATGAGTCAGACGTTCCCATTGCGATAGATAATGAACCGGCTCCAAATGACAAAGATTCAGTTGAGCTTGCGCCTTTTCTAAAGAACGGTGAAAAATTGGTTCATGCAAAACAAGTAAACAGTTGGAGTAAATTAATTGAACAGTCGACGTTGAATGGATTGGATAAGCAAATCGTCCTTAATGCTTCGTTTACTCAAACAGATAGCACAGTGACATTGTTGGTTGACAAGAGCCAACAACATCTTATTTCTGACGCCGCAACAGCGCATATTACCGAGGCTATTCAAAATACACTAGGCGCTGATAAAAACGTACATATAGAAATGGGCGATCCGAAAGGCACACCTACGCACATTCAACGAGAGATTGAGCAGATACGTCAACAGCACGCAGAACAAACTGTTGCGACTGATACACATATACAAAGTTTGGTGAAATCCTTAGACGCTAATATTGATCATGAGTCAATAAAAGCGAGATAAGGCCTTACAGTTTATAGATATTGATTAAGTAATAAGAGAGAAGTTTATGTTTAAAGGTGGAATGGGTAATATTATGAAGCAAGCGCAACAAATGCAGGAGCGCATGCAAAAAACCCAAGAAGAACTGGCTCAAATTGAAGTGGTCGGTGAGTCTGGAGCTGGCATGGTAAAAGTCTCCATGAGCTGTAATCACAATGTGAAACGTATAGACATAGACGAAAGCTTAATGGGCGATGACAAAGACATGTTAGAAGACCTCGTGGCCGCTGCTATTAACGACGCTGTAAGACGAGTGCAAGAAACAAGCAAAGAGAAAATGGCCGATGTCACGGGTGGCATGCCTTTACCTCCCGGTTTTAAAATGCCGTTTTAACCTTAAGTAGGCAACATTTAATCATGCAATACAGCCCACTTCTCAACGAGCTTATTCAAGCGTTAACCTGCTTACCCGGAGTGGGTAAAAAAAGCGCAACGCGGATGGCATTTCAATTGCTTGAACGCAACCGCTCAGGCGCGTTGACCTTAAGTCAGGCTCTTTTTAACGCGATGGAGCATATTCAGCATTGTGAGCAATGTCGCACATTTACCGAGTCAAAGTTGTGTCATATTTGTGAAAACCCAAGCCGTGCTCAAAGTGGTTTGTTGTGCGTGGTTGAGTCGCCTCAAGACGTGAATGCCATAGAACAAAGTTCTTCATACAATGGGTTATATTTTGTATTAATGGGACATTTGTCTCCTATTGACGGAATTGGCCCCGACGATCTTGGACTTGATAAGTTCGAGGAGTTGCTGTCAAGCATGACGCTCAATGAAGTGATCCTGGCAACGAATCCTACGGTGGAAGGCGAAGCAACCGCCCATTATATTGCTCAGCTATGTGCCAAGCGTAACATCACTGCTTCGCGTATCGCTCATGGTGTTCCCGTGGGCGGAGAACTAGAATATATCGACAGTAACACACTCACTCACGCCTTTACCGGTAGAAAATCCTTATAAAATTCTATTCTGTGGGTTGAAAACCCACATCCAGCCCCTACTTACCATTCGATAAAGAAATTCTTAATGTAGGAGTCGTACTACCATGGCAGAAGCCGTTCAGACCGAAAAATACGGGTTTCAAACTGAAGTCAAACAGCTTTTACAGCTAATGATCCATTCTTTGTATTCAAACAAAGAAATATTTTTACGCGAGTTAGTATCGAATGCAGCCGATGCGGCAGACAAGCTTCGCTTCAATGCACTCGAAAATAATGCACTTTATGAAAATGATGGCGACTTGCACGTCAAAATCAGCACTGACTCTGAAGCCGGCACCATTACTATTTCCGATAATGGAATAGGCATGAGTAAAGAAGAAGTCATCGAAAACTTGGGTACCATAGCAAAATCAGGTACGAAAGATTTTTTTAGTAAACTATCTGGTGATAAGGCGAAAGATTCTCAGCTTATAGGTCAATTTGGTGTTGGTTTTTACTCTGCGTTTATTGTTGCTGATAAAGCGACAGTAAAAACACGCGCTGCAGGAACATCAGCTGATCAAGGTGTGTTATGGATATCAGAGGGCGAAGGCGACTTCGAGCTTGGTGATATTGAAAAAAGTGAGCGCGGTACTGAAATTACCTTGCACTTGCGCGAAGACGAAAAAGAGTTTTTAGACGCATGGAAGTTACGCTCGATTATCGGTAAATATTCCGACCACATTAGCATTCCAGTAAGAATGTGGAAAGACGAAGTACCTGAATCTGACGGCCCAGATGGCGAAAAAATTCCGGCTACACCCGGTGAATGGGAAGCAGTAAATAAAGCCACAGCGTTGTGGACACGAGACAAGTCGGATATCTCTGACGAAGAATACAACGAGTTCTATAAGCATATTTCACACGACTTTAGCGATCCCTTAACATGGGCTCACAATAAAGTAGAGGGTAAAAGCGAATACACCAGTTTGTTATATATTCCAAGCAAAGCCCCCTTCGACTTGTGGAATCGCGATCAGAACCACGGCTTGAAGCTTTATGTGCAGCGCGTGTTCATTATGGATGACGCTGAACAGTTTATGCCCACCTACTTGCGTTTCGTGAAGGGCTTATTAGATTCGAGCGATTTACCTCTTAACGTGTCTCGAGAAATTCTCCAAGACAACAAAGTCACGCAAACCTTGCGTCAAGGTTGTACCAAACGCGTGCTACAAATGCTTGAGCGCATGGCGAAAAACGATGCAGAAAAATACCAGTCGTTTTACGCCGAATTTGGTAATGTGTTGAAAGAAGGGCCAGCAGAAGACTTTTCTAACAAAGAGAAAATTGCCGGATTGTTGCGTTTTGCGTCTACTCATAATGACTCGCAAACGCCCACTGTGTCTTTGCAAGACTATATAGACCGAATGAAAGAAGGTCAGGATAAAATCTACTATGTTACGGCTGACAGCTACGAAGCAGCTAAAAACAGCCCTCATTTAGAAATTTTCCGCAAAAAAGGCATAGAAGTGCTACTCATGGGCGAGCGTATCGACGAATGGTTGATGTCGCACTTAACTGAATTTGGCGAAAAGCAGTTTCAGTCAATTGCACGCGCTGATGTCGATTTAGGCGATCTAGACGACGAAGAAACGAAAAAAGCGCAGGAAGAAGCCGAAAAAGAAGTCGAAGGCGTGCTTGAGCGAGTAAAAACGGCGTTGGGCGACAAAGTGGGTGATGTGAAATTCACGCACCGCTTAACCGATTCTCCGGCTGTTATCGTTGCTGACGACAACGGCATGACCACCCAAATGATGAAATTGATGCAGTCAGCAGGTCAACCCGTGCCCGAAGTGAAATATCACTTTGAATTGAACCCCGAGCACCAATTAGTGAAGCATTTAGCTGATGTACAAGACGAAGAAGCATTTGGTCAATGGTCAAAAGTATTGTTTGACCAAGCAGCGTTATCTGAACAGGGCAATCTAAAAGATCCGGCCAGTTTTGTAAAAACACTGAACGCTTTATTGTTAGGATTAAGTAAATAATCTAGATGTTAATTGCTAGATTCTAACTGCTAAATGTCAATTGAAAAAGGCCGAACTTGATGTTCGGCCTTTTTGTTTTATATTATAGATGCAGTTAATTCGTAGTACGTTCAAGGACGGCATCAATGCAGTTGAAATTTGAAAAAGCACTGTTAGTAGTAGTGCTAGTTTTCACCACTTTTTACCTCCACGCAGACCCACCTCCGTTATCAGGTTTTAGCGACTTACCTGCTGTAACCGGTGTTAAGCTTTCTCCTTCAGGCAATCGCTTGGTGTTTATACAAAACAGCGCCATCGATGGAGGTTCCTCAATTCTTTCGGTCATTGATATCGAGAAAAAAGAACGAAAAAATTTACTGTTCTCTGACAACGAAAAAATAAAGTTTAATTGGTTTCGGTGGGCCAATGAAGACATTGTATTGGTCAGTGGAAAATTCGAAACTAAACTGGGTGGGTCACTTTTTCACCAGACTCGCTTATTGAAAATTGACGTACGAGATAAAAACCCAGAACCAGAAGCTCTAATCAAACCGCGTAGTAAAACAGTTTATTCACAAAATAATTTCGTGCAGTTTCAAGATAGTGTTATTGATTATTTACCCAATGATCCTAAGCATATATTGATGCAGATAGATTTAGATACCCATGCCCTGCCGTCGGTTTTTAAAGTAAATGTTTATACCAAGCGCAAAACTCGTGTGGAAAGAGGCAAAAAGAATATTCGCCACTGGATAACCGATCAACAAGGCCTTGTTCGTATTGGTATGGCGAGGGTCTTCGACGAGACCGTTATCACCTATCTACACAGAAAAAATAAAGACAGTGACTTTGAGGTATTGTTTGAAGGTGATTTTCTTACTGAAAATGACGTTGATATACTTGGGTTTGGATTGGACCCCAATGTACTCTATTACCGTGCTTACGAAGGCAATTACAAAGCCATTTTCCGCATGGATCTTACCAGTAAGAACAGTGAACGGGTTTTGGCACACGATAAATATGATGCAGGCTCTACGCTAATTTACAGTTACAAAACACGAGACGTTATTGGCGTGTACGACTCTTACTCTGAAACAGGTAAATACTATTTTGACGATGCTGACTATAAGCTTGCAAGGGGGCTTAAAACTGCCGTGGAGGGAAAGCAAGTCAGTATTATTTCAATGGACAATAATGAGAACCGGTATGTAGCTTACGTTCAGGCTGCTAACACACCGCCCTTATACTTTATAGGTGACAGACAACAAGAAAGTTTGAGTTACTTATTTTCACAATACCCTAAATTAGATGGTTTTACGTTTCCAGAGCATGAATTAGTCAGTTATCAAGCTCAAGATGGGACAAAAATAGAAGGCTACCTTACGCTGCCATTGGAAGGAAAAAAGCCATTCACTATGATTATTCACCCTCACGGTGGGCCGGGTGTGAGAGATTTCGATGGCTTCGACCCTTGGGTGTCATATATGACAAGCCGAGGTTATGCTGTTTTACGTCCCAATTTTAGAGGGTCGAGTGGTTTCGGTTTTGAGTTTGCTCAAGCGCAAATGGGACGATGGGGCTTGGAAATGCAAGACGATATTTCCGACGCAGCAAAATGGTTAGTTGACCAAGGAATAAGCGATCCCCAAAAACTTTGTATCTTTGGTGCTAGTTACGGTGGATATGCGGCACAAATGGCTGCCGTGAAAACCCCTGACTTGTTCACGTGCTCAGTCAGTTTTGCAGGTGTCAGTGATTTAGAGCGTCTTTATAGGGATACAAAGCGCTTCTTAGGTGGAAAATCTACGGCAAAAATACAAATTGGTGATGAACGCCAAGATCGAAAAGCACGCTCTCCGATTAACGCAGTGGATAAAATCACAATCCCTATGCTTATCATGCATGGAGAAGAAGATGTTGTCGTCAACGTGAATCAATCTCGGCGATTAATTGATAAATTTGAAGATGCTGGTGTTGATTATAAGTACGTAGAATTTGAACGTGGTAATCATCATTTGTCCATTCAACACAACCGCACACAGTTTTTTGAAGAGTTAGATAGTTTTTTCCAACTTCATCTCAGTCCCGAAAAAGTCAAGAACAAATAAAAAAAGCCCCACCAAACTTCGGCGGGGCTTCATCCACAGATTGTTAGCTTTGGACTTTGAAGACTAACGCACCGTGAATATCGAACGACGGTATCAACCTTGTCGATTGCCTAGTAAGATAGATTTAGATAAGCGTTAGGTTCAGAAAAAATAAAATTTTCATTTAGAACCTTTTTAAAACATGATCGAATCTTAGACTTCACATTAGGTAAATGAGTGTATGACATTGAAAGCTGCTACTGAGGAAGATTTAGCTGCTCGCAGAGATGTAATTTGGCTTGAGCAAATTTCACAAAACCGAGATAAGCGAGCAATGGAAGCGTTATATCAAGCGTACAAGTCACGTTTAATTCCGTTTATGCACCGAATGACAACAGACAAAGGGCTTATTGAGGAAGTGTACAACGACGTAATGCTTACCGTATGGAATAAAGCATCACAGTTTAACGGTGAATCGAAAGTGTCGAGCTGGATTTTTTCTATTGCTTATCGGGCTTGCCTAAAGATTTTGCAGAAACAAAAAGTAAGACGTGGTCTGTTTGATATATTTACGCAAAATACATTGAATGAACTTGAACAGGAAGACCAAAGTGAGAGTGACCACAGTCAGTTGGAAAACGCGATAAAAGGGTTGCCAGCTAAACATAAAGTCGTGATCGAATTGAGTTATTTTCAAGGCTATTCTATAGAGGAAATAAGCCAAATAGCGGATTGTCCTGCAAACACAGTGAAGACTCGATTACATCACGCTAGACATAAAATTCGCCAATACATGGCTGAGAAGGGGTAATACAGCATGAATATAATAGACAAAGAAGGCATGATTGCTGACTACATCAACGGGCATTTAGATGAAAAAGCTGCGTTGGATTTCGAGCGTACCATGCAGGCCGATGAGTCTTTAGCAGCAAGTCTACAACAAGCTAGCATGATAAAAAACGCAGTTCATCAACATGAGGTTGACACCGTTGATCCGAGCTTTGAAACGTTCAGTACATTGTTAAATCGACCAACACCTTGGTATTCGAAGTGGTACAACTGGGTCCCTGTACCAGCCGCTGCGCTGGCTGTTTTCTTAATGGTGTCACCACAAAACAATCAGCCTATTGGCGTAGAAAATGAATTCGAAACGCTGACCAATGCTAGCGAAGCCTATGGTCAAACGGCAATAAGAGTCGTTGCGAATGCGGATACTAATGTAGTTGCTCTAGTGGGTGAGTACGATATGCAAGTACTTAAGCACTATGCGGGAACAAATGCGGTAGACGTGGCTGTAAATGAAGAAACAGACGGTCTTATGAAGCGTTTAGAGCAAGATTCTCGTATTGTTTTAGTTAAAACGTTAAATAAGTAGTAGTGAAATGTCGTTAAAATATTCGTTGATGCCTTGGGTATTATTGATTGTTGTGTTTGCGGGCTGTACTGCTATACCAGAACAGTCTGAGATAGAACAACTCAATACCCCTTTGCTGTTAGTCATAGACGATCCGAGAAGCGAGCGTGAGCGGCGCGAAATTAAGGGGAACGGATACGCAGCGCTGATCGACTACGAAAGCGACCCCATGCTCTCACGTGTAACAAAGCAAGTTGCGAAAGACTATGACCTCGTTGTTTCTGAGCAATGGCCACTTAAAAGTTTAGGTGTGCATTGTATTGTTATAGAAAGCCCTAGCGAACAGGTTTTACGTGAATTGAAAAAAGACCGACGAGTTAAATGGGTTCAGGCGTTTAATCAGTATGAAGTTCAAGGCGAGCAAATTCCCAATCAGGCCAATTTTGCGGAGTCAGTAACAAAACACCATGCTGAGATGTTGGAAAGCACATCTAGCAAAGGTAAAGGGGTAGATATCGTAGTGATAGATACCGGTGCTGATTATAATCATCCATCGTTAAAAGCGTCGAATTTATTGTATAAAGATTTTGCAAAGCGAAAAGGTATTGGTCATAAGGAAGCACATGGAACGGCTGTTGTGGGCCTAATTGCAGCACAACCTATAGAAACCGAGCAAAACGTGGCGAATGTCACAGGTTTTTCTCCTCAGGCTTCCGTACACCATTTTCGAGGATGCTGGCAGGATAATACTGGCAAAGGAAAATGTAACACCCTTACCTTAGCCTTGGCTTTAGATGCAGCAGTGGCGATAAAACCAGACCTGATCAATTTAAGTTTATCTGGGCCTTCAGATATCATTTTGGAAAAAATTGTTGAAAAGCTTATTCAAAACGGCAGTATCATTGTTACTGCGTTTGACGAGAAGCGTGCGCTCCACGAGCGTTTTCCCAATGCTCAACCCGGTGTGATTTACGCGTATGGTGTTAAGGGCGACTCTCCCCAATTGGTTCCTGAACACTCTCTTGTTGCACCTGCAAATGCATTATCCCTAGCGCCTAACGGTGAGTTTGATATATTTACTGGGCATTCTATTGCTACACCTCACTTAACCTCGCTTGCAGCGAATTTTATCGGAGATAATCCACAATCTACCCAAGAGGATATGGTAAAGCAGCTAAAACAATGGTTTACTAAGCAACCTTAAAATTACCAACGTTACACGCCTATATAATGTGGACAGTCTTCAAGAGGCTTTTTTTACTTTTTGTTTTTACTACAGGTCAATATTCTGCCGTTTATGCGAATGAACGTTTAAGCATCTATGGTTTAATTGCTAACGATTGGGTGTATCACGGTGTTAGTGAAACAGCAGGAAATCCCAACCTTGGTATTAACATTGAATATCAAGCCTCATCCATTGCCGTTTTAGGCTTAACTGCAAACGAAGCGAATGTTCAAGGTGTACGTCAACGGCACCGTAATATTACACCCTACATTGGCGCAGAATTCGCGATTAGCGACGATTGGTTTGGCGGTGTGTATATTCAAGCTAGGCGGTTTTTAGACAGCGCTAGAGAATGGGATTTTGAAGAGTATAGTACCACGCTGTCTCATCAAAGTGGTTTTTCTGCCCGATTGGATTATTCCCCCGACTATTACTCTTCTGGCCTGACCGCCACAACCTTAGCATTTAAATTTCAACGGCCTGTTTATAAGTCCCTGTATGCGACAGCAACGCTAGGGCACGTAGAGCTAGGATCAGAACAAAACTATCAATACGGGCAAGTGAAAGTAGGTATTCGCTATAAACGCTATTCTGCAAGTCTCGGTTATTACCATGTCTCAAGGTCTTTCTTTTCTTCTGCGATTGGCCCTGTTAGTTCTCCCGGTGTGGTGGTAGAGCTTGTCTGTAAGTGCTTTTAATATACTAAGGGTGTTTTTTGTTTCTCTTTGCTTGATAGACTAAGAGTGAATGTGTAAAGTGCCGTCAGTCAAAAATTATAACAACGGAGAATGCCATGCGAATAATTCTTTTGGGTGCACCTGGCGCTGGAAAAGGCACTCAGGCACAGTTTTTAATGAAAGAATTTGGGATTCCTCAAATTTCTACGGGTGATATGCTGCGCTCGGCAATTAAAGCGGGCACCGAAATGGGACTTGCAGCTAAAAAAGTGATGGACGCAGGTGATCTGGTCTCTGACGATATCATTATAGGTTTGGTGAAAGAGCGGATTGCTCAAGCTGACTGTGAAAATGGCTTTTTGCTAGATGGCTTCCCGCGTACGATCCCTCAAGCGGATGCAATGAAAGAAGCAGACATTAACATCGATCATGTTATTGAATTTGATGTGGCCGATGACGTCATCATCGAACGTATGGGGGGGCGAAGAGTGCACCCTGCCTCGGGACGTGTGTACCATGTGGTCTATAATCCACCTCAGGTTGAGGGTAAAGACGACGAAACAGGTGACGAACTCGTACTTAGGGAAGACGATAAAGAAAGCACCGTGCGTTCTCGATTAGGTGTGTATCACGAACAAACAAAGCCTTTAGTTGATTACTATCAACATGAAGCAAAAGCCGATGCTTGCCAGTATCACAAACTGGATGGAACAAAGCCTGTTGGCGATGTAAGCAAAACGTTAAAAAGCTTGTTAGCTTAAATACATTGAGTATACTCAACACCGATAAAAATAGCACGCCGCTATAATTAGCGGCGTTTTTGTTTGCAAAACCAAAAAAGCAAAACTAAAAGGGTAAAGTATGCTAGTCATGATCACAGGATTTTATGCAAGCCTACTAGCATTGTGCTATTTGTATTTGTCTGGATTGGTGATTACCGAGCGAAGAAAAGCGAGTGTAAGCTTGGGTGATGATGGGGTAGAGGACCTCAAACGAACCATGCGCGCCCACAGTAATTTTTCAGAATACGTGCCTATTTGCCTTGTTTTGCTGCTTTGTTTAGAACTCAATAGCCATTTTGTTTACATCATGCACGGTAGTGCGTCTGCATTATTATTTGGCAGAGTGTTACATGCCTACGGTTTACGCAATCATGCGGGTGCCAGTTGGCAGCGTGTATGGGGAATGCTTTTGACGTTTGGGGCATTAATAACCCTGTCTATTGCCAACCTTTTTCTTATTTACTGGGGTAAAACCGCTTAAAAAACGCCTAGCTATGGCGTTCTTTAAGCACATTCACTACGTCGCTTAAACACAAATCGCTTGCTTGAAGCAATACAGTAAGGTGGTAAAGCAAATCAGCCGCTTCGTTTTTCAACTCTTCACGGTCGTGCACCGTTGCAGCAAGCGCTGTTTCTACGCCTTCTTCTCCTACTTTTTGAGCAATGCGTTTTATGCCTTTTTGATACAGCTTCGCTGTGTAGCTTGATTCAGGATCCGCTTTTTTCCGACTGGCTAAAACCGATTCCAAATCGGCTATGAAAGTCATGTCAGGCACGTCGGAATTAAACCAACAGGATTCTGCACCAGTATGGCAAGTGGGGCCAACAGGAGAAGCCAAAGCCAAAATAGCATCAAAATCGCAATCGGCACTTATCGACACCAAGTTTAAAGTGTGGCCACTGCTTTCACCCTTTGTCCAAAGACGTTGTTTAGAACGACTAAAAAACGTGACTTTTTTAGTGTCTAGTGTTTCGATTAACGCGTCTCTATTCATGTAGCCTTGCATTAACATTTTTCCGCTAACCGAATGTTGCACGAAAGCAGGTATTAAGCCCTGCATTTTTTCCCATGCTAATTGTTCGATATTGTTTGACGTAATTTTCATTTTTTTCTCTTAAAGATCTTAAGGTGTAATAGATTCAATAGGTCGAATAGCAATATGTTTGTCGATAAGGCAGCGTTTTAACTCAGCCATGCTAATTATCGCTTTGTGGAATACCGAGGCGGCTAACGCGCCGTCAACATCGGCTTGTTCAAATACATCGACAAAATGCTCTATTGCGCCGGCTCCACCAGAGGCGATTAAGGGAACCTTGCAAATTTCTCTGACAGCCGCGAGCTGTTTGATATCGTAGCCTTTGCGAACCCCGTCTTGGTTCATACAGTTAAGTACAATTTCACCCGCTCCTCGGTTTTGAACCTCTTTTACCCATTCAAGCGTTGTCCAATGAGTTTGTTGAGTGCGGCTTTCATCACCCGTGAACTTATAGACTTCGTACTGATTTGTGGCTTGGTTATAAAAGCTGTCTATACCAATGACTACGCATTGTTGGCCATAAACATTATGCAACTCGTTGATCAATTCTGGGTTATTAAGCGCGGGTGAGTTGATTGATATTTTGTCAGCACCCATTTCAAGTATTCGGCCGGCATCTTCGACTGACTTAATACCACCTGCCACACAAAATGGAATATCAATCACTTGTGCGATACGACTAACCCAGGATTTGTCCACAACACGCTGGTCGCTGCTCGCTGTAATGTCGTAAAAAACCAGCTCGTCAGCGCCTGCTTCAGCGTATTTTTGAGCTAGGGGAACGATATCGCCGATGATTTCGTGATTGCGAAATTGTACCCCTTTGACCACCTTGCCATCGCGAACGTCTAAGCAGGGTATTATGCGTCTTGCCAACATGCTATCGCCTCCGAAAGTTCAAATTTTCCCTCAAGTAAGGCTCTACCTAAAATGACGCCTGCAACGCCAGTCGGTTTCAAAGCGCTGATATCAGTTAAACCGCCTATGCCGCCCGATGCCTGCCATTTTACGTTGGGAAATGCAGCGCTGACTTCTTGGTACATGTTGACGTTACTGCCTTGCAAAGTGCCGTCGCGGCTTATATCCGTGCACAAGACATGTTTAGCCCCGTTTTTAATCAACTGAGTTAATAAGCCTTCTAACTCTACACCACTGTCTTCTTGCCAGCCGTGTGTTGCAATCACCTTCTTTCCTTGCACGTTTATATTAACGTCGAGTGCAAGCACAATACGCTCACCGCCGTATTGTTCAATCCAGCGCCCTACCAGTTCAGGCTGCTTAACGGCTAATGAGCCTATAACCACTCTTGAAACGCCAATATCGAGTAATTGTGCGACTTCTTGTTCGCTTCGAATACCACCGCCTGCTTGGAATTGCATGCGTTGGGTATCTACCATACGTTTAATAAGGTTTAGCTGTCGTTTGGCTGGTTCTTTTGCACCGGTGAGGTCGACAATGTGTAACCATTGCGCACCTTCATCGGCATAGTGATGAACGACATCGATAGGGTTTTTTTGGTACTCGGTTTTTTTGTCGTAATCGCCTTGATATAGCCTGACGACTTGACCATCAATAAGGTCTATAGCCGGAATAATCATACATTTTCCACGAAATTTTTTAACAGTGTCGCGCCAGCATCACCCGAACGCTCTGGATGAAACTGTACGCCATAAAAATTATCTTTGTGCAGTGCCGCAGAAAATGAGGCACCGTAATCGCAGGTGGCGAGGGTATGTGAACCCACCGCGACACAAAAACTGTGTACAAAATAGAAGTAATGGTTGTGTGCGATACCGTGAAATAAGGGGTTATCTTTCTCGCTTTTTACTGTATTCCAACCCATATGAGGTAATCTTAAATTACCCACTTGCATACGCTCTACAGTGCCTGGGATCAGCGATAAACAGTCAATATTTTCACTCTTTGCTTCGGCTGAAGTGCTTTCGGCGGAGCGGTCAACCATCAGCTGCATTCCCAAGCACACCCCAAGTACAGGTTGAGTGAGTTTTTGAATAAGTGGCGCCAATCCTTTAGCGTTAATGCTTTGCATGGCTGCGGTGGCTGTGCCTACGCCAGGTAAAAAAACTTTATCTGCGCTTTTTATTACGTTCGCTTCGTCTGACACGGTTACCTTAACCTTCAAGCGTTCTAAGGCAAACTTTACGGAAGAAATATTTGCACAACCGGTATTAATAATAACAATGTTCGCTTGCGCCATTACAACACTCCTTTGGTACTGGGTAGGGCATCACCTTTTATTGCAATCGCTTGTCCTAATGATCTAGCAAAGGCTTTAAACAAACCTTCAACTTGATGATGTGCATTGCCATCAGAAGCGGAAAGGTGTAACGATAATCCCATTGTTTGGGCAATAGAATAGAAAAAATGCTCGACCATTTCGGTGGCCATTTCACCCACCTTTTCACGATCAAACTTGGCATTAAAAACCAATACAGGGCGATTGCTGATGTCCATAACACATTCCGCTCGTATTTCGTCCATCGGCAATACAAAACCATAACGGCCTATTCCACGCTTGCTACCCAAGGCTTTTTTAAGGGCTTCGCCTAAAGCGAGTGCGGTATCTTCTACACTGTGGTGATCGTCAATATGAATATCGCCGTCTACCGAGATATTAAGCATAAAGCCAGCATGCGTTGCAAGTGCGTCAAGCATATGGTCGAAAAAACCAATACCGGTATGAATATGACCTTTTTCTTTGCTGTCTAAATTAACGTCTATTTGGATATCGGTCTCAGAGGTTTTTCTTACCACTTTGGCCACGCGAGGGGCGGTAAGAATTTGCTTTTCTATGTAAAGCCAATTACGCGTTTCGCGGTCGTATTTTATGCCCCTTATTCCCATATTATCCGCAAGTTGCACGTCGGTGTCTCTGTCGCCAATGACATAGCTTTTGGTAAAATCGACGCTGCCAGATTGCAGTAAAGGCTTAACTAACCCCAAGTTGGGTTTTCTACACGAACAGTTTTCGTGGGCAAAATGAGGGCATATTAATACGTCATCAAACTTTACCCCTTGGCTAGAAAAAATATCCATCATCATGTTGTGAGGCGCATCAAAATCTGCTTGTGGAAAGCTGTCGGTTCCAAGACCATCTTGGTTTGTCACCATAATAAGTCGATACCCAACTTGTTGGAATTTTAACAACACAGGAATGACATTAGGCTCAAAGACGAGTTTGTCTAGACGGTCTAGCTGCTTATCAATGGGGGGCTCTTCAACCAAAGTGCCATCGCGGTCAATAAATAAAATAGCTTGACTCATTTTATAGAGCTCCGATTTTCGAAAAACTGTGTAATCAATGAAATAAGAAGAGATTGTTCCTGTTCGTTCCCTACGGTTGCTCTTAAGCAATTGTCTAGCATCATTTGCTTAGATTGGTCGCGAATAAGCATGCCGTTTTCCACTAAATATGCCATTAATGCGTCTTTGTCTTTGCATCGAAACAGCACAAAATTAGCTTGGATGTCGCCTATTATCGAAATGTCGGGCATGGATGAAAGCGCAGTGTGTAACTCACCGCGTAATACCTTGAGTTTTTTAAGTTGAGCGTGAAGCGTATCAATACCTAAGTCGCTTAACGCTTGAGCCGCAATCTGAGCGACAGGCTCCGGCATTGGGTAAGGTGCGATGACTTTCATTAAACATTGAATGATATCGGGGCTTGCTAGCGTGAAGCCACAGCGTAAGCCTGCCAAACCAAATGCTTTTGATAGGGTACGTAACACAACCAGATTACTGTACGTTGACAAAGCGCTTGCCCAACCCGTTTGGTCGTCAAACTCAATATAGGCCTCATCAACCACAACTAGGGCTTTTTTATCAAAGTGAGCGAGTACAGTTTCAAGATCGTTCTTTGCAACTCGGGTTCCCGTCGGGTTATTCGGCGAGCAAATAAACACCAAACTTGCGTCTTCAACCTGTGTGAGTGTATCGACATCCAAAGAAAAGTCAGAGCGAAGAGGCACTTTCTTTACGCCAACATTGCACGTTTCAGCGCTGATTGAATACATTCCGTAGGTGGGAGGGCAAATTACAATGTTGTCTTTGCCCGGTGTACAAAAAGTACGAATAAGCAGTTCAATACCTTCGTCTGCGCCACGAGTGGCAATCAATTGGCTTGTGTTAATACCTGCATAGCGAGCATAGCCTTCGATGACTGCTTTAGGTTGACAGTCTGGGTAACGGTTAAATTTGCTGGCGTCCATTGAATAGTCATTCGTAAACGGACTTTCATTGGCGTTGAGAAAATAATTGCCACCTGCGAATAGCCTGCGAGCAGATTCATAGGGCTTCAGACTCGTTAAGTGTGGATTTATTAATTGCTGGATCCAGTTATTCATTCCAACTTTCCTTATTGTTAAGCGCGTCTAAACGAATCTTTACTGCGTTTTCGTGCGCCGAGAGTCCTTCGGCTTGCGCTATTTTCATAATGGCAGGGCCCAAATAGCGCAACCCAGTTTGACTTAAGGTTTGCACTGTGTACCTGCGCATAAAGTCAACCAGGCCAAGGCTGTTGTAATTTCTCGAGTACCCGTAGGTAGGCAGTACGTGATTGGTACCGCTTGCGTAATCACCGGCTGATTCAGGTGACCATGGACCGACAAAAATGGAGCCAGCGTGTTTTATTTTTGACAATAAATCGCAGGCCTTGGTGAGTTGTACGATAAGATGTTCTGGCGCGTATTGATTACTCACCTCGATGGCTTGCTCAACACTATCCGTTAGAATGTATCGTGCGTGACACATGGCTTTATTTAATATATCAGCGCGCGATAGCGATGCCATCTGTACACGTACTTCTTCGATCACGGATTCAATAACAGTTTTGCTGTTACAGACCAAAATAGCTTGTGAATCATGGCCATGCTCAGCTTGAGACAATAAGTCTGAGGCGACAAACGCGGGGTTGGCGTGTTCATCAGCCAAAACAAGGACTTCAGACGGACCTGCAGGCATATCGATTGCAGCCCCCTCGTGAGATTGCGATACCTGTTGTTTGGCTTCGGTTACAAAACTGTTACCCGGACCAAAAATTTTATCCACTTTGGTGATACTTTGTGTGCCAAAGGCCATCGCTGCAACGGCTTGTGCACCACCACATAAGTAAATCGTATCAATACCGCATAATTGTGCAGCAAAGGCAATTTCAGGTGCAATTAATCCGTCTTTATTTGCGGGGGTGCATAATACCCGAGTGGGGCATTGAGCAACTTGTGACGGCACACCTAACATGAGTACAGTTGAAGGTAGCGGTGCAGTGCCACCAGGAATGTACAAACCTACTGCCTCAAGTGCAGTGAAGTGTTGCTCACATACCACACCTTGTGTGGTTTCAAGCACAATAGATTCTGGCTGCTGCGCTTCATGAAACGCTTTGATATTGTCGTAGGCGGTTACAATAGCGCGCTGCACCTCTTCGTCGACGCTTTGCGCGAGTTTATTCAGTGCATCGGAGGATAGTGTAAGACTTTGTAACTGAGCACAATCAAATTTTTGAGTCAGTTCAAGTACTGCTTGATCGCCGTCACGTCTAATCTGGCTAATAATACGTGAGACGGTTTCTTTTAACGAACTGTCATCTGCCAATGCAGGACGGGCAAGCGCCTCTGCTTGTTGTTCAGTATTTAATTGAGACCAAATGATCATGACAGCTAGCCCATCATTTTTTCTATTGGCATGACTAAAATTGAGCTACAACCCAAAGCCTTCAATTTTTCCATGGTTTCCCAAAATAAGTTCTCTGGGCTAACTACGTGCACCGCAACCACATCTTCACTTCCCGCCAATGGCAACACAGTAGGATTTTCAGAGCCAGGCAATAATCGCTGAACCTGCTCGATGTAGGCTTTGGGCGCATGTAGCATGATATATTTACTTTCTTTGGCTTGAATCACGCCATCTATGCGCGGTACCAATCGATTGATTAGCGCTTGCTTGTCATCGTCTATCGCACCGTCTGCGCGTTGAATAAGCACGGCTTTGGATTTGAAAATCACATCTTTTTCTATTAATCCATTGGCTTCAAGTGTTGCACCCGTGGATACTAAGTCACATATCGCATCAGCCACTCCAGCTCGCGGTGCTACTTCCACTGAGCCCGTTAGCATGACTGCTTTGGCATCGACCTTGTTGTCTTTGAAAAAACGCTCAAGCAGATAAGGGTAAGTGGTTGCCACTTCTTTCCCAGCAAGAGAGGTCACACCTTGGTAATCCATTTCGTTGGGAACCGCAATGGATAGTCTGCATCCGCCATAATCGAGTCGACGCAAGGTGATGAAATCACTAGGCTTATTCGCGGCCTGTCGCTCAAGCATTTTTTCTTCTAGTTCGTTTTCGCCAATAAACCCCAAATCAACCACGCCGTCCATGACTAAACCGGGAATGTCGTCGTCGCGAACACGCAATAGGTCGATAGGCTGGTTGGTACTATGAGCAATTAATAAACGCTCACGAATTTGAAGCTTTATGCCGATAGCTTTAAGTAATGCAATACTGTCTTGGCTTAAACGCCCCGACTTTTGTACTGCAATACGCAGTCGTTTTCGATCGCTCATTGTGTGTCCTTAAATCTTAGAAAGTAAAAGTGAGCCGCACATAAAAAACCCCTCGAAAGTCTCCTTCCGAGGGGTTTGCATGAATTTGCGCGCCTCTGGAAGGGAACTAACCTTCCAGCACATACCTGAAAGGTTATGCGTTTTGGTGATGATGGTATGCGCGGTTTAAATTCATGAATACGTTTCTCTACAAAAGTTGCGCGAACAATAGCGAAAAAAACCGCTTTTGACAAGTATCAATCGCTAAGAACTTCTAAGCTGAGCGGATGTCTCAATGTGTAAGGTTTGAATAAAAGGAGAGCGACAATGAGTAATGATTTACTCTTTTCTGTGATACCTCGCAATCGCGTTGTTCCTCCAAAAAAAGAGGATAAAGTGGCGAAGGTAAAGAAAGACCAAGCTTCAGGTTCAATTGATAACGAAGACAAAGACGCGAAACAACAAAAAAAGCAAGCTGAGCATGATGCACATATTAAAGGCTTGTTTATTGATGAAGAAATTTAATGCTGTTTTCCATCGACTTTTATTAACGTTAGACGAAAGGGTGGCTCATTGTCCACCCTGACATAACTCACCCCTATATAATCTGTTCATAAGGGTGTTTCGTGTAAAGAGCTTAGTACTCTTTATAAGGTAAGAACTTTCCTGAAAGTGCAATATTCACACGGTCGCCTTTTTCATGCGGTTCGCGCTGTAAGTCCATTGAAAAATCAATAGCACTCATAATGCCATCGCCAAATTCTTCGTGGATCAATGCTTTAAATGTAGTGCCGTAAACACTGACTAATTCGTAAAAACGATAGATCAGCGGATCAGTCGGAACGGTTTCAGGTAGTGAGCCTTTATAGGGTACTACTTGCAACCATTTTTTATCCGTTTCATCTAGGCCAAAAATCTCCGCAATTATGTCTGCTTGTTCAGCGCTAAAGGTCATTTGCCCCAAACAGCCTGCCGTTGTCCACTCTTTGGACTTACCTACTTTGTCGGCAACGTCTTGCCAACTAATGCCATTTAGCACTTTAGCTTCAATAATTTTATCGGTTACAGCTTGTCTGCTCATAGGTTGTTACCTTTTATTGGGTGATAAGAAGTTAAGTTATAAAACCATTGTATTAGATGATCATCAAGTGAAATTCAGATTTTTAGAATAAAAAACCAATCACTGTGCATAATCACCAAATAAGGGCGTTGTTTTCACGGAGATGGTGCTTAAAGAAGCAGTCACTTATTCATGCCAGCTCGAACGGGTATATCCCTTTATATTTGCCGAGCCATTAAAACAAGAAAACAGCGATTGGGGAATGATGATTAGTGCATTTTAAATATTATTGCCTCAGAGGTGTCAGTTTAAAGTCAAATTTTTAAAGCTCTTTGCAAAAAGCTGCCCGTATTGAGCGGGTTAATCGTTCCATCAACCACATAAGTTCGACGTTTCGATTCGCTTCTTTTTCCAATCGGCGAGCAACATTGCTGATACTGTCATCCAAATGCTAAAACGAGGCGAGCACCTCCATTTTAGCGGGCAGTGCCACGCATTACTACGTGGATGATACAACGCACCGCATTACAGACAGTGAAGCCATTTATAAACCTTCAAGAGACGGTAAACTACGCAAGCGTAGCGGGGTGTATGCATCAGGGCTGATGGCGACTACCGAAGATAACCATACCATCGCGTTGTTTCAAACCAATATTGGGCATGCCGGCGAATTTACTGATGAGATATTCACGCATCGGCCAGTGGATTTACCCCCGCAACACAGTAAAACGTCATCTTGCGAAAAGAGAGACACCGTCTTACTCAAAAATTCATCAAACTCACGCTCAACAAACTTTGTCAGTTGTTTACCCTGTTGTAATAAGGCTTCTTTGAAATCAGGGTAATGACGCTCTACCAATTGATAGAGCAAAGTATTTTCTGGCCGGTGTCGTTTGTATTGGGCAGTTTGCTGTGTTGCCAGCAACGATCTATTCCTTGAATGTGCTATTTGGATGGTAGGATGGCAAACGTTGGTGACGTTTTCGACTGGTCAATAGGTGGTTTTTGTTGGTGAAAGTACTGAATTGCTTAGGGCGGCTTTACGGCAGTTCCAGAAACAAAACTATTGCTAAATATCTCCTAACAGCGTCATAGCGAATTTGGTACTAAGTATTTGGCTGACTCTTTTGCTAAACACTACTAAAATATGTTTGTTTATGATACGTTCTAACATCAAATTTGATGATGAAACGGCAATCTTTTATGAGAACTACGATTAGTATAGATGATGAACTTTTTGAGCAAGCCGCTCAATTTTGCCCACCCAATAGCGACAAGGCGAGCGTTATAAGAGAAGCAATGCAATCTTTTGTTCGGCTACAAGCTTCAAAACGCCTAGCTTCTTTAGGTGGAGCAAGCCCTGAAATGGAAGAGATACCAAGACGGGTAAGTTAAATTTTGGTTCTGGTCGATACCTCAGTGTGGGTTGCACATTTCAAATCTCCCAACAGTAGATTAATAGAGTTGTTGAAAACCGATGATGTTTACTGCCACCCTCTGATAATTGCTGAGCTTGCCTGCGGAACCCCACCACAACCAAGAACTAAAACGTTGAAAGATTTCTCACTATTAAAAACATCAACTATTGCAACGATGCAAGAAGTTTTAGTTTTTATAGAGCAACACAAAATTTTTGGAAAAGGGTGTGGTTATATTGATATAGCACTATTAGCATCGGCTTTACTTTCAAAAGAAACAAAACTTTGGACATTAGATAGGCGCCTACGTAAATTAGCAACCGAATTTAATGTAGACTATTAATAATTGCTAGCAACAACGTTAGTTTTGGTAATAATCTCTGACTTTAAGGCGAAACTCCGAACGGCGTGGCTTAGCTTTATTAACAACTCAAATCAGCTCTTTCCTAATGTCCGTTATACGTACATTTGAGGGGCAATGTTCTTTACTCATTCGAGGCGACAAAAATACCACGTTCAACCTTGTTGAAGTGGCTTCAAGTTAAATATTTAGCACAAGATTTTTACCTGTTGACTAAACCTGTACTACTCATTTCCATATCCAACTAGTCATGTGCATCGGGGTGCCTATGCGAGCATATCTTCATGTTGTCTTGGTTTATATGTGAGTAGGTTACTTAGAGCCGATTTAGATAGCTTCGTATGTATTTACTTCTGTTCGTTTGTAGTTTCGCTGCTAATGATTTCTTTTGGTCTAGACGATTTGATAAATCGCGGTGCACCTTTATCATTGTCTCCTATATCGGTTTCATACGCGTTGATAAAAGGTTTCGTGATATCCTGTCCTGCTTTAGTAGACACATTGGTAAGGCTAGCCGGTAAGCCTTTCTACCTTTTTGAAACCTCTAATTGGATGGCCAAAGGTTAATGAAAACGTTCAGCGAAAATTTTAAGAGGCGTATTTTTTGTTGCATTTGGTTTGT
>CAYSDZ010000022.1:27924-50238 GCA_964429915.1 uncultured Alteromonas sp.
ACGTGGCATTGTTATTTTTCTCTTTTTGGTGAGTAGTTTTGTTTTACTCATTTATTCATTAGGTTTTTTAAATGAACCCAGTGAAACGCACCATAGACTTATTGGGGCAGGCTTTTTTATAACAGGTTTGTATGTGTTTGCTCGAAGGATCCGCTTATCTTTTCATCGCCCATAGTTTGAAAAATAAGTGCCGAATGATGGTTTTATTGAATACTAATCTTACTGATATATTTCATTCATAGGGTGGTGTAAGCCATTTGTTCGAATGGCAGAATTGGCTGAAACCCAAGCGTTTCAGCTCGAAGATAGTCGGGGAAAATGTGCTTCCAGTTATTAATTAAAAAATAAATGAATGTTCGTACAGCCCAAAGTCCCCTTATTTATATCAACACCCTAGGCACTCTAGCACTTACTCTCGTCACCAGCTCGTAAGCAATGGTTTGACAAAACTCAGCCACTTTTTCAACGGCCAAATGCTTGCCCCATAATTCAACTTCATCGCCAATAACAAGGTTGCTGCAGTCGCTTATGTCTATCATGATCATATCCATCGACACTTTACCGACCACTGGGACTACTTTGTCTTTAACCCAAACCGGTGCGCCATTTGAAGCGTGTCTGGGGTATCCGTCGGCATAGCCAATTGCTATTGTCGCGATTGTACTGGTTTGTGACGCTTGCCAACTTGCGCCATAACCAACGGTCTCGCCTTTTTGAACCGTTCGAATACTTAATATTGGCGCTTTCAGCGACATAACTGGGATTAGCTCATCACATCGCTGAGAAAAGTCACTGGCTGATACACCATAAAGCCCGATACCCACTCGATTCCACTCAGTTTGGCTTTGTTGCCAATTTATTACCGCTGGTGAATTGGCTAAGCTAGCTTTACACCCAAGGCTTTGCTTAAGACGTAAAAAACGGTCGAGTTGATGCAAAGTAGTGGGTGAATTAAGAGAATCTGCACAACTAAAGTGGCCAATTAACACGGGTAACAAGGGAGCTAATGGCTTTACTTTGTGCCAAACACTAAGTAGTTCATTTTCGTTAAATCCTAAGCGATTCATGCCCAGATCGACTTTTACCCAGCATTCAGGCCGACGCGCTTGTTCCAGTTCAGCATACAAGGATACTTGTTCGTGGCAGTGCAAAACGGGTATGAAATCTCCATCGGTACATACGTTTAGAGCGCTTTTGTCATAGACACCTTCTAAAATTACAATGGGGGACTGAATATTGGCGTGGCGCAAAGCAATGGCTTCTTCAAGTAAAGCGACAGCGAACATCTTGGTATGCTGTTCTAAGTGTTTGGCAACAAATTCGGCATTGTGACCATAGGCATTGGCCTTAATGATGGGTAATATATCACCTGTCGAGCATTGTTTTTTCAGCCACGCGTAATTATTTTGCAATGCCTTTTTACTAATTTCGGCGCGCGTAGAGCGGTAGTGATTCATGAATCTTGTGTGTTTGTATTGCTTAAAGTCATCTGGCTAGAGATGATAACAAAAAATGAACTCTACGCGCTGTCAATTTACGATTTTCCCTTTATGAAAAAGACTGTTTCGCTTGCTCTCCCATATCGCCCTCTTTCATGGTTTTACCCGTCATCAATTTAAACAAACCTTTTATCGATGGATCAGCTTCCCAGATTTCTGCTTCTTTGAGTTCGAACCTTAGCATCAGAAGCTGAGTGTCTTTGCGCCCTTTTTCATACCAAGACTCGACCGCATTTGACCAATATTTATCAATAATTTGACGATTATTTTCTTCCAGAAGTGTGCCTTTGATTGATGCAAAAATGCCGTGGTCTTTGGAGGTGAACGAAACGTGGGCTGCCCCGCCACTGGCAACACGGTTTGTTTTTTTAGTATAAAACCAAAAGCAATTATCCGCGTCTTTATCCAGTTGCGCTCTCATCGGCTCGCTATGTTGGGCACTCCCCTCAAGGGTTAACATCAGATTAGGGCTTGCAGACATGGCCTTCCACATTTTGGTCGTTAATTCGTTAGAATGCATAGATGACATAAGTACTCCATCGTGGTTAAAGTATATTCTTTCCTGATTCAGGTGATCGGGATTGTTTAGCTTGTCCTTTTATATCTTCGATTTCTGATTCGACGTCCTCGTCTTCTAGATCTGCTTGAGATGCAGTTTTGTTTGACCCACTTTGCCAGCTTTGAGCGTGAGCTACTTTATCGTTAGGCGTACTAGCCTCGTTTTGAGAGTCTTGGTTGATTAATATTCTTTCTCGCGCGTCATCTGGCATTGAAATTTCGGCTTGTAACAAAGCCTCCAAGACATGCTTTTGCATCAATGATTTTATTTTTAATACTGATGTCTTTTTGCTGTTTACCCAAAAATAGACATCAATATTTACCGTAGACGAACCCAAATTAGCTACCAAGACCTGAGGCGCTGGCTCTATAAGTATGGTTTGATGCTGTTTCAGTTGCTCTTTAATGATCGTTTGTGCTTGGGATACTGACGCATCGTAACCAATACCAAAAGTCACTTTTGTTCGCATTTTGGGGTTTGCCGTGAAATTTTTGACGACGCTTTTATACACAATTGCATTCGGTATTTGGATGTGATTTCCATCAAAATCGACCAAAGTCGTAGCGCGAGATGTCACTTGGTTAACGACTCCCATGTGGGTATCAATAGTGAGAAGATCGCCAATACGGAATGGTTTTTGGACACTGATCAATAAACTAGAAATAAAATTCTCAGCAATATCTTTAAAAGCAAACCCTACGATCAAACCCGCCAAGCCAGTTGTGCTGATTATCGCAACTGCAAATTCTGTAAGACCAGCTAATCGAAGAAACAAGTACAGCCCAAACATCAAAATAATGAACCTGATCGTTCTGCGAATGACCACAAGAACAAGCGGACTTTGTGTGAGACCATGAACGGGTTTTATTGCAATGTTGGCAAGCGATTTCGAACAGACGAGAGTTAGAATAAACAGCCCTAACCCAAAGATAATAGGAAGTGCACGCTCTGAAAGTGTTACAAGCAAAGTTTCAAAATCATTTAAGAGAGAGAACATTTTCTGATGACTGCCATGATAAAAAAAGGCGAAACATGAGTTTCGCCTTCCTGTTTATTTACGATTATGAATCTTCGGTAATGGTTAAATTCGCTTCTACGTCTTTCACATCGGACGCATTTCGTGCAATTTGGATAGCTAAATCCCGCTCAGCTGCACTATCCACTTCACCTTCTAACATCACTACTCCATTGTCGACATCTACATCTATATCTGTTCCAGCAATGTCTGAGTCAAACAATAGTCTAGTTTTTACAACTGTAGCGATTTTTGCATCAGTAAATTGTGATGTTTCATCCTTGTTCATTTCTTTGTCTGATTTAATGACGGACAACTCATTATCAACTGACGTTACCCCTTTGATTCCCAATACTAGCTCTTCAGCGAGTTTGCGATCTACATCGCTTTCAACCTTACCAGTGAGTATAACTTCACCATTTCTTACATCGGTGTTGATGTCGAAAGAATCTAAATTACCATTAAACAATAACGTGGCTTCTGCTTTTCCATCTATCCAAGCGTCTTTTGCAGATTCAGACCATGCATTGTTGTCTGAATTACTCTGATTACCGGCTACGGCACTAAAAGAAATAACACTTGCTACTGCGATTGATACGATTGTCTTTTTCATCGGATGTCTCCTTTGTTAAAAGTTCGATTAAACTAATGCGTGTTATGTGCCAAATGTTAACGTATTGTTTTTTATTTGATTTTTATAATTTTGTTTATTATGAAAATTAAGATGCGGAAAGGTTTTCATAGAACGTGGAAAAAAATTCATGCTTCGAAAGACAAGGGCGGGGGTTTTCGCTTCTTGTTAAACAAGTGTAGGTCATATAGATTAACCAATGACAACTAAAAACAAGACAGCAAGTTCTAACTAGGGGATGTAAAGTAATGAAGAACAACACCCGAATCCCACGTTGTGCCAATAACGACCATACAAGAGAAATGGCAGAAAAGCGTAGGGAATTCCTTCATGAGACAACAGGAAGTGAGCTTAAATATACGGGCGATTACACTATCGATCCAGAGGTGCTACCCGGTAACGTTGAGAATTTTATCGGTATTGTGCAAATGCCTGTTGGCATTGCAGGTCCTGTGCAAATTAATGGCGAACATGCCAACGGTTTGTTTTATGTACCCCTTGCCACTACCGAGGGTACCTTGGTAGCCAGTTACAGCAGAGGCATGCGGGTCATTAATGAATGTGGTGGTGTAAAAACAACGGTAGTTGAAGGATTCATGCAACGAGCACCGGCGTTTATTTTTAACGATGCACGCGAGGCGCGAGAGTTTGGACAGTGGGTGACAGATAACTTTGACGCCATTAAGGCCGCTGCTGAAACCACGACTAGCGTGGGTAAGCTCACTCATATTCATCAATGGTCGGTCTCTAAAACTCGTTATTTACGGTTTAACTACACCACAGGCGATGCGGCTGGACAAAATATGGTGGGTAAAGCCACCTTGGTGGCCTGTGAGTGGATAAAAGCGAATTACCCCGTGGAATGTGAGTACTTATTATCGGGCAATATGGACACCGACAAAAAACATTCTCACCTAAATATGTTACATTCTCGGGGCAAGCGCGTGATTGCTGAGGTGGTGTTAAAAAAAGAAGTCTTAGCAAAGATTATGAAGGTTGATACCGTCATGCTGGCAAAAGCGTCGATTCTTGCGAATACGGGCGCATTGATGGCTGGAGCCGCTTATAACGGCCCTCACTCTGCAAATGGGATTGCCTCCTTGTTTATTGCAACAGGGCAAGATGAAGCTAATGTTGTAGAATCGCATGCAGGTTTACTGTCTCATGAATTACTACCTAACGGCGATTTTTATCTCGCGGTTACTTTACCCTCTCTCATTGTTGCTACGTATGGTGGTGGTACCGGTTTACCCACTCAAAGAGAATGTTTGGAAATGCTAGGCTGTTACGGCAAAGGGAAAGTGGATAAATTTGCAGAAATTGTTGCCGCTACGGTGTTAGCAGGCGATATCTCACTTGCCTGTGCGGTTATTGCCGGTCACTGGGTAAGTAGCCATGATAAAATGGGTAGAAATCGTCCATAACGATGGTTTTCAGCAGATGGTGTAGAGAAACAAAAACTCGCCTTTTGGCGAGTTTTCTTTTATCAGTAAAAGAGTGAGGGAAAGCTAAGATGTTGGTTAAAAAATTACGTATGGTTGCGCTGCTTATTTCATTTTATGTGCTTGGCTCTGAAGCGTCATTAAGAGTAGCAACGTTTAATGTGAGTATGGAGGCAACGAATTATATTGAAAAAGGAGAAACGCCTTCATCTACCGCGCTGGTTGTTCGTCTTGGCTCTGGAGAAAATCAACAGATAAAAAACATCGCTGAAATTATCCAACGTATTGATCCCGATGTCATACTGCTCAACGAATTTGATTTGCTAAACGAAAATGACGGTATTCTAGCATTTAAAAAAAACTACCTTGAAGTCTCGCAGCAAGGTCAAAATCCTATTCAATTTCCTTATCACTATGTCGGGCCAGTGAATACGGGTATGCCTTCTCCTTTCGATTTAAATAACGACAACAAGCGTGAAGGTTACGGTAACGATGCTTACGGTTATGGTTTGTACGAAGGGCAATATGCAATGGTGCTGCTTTCAAAATACCCTATCGAAATGCAAAAAATACGGACCTTTCAACATTTTAAATGGCGTGACATGCCTAATGCTTTACGTCCTGAAATTAAAAGCGACTCAATTGACTCGAAATATTGGTACCATGACGCTGAATGGGCAGATTTTAGATTGAGTTCAAAATCGCATTGGGATATTCCTGTTAACGTAAATGGCACTGAAATACATCTGCTTGCGATGCACCCAACACCGCCAAATTTTGACGGTGCCGAAGACAGAAATGGAAAACGAAATCACGACGAAATACGATTGATGGCCGATTACTTATCGACTCAGTCTAGCCAGTATATTTATGATGATGAGGGGCAGCGAGGTGGACTGTCTAAAAAGTCACGGTTCGTATTAGTGGGCGATTTTAATGCGACCGATATTGGCGATAAACACCGCTTGGGTGTCATTGAGCAGTTAACTGAACATACTCTAGTCAATAATCGTGTGATCCCAGTCAGCGATGGCGCAAAGGAAGCCAATTCTGCCCCTTATGCCAATCGGTATACAGCTTATTGGGGCGCGAGAGCGGACTATGTGCTACCCTCAACTTTCGGTTTTCAAGTCACCGATGCCGGTGTATTTTGGCCTGTCAAAAGCGATACCTTGTATAGATTAGTGAAAGATAGAAAAGCCAGTTCTGATCACCGCCTCGTGTGGGTCGATTTATCCATTACTGAGTAATATTATGACTTGGACTTCAATACTTCCTCCCCTTGTCGCCATTGCCATTGTGCTTTGGAAAAAAGAAGTAGTCAGCGCATTGTTCGTTGCATTACTTACTTCTGAGTTGTTGCTCGTGGTTATGAATGGCGAAGCGTACGGTTTAGCGTTAATCAATACCATTGAACGCATCGTTTCTGTTGTTGTATCAGAAGGCAATGCTCGCATACTTTTATTCAGCTTAGCGATTGGGGCAGTGTTGGCATTCGTGCGTGATTCTGGCGGTGTTTCTGCTTTAGTCAATCGCTTGGTGTCGTCCGGCGCGGCAAGTACACCCCGTCGAGCAGGCAGTTTAACCATGTTTACTGGCGTAGCGGTATTTGTTGAATCGAATTTAAGTGTTCTTACCGCGGGTATTCTAGCCAGAGGATTATTTGATAAATTCAATATGAGCCGAGCTAGACTGGCTTACATAATAGACAGCACGTCTGCTCCCGTTTGCATACTTATTTTATTAAACGGCTGGGGTGCCTATATTTTAGCGTTATTAAACGGATATGAGCTAGAACAAAGCAGTGTGGCTATTCTGTGGGGGTCGACAGCGTTTAATTTCTACGCTGTACTCACCTTAGTGTTAGCTGCGTATACCGTTGTATCGGGTAAAGTATTCGGTGCGATGAAGCATTTTGAGAGCCAAAATGAAAGCCAAAGTGAAAGCAATGCGCAGTCCATCGAAAGAAACACGGAGTCTGTCACTGCACCGACTAAAGCGCGCTTTATGTTGCTGCCGCTATGTACCCTAGTCATCAGTATGCTGGCGTTTATGTTGTGGACAGGCAAGGGGAATTTGCCTGAAGGTAGCGGTTCCAAATCGGTGTTGTATGCGACCTTTCTTAGCCTATTAGTGTGCTTTTTTCTTTCTGTTTTTTATAAATTAAATAACACCAAAACCTTTATCGAGACATCGTTTAAAGGGATCGCTGAGCTAGTTCCTTTGGTAACCATCTTATTATTTTCAATGAGTTTAGGCGCTAGTCTAAAAGAACTTGGAACCGGTGTGTATGTGGCAAATTTAGTCGGTAGCCACTTACCCGTCTTTATCATTGCGCCTGTGGTTTTTCTTACGGGCGCAATCATTTCTTTTACAACAGGCACATCATGGGGCACCTTTGCTATTTTAATTCCTATTGCTGTGCCGTTAATACAAACAACAGGGCTTCCACCTGCATTTATACTAGGCGCAGTATTAGGCGGCGGAATTTTCGGCGATCACTGTTCACCTATTTCAGATACTTCCGCCGTATCAGCACTTGCGTCAGGCTGCGATTTGTTGGATCACGTACGTACCCAACTGCCTTACGCACTTGCGGTGGGAGCGGTATCCTTAGTGCTTTACACGATATTCGGATTGATGCTCTAGTGCTTTTCCGCTACTATCCGCGTTAATTTTTAAGTAGATAAGACACCTTACATTTATGTTTGAAGTGAATGCCATTAACGCAACTCTCAGCGACATTAAAGTGCGGACCGAAGCGCTTAGGGGGTACCTTTGACTATGATCTCAAAGCAGAGCAGTTAGAAGAAGTCAGCCGTGAACTAGAAAGTTCAGAAGTGTGGAGTAATCCGGAACGCGCACAAGCACTGGGTAAAGAAAAAGCTAAACTGGAACAAATCGTTCAAACCATCACAACACTTGAACAAGGCGTTGAGGACATTGAAGGTCTCATTGAGCTTGCTGTAGAGGCAGACGATGAAGATACGTTCAAAGAAGCGGAACTCGAGCGAGACGACCTTATCAAACAACTTGAGGGTTTAGAATTTAGGCGCATGTTCTCGGGACCCAACGACACCTGCGATTGCTATTTAGATCTGCAATCAGGATCGGGTGGTACAGAGGCGCAAGATTGGGCCAACATGTTATTACGCATGTACCTACGCTGGGGCGAAGCGCATGGATACAAAACCGAGCTTATCGAGGTGTCTGATGGTGACGTAGCGGGTATTAAAAGCGCCACTATTCGTTTTCAAGGTGAATATGCTTTTGGTTGGCTCCGCACCGAGACAGGCGTGCACCGTTTAGTGCGCAAATCGCCTTTCGATTCAGGCAATCGGCGCCATACCTCATTTGCGTCTGCATTTATCTACCCAGAAATCGACGATGATATAGAGGTAGAAATCAATCCGGCTGATTTGCGTATTGATACCTATCGCGCTTCCGGAGCAGGTGGACAGCACGTTAACCGGACAGATTCTGCTGTGCGTATTACGCATGAACCCACTAATATTGTTGTACAGTGTCAAAATGACCGTTCCCAGCATAAAAACAAAGACCAAGCAATGAAGCAGCTCAAAGCAAAGCTTTATGAGTATGAGTTGCAAAAACAAAATGCGGAAAAACAAGCCATGGAAGACAGCAAGTCTGATATTGGGTGGGGAAGTCAAATTCGCTCTTACGTGCTTGACGATGCGCGAATTAAAGATTTACGTACTGGGGTAGAAACACGAAACACGCAAGCGGTGTTAGATGGTGATTTAGACAAATTTATTGAAGCCAGCCTCAAATCTGGTTTGTAACAGAGTAACCAAAGCATGACTCAACAGATACAAGAAGAGAACAAATTAATTGCTGAGCGCCGAGCGAAGCTTGCTGCAATCAGAGACAATTGTCGGGCCAATGGTTTTCCGAACGAATTTCGCCGAGAACATTACGCCCAAGAGCTTCAAGACGCGTTAGGTGAGTTTGACAAAGAAACCTTGGTTGAACAGGTAAATAGGGCGTCTGTTGCTGGGCGTATTATGGCTAAACGCGGTCCTTTTCTGCTACTTCAAGACATGACAGGGCGTATTCAAGCGTATGCGAGTAAAGACGTACAGAAAGAACTGAAAGCCAAGTATGGCTCGTTAGATATTGGAGATATTATTGGCGTTGCTGGGCAAGTTCATAAGTCTGGCAAAGGTGATTTGTATGTCGACATGCAAGAGTATGTATTATTAACAAAATCGCTACGTCCATTGCCTGAAAAATTTCACGGCTTAGCCGATCAAGAAACAAAATATAGACAGCGCTATGTTGATTTGATCACCAATGAACACAGTAGGAAAAACTTTAAAATTCGAAGCCAAATAATAAACGGTATTCGTCGCTATTTGTCATCACGTGATTTTATGGAAGTGGAAACACCGATGTTACAGGTGATACCAGGTGGGGCAACAGCGAAACCCTTTGTGACGCATCACAACGCGCTTGATATTGACATGTATTTGCGTATCGCGCCTGAATTGTACTTAAAGCGTTTAGTTGTCGGAGGGTTTGAACGCGTATTTGAAATTAATCGCAATTTTAGGAATGAAGGCTTATCAACGCGCCATAATCCTGAATTTACCATGTTGGAATTCTATCAAGCCTATGCAGACTATAACGATTTGATGGATTTAACGGAAGATATGCTGCGAACACTTGCGGAAGATATTTTGGGTAGTGCAGTGATAGTGAATACCGAAAAAGACGCCGAAGGTGAGGTGCTTAGGGAAATCCATTACGATCTCGGCAAACCTTTTGAGCGACTATCAATGGCTGACGCTGTTTTGAAATACTGGCCAGATGCAAATGAAAAAGCGATCCGCGATCCAGAGAGGCATCTCGATGAGCTTAAAGCCATGGCGAAGTCTTTGCACATTAAAGAACCTGAGGTAGAGGGTATTTGGGGCGCAGGTAAATATTTGTGCGAGATTTTCGAAGCTACCGCAGAAGAAAAATTAGAGCAGCCTACCTTTATCACTGAATATCCTTGGGAAGTGTCACCGCTAGCGCGAAGAAACGATAGCAATCCGTTTATCACCGACCGATTTGAATTTTTCGTAGGCGGGCGGGAGTTAGCTAATGGTTTCAGCGAGCTGAACGATGCGGAGGATCAAGCTGCACGATTCAAAAAGCAGGTAGAAGAAAAAGATGCCGGTGACGATGAAGCGATGCATTTCGACGATGATTACATTCGCGCTTTAGAGTATGGATTGCCGCCAACGGCTGGAGAAGGAATAGGGATCGACCGTTTAGCAATGCTATTTACCGATAGCCCTACCATCAAAGATGTTATTTTATTTCCGCACATGAGACCTCAAGAAAAAGAAGATTAAGAATAGGTAGTACACACTATGGCTTCTCACGCATTGCCGCATAAAACTGGCGGTTATCGAGCATATAAATCTATTGCAGGACGCGTGTTTCAGTATTATTCAAGGGATCAGGAAGAGGCGAATCGAGTTCAAGCAAAATATGAGAGCTTGGCTGCATTAAGTACGAAATCTCCATTTAGCAAGTGTGGTCGCTTGCTAGGTGTGAGATTTGCTGTCTATCGTCGAACTGGAAGGCAGCCCCAAATTATCGTAAGGGTGCAGATAGGGCCTTTTAGGAATCAAAAAACCAAGCAGTGGAATTATAAAGGAAAATTTGAAGATAATTGGAAACGTATGCGGCAGATTTGGGCAGAATGGCACGACATACAAAAAATAGATCTAACTCAATATCAAAAAGATCTAAGGCAAGCGAAAAAAATTTATATTCAAGATGTCGGTGAATTAGAAGATAGGCTTAAAACCGAGAAGGAATCTGCGTTTGTAAAGGGCTGAGAGCTAAAAAGTGAAATAATCATAAAGCATCAAATTAAGTCATATTGGTGTTTTTTTGACTAATTTATAACCTTAAAAAATCAAATCCGCTCATTTGAAAGGCGGATTTTTTTGTTACAGAAAAAATATAATTTTGCTATTTACTTTTTAATTGCTTATGGTTTCAGTCGTTTAACGACAAAAAACGATAGAAAAAGGAAAAAAACCAAAATGCAAGTAAATAAAATTAAAAAAATTATCACAGCAAGTTTAGCCGTAGCAAGTATCGCTGTATCGTCAAGCGTATTGGCGGATACCAGTAGTATGCTAGATGGGAAACAGCGTCTTATTGTTAAGTTCAAGGAAAGTGCGAGTAACAAATTTTCTGGTAAATCGAAAGCGGGTTTAAAAGAAAGTGTGCTTGAATACGCCTTGTCTAAGAAAGTCACTTTTCTTAAACAAACTGCGTTCGAATCTGACGTATTTATTGTTGAGGGTGCAGATGCATCGGAAATGCAAGCAATGATAGAGACGATCGGTGCAATGAGTGACGTACTGTACGTTGAAGAAGACAAGCTGATGCAGCACATGCTTCAACCCAACGATACGCGCTACAACGAGCAAAGACATTATTTTGAACAAGGCACCAGTATTAATGTTGAGCCTGCTTGGGATAAAGCAACAGGGCGAGGTGTTATTGTCGCGGTGTTGGACACGGGTTATCGACCACATGCCGATTTGAACGATAATATACTACCGGGCTACGATATGATCAGTAGCACCGATATTTCGAATGACGGGGACGGACGTGATTCCGACGCCAGAGATACGGGAGACTGGACGGTAAATAACCAATGTCAGTCGGGTCGTGCCGGTACCAATAGTAGTTGGCATGGTACGCACGTATCAGGCACTATCGCAGCAGAGACAAACAATAATCGGGATGTCGCGGGCGTAGCATTCAATGCCAAGGTAGTACCTGTGCGTGTGTTAGGTATGTGTGGTGGATTTACATCAGATATCGCAGACGGGATTGTATGGGCAGCCGGTGGGAATGTGTCAGGCGTTCCTCGAAATCAAAACCCTGCTCAAGTTATCAATATGAGCTTGGGTGGTGGTGGCAGCTGTTCACAAACATACAGGAATGCGATCAATTCTGCTCGCTCTAACGGAGCAACAGTGGTTGTTGCAGCAGGTAACAGCAATGTAAACGCATCTAATGCCGTACCAGCGAACTGTCCTGGTGTTCTTACCGTAGCAGCAACGGGACCAACAGGCGATAAAGCGAGCTATTCAAACTTTGGTAACGTAGTAGACGTGGCCGCACCGGGCGGAGATATTAGCCGTTTCGGGTTGAGCGGAGGGGTATTATCAACCCTTAATTCTGGTACCAGAGGACCAGTGTCTGATAGCTTGGAATTTTTCCAAGGAACATCAATGGCAACTCCTCACGTAGCCGGTATAGCCGCGTTGCTTTATGAAGTTAAGCCCGATGCAACACCTGATGAAATTGAAGCTGCTATCGTTAATAGCGCACAGTCATTTCCTGGTTCGTGTAGTCAATGTGGTTCAGGTATTGCTGATGCAAACGCAGCTATCGATTTAATCTTAGGCAACACGGGCGGTGGTTCGGATGGTTTTGAACCCGTTAATTTCTCTGTAGACGTACCAAGAACAACGAGAGGTAACTTCAGACATTACACCTTAAACGTTGAACCTGGCGCAACAACTATGGACGTAAATATTGGTGGTGGATCTGGTGATGCTGACCTCTACATTCGCTTTGGTGCTCAATCTACCACTTCAAACTACGATTTCAGACCTTACCTAGATGGTAACAATGAATCAGTAACGATTGAAAATCCGCAGGCAGGTACGTGGTACATTAGTGTGCGCGCGTTTGCTACTTTCAGTGGCGTAACGCTTTCTGGTGGTGTGGAATAATAAAAACGACTCATTAAAAAAAGCGGCATTAGCCGCTTTTTTTATTACTAATTAAACAGTTATTGCAAATTCACTGCGTAAGTAGTGCCAACTTTACCCAGTGGAGCGGGCTCAGTATTCAGCTCTTTCAGAGGAGGGGCAAACTTAGTTAAGTTTATTCCTTCAACCGCTTCGGTGTATTCCTGTAATGACGGGAACCGACCTAGTACCGTCGCTAGCACGACTAACGGCGTTGAGCCTAGTAAAGATTCACCTTTTTTCTCACTAGAATCTGCAACAACACGGCCTTGGAATAAGCGAGTCGAAGTAGCAATAACCGTATCTCCCGGCTCGGCTTTTTCCTGATTACCCATACATAAATTACACCCTGGGCGTTCAAGGTATAAAATGTTTTCGTATTTGGTTCGCGCCTCCGCTTTAGGATTATTGTCGTCGAAAACGAAACCGGAATATTTTTCAAGAATTTCCCAATCGCCTTCTGCTTTTAACTCGTCAACAATGTTGTAAGTAGGTGGCGCTACGACTAAAGGTGCACTGAACTTTACTTCACCTTTTTGCTTTTCGATGTTGCGAAGCATTTGCGCGATAATCTGAAAATCGCCTTTATGCACCATACATGAACCAACAAAACCTAAATCGACAGGCTTATCGTTATAATAAGAAACAGGTCGAATAACGTCATGCGTATATCGCTTGGACACATCGTCATTGTTGACATCAGGATCAGCAATCATAGGTTCAACGATTTGCTCTAAATCAACGGTTACTTCTGCGTAGTATTTTGCCGTATTGTCGGGTGCCAACGGAGGCTGTTCACCAGATTGAATACCTGTAATACGCTCGTTAGCCAGTTTAATGAGCCCTGCTAGTGTTTGTGCTTCGTTGTCCATCCCTTTGTCGATCATAATTTGAATACGGCTTTTCGCCAATTCGATCGATTTAACCAAAGTCTCGCTATCGGATATACAGATAGAGGCTTTTGCTTTCATTTCTGCAGTCCAATCGGTGAAAGTGAAGGCTTGGTCAGCCATCAGCGTACCAATGTGAACTTCAATAACGCGACCTTGGAAAACGTTTTCGCCGCCAAACTGTTTGAGCATTTGCATTTGCGTAGCATGCACAACATCACGGAAGTCCATATGCTCTTTCATGCTGCCTTTAAAGGTTACTTTAACGGATTCAGGGATAGGCATCGTAGCTTCACCCGTAGCAAGCGCCAATGCAACAGTGCCTGAATCGGCGCCAAAAGCGACACCTTTCGACATGCGAGTATGTGAATCACCACCAATAATGATGGCTCGGTCGTCTATGGTTAAATCGTTCAACACTTTGTGAATAACATCGGTCAGCGGCGCATATTTACCCTTGGGATCACGTGCTGTGATCAATCCGAAATTATTCATGAAGCTCATTAATTTAGGAATATTCGCTTGCGCTTTTTTATCCCACACTGAGGCCGTGTGACAACCCGATTGATAAGCACCGTCAACGCTAGGAGAGATAACCGATGCCGCCATGGCTTCTAACTCTTGCGCTGTCATTGGTCCGGTAGTGTCTTGTGAGCCAACAATATTAACTTGCACGCGCACATCAGAACCTGCGTGAAGTGGCGAGTCTGACGCTACGCCAACAGCATTGTTGTTAAAGATTTTTTCAACCGCGGTTAAACCTTGGCCTTCTTCTGATATCTCTTTCGACGGTGCGTAAACTTCAGGTGCTTCAATCTCTAAGGTTTCAGCCGCAAAAGTTTGTAGCTTCTTACCGAAAACTACCGCGTAAGAACCACCCGCTTTCATGAACTCCACTTTTTGAGGTGTGAAGGCAGAGGAAACATCGACTAATTCTTTATCACCATTAAGTAACTTTTTCTTTTTGGTATCGATGGTAAGCAAAGTGCCGGTTGCCACTGCATACGCTTCTTCCAACACCGCATCACCGTTATCATCAACGACGGTTTTACCATTTTCATCGACTTTTTTGACCCAGTTTTTAAGGTCAAGACCAATGCCGCCTGTCACACCAACAGTGGTTAAGAAAATAGGAGAAATACCATTGGTACCCGCAACAACAGGTGCAATATTGATAAAGGGAACATAGGGGCTAGCTTGCTTACCTGCCCAAAGTGCAACGTTATTCACACCAGACATACGAGAAGACCCCACACCCATAGTGCCTTTTTCAGCAATCAGCATCACTTTTGCGTTGGGGTGCTTGCCTTGTAAGTCAACAATTTCTTGTTGCGCTTCAGGGCTTATCATGCATTTGCCGTGTAACTCTCGGTCTGCACGAGAATGAGCTTGATTACCAGGAGAAAGTAAGTCGGTAGAAATATCGCCTTCACCAGCGATATAAGTAACGACTTCGATTTTCTCGTCTATATCAGGAAGCTGAGTGAAAAACTCTGCTTTTGCATAACTTTCAAGAATATCTTTACAAATAGGACAGCCTTTTTCGAAGGCTGATTTTAATCTTTCTGTATCTGCTTCATATAAAAACACCTGTGTTTTTAAAACATCGGCAGCCTGTTTGGCAATCTCAGTGTTGTCGTTATCGATAACAAGGTCTAGCAACACTTCAATTGAAGGGCCGCCTTTCATATGGGAAAGCAATTCGAAAGCAAATTCAGGGGTAATTTCTTCGACTTTTTCGTCGCCCAAAATGATTTCTTTTAAAAACGCTGCCTTAACGCCCGCAGCGCTCGTTGTGCCGGGTAGGGTATTGTAAATAAGGAAATGAAGAGAATCGTCTCTGTATTCATTTTCGAGGTCTTTGATTTGTGCGATAATTTCGCTCAGTAAGTCGCCGCTGTCGATTGGCTTAGGGTTCAAGCCTTCGCTTTTTCTTACACTTATTTCTTTGATGTACTCTTGATACAGGCCCATTAATTTCTCTTAAAAAAATGATAATCCATATAGACAATAGTAACATCTAATGCGCCTATGGGAAATATCAGTGTTAGACGCCAAAGCCAATAGGGGCAATGGCTACAGCGGTATTTAATTGAAAATGAGAATTGTTATTGTTGAGTGCTAAGCATAATAATTTTCGATAATAGCGAAGAATTAAAAGGCGTAGAAACGCCATGCATCACCCCTCTATTGACAATATACCCGTTTATATAAGCGATTTCAGTGGGTCTGCCGTATGCTATGTCTTGGTACATTGAAGAGTGATTGTTGGCGGTGTCGCGTATTACCTGAAACACGAGTTCATTCATTTCGTACTGATCTAAATCAATATTATCGTGTTTTGCTACGCAAATACTTTCTCTAATTATATTCACTATTAGTTGCGTGAATGTCTCATTTTCCAGTTCGCCATTTTTAATCCGATGAATCCCTGTGAGCGGGTTTATTGCAGCGTTTACGATTAATTTCCGCCAAAGTATTCGTTTTATATCTGCGTCAAATATCGTTGGGCCAATAAGCAAGTTAAGTAATCTATAAATATCGTCATGCGCGTTATGCCCTGTATCGACAGAGGATGCTGAGCTGCCGAAGTAAGTGTGTCCGGTTCCTGTGACAAAAACTTTGTTCTCCTTGCGTTTCGCTGCGTGACTGGTAGTCGCAAGGTAAACGGGGCAGGGAAGGTGGGTTATCATATCTGACGCAAGTTCTACAATTCCGTTGTGTAACAGCATTACTGCACAGTTGGCATGTAATCTATTTTGCAAAGACTGAAGCGCTTGCGTTATATGGTAAGCTTTAAGCGGAAGTATTACTAAACTATTCGTTGGAACTGTTCTTTGTTCTTGGGTTGGTAATGATAGCTTTGTTTCAATACCATCTAAATCGACCACTGAAACTGGCGATCCTGTGTGTTTTCGCACTTCACAGCTTACTTTTATGTTATTGCGTAGTGCCCGCGAAGTGAGCAGGCTTCCAATAGCGCCTTGGCCTAAAATATGGACGCTATTTAAGGTGTTAGTTTGTAGGGTCATGGTTCGATTTGAGCGTCATTTCTATCTAGCAAGCACTGAGTTACTTCGTCGCCCGTAAATTTTTCGCCTGTGCTGATTGGCGCAATACAATGAAAAGCAGTGTGATTAAAATTAAATCTCAGTTGCCAAGCATGAAGGTACAGTCGATCGCTTTGAGTGCCGCCGTAGCGAATATCACCAATAATAGGTGCGCCAAGACTTTTTAACGCTACACGTATTTGATGCGTTTTACCTGTAATGGGTTTGACCAAAACAAGCCTAGTACCTGGAAACACCGAATAGGTATTAAAATACGTAATGGCAGGATTGTGCTTAGTTTGTAATAAAGCCCATTGACCCCTTCGTTTATTCACCATGTCACCCATCACGCGGCCTTGTTTCTTTTTGGGCTTTTTGTCAATCAGTGCAAGGTATTGCTTTTTTACAGTTCTGTGTTCGAACTGTAATGCCAAATGTGCAGCCGCCGCTTTATGAGTAGCAATAAGCAAACAGCCCGAGGTGCCTTTATCGAGTCGATGAACCAAAAACAAGGTTGATGTATTGAGTTGTCGTTTTAGCATGCTAATGATGCCCGATTCACTGTCATGCATTTCTATGCCTGATGGTTTATTCACAACAATAAATTCAGAATGACAAAGTAAAATTGGTATGGGCTGAGTATTGGTCAAAAAGCGAGCTCTATTTAGCGAGTTAACAATTGAATAGCTTGGCGGTAATTCAATAAATTTATACTCTGTTCAATTTGTGCCTTTTCTTCTTTGGGTAGTTCAATCTTCTGCATATATTCGTCTAACCCTTCTGGGCTTATGAAGGCATTTTCGTTCAGTAAATCAATGAGTGATTGTTTGGCGTCAGGAGCATTATGATGGGAATCGCTTGAAGCATTATTCTTTGCTATATCTACTATTGTACCTGCTTGCTCTACAAGCGTGATCTGTTTTATTGTTGCGTGTAAGGCATCACAAAATACATCAAATTCATCTGGCTTTTTATTTTCATGTTTAAGTGAATCATCCAATGACTTGCTAGCGTTGTGTAAAGCGACACAACCTAAATTTCCGGATACGCCTTTTAAGGTATGAACCAGCATTCTAGCCGCTTCCCAATCTGAATGTTCAAACAATATTTCAAGCGTTTGATCACATTCGTTATATTCTTTTTTAAGTTTACCGAGTAGGGTGATAAGTAAATCTTCACTGCCACTTAACTGTGAAAGACCGAATCCAAAGTCTATGATCATTCAAATACCTTCTTGTTGTTTTCCGTGTTCATGTTCACCCAGAGCATAGTTTGCTTTGGTTCACACCAATAAGTGTATGCGAAATGATGTGAAAATAACAATTCTGTAGTTTGTCCGATATTTTGAGCATAAGAAACAACTTAGGTTTACATTTATAGACGGTGCTGTATAACGATATTTTAGATGCCAAGTGACTTTATTCAGCGGTCTCGACGGGGCGAAAGAATGATTGAGTTAACCCCATTGCACTTTTAACAGGACAATACTTTGATAGAACCGAATCAAACATTTTTACAACGTATTACTTCTTTATCGTCTTCTGCTCATGTGCTCAAAGATATCAATCATGGAGTGGAACGCGAGGCGCTCAAAATACAAAACGACGGTAATTTATCATTGTTGCCGCATTCCCCTTTACTCGGTTCAGCATTGACGCATGACAGTATTACGACTGATTTTTCCGAATCGCTTTTAGAGTTTATTACGCCACCTGAGCGTGACGTCAAAAAATCGATGGCCCAACTTGCTGATATTCATAAATTTGTTATTGAGTCTAGTGAAGAGCAGCTTTGGCCGTTAAGTATGCCCTGCTTTATAAAAGATGAAAACGACATTCCTTTGGCAAATTATGGCACCTCAAATGTCGCCAAAATGAAACGCATATACCGAGTAGGATTGAAAAACCGATATGGAAGCATGATGCAAGTCATATCAGGGGTTCACTTTAATTTTTCTCTACCGGACGCTTTTTGGCAACAATGGGCTGATATGTCACAGCAAACTGCCTCAGTAGATTTTCAGTCTACTCAGTATTTGTCACTGCTGAGAAATTATCGAAGATACAGTTGGCTTATTCCGTATTTGTACGGTGCGTCGCCAGCTATTTGCGGTTCTTTTGTTAAAAACAAACCATACAACCTACCATTTCAAAAAATTGGTAAAGGCACCTTATATTTGCCTTATGCGACGTCTTTAAGACTCAGCGATTTAGGTTATACCAATAAAGAGCAAGCGAAGCTTCAAATTTGCTACAACAGTCTAGATGGCTATATTGATTTACTGCGTACGGCGATGAAAACGCCATCTGAAACGTTTGCTAGGTTCAGCAGTGGTGAAGAAGGACATTGGCAGCAGCTGAATAAAAACATCCTTCAAATAGAGAATGAACTTTATTCTTCGGTACGTCCCAAACAACCCACTCTGCCTTTAGAAAAGCCGACTGATGCCTTGGTAAAACGCGGTATTAGTTATATTGAAGTGCGAGCGCTCGATGTCAATCCGTTTTCGCCTTACGGCATAAGCGAAGAGCAGTTTTACTTTTTGGATGTGTTTTTAGTTACGTGCGCAATAAAACCCAGTCAGCATTTGTGTTCAGCTAGCATTCAGGAAGCGCAAGCTAATTTCAAGTCTATTGTGTTGGAAGGACGTAGACCCAGTCTTATTTTGCAACGAGATGGACAAAGCGTATGCATGACAGCATGGGCGACACAATTATTTGAAGAATTTAGACATACTGCAAAGTTATTAGATGAAGCAAACGGTTGCGACCAGTATTCAACGGCCGTTGAAGGTGAGTGGAAGAAGATTTTAAATCCAAGCTTAACCTTTTCGGGGCGTTGGCTCGATACGCTTTTAGAAAATGACGCAGACAATGGTGAGTTAGGATTAAAGTTAGCGCAGCAGTACCGCTCGGAAATGGAGAGCCATACTTATGTTTTCACAGACGGGGAGGCGTTTAAAAAACAAGCTGCATCTTCATTAGCAAAACAAAAGCTGAAAGATAATGAGAGTGAAGAGCCGTTTGAAGCGTTTATGAAGAACTATTTCGCACAGCCGCAAGCAAAAAAAATGCCCAATGCATGAACATTGAGCATAAAGAGTTCCAGGGAAACACACATTTTTTGCTAGAACTATAAGGTTTGACTGCTTATGTGCGAAAAGTTCAAATTTTTTTTACTTTTTCTTATCATTTTTATGTTTGCAGGTTGTGCGACACGTCCGCCTGAAAATATCACTAACCTCTGTGATATTTTTTATGAAAAAGGAAGTTGGTACGAAGCTGCTGCCAAGGCAAGAGACAAATGGGGTGTACCGATACACGTTCCCATGTCGATGATGTATCAAGAAAGTTCTTTTCGACATAACGCCAAGCCGCCTAAAGACTATGTGTTTTTTGGGCTTATCCCATGGGGAAGAGTGTCCTCTGCATATGGATACTCTCAAGCCAAAACACCTACATGGAAAGACTATATAAGAGAAACTGGCAATCGTAGGGCGAGTCGGGAAAGCTTTTCCGATGCGATTGATTTTATGGCATGGTTTATTGCGAAGACACATTCGGTTAATGGTATTTCAAAATGGGATGCGAACGCACAATACCTCAATTACCACGAAGGTTGGGGGGGGTATCGCAGGGGTAGCCACAAGAAAAAACCGTGGTTAGTAAAAGTAGCAAAGAAAGTGAAGGCTCGATCCCTGACTTATGCAACTCAACTTAAGCAATGCGAAGAAGATTTAAACAAATCTTGGTTGCAAAAACTGTTTGGCTTTTAATTTCTACTTCGAAGGCTCTTCGTACTAAGCTATACCCGTTCCACCTCAATATGCTCGTTTCAGAGCTATCACAGCGTTTTTATTACTGCGTTATACTTTTAGCAAATTCCTTCTCAAGTATGCCTTGTCATAAAAACGCTGTGAAGCTCCCAAGGGCGAAGCCTAAAAGGATTTACACTGCGTCAAATTGTTTAAATCCTTTTATTCGTTCGCTGAATCGAGCATATTGAGGTGGAACGGGTATAGATTAATAAATATCTTGAATGAAATCGTCGTCTTCGGTGGGGCGTTCCAGGGTCGCTTCTAATTCGTGCAAGAAATAACTTTGCTCGTCAATAGTCAGTAATGTTTGAGCTCCTTGGAGCTTGTTTTGAATGTTTGGGTGCCATATGTTCACTGTGTAATCGCCCTTAGGAAGATCGACTAGCGTTGCTTTTCCTGTCTCATCGGTCAGTGCAAAGAATGGAGTATCTACCACTTTTATATAACCCAGCATCCAATCGTGTACGTTGCATCCTAAATCTACTGTGCCTACCTTGTCGAAGCGTTCGGTCTGATTGCTTCCGTCTTTGTATAACTCTAATTCGAAAGGATGTGTGGGTGAAAACGAGTAAACGTGGTGAGCAATATCATCTTGATTAGGGAAAACGACCTCAGTATTTTTTTCAATAACCAATATATGCGGTTGGAATTGCTTATTGACCTGAACCATTTCAGCAACACTGGGTTGAGGGTGGCTACTTTTTTTCAATTCAAAGTTAGGGCTTGCATAAATAACGACGCCTGATGCGGCTGATTGATCAGGGTTATGAATTTCAACGACTAATTCTGCCGCCTCTACCCTGAAAAAAGAGCCAATGAAAGCAATGAAAACCACACTAAGCTGTTTAGCTAATGGATGTGCAAAAAGTGTCACTTTTTCGTTCCTTATCCTCAATCAAAGTTCGGGTATCTCTAACAAAACTAGTAATGCGCCTTGTCCGCCATCTTCAAGCGGCGCTTGATGAAAGGCCTGCACATTAGGGTGTTGCACCAAATAATGAGGCAGCGATTGTTTTAGTACGCCAGACCCAATGCCGTGCAAAATACTGACGCAATGCACATGCTGTTGATGGGCTTGATAAAACATTGAAATGAGCTCATTTTTCATTTCTGTTTTGGTCATGCCATGGCAGTCCAATACCCACTCTGGAGCAAAATCGCCACGTCTTAGTTGTTTAAGAGTATAGGCAGGAATGTCATTTCGGCAATATTTTATCGGCCCTTGTTTGTCAAAGTGGGCTTGGTACAGGTCTGAAAATGCGAAGTTCGCTTGCGCTTGTTTATCGATGTTAGTTTTTCGTTTTTTTGGAGCTAACATCGAAACGTCTGGATTAGCCCTTTTCAACACGTGTTTATCTTGTGACAGCGGTTTTATACCCGCTACGGCCTGCTTAAAGGTGTTTATGTCGTCGTTGTCCATGTTTAGCTATTTTTTCAGCGGTTTTGTCGATGGCTTCTCATTCATAATGCAGGTATGATACGCACTTTTTTAAAGCCTTGTAGTTATTTTATTAAGCTCTGATTTAAAGGCTAAAAGTAAGAGTGATAGTTGAGAGCCGAATTTAAGAACCGTATTTAAGAGCTATGACGCTTGAATGACAGATAAGATGAATTT
>CAYSDZ010000023.1:0-6107 GCA_964429915.1 uncultured Alteromonas sp.
CTTGAAACTAGCTGTTATAAAGAGTAGTTAGTAGTGGTTGTTTTACTTATACTCCGCAAATAAATCACATTAAAAAAGAAGGTTTAGATCCTACTTAACTTAACTATTATTAATTTTAAGTTAAATATGTAAATAAAAATGTTAAATGTAATGTTTTTGTGATTTATTTGTATAAAGTTAACTGCGTGGGTAATTTAAAGGTTACCCACTACCTTCTTTCGCTGTCGGATACAATCACATGATCAAACAAACAATACCCCTAATAACCAGTGTCTTAATAACAAGCTCACTATTCTTATCGCCGCTTGCTACTGCAGATTCTACCTTAAATGTAAACTATGCAAAAAGTGATGATAAGCGAGGGAAAATCTTCAATTTTTGGGATGTTGAAAACAAGATTTTTTCAGGACGAGTTGAAACCGAGGGCAATTTCCAAGGTGTGCAAAGAAAACTCAACTTTATTAGAACACTTGGGGGGTGGAGAGGAAGTGAAAACGGAAGCGCAATCAAAGACTTTTCTGGCGACCTTTATTCAAGAGAAAATGGTAACGATGAATATAGCTTTGATGAGTTCATTGAGAAGATAAAGGAATACCGCGAAAACGGTATCGACATCTATCAAATTGTGCTTGATAACCCGCCATGGGATTTTCAAAATAACTATACGTTGGTTGACGACTTCGACGGCGAAAATTTTCTTAAGTCAACCGAAATTGAAACCTACGGTAACGCATTACCGCCCGACGATAACGGCAGATGGACGGATTTTATTAAGGCGACCATAGAGCGTCTTGTTGAAGAATTTGGCGAAGACGTGGTTAAGCAGTGGCGATTTAGAATAGGCTCTGAAATAGACACTACTGGGCATTGGCGTGGCACAGCATCCGACTTTTTTGGGCATTACAGAAGAACATTAAATGCGGTTCGTTCCGTGCTGCCAGACGCAATTGTAGGTGTGCATTTTAGGGAGGCGACCTTTGCTCCAGTTAAAAATGGCCAGCCTTTACTTGACTATCGAGGCAATGTAATAAGTTCATTTGGTAATCGCTTCATCGACTTTGCGCACAGAAATAACGTCGATTATGACTTCTTTGGCGTTTCGTATTATCCATTTTTTGACAGGCTTGCCGGTGGGCTTGGCGGTTTAGATACGCTCGATTGGTACGACGAAGCAGTCAAACCCTTTAAGGATAATAATAATCTGAAAAGTGGTGTCGATTTTGAGATCCATGAGTTTTGGTTATTTACTAACTTTAGAGCGGGTTTGTTTGTTGATGCAGGCACCTCTCACGGCTCAGCATTTATTGTTCGACTTGCGAGAATGGCTTATGAAAGGAGTGTAAGAAAAGTTCATCAGTGGGGGTACGGTTCTATTGGCGATTTGCTTGCGCCTCAACGTGTTACTATGAATTTGCTTGAAACTATGGTGAACGAAGACAGATACCGTTACACCTCGACCATTCAAACGCAACACAACAATAGAATTGATGCCATTTTTTCCTCGAAAGGTGCTGGCCAGTCACAAACGTTTAATGCGCTCATTTCTAATTACAGTGACAATCCCAGATATCAGTCTTCTGACGAGTCAATTAAGATAAATATGACACTTCCCGTTGCGCCGGGGCAAAACTATGAGTATAGGATTCTTCCTTACGGTCAAAATGAAAGTGGTTTTAACAGATTAAAGGGCTTAGACAGTAACTATCGCACCAACGAAAACAGGGGTGGTTGGATACGAAACGACGCAAATGCAACGTACGGACATATTCGAAAATCTATAGGAGGAAGTGGACAGGTTAGGAGAGACAGAATTGCGCAACTTACCGACGATGCAAACTCACTTACACGATTCAATACCGTTACTCCAAGTTCATGGAAAAGTGCTTCAACGAATCAAATTTCAAATTCTTCAACAGCTTCATTAGCCGAAATTGATATAGAGTTGGAGTCTTTTATGTTGGCAAAGGTTGAAGTACGCCTAGTGGAAGATTCAGCAAATGATTTCGGAGACGCTTGGTATAAAATTCAAAATGTAGAGACGGGCAGATTTTTAGATGGAAACAATGCTGATTTGGTTACAAGCGCATCGCAAACAGGTTTCGATAAGCAGTGGAAGTTTGTACCGCAGGGCGATTTATATAATATTGATATTCGAAAAAATTCGGGAACCGGTACAGGAATATTGAGAACGGTTGGCAGCGACAGTTCAATCATCGTTACTAACAGAACACCAAGAAATGATGGCGACAAAAAATTTGATATTGTCGAAATAAGTGATGGTGTATTCACAATCAGGTCAACTAATACCGATAAATTCCTACAAAATTCGACTGACGATACGGTAGACGGAACGTCGAATAGACCAGGAATGAATCGTAGAGCAAGATGGCGTTTAATTAGAGTCAACTAAATCTGGATTGCTTAAATTCAAAGGCGTGCTTAAGGAATATGCACGCCTTTTCCTCCAAAATCATAGGCTGTCTTTAGTAAGCATAAAGTTAACTTTTTAAAACGAATAAAAAGTGATTTTAGACGGAAATCTCATTTGACATATTAAATTACACATTTTGAAGATGACGCCACCAAAACTTTATTCGTTTCTTTGATCAGATTTTGTATAGCGGTACAACTCGCTGATATACTCGTGTTTATAGTTAAATATTGGAATTTTTTGCTTGTCCGCCCCTATTACCCCCCCCAGTTTTAAAGCCTCTTTTTTTCTTCCTCAATACTGGCCAGTGTGGTTTGGCGCCTGTGTGCATACTCTGAAGCCATCAGCCACCTCTCAAGTGACGAGAAACGAGTGGTCAAAGAATTTCTCGATGGCATGATCATAGAATACCAAAACGCGGCGCTGGGACTCTACGCGCTCATCACAAGCCATTAGCAGCTAAATCGAGTGGTTCAAAAAATACATGTGTGTAATCCGGTTACTGGTGCCGTTGTGGTAGGGTGTTTTCAGTTCACACTTCACTTTACCTATGGAGGTAAAACTTAATCGCCCTTCGCTGATAGCTGGCCTTGTGGATGAGTCCTGATTTTTCTAGATATTTGTTGACGACAGCCACCGCGTCTCTATGTGGAATCCTTAAAGTTAGATTACGCCAGACACCTTTTAGCAATCTAACAATTTTATGTTTGCGGCTTGAAAACAAAAGCCGCAACTGCAAACCAGCCAAAAGAAAATATTGATGAAATGCGCTGCGTCAGCCCCATGTACTCTTGTGGTTCAATACCAACAATTAAAATCCACATGAAAAACAAACTAATCATACCAGTAAAAAGTGAGTATTGCATAAACCAATGAGGTAACACCTGCATCTCACTCATGTGTTGACTAAGGGAGCTGTAATTCGGAACGAAAAAACTTGAAAAAATAGGCATTAGAATACCAACAAACGCAAAAAAACCCTGCCGTATTAAGAGATTTGCTAAGACCATAAATTGAAACTCCTATTGAACAGCAATATTTGTTTTGGAACGATTCACCCAGCCAGTTAAAATCGTTAAGCGTTTAAAATAACACCATCAAATCTGTCAAGTATTGCGCAATGAATAACAGCTAGTGTACGGTAGGTGAAAAAAGGAGAATACCTTGCGACGACTCTTCAAGCCCATACTTTGCACCCCCACTTTAACCATTTTAGTTTTCACTTTATTTAGCCTATTGTTAGTAAAACATACATCGGCAAATGAGCCTTCACAAATAGCTTCAGTAAACGAACGCTTCGAAACGCTGTATGAAAACGAATGGCAGTGGCGAAAAAGCCACTATTCTGTCGATGAAAACAGTGATACGAAAACTATTCCCAGTCAGTTGCCTGATGTCAGTTTGGCAACGCAACAACAAAGACTTCTGCGCTGGCAAGCGACAATAGACGCACTCGACAATATAAATGTAGCGTTACTGTCTGATGAAAATCAAACCAATTACGCGGTTTATCGCAATCAAATTGAAACCCTGCTGTCCGATCAACAGTTTAAAACCTATGAGAAACCTTTGCTTGGCGATACTGCATTTTGGAGCGATCTCACTTACTTAGCTAGAGAAACGTTTAGAACAGAGCAGGACTATACAAACTATATTGCATGGCTTCATTCCATGCCGCGCTATTTCGATCAGCAAATTGCCAATATGAAACTTGGCCTAAAACGCAAGTTTACGCTTCCCAAAGTATCCTTAGTAGGACGCGAGGCGTCTGTGCGTTCTGTGGTTGAAAGAACAGGTGAAGACAATGTTTACTTTACGCCACTGCTAAAGTTTCCCATGAAAATTAGTGAAGCAAGCCGTCTTGAGATATCCCAAAAAGTCAAACAGGCCATCACGCAGTCGGTTATTCCTGCTCATCAAGCCTTACTTTCATTCTTAGAAAACGAATACATACCCAATGCCCAACCTTCTATTGCTGCCTACGACTTACCGAAGGGAAAAGCCTATTACAAAGCACAAGCAAAGAAATACACCACGCTCAATTTAAGCCCTGAGGACATTCACACGATTGGTTTACAGGAGGTGGCAACCATACGTTCGCGGATGTTCGATGTTATTGAACGCGTCGGGTTCGATGGCGATTTACAAGCCTTTTTGCAGTTTTTACGTACCGACAAGCAATTCTATGTTGATACCCCACAAGCGTTGCTTGATAGGGCAGCATGGACAGCCAAAGAGTTTGATGCTGTAGCAGATAACTGGTTTGGACATTTACCTCGCGCTAGATTTGCGATTATTCCTGTGCCTGACGATATTGCCCCCTTCTATACCGCAGGACGCGGTGGGCCGGGAATTTACTTGGTCAACACCTATAACTTACCTTCTAGGCCTTTATATTCTTTGCCTGCTCTTACATTGCATGAATCCGCGCCCGGTCATGCTTTCCAAATGCCACTGTCTTTGGAAAATGAGGGGATTCCGGCTTTTCGTCGTGAAACCTACGTATCTGCCTATGGAGAGGGTTGGGCCTTGTATTCAGAAAAACTGGGGGAAGAAATGGGCCTTTATCACACGCCTTACGAAATATTTGGCATGCTCAGTTATCAAATGTGGCGTGCGGCTCGTCTTGTTGTCGATACGGGAATTCACGCAAAAGGCTGGAGTCGAGACAAAGCAATACAATTTATGAAAGACAATACAGCGCTTTCCGTCCATGAAATCACCACCGAGATCGATCGCTACATTGCATGGCCCGGACAAGCCTTGTCTTACTATCTCGGTCAAATGACAATGGAAGCGTGTCGTGCAAAAGCGGAAAAAGCTTTAGGCAATGACTTCGATATTCGCCATTTTCACGATACAGTACTGCAACTGGGTTCCGTACCTTTGTCGGTGTTAGAGAAACGGATTGATCGGTTTATCAAAGAAGGCGGACCGTCGCCTTACTAAAGATTAATTTTGGGTGGCAAGGTTTGCAAGGTAAACCGGGCCCTGTACGCCACTGGCGTAATATTCAAACGCTGCCGAAAATGATGGCGCAGGGTGGTCGCGGTACCAAAGCCCACCTTGCCAGCCTGCAACTATCAATAGATCAATATTATCGACCTCGGTAATAGCCTTATTGGGTATCATCGCACCGTTATATTGAGTGACAACAGACTTGCCGTCAATGGATACGGTTTGATAGCGATACCAGTTAGGCCCCATCTCTGGCCGAGGTAGTCCGAAGACTTCTGTTGCGCAGGCAAATTCAAACATGCAAAGCTGATCGTAAATAAGTAATGCAACGGACTTTGGCGTTGCAAATGGGTCTAGCAAAAATCGCTTGGGCTTCATCATACAAGTCACCACAGAAATGATAAATACACGTTACGAGTATAAACCGACAATTGCTAGCAACTTGGCAGGAAACTTTCGAACAATGTCATTTATGCCAATGTCTTACTCACAATAAAAAGCCCAGAATAGCGCCATTGACACCCACCTGACTATGACAATCGTTCAACAAGGAGCAGACCATGAATAACGCCGTAACCATAATACCAGCAGCACCGTCAACGCAAGCACTACAACACTTTGAAGCCATGTTTGCGTTTGAAACAGACTGTTGGGATACCCATGACGCCTTGCAACACGAAGCACCGGGATTTGTATTACTTGATATACGCAGCCCCAC
>CAYSDZ010000023.1:6207-45868 GCA_964429915.1 uncultured Alteromonas sp.
ACGCCTTGCAACACGAAGCACCGGGATTTGTATTACTTGATATACGCAGCCCCACACTGTAATGGCGCAGCAAGAGCGGCAGTGCGACTCGCCTAACTGGGTAGACCGGTAAAACTTATGACAGGCGGAATCACAGGCTGGCTAGATGAAGGCTTCCCACTGATCAAAGGCATGGAGATACACGACTTTTGTTGTGACGTGAAAGACACACCTATTGATCAGCGGTAGATATAACTGTACCAAGGCTACAACAGCTCGGTTAATTTTGTGCTCAAATAGCAGAGCTAAGGCTCGCAAACCAGTGAGGTTGTTCGTGACGCTTTGCGTACATTGGAAGAGCGAAAATCAAAACTGGATGTGTTGCACGTGCATTTATCCGAAGGTGCAACACAGGCAAAGGATAAAGAGTTTATTCAAACTGCTGCTGACGAACTGCTAAGCTCCTTTAAATCAGCGCGCGATGACCGCTAGATCCAATCTCACGCCCAGCACCATTGCTGATCTGCAAAGAGACCCTCTCCTTACTAAAGGCTAATTTTGGGCGATGAACGTACCGTTATTTTGTTTGGTGACTTCCCGCATTAGCGTTGAAAACATCAGGGAATTTCGGGTGATACCGCTTCGTCGAGGCGCAAAACCTACTGCGTGGATTCGGGCAAGCAATTTGCCTGAATTGTCTCGGTTTAAGTTGTTGATTTGCTCTAAGGCTAAATCTAATGAACCGCCACTAAAATCGTCCCCAAACACGTACAACGATAAAGAATCGACCCGTTTACCATAGGTTTTTAATGCGGTTTGAATGCCTTCGACGGGCGATGAATTCGACGAGCCACTCCAGTTTCGCATCGCGGCAAGCACAGAACGGCGAGTCGCTTCGGTATCGTTTCGCCATCGGCCTGTGGATTGTCGTAACAAATAATCGCCATTGTCAGACAAAATTTGAAAACCTGTCACTTTGGGGTGGATCTCTAATACTTGCTCCATTTTATTCAGCACTCGTGTCCACATGCTTTTCATGCTGCCTGAGGTATCGATGATAAAAATAACATAATCGCTGTCTACTGGAATACCGCCTACTTCTTCGTCACGTTCTTTCGCATCCCCTACCGATATCGCCGCTTGTTCCAACACCTGCTGTTTTACTTCTAAACCATTGGCTTTATCGGTTAATTGCTTGAGCTGTTCCTTAGCTTTAGCGATGTCAGCCTCCAAGGCGTCGGCTTGAGTATTATTACTTGCCAATGTCGCTGAAGCCGAGGCCTGTGCAGCATTTTCCTTGGCGATGCTTTGCTCTAGCTCTGCAATTTGAGCCTCAATCGATGAGCGAATTGATAGTGCGTCTGCCACCTGACTGACATCGCTAAATTCACCTTCTTCTCCGTTTTTTGCGAGCAAAATTAACATCACTACTGCACCAAAGGCACAAGAAATGATATCCAAAAATGACAAGCTGAATACTTCTATGGGTGCGCGCTGTCGTTTCATGGCCATGTTCCGGCAGGGGCGATAAAGGTGCCATTGGTGAAAGACGCCCAACTCCAATAAGCACTTGGCGCTTGCGAATCCCCCTCTAGAGGTAACAATACAATATTAGTCACAACGCCTTGTAAGGGGTTAGTTTGAATGGCATGGGCAAAGACCTCCATTCTACACGCTCCGTTTATGGTGGCCTGCTTGCCTTCAACAGGATTACAACTTCGTCTGGTCGGAAAGTTACTATTTTGGCTAACGATGGTAGGCAAACCATCAGTAATCACATAAACATCCGTGAAACGAGTGGGGATTTGAGCCAAAGTATTTAATGCTTGCTGCAAATTTGTACCCTGCTCAGGCACCAGTTTATTTAAATCTAACAACACCGACTCAAGATCTTCTCTATCGCCGTTTTTAAGCACACTATTTTTGCCCAGCACCTTCGAGCGATGGTTAAAAGCAACAACAGTAAACTCGCCTCCTTTGGGTAATCTAGCCAGAAGCCAACGCACAATCCTTTGTGTTCTTAACCACTTGGGGCCCGTTCGTTTTTCATCATCACTCCCTAGCTTTCTACTGATAATGTCAATTAAACGCTCAGCAGACATCGACGCACTGGTGTCAACCAAAATGGCAATACGCCTGCCTTCTACTTTTAGTCCCATCAAGTACGTTTCTTCAGAGGTATTGGGGGTCGGAATAGTATCTGCAGAGGTTTGCGGTGCAATAGCAGCAATAGCGTTTTCAAAATCAGCGACCACCGCGCGTTTGTCTGCAAGCGCTGATTGCGTAGCTTGTTGTTGAATAATGAGCGCTTTGATGCGCTGCTTAAGGTTATCAATTGACGCGTCGGTGCTCTCTGTTTGCTGCTGCTTTGCAGAAAGACGTTGATTTAAGTCTGTTTGTTGCGTCTGTAAGGCTTGTAGCTCTTTATTCAGGCGCTCAAGCTCAACAATAGGCGTGTCAGTGTCGTCTTGAAATTTGACCACAATCAATATTAACAATACTGCACCAAGGCCGCATGCCATTACATCTAAAAATGAAAGGTTAAAGCCCTGTTCTTCACGTTTTTTGAACATGCGACACTCGCGTTCCTAGTGTTGCAAATACGATAACAAATGTTTTTCGCAATTGATTTTTGTTTTGATCACCATTTGATCTTGGCGATTATTCAATACAAACAGCAAATACATTAACGCAATAGAAATGATCAACGATACCAAGGTAGAGTTAAAGGCCACGCCCAGTTTATCCACCATGCCGGTAATATTACCTGCCACAGCATCTTCAGCTTTTGCCAGCGCCGACCCAATACCACGAACGGTGCCAATAAAGCCAATACTTGGAATTGCCCAAATAAAATAACGTATCATGCCATTGCCCGACTCCAATTGAATGGCAAGCGAATCGACACTATCAGTGATGGCTTCAGCTGCATGCTGAACATTACTGGTGTTCTTAAAGCGCTGTAAGCAGTTGATCCACGTTTGCATGGAACTATTCGCCGCATAAGCACTGGCTTTCAATTCAGCAATGGCCGCAGTAATGTCCAATATCTGGGTTTTGTCGTGATTATCTAAATAATCCATCGTAAACAACGGCTCTTCTTTAAACACGATACGCTGATATTTGTACAGAATAAGAAACGCGCAGAATAAGCCCAAACTAACGCACGCTTGTTGCTCGAAGTCTTTAAGAATGACCCATAGATTGGTTGTAGCACCGCTACCTTGCGCAAGAATAGCCGCGTCTGCCGCCGGACGCACCACACCTTGAAAAAACACATGCACTAGCGCAACAATGCCTAAAAAAATACCAAAAGACAAAAGAGGTGGAGGGTTCATATTCGCGGTTTTGTTCTGTATTTTCATTAAATATCACTCGGTAAGGTGGCAGGTGTATCTAAACTAATTTTTTCAGCAAGCGCTGTCAGCCCAGTAAAAAGCAATGCAGCGACGAGTAATACGACAAGCCATTTTTTGCGAAAACGATTGAACATATGTTTTAGATCCCTTTATTTTCAATTTAATCGACTTCAGTGGTCGCATATCGTGCAATTCTAAACCCTATGGTTTCACTTGGATCTGCACCGGGTTCTCTAAACGCAGCGCGTAAATCACGTAACCTGCCTGTGGTGAAATTACCGCCTTTTACAACGTGGTAATCGCCATTACGTACACCCGTATAATCTACATGCACCTCAGATAAGTTAGGCGTCGCGTTAGTGTAAAAATCGTGCACCCATTCCGACACGTTTCCGGCTAAATCGTGCAGGCCAGCTCGATCAGCATTAAACGATCCAATATCAGCGACACCGACTTGTCCATCATCATAATCTTTAAGTACTAACGGTTGCACTGATTTCCTACTTTGGTCGGCAAAGTTACCAGACTGTTTAGGGATTGAGTCTGCATTCCCCCAAACATATATAGTTGGAACTTGTCGCCTTGCTAGCTTTGCTAACCACTCCCACTCGGCTTCGGTTAATAAGCGATAGCCAGCTGAACGAGCATTAAAACCAAGATAACGGTCGCCTTGAACACGGTAAAATGCAGGTAACCCATCTTGTTCGCTTAACCAGTTAGTAAATTTGACCGCTTCTAGCCAACTTATATTGGTTTGCGGTAGATTACTTTGTGATTGGCTCTTTTTAGCACCGCCGCGAAACGCACTGTACTGGGCTTCGCTTATTTCATGCACGGATACCCAAAACGGCGTCTTTAAATCGACTCTTACTGGGTGCTCGTTCCTTCTTCGTCCAATTTCATTCACCACGGAACCCATTTGAAAAGCGTCAGCTTGAAAACGTTGAAATACGATTCCTAACTGATTCGCCACAGTGGGTTTACCTTCTGAACGCTGAGCAGCAAATTCAGTCTGCAATACAAAATCTATTGCGTTAGGGTTATCAGCCCTCAATGACACTGTACGAGACAGCGTTCGATACCCTGATTTCCTGAGTTCAATCGTGGTAGAGATGGCAGGTAAGGTATCGGCATAAGGTGTTTCGCCTACTTTCGTACCATTAATCAATACCTCAGCCTTTACATTACTCGATATGCTGACTTGAGCACGGGCTTCGTCAAGTACAATATTCAGCGTTGTCGGTTCATCGAGATTGGGCGATAGAGTTTGTGCAAAGGTTCGATACCCCGGTTTGCTGTATCGAACATCAACCGCTTGGTTAGCATTCACTTTCAAAGCACCCGAAGAAGAAACCTTGCCGTTGATCAGAAGTACGCCATCGCTGGGGGTAGTATTTACAAATAGCGTGGCTTGTTCAGGCTGCAAAGTATAATTTCTGGTTTGTTCTCTGCGATCAAAGGTTACTTCAACCGTGTCAGAAATAGGCTGAAACCCTGGTTTTCTTAATACAACATCAAACTGCCCCCCGTTCACATTAAGCGAAACAGGTAGCAAATAGGGCTGACCATCAACCAATACCTCAGCATCTTGATGATTTGCGTTGATCGTAATATTGCCAGCAATTGGCGTAAACGTCGGCTCGATCAAGAGCGTTTCGGCCTTAACGACATTAATATTTGAAGTCCATGGTTCATAGAAAGGATGCTCAGCGCGTAATCGATACGCACCTTCATCTAGCTCGTAGTTGAGGTCATTTCCTACGTGCACTAAGTGATTATCGATAAACCAACTGGTTACCTGCGGCAAGTCTAATGATGCTTCTATTACAGCCGGGGATGGCGGAAGAATAATTTCAATGTTACGCGGTGTATTCGGCGTTATTTCAACGTTTACGGTTTCATAACTCGGCGCAGACACACTGAATATGGCTTTGTCGCCAAACATATACAACTTATTGCCTTTTGTATATTGCAAGCCGCTTATTTGAGTTGTACTAAATACTGTGCTTGCCTGCTCAGGGCCAACCACCAACACATAAACGTTAATTACAAAAAACCAAAGCGCAAAACCAATAAGGATGAGAAGCGTAAGGCTTGACAAAAAAACATAGGCAAACGCATTTTTTCGTTGCGCGGATTTAATTCGGCTGTCTAATGCTGCCAACACACACCTCTTGTCTCAGTTAAAGGTTATTTTTATAAATACTGTTTTTAAATGACTTCGTTACACGCGATGTAAAACTGATTTTGTTTTGAAACACCGACTTCAATGGTTTGACGAACAGTTTTAAATCCATTTTTTCTCGCCTCAAGTGTGTATGAGCCCGGTGTTAGTTGAATATTTTTTTGTTTCACCGCTCCAACATGCCCCACACCAATCACGACAATATAACTGTCACCGTCTGAGGTAATCTCTACGCTTATTGGTTCGCTAGCGGCATCAATAAATTGTCCTAGCTGCACAATGTCTTCAGTAAGCTTTTTTGATTCTGACATGTAAGGCATAGCTTGCTGTAAACGGCTAATCGCTGTTTCTCTGACACCGGCATCGCTTAGCCTATCGGGCTTTTCAAGAAAGGGGGCTAAGAGGCGCTGTTGACGCAAAATAATATTAGCTTTGTTGTAGGCGTCAGAAAACACCTCAATATTGGTATGTAATTGTTGGTATTCTTGAGACTTAAGCAATACGTCTTGCCAACGTTCCGCGCTGATCAGTTGCTTTATTTCATTCTTGCGCGTGTCGAGCTGCCTTTCTGAGCGGGTCACATTTAATCGATCTACCACCGTTTTTATACTGACCGCATTGGCATTGAGCCGCTTTGCTTGCTTGACCAACTCTGACGCTCTGCTGTAATTTTGGTCGTCCACGGCTTTGTGGGCTTGTGCGACGAGTCCTGCAAGTTGTTGCTCCGCTTTTTGCTTTGTTAACTGGGCAAGTCGCGCCTGTTTTTGTGTTTGGGAGGGATCGATATTGACCAACTGCGTCAATAATACAATTTGCTTGTCGGTATTATTTTCTATTTCTGCAATGCTTAGTTCGTCCAACAGCTCGGCAAGTTTTTCAAAATTATCGATGCTATTTTTGAGCGCCAGTGCTTTTGGGGAAACAAGGTGTTTTTCAGGGTTGATCTGACTCGCTCGAGCAAACGCAAGTCTGGCTTGATTTATTTTTTGCGCCGATAGAAAAGAGTCAGCCTCATCAATGGCTTTTTCATAGGCTTGATCCCATTCACTGACAAGGGCTTGAGTTTGTATTTTGGCTTTCTCAATGCTGTCACTTGCCGCCCTAAAGCTAGATTTAGCAAATAAAACTAAGGCTTGCTCTTTCATAGATTCAATAGAATCAGCTTCATATGATGCCCAGGCTTGCAAATGAGGGTTGTCTAACCATGGCTGTTGATTCTGGTTAAAGGCGTCTAATTGTCTGATAAAGGCTTGTCGATACTGTTCTAAGTCTTCGTTCGAGAGCTTCACGCCATTATTGGCAATAGAGAGAGAATCCGCTGATTCTTGCGTTGTCTCAGAAGTTTGAAACAAAAAGAATAGCGTAATGACGACCACGGTGGCACCGATCACCATAAAAATTGAACGGGTCAATTTTTTCTGTAACGCAAGTTGATTGTCCAAAATGCGTTGATCTGGACCATTGGCATCGGATTTTGTCGTCATTGACTGATGTACTCGCTGTTAAAGTTGCAAATTGGGCGTTGATTCTAATTGGTACATTTCTCTTAAATGTTGACGCCACTGCAAGTATTGCTCAGTTGCCGTACCTTTTAGTTCAATCACTTGGTCATCAAATTTCATTTCAGTCGGACTTAAGGTTAAATCAAGCGCTTGGCCCTTTTCCTCAATGATGGCCGACTGTACTTTCATTTCTTCATTACTTTGAAATGCACCATTGATTACAGCAGCCGAGCCAATTCCAGCCAAAATTGAACCTGCTGTCGTGGCACCTCGTCCTAAGCCGCTGCCACTGTTGTTGCTATTGCTGGCAAGTACGCCTGCTAATACCGCCAAGCCGGCACCCAACACCGCTTTTTTATTTCTATCTAATCGCGCTTTTCGTCGGGCTATCATCTCGGGCAAGGTTTCTTTTTGCCAACTGGAATAGGCTTGTTGCGTTTCTGCGTAGAACGTGTCGTAATTATCTTGTAAACGATCAACAAACAGTAACTCTTGATTTCGAAAGTCTTTGATCACTTGAAGTTGCCAGTCATCCTGTGAGGGCAAGCCCGTTAATGAGAACTTATAGTGTTGCTGCCCAAATTTTTTATCGATGCGAGTGGTTAAGTAAGAGTCAAACGCCTCTGGGTTGTAGGATCGTGCATAGCGCATCAAGGCAACATTTTTAATGGTTTCTTTTTCGGCTTCTGATAAACGACTTAATAAATGAATCACATAGACGCGCCCTCGATCAAACAAAGGTTGATAAGAGTTTAAGCTAGCGTTGCGTTGGTCCCTATAAAACCCCTCTTCTACTTTATGTTCAAACTCTTTAATGCCCAATATTTCACCCGTAGCATCTACCACAGTCAGCTCCATGCTCACTTTTTCACTGTCCGATTCCAATATTTTACCCATAACAAATACGTCAGCAGTGGTGTTGGTACTGGGCACTACCCTGACGGTAGAAAACGCTTGCGCTCGCTCAAGTCCGTTTTTCATCTCAACAGCAAACAGTTTAGCTTCAGAACGTCTTAACTGCGGCCAAATACCTTCTTCATCCATTTTTTGATAGTCAATAGCGCCTGTACTGTCGGTAATAAACCCAGGGTCGAAAGCAGTTACAGCAACATCTAAAAACACATTCGCATTTCTTAATTTGGCCACATCAGGCGCGATGTATTCTGTTTTAGTTTCGGGCTCTACTGGCCCTACCAAAATGGGTTGACTCGAGGAACTGCCCGTACTTTGACAGGCACAAAGCAACATAAAACAAACTAAGGTTGCGAGAGATTGAACACCATTGTTAACGCGTAGCCACATTTTTGTAGTCCTTTAAATCTAATTTCTGTTTATCTTTACATGCGCTTAATTTGGTCAGCGCTTGCCGCAGTTATATTGTTGATATTGCTTTTCGAACCCTGCTTTTTTCTCTACTGTGGTCGTTTGCATTTCTTCCCACAACAGTTTGCAGATGATTGAATCATTGTCTTTAGGTTTGCTTACTTGCCGAGTCGGTGGCGGTGTCGTTTGCTCAGTTTGTTCCGTACCTTGCAATTCTGCTTCGCTGTCTACTTGAACTATCTGTTCCTCAGCGCCTTGCTTAGGTGGTGCTTTCGCCTCAATGTCATCTTCCGCCAACGCTCCCTCGCCTGTCTCACCCGCTGCGCCTCCTCCAGCTGCCGCAGATGGACCTCCTCCAGACGCATTCTCTTTTTGTATCGCAGCGACGCAAGAAGAATAGGCATCCATCGATCGAACTAAGGCAGAAGACATCAATGCAAGCTTTTCTTTTTTCGTCAAGGTGTCGTCGTTACTATAATCGACCGCGACATCCGCACAAGCATATTTCAATGTTTTTGGCTCTTTTACTTGAGCATAGGTACTAGAAAGAGCGTTCAAAAAAAACAGGGCGACAACAAATAAGTTTAAACCCAAGCGTTTGACGTTATACATTTTTATCATCCTCGACATACTCCCTCTTTTCCTCAGCCCTGCACCTTTTGAAACCTGCACCTTTTGAAAGTAATGCACTGCATTGGTTCCCATTGACATATCACAATTGTATAGAAAAATACGCTGAATGCTTACTGAACAAAATAAAACAGATGAAGACCAACTTCACCAATAAAGGTAAAACCACTTACTTTTGTTCTACCTTGGTGTAGCCTTTACTAGAAACATTCAATAACAGAAAACAAACGACAAAGGAGTATTAATGAAATTTGCAGAGGTAGTTGAAGCGAGAAGGTCGGTAAAGCATTACGACCCAGACCATACAATGAGCGATGCGGAAGTACACGAGTTACTAAACAGTACGCTTCTTTCCCCGACTTCATTTAATATCCAACACTGGCGTTTTGTTAGAGTGAGCGACAAAGCCCTTCGTGCAGATATTCGGGCTGTGGCATGGGACCAGGCACAAATCACAGACGCATCAGAACTATTTGTTATCGCCGCAGATATAAAAGCGTGGGAAAAAAGTCCAGAGCGTTATTGGCAAAATGTTGACTCAGATACACAAGATTTTTTAGTGAACATGATTGGTGAATTCTATAACGGCCGCGAATGGATACAGCGTGATGAAGCGATTCGGTCTGGGGGGATTGCGTCACAAACCTTAATGCTTACTGCAAAAAGTATGGGCTACGATTCATGCCCAATGATTGGCTTCGACCAAGAAAAAGTGGCCGAGCTGATAAAGCTGCCCGACGACCATATTCTAGTGATGCTTATCGCAGTTGGGAAAGCAAAAACCGACGCTTATCCGAGGGGCGGTCAATTAGATTTAAGTGAAGTACTTATCAACAACACGTTTTAATTGCTAGCGAACAAGGCGACACAGGTAGCAAACAAAGAGGTTTCCTCATTTACATGTCATCATTCCTGTGTCTAACCTTGTGCTCGACTATCTGAGACCCGAATGCAACAAGATGAAATGTACGAACACGTTAGAGCTGTGCTGAGTGACTACCCGATACAAGTCAACCTTGCTTATATCTTTGGTTCAGTAGCAAGTAAGCTAGCGACCAAAGAAAGCGACATAGACATCGCTATACAAGTTGCAAATGATGAGTTAAACGGACATTTAAAGCTTGCTCTTTGTTCAGCACTTGCAGAAATTGTAAACAGGCCAGTTGACCTAGAAACCGCATTGAGATTAAAAAATGCGGTGGGATTTAGAAATATTGCAGTACATTGCTACGACGATGTAAATTTAAACGTCGTATTTGCAATCTGTTCTGAGCGTTTATCTGATTTTACTTCTTTTGCCAAAGAAGTTTGGACGTTTGTAGACAAGTGACATTTCGTTTTAAGATGCCTTGCTTAGCAGCACTTACCATTTCCGCAACCTTATCGACAACGCGGCTCAGCGGCATGTCATTTTTTCAAAGCGTATAAAAGTTTTACTCTGTGCGTTTAAACGACTTTATGACTTATTTGCTTAGCCTGCTCATCATTTATTCAAATTTAAAAAAAGTTCCCATTTTCTCCATCTTTTTTTGAAAATTTTACGCTGGCATAGCACTTGATAACTATCAAGAGAATTTGCACGACTCCTCTAACATCCTGTTCGTCGAGACGTTGATCACTTTTTACTATGAGGTTAATAATGAAAATATCAGCTAAAACTCTTTTAAGTATTGCTACTGCGGCATCTATTACTTCACTTGTTTCTTTTCACTCGCAAGCGCAAGAAGCTAGCTTTGACGTTAAAGAAAGTGGCTTTTATGTTGGCGGTAACTATGGTTATCTTCGCGTTGAAGGTGACGACGACTTCGACGAAGATAACAGTGTTTGGCAAGGTCTAGCCGGATACCAATTTAACCGATGGGTAGCGATTGAAGGTAGCTATATTGATTTTGGCGACTATGGAAGTGAATTTATTGGAGCGAAAACAGACGGTTACACTGCGGCTTTAAAAGGGATGATCCCATTGAGCGAACGCTTTACAATTTACGCAAAAGTCGGTCAACTATGGTCAGAAACTGAAGTCACTGCAGGTTCACTAGGCCAAGAATTTGACGACGAGAGCTTATTTGCTGGCGCTGGCCTAAGTTACGCGATTACAGAAAGCTTAAGCATCAATGCTGAATATTCAGTGTACGACACTGAACTGGACGCAGACGAAGCATTTGATGATATCGACGATGTGAATTTTGAAACCGATTTAAAACAAGCTACTCTAGGCATTGTTTATAGATTTTAAAAACAGATAGCAAAATAAATAGCCAGTAAGCTGGTAGGGGAATCCCATCAGCTTACTTCAAACCGAGTTCAAAATAGAAAGTAATATCTCAGACGGTACTTTTATCAACCAAATACACCACAGATTGGTAATCAATACCCGAATGATGGCTTAGTCCTATTTCACAAGTGCGGCTGGTTGAGTAGCCTGCCTTACAATCTTTGACTTGAGGTTTTAAAGTAGCAAGTGCACTTTCGTTAAGTTCAGGATGAGTAAAGCCTTTATCCCCGGCCCAACCGCAACATGTTACGTGTTCAGGGAAAACCGGTTTAGCGCTGCATGCTTGCATTAATGCAGTGGTCTTTTGCTCAAGTCCCATGCGCCTTGCAGAGCAAGTAATGTGACAGGCAATCGCGTCTTGTGTCGGTGTAAACGTAAGCTTATCCATTAAAAAGTCATGAATAAATTCCACTGGCTCGTATATCGTCAAGCCGGCTTTTTGAAACGCTTTTAAGCGCATCGTACAAGGGCTTGTATCGCAATAAATGGGGAATTGTCCATTTTGACTGGCATCTTTTAATAGCTCAATTGTGTCTGAAGCTTTTTGATCGGCCTGTTTAAACATGCCTTTACTTTCAAACGGCATACCGCAGCACTGTTCGTTAATGCCTTCTGGTATAATAACTTCGTACCCTGCTTTATTCAGTAAACCAACAGTGGTTTCAAATAAAGATCGTTGCTCGTTAGCAGATTTGGCAGGCCCCATGGTGCGTGTTACACAGCTTGGCAAATACACCACTTTTAAGCTTGATGTCTTAGTCTGTTTTTTAATGGGCAGTTTTGTGGCGGCTTTGGGCATAGATGGCGTCCATTTACCTAAGCGCTTGCCTGATAACTTCCGGCTAATATCACTGACGCTTTGCATCGTGTCGGTTCCGAGCATAGAGTGCAGTGCATTAGCGGCACCTAAGGTCGTTCTTACCCCTTTGGATACAGCACCAAAATGAGAAGCAATCCAGTTTGCCCGTTGCTCCAAGCTTTCATTTTTATTGTGCCTAATATGACGAACTAAATCGCCCGTATTGATACCAACAGGGCACACTGTGGCACACAAACCGCAGCCCGCACAGGTGTCTACGCCAAAATAACCGTACTTCTCTTCAAAATCTGCTTTTTTATCCGCATCAATAATCTGTAATTCTCGTTTTCCCACAATACGTTGACGCGGTGTTAATGTTAGATTTTTGGACGGGCACATACGCTCACAGAAACCACATTCGATGCACGGGTCGATAATATCGTTAACTGACGGCATAGGTTTAATATTCTTTGTGTAAAGCTTAGGATCTTGCGTGATCATGACATCTGGATTGAGTATAGTGGTTGGATCAAACAGGCGTTTAATTCCCACCATAATCGCGTAGGCTTTTTCTCCCCACTCTTGCTTTACAAACGGTGCCATGTTGCGGCCAGTCCCATGCTCAGCTTTCAGTGATCCGTCATATTTACCGACAACCAAATCACATACCGCTTCCATAAAATCTTCGTAGCGTTGAATGTCTTGTTGAGTTTGAAAACCTTGTGAAAAAATGAAATGTAAATTGCCATCTAAAGCATGACCGTAGATGACACCATCAACATAGCCAAACGATTGCATAAGTTGCTGTAAGTCTACCAAGGCTGCGGACAGATGTTCGATAGGAAATGCGACATCTTCAATCAATGTAGTCGTGCCTTTGGGTCTGTTTGCACCCACAGCAGGAAAAATGCCCTTTCTCACCTTCCAATAAGCGGCGTACTCAGTTGGATTATCGGTAAAATGAATCGGTACAACGCTAGGCAAATCGGTCGTTTCGCTGATCACTTGGTTGATATTCGTTTGGAGTCCGGCAGCCGTTTCACTTTCCACCTGCACCAAAATAGCCACTGTGCCTGGCGGCAAGTCTTTGGTGTACGAAGGTACACCGTCCATATCAGCAACGGCTTGTAATGAGTAATAGTCAATTAACTCTGCCGCACTCACTGGCGTTTGATGGCGTTTAAAACGCATGACCACTTTCCCTGCTGTAGCGATGTCAGGAAACACCAAAAATGCCGAGGCCTTGAAGGGTTTTATTGGAATGGTATTGTGCGTAATTTCACTTATAAACCCTAAGGTGCCTTCAGAGCCAATCATCAAATGCGCGATCATCTCGATAGGATCATCAAAATCTAGCAAGGCTCTTAAACTGTATCCGGTGGTATTTTTTATTGCATACTTAGTTGTGACTCGCTGCACTAAACTTGGGTCAGCTCGCAACGAATCAGCTAAAGCCTCTACACCTGAAATAAGGTCGGGTCGATTTTTGACAAAGTCTTGTCGACTGCTTTCGCAGCCCGTATCAAGTACCGTGCCATCAAGAAACAAAAAGCGAGCACTGTGCATCATCTGATACGTATCAAGAGAATTCATACCAGCAGCGTTATTTATTGCCATTCCACCTACACTGGCGGCATCAATCGATGCTGGCATCATCGCTAACATGGCCTTATAGCTTTCCAAGGCTTTATTCGCTTCATTACCCAACACGCCACACTGCATCTTTATTTTTTTACCATTCTTAAAAATGGAATACGCTTTCCAATCTGGCGTCAGCGAAATTAAGATTGAATCTGTGATAGCTTGGCCCGACAAGCTAGTTCCAGAAGCACGAAAACAAATGGGCAGACTCAATTTTGTTGCCAAACGCATGACATGTATCACTTCCTTTTCACTCGCCACCTGCACAATAACTTTAGGTGTTAGGCGATAGAAACTTGCGTCTGTGCCATAGGCTAAGGTTTGAAACGAATCAGTAATAACGCGCGCTCGAGGAATTACCTCGCCCGCTAAACGGATAAATTCATGGTATTGAGCCGGTAACATAAGCGATCGCGATTATTCGTTCGGTTGTGGAAGTGATGCGCCTAGTTTATCGATTAATTTATCAAACAGCCTGTTTTTTTTCTGCTGTATCAAATCTGTTAGTTGTGTTTTGAGCAATTCGTCAAACACATCGTTCTCACCTCGTGCAGCGCTCAGCATAGTATTGACATCGAATAGCTCTGTGTTTAACAAGGTTTGTTCTTTGCTGATCATGCTATTGAGTTTGCTCTGAATTTCATTCAACTTACCTTGCTGACTTGCCGTTAGTTGGGTCAGCGCGGCTTGAGCGAGTTGTTTATCCAAATCGGAGCGAAGATTAAACCTCGGAGTCGATAGCGTCCCATCAAACAGCATCGTCATAGTTAAGCTCGACAAGGCTTGTAATGCTTCTGAAATCACTTGTGTTATTTCATCACTTCCGGCAGCTTGCATGACTAACTTCTGCAAATCGATCTCACCACCTCCCGTAAGAATATTATCGGTGACACTGATGGAACCCGCCGTTTTCATCAACGCGGATTCAAGCACCGCATTTAAAGTTTCATTTTCACTCAGCGACACATCGCTCAAATTAATACCAGCAAGCTGCCAGTTTTGGCTCGCATCAACCCCATTTTCATCTATCCAGAATTCGCCGCTAGACGTAAATGTTTTAAGCAAATCACCGGCTGCTTCAATACTGAAAGTCGTAGGTTGTCCAAACACTTCATGTACATTAGTCATGTTTTTCCATTGACTGGTAATGGATTCCTCTTTCCATAATACAGATACATTGGCTTCCTTCACTAATATCGGCGGAATTGTAGTAGATGATTGATTTTCATCTTTATTTTCATCCATACCTTGGATAAGAGGCACGACAATCTCCATCGCCGAAAGTAAGTACCCGCTGTACTCCTCTGCTTTATCACCAAACACAAAGTAAGTCGCTCGAGACAGCGCCTCTTGGTCGCCCGCGATCAAGCCTTTCAATAAAGCGTAATCTTGCTGCGGTGCTTTACGCAGTGCCGTAATACTTTGGCTTAAGGCTTGTTTTGCATCAGAGGCTTGTTCAGTAAAGCGATCGATTAACGCTTTATCTGCCAAAATATCTTGTTTTATTGCATCAAACGCCGTTTTTGCCTGAAGCAGTGCTTGGGGTTTTTTTAGGTCTGTCGATTTTAATGCCTCAACTTTTTCTTTGTAGTCTTCAACGCGCGCTTTGTCGGGGAGTGTTTTGAATGCTTTTTCAAGAGACGATTTGTAATTATCATAAACCGACTTGGCTTGCTCGATAGCGGCAGAGGTTTTTAATGGATTACGCGCAAGAAGTTCGTCCACCGAGGGCACCGCTTCTTTTGCTTTGTTTTTTATGCCTTCAAGCGTGATGGAAGGTTTTGGAACTCGATAGACCTCGCCAGGCGTGGCGCGTTTAGTATCAAACTCTACGTTAAGTAGATTTACGTTGTTAATGACCACCTGCTGACGGAACAAGGGTATCAATTCAAGATCAGCAAACGCGTCTCCTACCAGAACTTGATTGCGCGATGGCTTTGACGCATTTGTTAAGGCAATTCCTTTTAATGTTGCGGTGGTCGGAAACAGAGAATGAGAAAATTCAGCAATATTAACTTCAGCACCGTATGATTCACCCAGCTTGGTTTCTAATACAGATTTAATGACTTGGTTTGCAAACAACATGTAAAGCAAAACCAACATCCCAACAAATGCCAACGACACTGTGACAATAACTCTGCCTTTTCCACCCGAACTCATTATCCCCCCTCATTAACCCTATAAATTTTACTATTACACAGGTAGTATGACCGCGAACAATAAAGTTAGTGCGCTTGGAGATTCGTAATGCCCACAATCAGAAAAAAAATTAATCAATTTGCAAAAGAAATTAGCGTTTGTACGTTACTCGGGCTATTTAGTTTTCATGCCATAGCTGATTCTTCGCCAATCACATCAAAACAAAAGCAAACTGCCGAACAGTTAATGGAAAGCGCTTTGGCGAGTCATTTAGGGTTCGATATTGTTGAATCGCTTACCACTGAAGTGGGGCCGCGTCTCGCTGGCTCAGAGGCAGAAGCTCGCGGACGGGTTTGGGGAAAAGCCCTAGGAGAGCGTTTAGGCTTCGACAAAGTGAATGTAGAAGATTTTACCATCCCTTTTTGGGACAGAGGGAAATTACATATTTCTTTAACCGCTCCCTATAGCCAAGCTTTATATGGCACAGCGCTGGGCGGTGCTGCACCCTCTGAAAAACAAATTGATGCAGACATTGTGTATTTTAGGGACATCCATGCGCTTGCCGAGGTAAAAGAAGGGGAATTGAAGGGCAAAATTGCTTTTGTCGATGGTGACGCGATGGTGAAAAGCCAAACAGGCGCTGGCTATGGGCCGTCAAACCAACGTCGTCGTATTGGATGGCAACATGCTCAACGAGGTGGCGCACACGCATTGGTGGTACGCTCTGTTGGGTCTGATTCGCACCGCTTCCCTCATACCGGCATGATGAGTTCAGACAATGAGACATGGGCAGACATTCCGGTTATTGCCATTTCGAACCCTGATGCAGACCACTTGCGCCGTTTACATCGCTTAGACAAACCCATTTCTTTATCGCTTTATTCGGAATCAAAATGGAAAGGCGAAGTAAAAAGTGGCAACGTAGTATTAGATTTAGTCGGAAGTGAGAAACCCGAAGAAATTGTGCTTATTGGCGGACACCTTGATAGTTGGGATTTAGGCACAGGTGCAGTAGACGACGGAGCCGGTGTAGCGATTACTACCGCGGCGGCAGCACTGATTGCTGCGTTACCTGAAAGGCCAAAGCGTACCATACGCGTAGTTATGTTTGGCTCTGAAGAAGTAGGACTACTGGGTGCACGCGCTTATGCGAAACAACACGAAGACAATCTACACAATCATGTACTTGCAACTGAATCTGATTTTGGTGCTCGTACCGTGTGGCAATTGGTTTCCAATGTAAACCCCGAAGCCACAATACTCATTGACGAGATTGCCAAAATTTTGTCCCCCTTAGGAATAATTCGAGGTGGTTCAGATGTTGAAGGCGGCGGTCCCGATATTATTCCTTTGGTCGCAAAGGGCGTAGCCACTATTCGCTTGAATCAAAATGGCAGTGATTATTTTGATTTACACCACACGCCTGACGATACCTTGGATAAAATTATCCCTGAAGAACTGGCACAAAACATTGCTGCTTATGCTGCCAGTATTTACTTAATTGCAGATAGTGATGTTGACCTGAAAGCGACAAAATAACCGAGCTTTAGCTAATATTACCAAGCGCTCTTTTGTGAAATTCAAAGTGCTCTCGAAGGAAGCTGGCAATATAAAAGTAACTATGGTCGTAACCTTGCCGTTGCTTGATAACGATTGAAGGATGATTTAGTTCAAAGACTGGCAGAGCCAGTTTTTGAGTATCTAAAAATTCGTCGGCCATACCTTGATCAATCAACAAAGGGGGAATGTCAGGGCCGCATTCCTCAAGCAGCGCTTTTGAGTCGTACCGCGACCAAGTTTGTTGGTTGTCACCAAGATACGCCGAAAACGCTTTTTTGCCCCAGTCGCACTGCATTGGGTTTGAAATAGGCGCAAATGCGCTAATCGAGGCAAAGAGATCTGAATTTCTTAGACCAATCATCAACGCACCATGACCACCCATTGAATGTCCAGCAATGGCCACTTTTTTTCCTTTCGAATAGCGCGCTTGAATAAAAGGGATCATTTCTTTGACCACATACGAATACATTTTGAAGTGTTCCGACCATGGTTTTTCAGTGGCGTCCACGTAAAAACCTGCGCCTTGACCTAAATCATAGGCATCGTCGTTAGCAACATTTTCGCCCCTAGGGCTTGTGTCGCAAGATACGATCACCATGCCCAATTGAGCCGCTAATGCTTGGCTTCCAGCTTTTTGTACGAAGTTAAGATCGTTACAGGTTAGCCCAGACAGCCACAACAAGGTATCTCGCTGCTCAGAAACCTGAGGCGGTTCGTAGATACTGAACGTCATATCGCAATTGAGCACAGTAGAAAAATGCTTAAAACGCTTCTGTACCCCTTCAAAAGCTCTATTTTGAGCAATTAGCTCAGCATCAATGGTCATAGGCCACCACCGAGCGAATAGATTTACCCTCGTGCATTAAATCGAAAGCGGTATTAATATCTTCTAATTTCATAGTGTGAGTGATAAAGGTGTCGAGTTCGAATTCCCCTTTCATATAGCGTTCTACATATTCGGGTAGTTGAGAGCGCCCTTTTACACCACCAAACGCACTGCCTCGCCACACTCTTCCAGTAACTAATTGGAATGGTCTTGTCGTAATCTCTTGTCCTGCACCTGCCACACCTATGATCACCGACTCGCCCCAACCTTTGTGGCAACACTCTAACGCTGAACGCATAACATCTACATTACCGATGCATTCAAAAGAGAAATCGACACCGCCATCAGTATGCTCAACAACCACATCTTGAATCGGTTTATCAAACGCTTTTGGATTAAGCGCGTCTGTTGCACCCAGTTTTTTTGCAATATCAAATTTATCTTCGTTGATGTCGATAGCAATAATCTGCTTAGCACCTGCGATACGCGCGCCTATGATCACCGAAAGCCCGATACCACCTAAACCAAATACTGCTACAGTATCGCCTTTTTGCACTTTTGCGGTATTCATTACTGCGCCAATACCTGTGGTGACACCACAGCCCAACAAGCACACTTTTTCTAGCGGTGCTGCTTTTGGAATTTTCGCCACTGCAATTTCAGGCAGCACCGTTTTCTCTGCAAAAGTACTGGTTCCCATGTAGTGATAAATAGGCTGCCCGTTTTTAGAAAAGCGTGTAGTGCCGTCTGGCATCAAACCCTTACCTTGAGTTTCGCGAATAGCTTGGCACAAGTTGGTTTTTCCCGAAAGGCAAAATTTGCATTCACCACATTCGGGCGTATACAAAGGAATAACATGGTCGCCAACCTCTACGCTAGTGACACCTTCCCCTACCATTTCTACCACCCCAGCCCCTTCGTGGCCTAAAATAGCGGGAAAAATACCTTCTGGATCTTCTCCAGACAGTGTGAACGCATCTGTATGACACACTCCTGTAGCGGTTAGGCGAACTAACACCTCACCTTTTTTGGGTAACTCCAAATCGACTTCTTCAATGGATAAAGGTTTGCCAGCTTCCCACGCGATGGCGGCTTTGGTCTTAATGGTAGACATAGGATTCTCGTTTTTCACTCGGGTTTAGGTGTTTAGTGTACGCTAATCACTGCAGAAATCATGTTAAAAACTGTTCATCAACAACGGAGAGATTCAATATTAACGCACGGTAAAGACGATGTTTATTACATCCGTGCTTAATTTAAGTACTTTACTTATTGCCCCCCTTTTATCTACACTCTTCACTTTAAAACGTGTTGATAAGGACATTGATAAGATGGCGTATGATTTTGGTTCTCAGACCTTAGGTATTAATAACCCCTTTAAAACCGAAGGGAAAATACGCTTTGCGGCCGGCATTGTATTACTCGTCGCTGGTGTTTTTCCACTTTTACGAGTAGCTGAAGCGCTTAAAACAGACCCCGTTTTTGGTTATACGTACGCAGCTTTGGGATTTATTATTGTAGGTGTAGGCACTCGAATGAGTGGTTATGGCTTATTTCAGCTTTTTAAATATTTTGTCGGTCGTTCCGTCCCCACATCGTTGGCATTTAACCTTTCTCCCTCTGAACAACAAACCGCACAAGAAGAAAAAAAATACACCGCTTATAAAGCAAAAGACTTGCATTCTATGTTGATGGGCAGAAAAAATATCACATTTAAAGAGCCTAACGGCTGGGTTTCACGATTGATTCATTCCCTCTTCCCTAATTTGATTTTTTTGCCATACCAACTGCGGATATTGGCACAAACCATTGGTAGTATGTTTATTAATCTTGGTACCGCGATCATTTGTTTCTTGGTGGTATTATTTGTGGTGTTAACTGGCATGGCTGGAACAATCGCACAGCAAATCATGATGCCTGTGTTTACTCTTTTCCTGCTTATTTATCTCACCGCGGTTTGGGTATCAGCAGGTAGAACATTAACCAGTGCAAACAAACTTAGCATGCCAGCAAGTGGCAATTATTCTGTGGGTGCTCTGATCACCTTGAGTATTTTAATCCCCGTTGTATTGGGCTATCTGCTTGAACAAAACCAAGGCGAGGTCACTGCTAGAATAACCGCCTTTATTTCATCACAGTATGCTTTCAGAGCCTCCGGCAATTTGTTAGTACTCGCAGTAACAATTTTCCTTTCATTCATTGCAGTTGTGCCTTTACTTCTGCGCTTAAAAGAAGTAACGCCCCAAACTGAAGTCAGTGAGCATCGCTCAAATATGCAAGAGAGTATTCACCCCAATGAGATATTCATCAATATAGAGAATATTGTGTTAGCCAATCGGCGTTACAAAGAAATTCCAAATAGAGTGTATAGAAATTACGATCCCACCTTAGATGGTCAAGCAGACGGGAAAGGGAGCTTTTCTGGCGAACTACTTGTCGAAACCCAACCCGTTTTGGCCAATGAACAGCCCATCGAAAAAGCAACAAACTGGAAGCTAGCCTGTTCTGTTGTTGGTCAACTGTGCATTGTGCTAAGTGTATTGTTTTTTTATCTCAGCGGTATTTGCATAGCCAGTTTAATTAAAGCTATTAGCAATTCTGGTCTAAACGAAACAGCGTATTATCTTATCAACGCTGTGCTTTTTAATAGTTTTGCTTTCGTTGCATTTGCTACATCGGGCAAACTGCTCAATGTTTCAGCACACCTGTTTTGGGGAGAAATACGCTTCAGTTCGTTGTTGATGTATATGAAAACAGATGGCACATATACAGAATCAAAAATATCGACGGGGATGGCAATACACGATTCTACTCGGTCAGAAAATACGGTTGTACGCAGCTCTATTACACCTTGGATTATTACTTCTCAAATTACATCCTCAATTTTCGCGAGCAGCGGAAGTCGCAATTTAGAAGCGCCTAGATTAGTCATGGGAATGAACAAAACTGATGCAGAATTACAGAAGATTGTCGATGAAATCGTCGGTTTTTTGAGAGGCAGAGAATCGATAGCGTCGATTACCAACGAAGCAGATTTACAAAACTCAAGCACCATCCATCAAATTAACGAACAAAGCCGAGCAATTAAACACGAAAGCGGCAACACTGCCGCGTTAGACAAGCAAACCGAGGAAGCCGCAGGTTTATTACGCAATGACCCGAGTAGAGATAACGATGCAATTAGCTAGTTTTGTTTTTTTCCAGCACAATTGCAATCACATCATTGTGGTAATTGTCGGAAACTTTATACTCGCGATACCCTTTGGAAACCGCGTAGCCGACGGTGTATTCCACGTTATCAAAACTGAATACACCCGCTCCTTTTGCGCCAGCAGCTTGGTCACGAATCGTTTGCGGTACGGCCAGTTGTGTACCTACTTTCCATGGAGCGCCCGTACTAGCACTAATCACTTTACCGCTACGGTCGAGATATACCGCCATACGCTCGCCTTGATAACTTCCCACAACTTCGTCTAACATATCTCGAAATTGAGGGGTGCTATCAAACACAATACCTATCCCTCCAACAACATTTTTGTTACATCGAATAACTGCATTGTAAATATAGGTATGCTCGCTTTGATAATAGGGACTCGGTACGAATTTAGATACACAATATTGTTGAGGTGATGCTAAATTTTTCGTGCTTTGCCAATTGCTTTGCGTATTCACGGCATCGCCTATCGCCACCCCCATTTGGGCGTTAGAGGTTGCGACAATATGTCCTTCGCTGTTATATAAATACAGTGTGGTATAAACAGTGTACAAACTATTGATGTATAACAAAACATCGGACAAAGTCTGTCGCTCTTCATCGCTCAAATTCTTACTTTTTAGTGACTTACTAAATACAGATGTTAACGCCCACCAGCGGCAATCATTTGCTCTTTCATACAAATTGCGATCCATGATATCGACTAACAATGCAGCATCGAAGGTGAGGTCATTAAAATGTGTTTTTACCGCAGTTCCCATCAATTGACTGACCGAATCGGTAAATATGGATGACATCTGACGACCAATATTACGAATTTCTTCTAAAATAGGAATAAACTCGTCGGCATCGCTACGCGCTGCGGCTATTCGCCCATTGAGCACCACCAAGTCTAAATCGTCCGTCACCACTTTTGCTCGCTTTCTAATACTGGTGAGCGTTGATGAAAACCCCTGCCACTTTTCGCCTTCGAGAGGCTCAGTTTCTTTGGTATCGCTGGCTTTTTCATCCAAAGAAGCGAGAGGCAGCAACACGCAGCCTCTCCAGCCTAAACCGTTATATCCTTGATAACCTCGGGTATCCGCTAAGTTAACGATATACGTTTGCTTATTGATACTTAAAACGTGCTGATCAGCATGACTTGAAATGATTGCATCAGGACCCAGTAACGAGGGCTGACTCGAAACCAATACTTTTCCTTTCGCATCGAGTAAAGCCATAACGGTACGCTGCTGTTTATCGAGGTCTTTAAATAAAGCCTGCATCTCGTTCTGTAACTTAAAACTCAGACACAACACACCCAACACTTTTTCGCCTGCATCAACTGAAGAAACAATCGGTGCCATGAAGAGTGAACACAAAGCTTGATTGGGCCGCAAATCAGAATGACCACAGAACTCGTAGTACGGCTCTTTACGCTTTAACACTTCATCTAATATGGGTTCACGAGACTTAGTAACGGGATGACCGATATCTAGCTGCGCTTTTACGTGACCCTTTGTGTCTAAAAGTAAAATATCGTCATATACGGTGTATTTACTGGCATATTCTATTAAACGTTGCTGTATTGCAGTTTTCTGGTCAGTGTCGTTAGAGGGGGTTGATAAAAAATGAATGATGTCGGTGTCGGTCGCTAAGAACCCTACATCGGCGGTGCGCTCGAATAAGTTTCGATTTGGAATATCTACTAGGATTTGAGCGACTGATTTATTGTGATTTTGCTGCTGTAAAAGCTGCTCTGAAAAGAGGTTTTCAATTAAATCTTCTTGAAGCTCGGCAAATTCTTCTTTGGTATCTAGCATGTTAGCGAGCAAGCTTTGTGGCACATTGAGGCTGTTAATCTTTCCGATTAACGAGACTTTGTTCCACCATGTATTAAGGTTGCCGAGCTTCTGCTCATACTCTTTTACCGACTGGAAAAAATGTAATAGCTTTTCCCTATTAGAGTGAAGTAATGCGTCCAAAAAAAGCCCCAAAAACAGCATATCAATGCTTTAAATAATAGACTATTTTTGAGGTTACGCTAAATTTATAAAATAAAACTCGTTATTTATCAGCACCAAACACCTTATTCTTCGCTTAGCGTAAACTGATAGACATCGATGGGCGAAGGTTCACCTATACTCGGCTGCGGACGATGCCAAAACACCGAGACTTTTCCTTCGCTTAGCTGAGAAGCGTCCCATGTAGAGTATCCATTATTTATTCCTCCAGCTAACCCTTCTATAGACGGTAAGCCAATTTGCCGCCAAACCTCAAAGTTTTCCTCTCGCAACGAGTAATAAATCGCTGCATCGCCACGCCCTGCGAAAGCAAACATTTGGTCGCCATTAAAGATAAGTTCTACATTAGAGGCGTTAAAGCTAGATTCGCCACCCGACCATGTTCCTTCTTCCGTCCTGAAATAATGATGGATTCGAGTAGGCCCTGTTTCTGACGTTTTATGCGCAATGAGCACATGCATCATACCTGTTACTGGATCTAAAGCAGAAGAGATAGAGACGTTCGAAGGCCGTAAACCAGTAGGGATAGGAATAACCCGTAAACTCTCGTCTTCAACCGTAATTTCGTCGCCTTGAGGAATATTGGCTACTTGTTGACCCAAAGTATTAGACCATGTCACACCCTCATCTTCGCTCATGGCGTAATATAACCCGTGATTACAGTCTAAGCCTGTACGTGTACCTGGGTTGCAGTTAACTGGCTCCTCTCTGAACACCCATGCAACATGCAAATTACCGTCAGGAGACACTTTCATACCATCGGCCGTGTACAAACCTCGTTCACTTGCATTGCCGTTAAACACACCGTCTCGTGAAGAAATCAGGCTAGACGAAGACCAATCTCTGCTGTTTGCGTCATATCGGCTTAACAGCATTTGGCCACCGTTTGCATGCCCGTGGCGTATATACAAAACGAGATTTCCACCAGGAAACGAGCTGAATGCGGGATACGTCACTTGAAAACGATCGGGTTCGCCTACACCGAGAGCTCGCTCGTAAGTAAATAGAGTATCGTCCCATGCAGCATTTTCTGGCTGGTCAGCGACGCCCTCATCTGAGCGTGCGTAGTTGATTCCTCGCGTATTGTGGTGGTCAAAAGAAAGGTGTATCACCCCATCCCCCTCAGATATGGCCATTTCAATACGGTTGTGGGTATCTTCAGACATCACACGATACCCTTGCAGAGTTGCATATTCCCAATCAGTGATTGGTTCAACACTACGTCGAGCAATAATAAGTTCAGCATAGATATCACTGCCTTCTTGCCTGTCTCGTTCAGAATAAAAAGCAGCGTACTGAAAGCCTTTGTAAGTAAGGGCTGCCGCCCCCATTGCACCAACGAAATTAGGCTCGCCATTACTCCTTGGAAAATCAGTTCCCGCAGACGTGTGCGAGGCTTGAGCCAGTCTAACTTGATCGCTTAACGTTGCATTTGTAAAAATGGTTGACTGAGTCGGGTCTGGAGCTGGATCTGGAGTAGGCTCTGGCGCAGGAGGCTGCGGAGGAGGAGAAGGTGGTGTTTCGGCTACAGGAGGCGTTGGTGGTGCATTGGAAGATGCCGGAGAGCTAGGATCTCCCCCCCCACCACATGCGATTAAAGATAACGAAACAACAAATAAAAAAACAACATTATTTAATTTCATAGCGTCACTCTTTATCGGCCTCTTCAATATATTTAAAGATATTAGAAGGCGTTCTAGGATTTATCCTTGATATGGTTAACAATGGATACTACGAGCATTAACTAAGTTCATCGTATCGCATCATTTGTATTGTACAGATAAAATTACATTACCCCATTATGGCGTTTATGCATACAACACTAACTTTACACAGAAGATGGATAAACCATGTCTAGACTTCAATCGATTCACGAAAGAATGAATATTCGCACGCTAGTATGGCCCATTTTTGTTGAACAACTCATGCGCATGAGCATGATGTCGATTGACGTTTTCATGCTGACTCAATACTCAGAGTCTGCGGTCGCGGCAGTGGGCTTAACAGGTTATCTTATCTTTTTCTTGATGTTAAGTTACAGTATTGTCTCTTCTGGTGGCGCGGTATTAATCGGCCAAAGCCTAGGCGCGCGTAACGAGCACACTGCGCAAGCATACTCACAAAACTCCCTGCTTCTGGCTTTGGTTTTTTCGGTTGTAGTGGGAATTGGTTTTGTGCTGGGTAGCCCCTCTTTTATTAATTTATATGGGCTTGCACCCGATGTTGCAAAATACGCTACACAATATGCGGTTATAACAGGCGGCTTGTCCGTAGGCATGTCGCTAAGTATTTTATTCTCTACCATTCTTCGCGCTTACGGATACACAAAAACCCCTATGGTTATTCAGTTAATAGCTGGAATGATTAACTTGCTAGGCAATTATATAGCGCTTTTTCCACCCTTTGGTTTACCTCAAAGTGGTGTAGTGGGTGTGGCATTCGCCACTGCTGCGAGTCAAATAGTCAGCGCGATATTGTGTTGGAATGCCATCAAACACAATCACATTCCCTGTTCGTTTAGGGCTGTATTTAAACCTGATTACACAAAATTGAAAAAAATCATGGCTATTGGTTTACCCAATGCAGGCGAAGGCATGTCTTATAACATGTCGCAGATTACCGTTATGTATTTTATTGCTCAATTAGGCACCGTGGCGTTAGCTGCAGCAGCAATTGTACAAACCATTGCGCGTTTTATGTTTGTCTTTTCCATGTCTTTAGGGATGGGTGCTCAAGTGCTAAGTAGCTTTTACGTTGGACAGGGTCGCTATGATGAACTCAAAGCTAAGGTACACCTATATTGGATAGTCGGTATGGTCTCTTCAATAGTAGTGACGCTTTGCATTATCGCGGTAAGAACACCTCTCGCTTCGGTGTTCAGCGATGAAGTTCATACGCAACAACTCATAGGCGCGGTATTAATTGCCGCCCTCTTTTTAGAATCTGGACGCGCAATCAATCTTATTGTGATCGCGGCTTTAAAAGGCGCTGGCGATGTAATTTTTCCGGTTTGGGTAGGGGTTATCTCAATGTGGGGAATAGGGGTGCTATTTGCTTATTTACTAGGGAACTATTGGGCGTTCGGCTTGGTCGGTATCTGGATTGCAACCGGCTTGGACGAATGGGTAAGAGGTATAATTATGCTATTCCGTTGGCAAAAAGGCAGATGGACAACCAAGTCCTTTGTACTTCCGAACCAAGCTCACTCAGAATGAAGCAGATAACTTTTTTGATCTCCTGAGTAAACCAATCTATACAAAAATTAGTATTCTAATATAACTAAGTTACATTTGTTAAGCGACGATAGGGCATAAAGTATGAATATACAAATGAAAGTTTTAAGGCTTCTGGCGATATTAGTCGCTGCGTTTTTGGTAACCAGTTCGTCTTATGCGCTAGATAAAACTGACACAGAGCATTCTTCTTCAAAAAACGCACTTAATACTATTAATAGCCCGTTTTTTGATTCGGTTATGGTTGCTGACAGCATGACCATCTCTAAAAATCGAAAAATTTTTATTGAAGCTCCAAAGGTGTCATTTTCTGAATCTTGGATGAGAGAATACGAACAAAAAACGCAATCTAGATACCGAGAAAGAGTAAAAAAAGACTATTCGGGTGCGTTGCTAAAACAGCTTAAAAGGCATTTAAAATCAGACGGTTGGAAAATTTTAGATGAACAGCAAAGCGATGCTTTGCGATTGCAAGTTCATTTACGTGACTTAGATATTGAAGCCCCTGATATTTCTAACATCAAAAATGCTCTGGTAGTTAGGATAGGCGTAAGCGAAATTGACTTTATGCTTTACGATCTTGATAACCAATTAATACTTGAGGCAAGCGATCGTGGAGCTGCTGGCAGTGTTTCTGGTGGCTTAATAGAGGCTGATAACGCAACAAACTTTAGTTGGTTTAATCGATTAATGTCTATCTGGGCTGAACAATTTACATTTTATGCAACCTCGCTCGCTGATACGCAGCTCTCTAAGTAATTTAAAAATCGATTACTGCTCAGGCTTATTTTCATCGGTAGAGCGCGGTTTGAGAAATTCGGGGGTTTTTGTTTTGTCAGTTAAAGATTGGTAATGGCGAACAACATCAAAGGTTTCGTCTGTTTTTTCCATTTCCTGTTTAGATGCAATCGGCTTAGCACGCATTAAGTCTTCAAAACGCTTGTTCGCGAGATGCTTTCCATTTTCTGCATAACTACTGATTCGCTGCACGCATAAATTGGCTTGTTGTTCACACAACGCGGCTTGCCCGATATCTGGAAAATGCGGATTGATAGCATCAGGGTCATCGAATCCGCCTGCAATCCTGGCTTGGCAGTTTGCAGTAGCTCGCTGCTTACAAAGACTCAATTCATCTTTTTGAAAACGTGTAAATTTGCCGATATCGCTTGCAAGAGTCCAACGCTCAGCGGCGGACCAGTCTTTATAAAACTCTTGAGTTTTTTTTGAGGATAATTCAGGAATAATTTTTTTTCAGATGTAAGCGATTCTTCGGCATGTACGCCAAATGAAATACATAGCCACGTCAAAACTCCTACTCTTACTAAATTCATAAGCTTTCCCTCAAATGGTAAGTAAAAATCACTTGCCAATTGTTTTATTTTTAATCATTTAATGCTAGCGTAAATTCACCAAAACTTGCAATAAAAAGGAAACACAATGGGTAAATTTCAACAAGCAATGCAAAAGCTCGCAGAAGGAATTAATGATTTATCAAAACTGGATGTAGTAACCTATGAGGGTTCGGTTGTGCTAACGGGAGGTACCACTGCTCCAATGAAGTTTTCAGAGGTAATGAGCAAAGCTTTGGCATCAGATGCAGAAGTGCAAGCAAAAATATTAGCGAGTACACAAACCAGCATTGATGGCGACATTGTGGCGTTTTACGATAAAGATATTACCAATGCACAGCGGCTTGCTCACGAGGAGTTAGTCAAAGCCGGTAGCGAATCACGCAAAGCCACAATAGCGTTCGTCAAGTCGGTTATCGGTGACGCTGCAGATTTGTAAATAAGGCGACGCGTCATAGTGAGCGATCCCAGCTTTGCTTTTATGCAAAAATTGGGCGGAGCATTGGATGATGCGACGTCAAAACACCATCTGCCTAATCCTGCTGAAACAAGTAGCAACCCCAATCAAAGCGATACGGGAGCTTATATTCGAGCGGTAAGAGCTCGGTTGATCGAGCTTGGCTACTTGGGTGTAGGAAAGAAAGCCAGCAATCGTGTTAAAGCCTATTCTGATTCAATATTAATCAAAAAAATTAAACGCTTTCAACAAGACGTAGGCCTGAAAGTAGACGGATGGGCAGGGGCTAAAACGTGGCAAGTACTAGAATGCTTAATGAGTTTCGAAAATCAACAAACGCTCTCTCACTGGCAACAGGTATGGCAATGTCCTAATACGCTGCAATCCAATCCTGCAGTAATGCGAGCGGCGTATTGCCGACTTTATGCGATGGGATTTTTCGCTGACTGGGACAAAATGACAACAAGGACCCATGTTAACCCAACAATCAATACAGCGTTTCGCGACGCTATTTTACGATTTAGTCATTTCGCTCGTCGACTTAGTTTAGTTTCAAAAGAGTGTGATTATCTATGCCAAGATTTGCTTTCTGTCTTATTTGATTACGACACTCTCCTTACAAAATTACGCGAACCCTCTATTTTTAATGCTGTTGAACACAACTTTGCTCAAAACCTTCACGCCATTACACGCATCGAGCTTTGGCTTATTGGCTACGATATCATGCCCGGTAAAGAGCAATTCAAAACGGTACCTGTGCGACGAGGAAAAAAAAGAGTAAAAAAACAAAAAGCTAAAACTCTCTTAGCTATAAAGAAATTTTGTATTGATTATGGTCTTACGTATTCAGCAAACAGTACGGTACTTGAGCTTAACCCTGTTATTTTTGGAGCATTAACAACACTGCCGCCCGAAACTGACGAGTTGGAACAGGCAGAACATAGTTCCGATGAAATTAACGAATCGGTGGCGCAGATTTTGGCGCGCCCTCACAGCCGTCAAACATTTCATCGTCAATTCAAGCAATTAGCCAATGGTATTTTTGATGGGATTAAACGAGCGGCGCGTTGGTTATGGAGTATGATCAAACGCGTCGTGACCTTCAGCCGTGAGTTTATTGCTAACATAGCTCGGTATGTCAGTAAAACAGCTCGAAAATACTATCTCGGAATCGTCAACGCGTTCGACATCGTGTACTCGGGGTTAAGCTACCTAAAGCAAAGCGTATATTCTTTTAGACATCCACCTAACATCGTGTTCTCACGCGACAACGATTTCGACCAGTTTTGCTTAATTGCCCCCAACACTTCGTCAGTACACATTCTAAGCGATGTTGAACAATACACATTGGGTACCAAAATGTATGCCGCAGGGATTAAGATACTCGCTCATGTGATTAAAATAACGCATAAGGTTATTCAATCGGTATCGAACCCAGTCGGATGGTTACTCGCTATGCTATCGTTATCAAATTTAAGCCATTCCATTGCGGCCATAAAGCATGAAATACAGCTTGTGCAACGACATGAGTTAGATTTAAGTCATAAAGGGGCGTTGTTTAACAACCGTATTTCATAATAACGCGGTGTTTTTAAATAACATACTGAGCAAGCAAGCTGCAATTCTCTAATCTTCTATCGATACGATTTCAATTTTTCCTGCCGTTCGCGAATTAACCTTACCACCAAGGATGTCCAGCCAGTTTGATGACTGGCTCCTAATCCTCTGCCCGTTTCAGCGTGAAAATACTCGTAAAACAAATGCAGATTTTGCCAATGGGCTTGATCGCGGTATGTCGTTTCTGGCCCAGTGCCCAAAGCTGGGCGCTGCCCCGTATCATCTTGCTGAAAGATAGCAATAAGCCGCTGACTGATAAGATCAGCCACCTGATCAAGCTCTAGCATAATGTTAGAGCCAGCCGGTGCTTCAATTTTGAAACTGCTTCCATAAAAATGGTGATATCGCTCAAGGGCTTCAACAATCAAATAATTGGTTGGAAACCAAATCGGGCCGCGCCAATTCGAATTGCCACCAAACATCCAACTATCGCTTTCACCCGGCACGTAAGCCACAGTGTGATGCTCTCCAAGATGAGTAAATTGGAAGGGCTGTTGTTCGTGATATTTACTTAATGAACGAATGCCGAAAGGGCTTAAAAATTCGTTTTCGTCCACCAGCTTTTGCAAGCAGTGTGTAAGTCGAGATTCAGACGGCAATGATAACAAACGCAATTCTTTGCCGCTGTGCTCACAAATACGAATGTCTGAAACATGTGTAGCGAGTTCTGGTCTATTTTCTAAGAACCAATTCATACGCCGCTTAAAGCCGGGAAGTGCATCAATTACGCTAACATCGAGTACGGTAACAGCAATAAGCGGCAGTAAGCCCACCAAAGAACGCACTTTTAATGGAATGGGTTGTTCGCTGTCAATCACTAGCTGATCGTAATAAAAGCCATCGTTCTCGTCCCATAAGCCACTGCCATTAAGCGCATTAATCGCACTGCTGATACTTACAAAATGTTCAAAAAACTTAGAGGCGATGTCTTCGTAAGCGGGTCGGGTTTGGGCTAATTCCAAAGCCATAGACAACATCAACAAACAGTAAGAGCCCATCCATGCAGTGCCGTCGGCTTGGTGCAAGCTTCCACCACCGGGTAGCGGTTTTGAGCGGTCAAATACGCCAATATTATCCAAACCAAGAAACCCACCACCAAATACGTGCCGTCCTTCGGTGTCTTTGCGGTTTACCCACCAGTTAAAGTTAAGCAGCAACTTTTGAAACGCTTTTTCTAAAAACAGCAGATCGCGCTGCCCCTTTGGATCAGCAATTTTATATACTCGCCAAACGGCCCACGCATGCACGGGTGGGTTTACATCGGAAAAATTCCACTCATAGGCAGGCATCTGACCATTGGGGTGCATGTACCATTCGCGAAGCAAAAGCAATAATTGGCTTTTCGCGAAATCCGGATCGACTTTCACAAAGGGGATCATGTGAAAGGCGGTATCCCATGCTGCAAACCACGGGTATTCCCATTTGTCTGGCATGGATAGAATATCGCTAGCATGGAAATGTCGCCAATCGTGATTGCGACCCACTCGCCTCGACTCCGGCGGTGCAGGTTCATCGCAATCGCCGTCCATCCAGTCTTCTACCACGTATTCGTAATACTGTTTGGTCCACAATAAGCCCGCGTAGCCTTGACGGCAGATAAGTTGGTCCTGTGGGCTTAAATTGTTAGGCAGTACATCATTATAAAATGCGTCTGCCTCTGTAATACGCTGCTCGAAACAGCGTTGAAATTCATCCAAACCTTGAATATCGTTATGCTCTGAGTCTGCATGTAAGCGGCAGCAAATAACAACGGTTTCGCCTGCCTGAAGTGTTGTGCCAAACACTGCCGCCGCTTTAGTTCCGCGCTGAGACGGATTGATCGCCGTGCTCTGCTTGTCGACAATATAATGGTGAAACGCGTCCTTTGTGTAAGGTTCAGAGTTGTTAGTACCAAAAATCTTCGTTTTGTTGGTTTCGTTATCAGTAAATAACCACTCCACTGGAGCAGTGCGGTTTTCGATTGCGGCATAAAACCGGTATTCACCCAAGTCTTTTTCGACGATACGTAAACAATCTTGCGACGAATCTAAGTGAATTGAAGAAAGCGAAGGCTGATCAGCCCCACACTGCCAGTCTTTTCGCAACCACACTTGTGGCAAAACATGCAAAGGCGCAGGTTTATCACTATGGTTGGTGATCGTGAGTTTCCACAATAAATCCTCAGGGCTGCGTTTGGCGACTTCCTGTTGCACATCAAAATACGCATTGTTTTCAAACATGCCTAAATCGGCCAGTTCCACTTCACCTAAGGTTTTGTCTCTGCCGAAATTCTCTTTCAATAATTGCTCGTAAGGAAAGGTTTTTTGCGGATATTTGTATAAGGCTTTGGTGTAGGAATGCGTGGGGGTGGAATCGAGATAGTAATAGCACTCTTTGACATCTTCGCCGTTGCTACCCTCGCGCCCGTTTAAGCCAAATAAGCGCTCTTTTAAAATAGGATCTTGCCCGTTCCACAACGCTGGCGCAAAGCAAATACGGCACTTCCTATCGGTCCAGCCTTGTAAGCCGTCTTCACCCCACCGATACGCACGGCTTCTGGCTTGGTCGTGAGTAAAATAGCTCCAACTGTCCTGATTACCTGAATAATCTTCTCTTACCGTTCCCCACTGCCTTTCAGAAAGATAAGGCCCCCAACGCTTCCAGTTTTGTTCGCGCTTACGTTCTTGGTGAAGGCGTTGATGTTCTTGCGTCATGTAAACAAAATCCCTGAAACTATGCTGATTACAGTGTGGTGCATCTGAATGAAAAAACCAAGAACAAAAACAGGGTGTTGAGTGCATATTGATGCAACTTCATGAAAACAGTCACAACGTACAGTTCAATAGAAAATTTCAATGCTGAATACGAATTGGAGTATTTGCCATTGGTGCGGCGGCCATTGTATTTTCAATAAGCGAAGTCATATCAAAAATGTCGTCATTTTCACATTGTCACTCGTTGTTATTTTCGGTCTTTCTCAATTCAACTTAGTTGTCCTTGATAAGGATTTTCTCAATGCCGCGGTTGCTGTATGGTTATTCGTAGTTATCGATACGCTATTATTTTTAAAATCCTATACTCACTTTGTTCAGAGAATCGCTTTTTTTCATGATATTCGAACGCAAGCCCTAATTCGTTTAAATCTGGTAACAGGCCTGTGTATATTAACAATAGCACTACAATTTGTGCTTGAGTACAAGTTAGGTGGGTGGGACGAATTAGTGAGAGTCTATGGAACATACTATATTCAAATTAAACAGTCGAACGAGTTTTGGCGGTTTATTCTGGGTCCATTTATCCATAGTGGTTTCGCTCATTGGATAATCAATTCGAGCTTGCTTTTGATGTTTTTGACCATCGCATCTAAATTTACACGATTAAAAGCGACCCTATTTGTTTTTATTTTAGGCAATGTATTAAGTCATGTTATGACATACCTTCTCTGGACAAAAAATATCGGTCATTCTGACGCAATAGTAGGTTTCTCAGGTGGCGTGTTTGCTGTTATGGGCGTTGTTTTGACCAGCCTAATTTACAACCCTTGCATAGCGAAAAGTATTATCGTATCGCTACTTTTGTTTATTTTGCTGTGCTTAGGAACTCCAGCTTTAATCGAAGGAAATACCAGTCATGCCGCACATGTTGTTGGAATCATCACTGGCATTATTGCTGGGCGATGGTGTTGTAGGAATGAGGAGCGGAGTGAGTAGATGGTATTAGACAACAAACTCGGTATCACCGACATGGTAGAACTCGCCAGAGCCGAAGAAAAACTGAGTAAAGCGCAAGCTTATAAACTGTTTACCAGTGGTTTTTTAAATACAATTGAAGCGGGTAGCTTTCAAACCTTGGCGAGTATTCATGCCTATTTATTTGATGAAATTATTGAAAAATATGTTGAAATGAATATTGCGCACCCTTTTCGTGAAGGTAATGGCCGTAGCATGCGTATTTGGTTGGACCACATTTTAAAGCAAGAGCTAAAACAAGTCGTAGATTGGAGCCATGTGGCTAAAGACGATTATTTGCTTGCCATGGAGCGTAGCCCAGTGAAAGACGTAGAAATAAAAATATTACTCAAACAAGCGTTAACCGACAAAATAAATGACAGCAGCATTTACATGAAGGGCATAGATGCAAGTTACTACTATGAAGGCTACACTCTCTACAAAACAGAAGATATTACGAACGATAAAGCATGACCTTTACCAACGGAGCCGCATTCGAAAACGTCTTTTGTGAGGTGCTTACCCATAAAGGCTGGGAGCCGGAAGTTCTCACGCAATGGCTCCATCAATGGCAAAAGCATACTTTGAAGAAAAATAAGAAGTCAGTTATTCACCCTTTAAGCCCTGTTTATGATAAAGAAGTCTAAATTCAAATCAGATAAAGCAGCATTGTAAGTCGTTCTCTTATTCAAATAGCCAGAGATTGAGAGCATATCTTCTGTTAATTGATAATGTTAGCGCTCGTAGCTAATCAAATCAGAAATAGTGAGGCGTCTGATTTTATATATAACTAAGGTAACGATGAGTACAATGTTTAAGATCACGACTAATAAACCAATAAACGCTGCACCAGCTAACTCCCAAATATCGGCGACCAATACCGTTCTGCCTAAAACAAAACTCACTATACTCACAATAAAAAGGAATTTTATTGGTTTAATGAAGAATCGTAGAGCGAAAACACCTGCATCAAAGTCCTTTGCCCCAATAGCCATGAGACTTCCAATCAGTTGAGACTGGCTTCGTACCATGGCTTTAGATTGATAATAAAGTGATGTAAAAATAGTAAACAAGAGCACAAGCAAAATAGAAATACTAATTAAAACAAAGGACATAAATTGAAAATCGAATTTTTTAATTTGTTCACTCAGATAATTTCTATCCTCAACCTTGTATTCTGCCCGATTAAGTCCACTCCCAACGTCTTTCAGATTAGAGAGAATGTATACAGACTGGGTAATTTCGTCATCATAAAAAACGTAAACGACAGGTTCCGAACGAGTAATCATGCCATAATGTGGTAAGTCTTTAATAATGCCAGATATTCTTCGAGTAGCTGTATTTTGTTGACCAAACGATAAGGACGCACTTTGCACCGTTCTGTTGTTGCTTAATCCAAGTATTGCTGCGGCAGACTCATTAAGAACTGCATGAACCGAAGACAAATCATTACTCCGATAAGTAAATTCAGCGCCAAGTAAATCGAGATAATCTTTACTGACTGGCATTATTGACATATGGGTTGCCTTACTCGCTATTTGCCCTTGCAAATATACAGGTTCTCTTACAGCCTTGGGTTCTAAGAAAGAATTTTGCGAAAACGCTATATGTTTGTGGCCCATTTGAGTGAGCGAAGATAAAAATAAATTGCTAATCTGCCCCGCGATTTTAGTGATCTTTGTTTCGTTTAACGAGGCATTAACGTTGGTCAGGCGCGTCACATCATATTGCTGTTTCAATAATAGCAACATGCAAAAGGCTGCAATAAAAGCCGCTGAAATTTGAGCTGACAGTAATAGAATCCTACCTCTTTTCTGTACTTTGTCATCCGTTGAGCCGTAGTCCCGAATAAATACATTGCGTTTTTTAAGGTTTGCTAATGGAAGCAAACCAGCTGAAATAATAGTAATGATGACAAGACATATTCCAACGATGATAGAAAAGACATTGGGGACTTGAAGCGGCTTGCCTAACAGAGAAGTGACCAACTGATGTTCGGCGTAAAAGCTATAAAAAGCGAAAATGGACAAGCCTGACACTATAATAACCGCGGCGATAAGTGGTAGTGTCGCAATTATGAACTGAACTTTCAGATGTTTATGCTGAGCACCACAAACATATCGAATAGCAATTTCTTTTTTACGTTCAATCAGTTGCGATGTTGAAAAGGCATATTTATTAAGTGACGCGATACCTCCTGCAATAAACACAAGAATCATGATTATCCAAAACTGTTTTCTGAGACTTGCATCAATCTGTGGAGTTAGCGACACGCCATTAATAGCCCAAAACTTCATGCCTTTGCCCGCTGTCATCACGGTTAGTCCAGTGTCGTCTTCTCTGCCTACATAGGCTTCATTGACACTTTTTTCAATTAGGTTCGATTCACTGTTTTCAAAGACTCGCAGTATTGCAAACTGGTTTTCAATCTGTTTCGACAAATTTTTTCTCAACTGCGCTTCAGTTCTCTCTTGCTCTGCTAATGGCATACTGTCGGGAAGCTCAAGCGACAATTCAAACATTTCGTGAGCAAAGGTTGCTGGAAGCCAGAAATCAATTTCGCTACCAGCAACAAAATCCATTCCTTTTTCAAGAAACCCATTTATTGTGAAAGGCTTTAATTCTTCTCCTGCATAAAGTTGCTCGCCAATTACATCTGTACGCCCAAAGTGTTTAAGTGCGAAACGATGACTAACCCAGACTGAGCGACCTTCGTACCCTTCGCGCATAGTATTCCGTAATGATAAAGGCAAAATGTCCATTAGCGAACTTGAAAATAAGATTGACTGTTCAAGTGTTGTATTAGCAGAATTTTGATGTGAACGAACTTTAACTTTTATTTTCGTCAACATGTTGACTGACTTTACTGACGAGTTCTGTTTAAGTCCATCAACTTCATTCGTTGACACGGGTGCAAGATTACCATCTATGCCTTTTTTGCCTAAGGTAATCAATGGTCCTTGATATTCTATCCATGTTGGTCTATCGCTTAAAATTATTTCACCAACCGCTAATGCAATCACCAATAAAAACAAATACAAACTGTAAGTAAAACTAAGTAACATAAACTGTTGTGGCGTTTTTCGCCATTTCTTTAACGAGTAAACAAATTCAGTCATACTTTACTTACACTATTTGACCATCTATCAGATTGATTTGTCTGTCACAAAGAGTAGCCAGTTCGAGCGAGTGTGTAACCATTAAGATGGTTGTACCATCTCTGTTCATTGTAGAAAGCAAATCAAATATTTTTTTTTCGTTCTCATTATCCAGATTGCCAGTTGGCTCATCCGCAAGTACGATATCAGGCTGGTTAACAATAGCTCTAGCTATGGAAACTCTCTGTTGTTGTCCACCTGATAACTCAGACGGATAATGGGTAGCCTTTTCTGATAAACCCACCCTTGATAAGGCTTCAGCAGCGAGCCTGTGATAGGATTTTTTTTCTCTCGTGTTGTCATACTTAAGGGGCATTATGACATTTTCCAGTGCAGTCATGTCCGATACGAGATTAAAGTTCTGAAATATCCAACCGATATTTCGATTGCGTATAACTGCATTTTGATAACGATCTAAGTTTTTAACATTTTCGCCGCATAAGAAATAATCGCCTTCCTGAAAGTCATCCAATAATCCCAATATTGAGAGTAAAGTAGACTTTCCTGAACCTGAACTCCCAGTAATTGCAACAAAATCCTTACTGTAGACGCTCAGAGAAATCCCCTTAAGTATTGTTTTTTGTAGTTCACCTTGACCAAAGCTTTTTTGCAGGTTTTCTACCTTTATCAATTGCCGTTTTTCTTCCATTTAAATGTATTCACTCATTGATTATTCAGTTGCGACTGGGGCGTTTTATCTTTATCTGGTCATGCAATCTAAGGCCATCCAAAATTTCAATCTTTTCCTTATCGATAACACCTAACCGCACCACCTGTTCCTTATAAGAGCCGTCTGACAATTTACGTTCTACTGTAAGAAATTCTTCGTCGCCAGCAATGAAATTTGGTCTTTGAATTGAAAGCGCTTTACGCTGTGACGTTTCAATCAATCCTGTTGCTTCAATATTAAGTCTTGCGGTATCCGGTAAATGATCAACATCTACCAGTATTTTGATTTGATTATCAACAACGTTTGGTTCTATGTGACTGATATTGCCATTGACTATCTTTCCTTTGATGTCCAACTGAACCCATTGTCCTACTTCTAAAACCGAAGCGAAATTAGCCATTACTTTCAACTCGGCGAAAAGGTCCGTTGTACTTGCAATACTTCCAAGCCCTACTCCGGCATTTACCAAATGCCCTACCAGTAGGTCGCTATTGAGGCTTTGCACAACACCATCACTACCCGCTTTAATTGTAAGTGATTCATATTTGTTTCTGGCTACAGAAAGACTGGCTTCAGCTATATTCAGCTCTGCCTTTGCGACAGCTAATTTCACATCTTTCAATGAAATGAAATCATCGAGCTCTTCCTCTTTTGCTTTATACTGTAACTCAGCCTGACGTGCCTCTATAGTCATTTGCTGAAGATCAATATAAGAGATTATTTTCTTCGCAAAGAGTTCTTTATTTGCTTTCAACTTTGCGTTAGCCAATTCCAGTTTCGCTTTTGTGAGTTGATACTCATTCTTGAGTTGTCGAATCTGCTGTGAAATTTTACTGATAGCTTCTTTTTCCAATGCTTTTGCAGAGAGTACTTCAAGTTCAGCAGCAACAAATGCTTGATGAATCTCAATGTTTTGCATCTGCATCAGGGGCTCGTTTTTTTTGACAGTATCACCCGGCCTGACAAATTTTCTAACCAAAACGCCTTGCACTGTTGGGACGATACTAAATTCATTAGATGGCCTTAAAAACCCGTAGCCTTGAATCTGCTCTCCGAACTGATGCTCACTTACCACAAAACCTACGGAGTCTGAATTTTTTTTTGGCCATATAAACAAGACACTGACGAGGGAAATGGAAATAAAAAAGCATAATGATAGGGCAATACTTTTTGTACCCAGAAAAGACTTTTTTTTAGCTGGAATTTTCACAATGTCTATATTTTATACGTTATTAAAGGTAAAGAGAGTGCTACTTATACCAATATCTACCTTACTTATTAGAGCTTTTTGTCAATTATTGGATGATAACGCACACACACTCTTGAGTCGCATAAACAAACTACGGTATCCGCTGAAGCTTGAGTGGCTATCATGCCTGCGGCAACAAAAGACCAACAATACCGGTTTTCAGTAATTTTTCCATGAGTTTTTCCTCTAAAGTTTTTGAAGTAGTTGGGTATTATCTAGACATGACTAATTTATAATGCGTCATGCCAAAATAATTTTTTTCGTCTAATAAATCGCCTTGTAGCGAACAAGGTTTACAGGCAGCGACACTTCCATCGACCGTCACCGACAATAAAACCTTATTGTTTTTTTGGATTTCGGTTGTCATTTCTTGCCATAGTTCTGGATTGTGTTTTTTAATAAACTTTGTAACTTCCACTGCCTCGCCATTTGAACCATTCATGTATTTAAGATAATCATCTTCGTTTTTGAAACCCACTCTGCTGAGTTCTGTTTCTAAATTTTTCCCGATGACATGAGTTTGGGGGAATTTGACAGGTAGCTGAGCCATGGCCCAGTCGAATATGGTGCCGGAATACTCGTTTGCGAGGGCAGTATTCGCAATTAAACATAAAACAAAGAGTAACATTGCTTTCATTCGTGTTCCTTCCATGTAATAAACTTTACCAAACTAACGTAGCAAAGAAAAAATTTAAGCTCAATACTAATTTTTGTAATTTCATTTGGCCGTGTAGGTTGGTGTTATCAATTGCCGCAATTATGAGCTGTCAAATTTAATTTTGACTT
>CAYSDZ010000023.1:45968-49624 GCA_964429915.1 uncultured Alteromonas sp.
TAGGTTGGTGTTATCAATTGCCGCAATTATGAGCTGTCAAATTTAATTTTGACTTATTACTTTCAGGTTTGTTGCTTCCAGACAATATGCGATTAATCCGCCCCATAAATTTAATAAAGACCCTTACATAATGCGATATCAGGAGTGCTCTCTCGATTGTTTAAACTGAACATTTACTCAAGGTTTGAAGGTAGCTAATAGTGCAAGATAAAAATACCCAATGACTTTGTCGATGCGTTTGATTTTTTAAGCTCTACACAAGTTTAAAGATAGGTGCTAACGCAAAAAATAGACAAACCCGAACTTGTCTATCTTTAAATACATTGTCTGAATTTTTATACATTCAGAAAAGCACTGTGTGTGATAAATAAGTGTTCCGTTGTTCTGCCGACGGTGCGTACTCTTAACAAAAGTAAAACCATACCAAAAATAATTAAGTTACCCTTCACAAAGCTCAGTTAAGCAATAAAACTACATGGACGAATCCACTATATTCGTTCAGCGCCCTATACCTAGAACTAAAAAAGAATGTGATCGGTATGTCTAGTTAACTGTTAACGATAGGTGATTTCATAACCCAGTGCTTTGTATCCTTTTTCGCGCTTTGAAAACATCCGTCTAAGCGTTGGGAAGCTGTCAAGATAATCATAAACTTGAACCGAGCTTTTATTACTCCATTCCCGTCCAATTCGTCCCGCGTATTGAGCAAGAATACCTTTCCAAGCAATAGGTAGAGTAATAAACAAAGTATCTAAGTAAGGTAAGTCGAAACCTTCACCAACATATTTACCTGTAGCAAGTATGACCTGCTTGTCATTATCTAGGTTTTTGTTCTCTTCAAGGTTAGTAATTCGTTCTCGCCTTTGTTTTGTAGAAATTCCACCATGCAGTTCTACAACTGAAAGTCCTTTTTGTATAAGTAAATTAGATAATATTTGGATATGCTCTTTTCTTTCGGTTAGAACCATCACTGCACGTTTATCATCGATACAAGTCACAATATCTTCCACTATTCGCAGATTTCTGTCATCACAGTTAACTAGGTGTTTATATACTTTCGAAATATGCGGACTAGTATCAGATTCTAACCATTCTTCAGGGAATGTAGTATCCGTTTCATGGATAGCTACTTGCTGATTAAGAGTCGAGCCAGACTTAGCTCCTTTATAAACAATGTCACCAAGTTGATACATCATCAGCTTTTCTAAGCCATCTTGACGTTTAGGTGTTGCTGTAAATCCATGGATGAACTTTGCATGGCTCGATTTGATCAAACTTTCGTAATTTGAAGCAGGTAAATGGTGGCATTCATCAACAATGATCTGGCCGTACTTTTCGATATATGGCTTGATGTCCATACCGTTTCGACTCACTAAACTTTGATATGTTGCCACATCAATCTGATATGAAAGCCTTTCTTTACCGCCGAGCAATGAGCCAACCTCAACGCCTTTTAAGAAAACACTAATACGTGCTAACCATTGCTCAGCTAGTTGACGACTGTGCACCAAGATCAGGGTATTCACTTTACGTCTAGCAATAAGTGCTAAAGCAGTAACAGTTTTACCAAAGCCAGTGGATGCTTCAAGTATTCCGACAGAAGAACCTAATAATGCATTAACCGCCTTATTTTGCTGACTCTTCAGTTTACCAATAAATTTAACCTTAGAAATTTTGTCACCTAAAAAGCGCTTATCATCATGAATAACCTTGATTTCCTGTTCAATTAATTTGGCCTCCAAAGATAGTAAACAGCCACGAGGAAGAATAAGAAATTTGCCTTCAATGTGCGCAGCGCATATGTACCTAGGAACACCAATCGTAGAAAGTCGAAGTCCCTGTCGTTTATAAAAATCAGGATTAGAGAATACTGCTAATTGCTTAATTCTTGATGCTAGCTTGCTGGGAATTTTGTTGATTGGAATGTAAAGTTGATCAGCAATAACCAATGTTATTTCTTCAGGGCAATTAGCAATAAGATCGTTTTCTATGTTGGACAACTTCTTCCATGGAGTATCAGTCAAATCGACGTTATTTTTTTCATCGAATAGTGTTATTTGCTCCAACAAACTGTCAAGTGCCGTAATATTCATTTTCTTAGTAGATGCAAGCTTGGCCCACTGATCTGTGGAAGGTATTCCAGACAAGTCCATAAAAACACTGTTGCCTTGTTTTCTTGGCATTAATTGAAGAGGGAGTGCTATCAAATTGCCAAAGCCACCCTCGGGAACAACATCTTGATTGGGGAATAAACGATCAAAGCAAGTGAACGAGAGAGCCGGATAAAGCTCCATAGCTTTAACTAATAAACCATTGCCCAGTTTTCTTGCTTTAGCAGCTTCAACAGCTTGTGAAAAGAATATCCATACATGTCCACCATTGCCGCTGCGTGAACGCTCAATAATATAGGGCACTTGATATAAATCACATGCTTCTGACACGGCTTTTACTGCTCGAAACCAATCTTCTTTGTCGAAATCTGCGGCTAGTATGTAAGTTGTATTATCTTCTAGGAGTGGATAAATCCCAATAGTTTGATTGCCTTTAAGATGGTCAAATATTGCCTGACCATCATACTGCTTGAAATTCTGATTTGTACACTCAGTACAACTAACTTTAGGCTTATTGCAGAGTTTAGGCTTCCACTCGTTCCAACACGCCGGTGAATAGCCAGCTCGCCCATTTTGGGATTCCCAACGAAATGGATAAACGTCATTCCTACCTCTAAAATATGAGATAAACAAATCAACTTTAGCTTGAGGTGGTAGGTGTTGATTAAAGTGTCTAGCTAGTTCAAGTTCTTGTTGAGCAAGAATACTATTGCGTTCATTAAGCAATATCTCTTTTTCTTCAGCTAGTCGATGAAGTCGAGAATCGATTTCGCTAAGTCTATCTGAGAATGAGTCAGACACATTTATCACTCAAAAGCTGTATTGGGGTTTTCGGCTCTCAGTATTCGCATTACATCCACACAATCTTTGGAAACTGTATAGTAAATCGAATGTTTACTATATACGCCTCTTCTGTAGCCTCTACGAATATGATCCACTGCCTGATAACGAAATGGGTTTTCTGCAATATTTTGAAATTGGTTGATCAAACCATCTACATAGGATTTGGCCCTAGATAGACCAAAATTATCTATGCCGTATTCAAATAGCTGCTCCAAATCCTGATCAGCAGCTTGGCTTAATTTATATTTCACCATTCACTTTCTTTCGAGCCATCACAGCATTGACAACGTCTTCAGGAGAACGGGAACTGAAACCACCCTGTTCAGCCTTGATAAGTTCTTGTCGGATAACTTCCACATCACTGATACGCATTTGCTCTTTTCTAATCAAATCACGTAATAATTCACTATCGCTGGCATAATTACCTGTAGCAAGCTGAGCTTGCATCCACTTTTCTTGCTGATCTGTTACAGTGATACTTTTCTTTACCATTGCCATAATAGAAGCCTATGAGGATTTAATCCGACTAAATACTACCACAATAAAGATTAGTCCAAAACTGATAAAAACCGATTTTGGTTACACTACCTCCCTTTTGAATATCAACAATATTGATCTACTTTCGGGCCGCTGTTAAGAGCTATAATCGTGAGCGTCGTTAGAACCGCACTAGTTTAATGTGATATTCCAAGGAAGCAATTG
>CAYSDZ010000024.1:0-49510 GCA_964429915.1 uncultured Alteromonas sp.
AACACTTTCCTTATACTGAGCACTGACATTCCTTTGATGTGATTGAACACCCCTCCGAACGAGCGGAGGGGTGTTTTGAGTCGTGTATTGCTATTAATTCAATGTTACGCCAAATACGGTCACTGAACCACTTACCTCAGAGCCTACAATAACAATAGGTTCGCTAGTTGGGCTGTCTGCTGCATCAACAAATACAATGCTTTCGGGTGCCAAATCACCTGCTAAAGAAATATCTAAGCCTTCGGTAACATCGCGGTTATTTACATATTCGACGAAAAATACGCCAAAAGGATTGGTCACGTCGTAAACCATAATACCGCCCATACGCTCAAGACCGACAAAGGCGTAAGTGCGGCTGCCAATGGTTCCAACAGTTATCGCTTCTGGCTCTGGGCCTTTGTTTTCTGAACGTGAATCGCCTTCATTTTCATCGTCATTGTTGTTGAACTGATCGCCAAAAATAGAAGCGGTAATACGCTCAAAATCATCACCTGAATCATACACAGGTAAGCCGTTCTGATCCCAAATCGTAAATGAACGCGCACCATAAGTGAACGCGGTGTCGTACTCGCCATCACCATCAGCATCACCGAGTTCCATCGTCACTCTAAGGTCATCCGCTTCGCCTGTGTTTAATATGGCTTCGAATAGCGACCCTGGTTCAGCGTCTAGATCTTCAATCTGCACTTCATCGGTATAAGCGAGGCATTCACCGTCGTCAAAGTCTAAGCCACCAGCGGCCAAACAAGATGCTTCATCCGTCGCATCAAAAATATACTCTCGTGCATCGCCTTCGTTAGCGGTAACTAAGAAGGTCGCACCGTTCCACTCAAAATGACTGATGGTGTCTGGTTGATAAACACCGAATAAGCCTTCGTATTGACCAAAACTCACGCTTCCATCTTCTTGCACATCAATATCTAGCCCTGCCCAATCTTTAAAACCTAGGCCCACCACGTCTACTTCCATGGTTTCCAAGTCTAATATCGCGATACCATTGTTTTCTTGCAAAGAAACATAAGCGGTTGCGTTAGTGGTAGTAATGTATTCAGGCTCTAAGTCCTGTGCAACAGTAGTATTGATAGCGACGCCGTTAATAGTACGGCCACTAGGATTAGGGAAATGCATACCCATCGCTTCAAGCTCGGCTTGTCGCCCATTGAACGCTTCAAAGGTCACGATATCGCCAGATTCTTCCGGTTGGCCATTGGCTAAGATATCAATGACTGCAATACCGCCAAGTGGGTCGATGGTGTAGTCATCGCTTGGCTCACCTTCAAGTGCTGCCAGTACTCGCGAGCCATCGGGCGTAAAGGTTACCATATCGGGTAAAGCACCCACTTCCACTGCATCTAGAAACACTGGAGCTTGGCTATTCACACCGTTAAAAAATAAAATAAATCCGTTGTCCTGATCGCTTTCACCCGTTACCGCTGCAGCTAAAAGATCACCCGATACGGCAATGCTAGTAATATCGCCAATCGCTGTGCCTTCAACGTCACTAGGTAAAGTGACGGTGGCAAAACCTAAGGTATTGGCTGTAATTGGATCTGATAATGTGTCGCTTGTTAAGCCACCAATAGGGATAAGCTGAATCGTGTTATTGTCGCCATTGGTTGCATAAACGGTTTGCGTTGCGCCATGGTATTGCACAATTTCAGCTGCGCCCTCATTACTTAACACAGCTCGACCAATCACCGCCATGGATAAACCCAAAGACGCGTCGTTCCCGTTTTGCCCATCTGCCCCATCGGCACCGGGTAAACCAGGCTGCCCCTGAGGTCCATCTTGCCCAGTTGCACCTTGTTCACCATCGTCACCATCCAACCCACAGCCAGCTAAGGTTGATGCAACTAACAGCGCGAGAAACGCACCTTTAAATTTATTTTTACCTGTCATTTTTTACTTTACCTTCACTTCGAAATTAACGTTGGATGAAGCATGTCATATTCTAAAACGAACTTGGCTCGTTTACGCGATATGGCATAACAAAGCAACAAGTTACGACATAAGCATGACAAAATTGTTAAACTGACAAAAGGTTGATTAATTTTAGCTTTAGGAAATTTTATGTTCACGAAAGGTTATAAATATAAAAGATTTTTAAAAAAAGTAAGCGTTTGGGCTGCGACGGCCTGTGTGTTGAGTGCTTGCGCTACGTCGCCTACCGGAAGAAATCAGTTTTTGCTCTTTTCGGAAGGTCAATTGAATGACATGGGCGAACAAGCTTTTGCGGCAATTAAAAACGATTTAAAGGTGTCAAATAAGACCGTTCAGAATAGTTATGTTGTTTGTATTACTAACGCAATTTTACCTTATGTACCTGAATCTGCGTTCGGAGGTGAGTGGGAAGTAGTCGTATTTGATGATGATCAAATTAATGCCTTCGCACTACCGGGAGGCAAAATTGGCGTTTATACAGGTTTATTGAAAGTTGCTAGGAACCAATCTCAATTAGCCGCTGTCATTGGGCATGAAATAGGTCACGTTATTGCTCAGCATAGTAATGAACGCATGTCTCAAAGTCAGCTTATTAATGTAGGTTCACAAACAGTGAACTCAATTTTAAATGCCAATCAAGTACCCAATAATGACGCCATCATGTCTGCTATAGGTTTAGGATTGCAAGTTGGCGTACAATTGCCGTTTAGTCGAGCGCACGAATCTGAATCCGATTTAATTGGTTTAGTGTTAATGGCAAAAGCGGGCTTTGATCCTAGAGAATCTATCTCGTTATGGGAAAATATGGCAGCGGCGGCAAGTGGCAACAAGCCACCTGAACTGTTGTCTACGCACCCATCAGAGGGCACGCGTATCAACCAACTTCGAGCAAACATGCCTCAAGCAATGGATGATTACAACGCGAGTAGAAATAGACCAGATTGCGGGTAACACATTTTAACTGAATGAAAAAGCCCCTTAAATCAGGGGCTTTTTGCAATGTAAATCAGAGCGCTTATTCAGCTTCTTTTTCTTCACCTTGCTCATCTTTATGAATATGTACATCCATTTGAGGGAACGGAATAGAAATACCTTCTTGATCAAAACGCAATTTAACCTTTTCTGTAAAATCAAATTTCACGCCCCAAAAGTCTTCCGTTTTCGCCCATGGCCTAACAACAAAATTTACGCTACTGTCGCCCAGCTCAGATACCGCAACGGTAGGTGCAGGCTCAGCTAAGATACGCTCATCTTCTTTAACCATTTCAGTAAGCAGATTTTTTGCCTTTAGCAAATCATCGCCATAGCCAATGCCAAACACCATATCAACTCGACGCGTTGGCTGCATGGAATAATTAACAATATTCCCGCCATAAATGGCGCCATTAGGTACGATCACTTCTTTATTATCTGGTGTGTTCATCGTGGTGGTGAAAATACCAATATGCTTAACAACACCTGCTGTTCCACCTGCTTCTACGTAATCACCGGCACGAATCGGTTTAAAGACAAGTAGCATGACACCAGCAGCAAAATTCTTTAACGAATCTTGCAATGAAAGACCAATGGCTAAACCTGCGGCACCCAAAATTGCGACTAATGATGTAGTATCAACACTTAGCTGATTCAACGAAGCAACAATAACGACCAACATCAGTATTGCACGAAGAATAGAGCCTAAAAAGTTGACCAGCATGGGGTCGTACTTTGATTTGCCCATCAAAGACGTAAACATAGAAATAAGCAAGCCAACAATAATGCGGCCTGCCACAAATATCAGAATCGCGAAAGCGATATTGATTGCCCATGGAATGGCATAGGTTTCAATGAGGTTTTGTATGTCTTCTGAAGTAAAGTCCACAGTAGATTCCTTTTTTTATTTTGTCAGGATTTGCGTTTATATCTTGCCCGCACAAGGGTACACTACCTGCCATGTAACGCCAATGTAAATTTATGTATGCGCATCAGTCGTTTTTTTCACTCTGCCCTTTTATCTGTTGATCAAATTGTTACGCTAAGCCAAGACGCAGCCAACCATTGCGGCAATGTGCTCAGATTAAAAATTGGAACCGGTATAGTATTATTTGACGGCTCAGGCAAAGAGTTTGTATGCGAATTGACCGAGGTACATAAGCGCCAAGTGCAAGCAGTGGTCATGACCGAGTTGCATATCGACCCTCAATCCCCAACACACATTCACTTAGCCCAAGGAGTGTCTAAAGGCGATAGAATGGAATGGGTGTTACAAAAAGCCACGGAATTAGGTGTAACCGTTATTACGCCAATTATTACCGAACGCTGTAATGTAAAATTAGATGAAATACGATGGCAAAAGAAAATGTCACAATGGCAAAAAGTCATCATCGGCGCCTGTGAACAATCGGGGAGAAATACGCTACCTTTACTCCGTCCGCCCACACCATTAAAACAGTTTGCCGCGGATTCGACAAAAGACCTTCGTTTAATTCTTTCCCCTTCTTCAAAACGTGGGCTTGGCGATGTTGCTGCTCCGTCACAATACGGCTATCGATTGCTAGTGGGACCAGAAGGGGGGCTAAGTGATGGTGAAGTGCATCAGTTAGTTGAGTCAGGGTATAAAGACGTCAGGTTTGGTCCTCGTGTGTTGCGCACAGAGACGGCTGCCATTGCCGCGCTTGCGGTATTACAGCATAAAGTTGGGGATTTGATGTAATGCTAACAAGCTTGAATTGAGCATTTATTACCCCATTAAGATTATATAAACACAAAGAGTTTACCAGTATGAGTTATTCAATTGGTGTGGTGATGGACCCCATACAAAATATCACGCCTTATAAAGATACGTCTTTTGCAATTATGTTAGAGGCTCAGGCCCGTGGGGCAACGATTTATTACATTGAAATGGGCGATATGTTTATCGACCAAGGTAAAGCCATGGTGCTTACCCGAACGCTTAGTGTCACCGATAGGGCAGCCAATGAGTCCCATGAGTTTTTCACTTTCACCTCTGAACAAATATCGAAGCCGTTAGGTGATATAGACGTGCTATTTATGCGTAAAGACCCTCCTGTAGACAGTGAGTTTATTTATGCAACCCATATGTTGTCTCTTGCTCAAAAAGAGGGGGCATTAATCGTTAACGACCCACAAGCTTTACGCGATTTTAACGAGAAACTATTTACTTCTTATTTCCCCTCTTTAATTCCCCCTACATTGGTGACCAGAAATGCAGGTTTAGTAAGAGCCTTTCATAAAACCCATGGCACAGTTATTTGCAAACCTCTCGATGGTATGGGCGGTGCGTCGATATTTAAAATAGACGAATCAGGCAGTAACTTAGGAGTCGTCATCGAAACCCTCACGGCTCAAGGCAGCACACACATGATGGTGCAAAAATTCATGCCTGAGATAAGCGAAGGAGATAAACGTATTCATATTGTGAATGGCGAGGTTATGCCTTACGCACTGGCTAGGCTGCCTTCGGCAGGAGAAACCCGTGGCAACTTGGCCGCAGGAGGAACGGGACGACCGCAGCCTTTAGCGCCATCAGATATTGCTTTAGCCGAAAAAATCGCACCTGTTTTGGTAGAAAAAGGGATCTTATTTTGTGGATTAGATGTCATCGGTGACAAAGTGACAGAGATCAACATTACTAGCCCGACCTGTGTGCGTGAGATTGAAGCCGTGTATAATTCAGGCGTGTTAAGCAAGTTGTTTAATGCAATAGAAAACAAACTACCGCACTTTGCAAGAGGAGCGTAGATGACTCAACTCAGTAGCTTACAAAATCATTTTTTAATTGCTATGCCTACATTAGACGACCCTTATTTTGAGCGTTCATTAATGTATATTTGTGAGCATAACGCTGATGGAGCGATGGGCTTGGTAATCAATAGCCCTTTAAAAATGACCTTAAAGGAGCTACTAGAACAAGCAGACAAAGAAGCGCAGGTTGAAAATGACAAAGCTGAGCAAATCATACTTTCAGGCGGCCCTGTGAGCCAAGAGCGCGGCTTTATACTTCATAGTCCACAGTCTGGTTGGTCATCTAGTATATTACTAAGCGATGATATAATGGTCACGACATCAAAAGATATTCTTGGTGTGCTAGGCAACCACCACGGCCCCAAAAGGTCGCTAGTCACCTTGGGCTATGCAGGCTGGACAGCGGGACAGCTAGAACAAGAATTGCAAGATAACGCATGGTTAACCGTAGAGGCAGACACAGATATACTGTTTGAAATACCCATTCATCAACGTTGGCAAGCAGCTGTCAACAAACTAGGCGTGGATGTTTGGCAGTTGGCACCTGGCACTGGGAATGCCTAATATTAATGCCGAAAAATAATGCCTAAAAACAATCAAACGGTCTTATGTTTTGATTTTGGTACAAAAAGTATTGGTGTGGCTGTGGGTCAAACCATCACTCAAACTGCTACACCTTTAGCTGCACTGAAAGCCAATGATGGCATTCCAAACTGGGCACTCATTCAAACACTCTACAATGAATGGCAACCTCAAACGGTAGTGGTAGGACTCCCGCTAAATATGGACGGCAGCGAGCAGGAAATAACATCTCGAGTAAAGAAATTCGCTAATCGGCTGCATGGTCGGTTCAAGATTCAGGTTGAACTGTATGATGAACGACTTTCAACCGTCGATGCGAAAGCCACACTGTTTGAGCTAGGTGGCTATAAAAAACTGACTAAAGGAAAAATAGACAGCGTCTCGGCCTGTGTGATTTTTCAAAGCTGGGCCGAATCTAGGTTGTGAAAAAACGAAGTGTAAGCACTTAGCTATTTTCCACTTCCTTTTCTCGCTCACATTTCACGGCACCGCACTGCCAGCAAAGTTTAAAGTTCCCGTCATTCTCTTCCTCACAACTGGCGCATATCCACGAATCACCCTCCGTTGGCAAATGCCGTAAATCGTCAATCAAGGCATTGGCTCTAGCATACCAGTCATCTTCCAAAAGCCACACTTCTGGTAATGCATCTAAGGGAGGAATTTCACCCACGGCACCTGAGGCAAATTCATTTTTTACCAAGAATGGAATTCTATTCGCATCCAACAGCTGTGTAACCTGCATAATAGAAAACCAATCCTCACTCACAAATAATTTTTTCATTTGCTCAGTCCATATCTATCGAAACATTGGAAAGCGTGCCCAAGCTACCACCTTCTTTAGAATCTAACTTAACCATTAAACGCAAATCATTGGGAGAATCTGCATGATGAAGTGCTTGTTTTAAATCAATTCTACCTGCGGTATACAGTTCATAGAGCGCCATATCAAAGGTTTGCATTCCCATTTCTTTACCTTTTTTCATGGCCTCTTTTAAACCGCCCATATCATTTCGCCGGATCATGTCACTGATAAGGGGAGAATTGAGTAAAACTTCAATCGCCGCCACCCTACCTTTGCCATCAACAGTAGGAATAAGCTGCTGTGCGACAATCGCGCGAATGTTTAGACTTAAATCAAACCGTAATTTGTCGTGTAAGTCTTTGGGTGCCAAATGCATGATTCGTTCAATGGCCTGATTCGCATTATTTGCGTGCAGGGTTGCTACACATAAGTGTCCTGTATCTGCAAACGACATAGCATATTCCATGGTTTCCATAGAGCGGATCTCGCCAATTAAGATTACATCGGGAGCCTGTCGTAACGAACTTTTCAAGGCATCGTCAAAGGTTTGCGTATCTAGCCCGACTTCTCTTTGCGTGACCACGCACTGATTGTGCTCGTGAACAAACTCAATCGGATCTTCAATGGTTAAAATGTGACCATGAGAATGAGCATTGCGATGCCCAATCAAGGCTGCCAAAGACGTAGATTTACCTGTACCCGTACCGCCTACAAATAACACCAAGCCTCTTTTTGCCATAATGATGTCACTGAGCACCTTGGGAAGGCCGAGGTCTTCTGCCTTTGGAATTTGGGTGACAATTCTGCGCACCACCATGCCGGCTTGATCGCGTTGCCAAAACGCACTACAGCGAAAGCGTCCGACGTTTTCAATCGCAATCGCGAAGTTACATTCGCGTGTTGAATGGAACTCATCAATCTGTTTTTCTGTCATCGCTTCATGAACCAAGGTCAAAGCCTCGTCCACAGTAAGAGCTTGGTCATCGAAAGGTGTAATTTTTCCATCAATTTTAGCGCTGACTGGATAATTGGCAGTAACAAATAAATCAGAGGCCCCACGGGAAACCATCTGGTTCAAGCAGTCGGTTAACTTCATACCTCGCTCCTTACAAACCCATAGACTGTTTATTCACACTCTTTGCCGCGGCGTCTTGTTGCGAAATCACACCCATCCCAACTAAACGCTGTAAGCACTGATCCATGGTTTGCATACCGTGAGCTTGACCGGTTTGAATCACCGAATACATTTGTGGCACTTTGTCTTCGCGGATCAAATTTCTGATAGCGGGTATGCCCACCATGATCTCGTGAGCGGCCACGCGACCACCCCCCACTTTTTTTAGCAAGGTTTGTGAAATAACCGCGCGTAACGATTCAGACAACATAGAGCGGATCATGGCTTTTTCAGCAGCCGGGAAGACATCGATGATCCTGTCTATGGTTTTTGGCGCAGAATTGGTGTGCAAGGTGCCAAACACTAAATGCCCAGTTTCAGCTGCTGAGATAGCAAGGCGTATGGTTTCCAAATCGCGTAATTCTCCTACTAGCACTACGTCAGGGTCTTCACGTAGCGCAGAACGTAAGGCATTATTAAAGCTAAGCGTATCGCGATGCACTTCTCGTTGATTGATCACGCATAATTTATTGTTATGAACAAATTCAATCGGGTCTTCAATGGTAAGAATATGCTCGCGCTTATGGGTGTTAATATGGTCGATCATGGCTGCTAAGGTGGTACTTTTACCTGATCCTGTTGCCCCCGTAACTAATACAATACCCGTTGGCTGATTAATAATTTGTTTGAATATGTCAGGTGCACCCAAATCGTCAAGAGTCAGCACTTTGCTGGGTATGGTTCGCAACACCGCAGCGGCGCCTCGGTTTTGAATAAAGGCATTCACTCGAAAACGCGCGAGGTCTTTTACTTCAAACGAAAAATCGGTTTCTAAATTTTCTTCGTATTCCTTTCTTTGTGAGTCGTTCATTATCTCGTACACGAGTGAATGAACTTGTTTATGGTCGAGCGCAGGCACATTCAAACGACGCATTTCACCATCAACGCGAATAACCGGAGGCAATCCAGCAGACAAGTGCAAGTCAGATGCATTGTTTTTGACACTGAAGGCTAAAAGTTCGGTAATATCCACGGGCATTTCTCCAAAATTAAGGGTTCTATGCAAACAATAGCAGATAGATTACAAAGCGCTACGCGCGCTATCGAACTCGCCACTACGCTCGCTAACAGACAACTGCATTCTGTGCAATTATTAGCTGTAAGTAAAACCAAATCGGTATCAGAAATTACTCAAGCGTATGAAGTGGGGCAACGTAAGTTTGGCGAAAACTACGTTCAAGAAGGGGTGGATAAAGTGCTTCAAATGTCTGACTTTTCTGACATTGAATGGCATATGATTGGCCCAATCCAATCAAATAAAACCAAAGACGTGGCCTGCCATTTTGATTGGGTACAAAGTATTGATAGATTAAAAATTGCACGCCGGCTTAATGAACAGCGCCCTCCACATTTACCGAATTTAAATGTGTGTATTCAAGTGAACATTGACGAAGAAGAATCTAAATCTGGCGTTCGCGTAGCGCAGCTGGCTGAATTAATTGAAAACGTAAGAGACCTAGAACATTTAACCTTAAAAGGCTTAATGGCAATTCCGTCAGCGTCTGCATTGCCAAACGAGCAAACACGTTCATTTAAAAAAATGTACGACTTATTTTGTGAATACCACACAGGGCATCCGGAATTTGATACCCTATCGCTAGGTATGAGCAAAGATATGCAGCTGGCCATTGAACACGGTTCAACCATGGTTCGGCTTGGTACTGCTATTTTCGGTTCAAGATAAACAACGGTTTTTAGGGAGTATGAATGGAGCACAAAACGCTGACATTTATCGGTGCAGGCAACATGTCTCGCAGTATTATTTCAGGCCTGATTCAATCTGGGTATCCTGCTTCAAAAATTATGGCTTGTAACCGCTCGCAAGGTGCCTTGGATTCGCTAAAACTCAATTTTGGCATTAAAACATCTTTAAGTAATGACGAAGGCGTCGATTTTGGTGAAGTTGTAGTACTCGCAGTAAAACCACAGTTAATGGAAGCAATGTGCGCGGATCTGAGTCAATTTGGAAAACATAAAAATACCCTGTTTGTCTCGATTGCCGCAGGTATTACCGTCGCACGTTTGCAACAAATGCTCGGTAACAATGCACCGCTTGTACGCGTTATGCCCAATACACCTAGCTTGATTGGCGAGGGCATGTCAGGCTTATATGCCGGCGATGACATACAAGATAGCGACAAGCAGTTTGTAGAAGAGATGATGAATGCAGTGGGCGACACGGTTTGGGTGAGTAAAGAGTCCGACATCAATGGAGTGATTGCAGCAGCAGGAAGTAGTCCGGCTTATTTTTTCTTATTTTTACAGGCTATGCAGGAAGAATGTGAAGCAATGGGATTTGAAAAGCAAAGCGCTAGGAAAATGGTGCAGCAAGCCATGTTGGGGGCAGCTGAAATGGTGTGCCATAACGACGAACTTGAATTAGCAGACCTTAGAGCCCAAGTTACATCTAAAGGTGGCACAACGGCAGCGGCAATCAACACGTTTATAGAGAATCAATTAAGCGACATCGTAAGTAAATCGATGCAAGCTGCGGTGGCAAGAGCCCAAGAAATGGAACGCGAGTTCTAATTAATAACGTTTTATACAGAGAGTTTAGGTAATGACTGCGATGTTCAATTTAATCAACACCTTATTTGGTTTATATCTGATGGTGGTGTTGCTGCGTTTATGGCTACAATTGGCTCGCGCCGATTTTTATAATCCGTTTAGTCAATTTATCGTTAAGGCAACGCACCCCATACTAGCGCCACTGCGACGTATTTTACCCTCGGTAGGTAAGGTAGACACCGCTACGGTTTTACTGGCATTTGCCGTGTCGATGCTTCAAATTGTTGTGATTAGTTCATTGTTTATATCGGAAATACCGAACCTTATCACCTTGATCGTCACCGCATCAGCAAACTTATTGAAAGAAGCACTGAATTTATTATTTTGGATGCTTATTTTGCGCGCGATTTTAAGTTGGGTCAGCCAAGGTCAGTCACCGATAGAGTATGTTTTAGGGCAGTTGACGGAACCGCTGATGGCGCCAGTAAGACGGCTTATTCCTCCTTTGGGTGGTTTGGACTTGTCTGTGTTAGTAATCATTATTGCGGTGCAGTTTGTGCAATTTTTATTGAAAGATTTGTTTCCTTTTTTAAGCTATTTTTAAGCCTATGAATAAAACATCTATACTTTTATTTTTATATCTATTTTTATGTTTGTGTCTTTTCACCACAAACATAGCCCATGCTGAGCAAAAACAGGTACTGGGAGAATGGGACGTGCATTACATCGCAGTCAATACCACATTCCTGACCCCAGACATTGCCAAGGCAAATGGGATTATAAGAAGCAAATACAATGCTTTGGTTAATATTTCCGTGTTAGACAGCAATACGCAAAAAGCGCAGTTGGTGGCGATGCGCGGAGAGGCGACAAACCTGTTAGGCAACAGTCGCTCTTTGTCATTCAGGCGAGTACAGGAAGGTAAGTCTATTTATTATCTAGCCGTAATTCCCTTTCGCGATAAAGAAACCCTGCGCTTTAATGTTGAAATACAACAGGGAAACACTAAACAGCGCTTGCAATTCCAGCAAGTTATGGCGGTCGATTAAAGCACTTAATTAAAGCTCATCACGAAGAAAAACAGGTGCGTCTTCAGAGCTTGTTGATGCGTCGTAATAATATCCAGCGGTATCAAAATGAGTGATGTGTTTAACATCGCTTATCTTATTTTCAATGATATAACGCGCCATCAAGCCCCTCGCTTTTTTTGCATAAAAACTGATAATTTTATAGGTCCCGTTTTTGCAGTCTTTAAATATTGGGGTAACAACCTTAGCATTGAGCGATTTTTTATCCACGGCTTTGAAGTATTCATTAGATGCAAGATTAATAAGCACATCAGAACCCGTGTCTCGCAAACTTTCATTCAGCATATTTGCGATTTTATTTCCCCAAAACGCATACAAATTTTTACCTGCATCCGTCTCCAATTTCGTGCCCATTTCCAAGCGATACGCCTGCATTAAATCTAAGGGACGCAACACACCGTATAAACCAGATAAGATACACAAATGTGTTTGAGCAAAGCGAATATCATCCTCTGTCATAGAGTAAGCATCTAAACCGGTATAGACATCGCCATTGAACATGAACATAGCTTGACGAGCATTTTCAAGGGTGAACGGCGTTGAGAACGAATTGAATCGCTCTGCATTTAATAGTCCTAATTTATCGCTGATAGACATCAAACTGCTCAAATCAGCCGGAGAAAGCTTTTTACAATGCTTTGCCAATTGCTTTGCTTCATCAAGCAATCTCGGTTGAGAAAACTCAGAAGTAGGCACAGATGATTCAATATCTAAATTTTTTGCCGGTGACACTACAAGGATCATATCAGTTTCATTTAAGTGGCTTTGTGTCGCAGTATAACATCTGCTCAAAAAATACCTATAATACGAAACCAAAGGCTATCGTAATAATGTGAAAAAGATAATGTGAAAAAAATGGCCTGTTTTATGAGGCCAGAACCAAGGTAGAAGGTTCAATCTATTTTATAAATTGAAAGGATTAACAAGCTTGATTATCGCTACTCGATGTATTGCTTTATATTTACAGTATGTTGTCTTGCTCTACTCACAATTGACGTTTCAAATTACTTATTATTGAAGGATTTAGATTATGTTAGAAAATCGCGAATCGCAGCCCATTCCTAACGTTACCTTTCGCACGCGTAAAAACGACGAATGGACAGATGTAACAACAGAGTCATTATTTAAAGGCAAAACCGTGGTTGTATTTTCATTGCCCGGTGCCTACACACCCACATGCAGCTCAACTCATTTGCCACGCTATAATGAACTTGCTTCTGTATTTAAAGCGAATGGCGTTGATGAGATCCTTTGCGTATCGGTAAACGACACTTTTGTTATGAATGCATGGGTCGCCGATCAAGAAGCCGAAAATATTACTATGATACCTGACGGCAACGGCGAATTTACTGAGGGCATGGGCATGCTTGTGGGCAAGCAAGATCTTGGATTCGGCAATCGATCATGGCGCTATTCTATGCTGGTGAAAGACGGCATCATTGATAAAATGTTTATTGAACCACAAAAGCCAGGCGACCCCTTTGAAGTGTCTGACGCAGATACAATGTTAAACTACATTAATCCAGAAGCAAGCAAAGGTGAATCTGTAGTATTGTTCACTAAACCTGCCTGCCCTTTCTGCTTAAAAGCAAAAGCATTGCTGAGCGAAAAAGGCTATCAATATGAAGAAATCATTGTAGGCAAAGACACCAATCTCACTGCATTGCGAGCAGTCTCTGGTAGAGAGACAGTGCCTCAAGTATTTATTGGAGGCAAGCATATTGGGGGAAGCGACGATTTAAGCGCTTACTTTTCTTCATAACCAAACATTAATCTACAAACTAAGGCGAGCCCATACTTTTTGAATATGCGTGAAAGCGAATTAGGCGGACTTCATTAAGCCTACACTAAGGTTTAAAAAGTATGGGCTTGCCTCGCCTTTCCTACTTGATTCATGGCTCCATTCTCATTTTAAAGTTGCTTTAACGGTGTCACTTGTGAAAATCGATGTTTATAATGAATAAATAATTTAAAAAATAAACATGCAGAGGTTTATATGACGCACCAACTAGATGCACTTAAACAAGTCACTACCGTGGTAGCCGACACCGGAGATATTGAAGCGATTAAGAAGTATTCTCCTGTCGATGCAACAACCAATCCCTCCCTTTTGTTAAAAGCGGCGGCATTACCCCAGTACAAAACATTAATCGAACAATCCATTGCATGGGCAAAAGAACAATCGAGCCGTACCGAGCAGCAAATTGAAGATGCCAGCGATATGCTTGCCGTTCTAATTGGTAAAGAAATAAGTGCAATTATACCCGGTCGTATATCAACTGAGGTCGATGCACGATTGTCTTATAACACTCAAGCTACGATAGAAAAAGCGCATCGTCTCATTCAGCTATACCAAGACGCGGGCATTGATAAGTCAAAAATTTTAATCAAAATCGCGTCTACATGGGAAGGCATAAAAGCTGCTGAACAGTTGGAAAAAGAAGGAATAAATTGCAACCTCACCTTGTTGTTTAGCTTCGCTCAAGCACGCGCTTGTGCAGAGGCAGGCGTTTTCTTAATTTCTCCTTTTGTGGGCCGCATCCTAGACTGGTACAAAGCGAAAACTGGGAAAGAAAGCTATCCTGCATTAGACGATCCCGGTGTGGTCTCTGTAACCAAAATCTACAATTATTACAAAGCGTATGGCTATAAAACAGTTGTAATGGGTGCCAGTTTTCGAAACATCGGCGAAATTCAAGCATTAGCTGGCTGTGACCGCTTAACCATTAGCCCTCAGTTGTTGGAAGAACTCGCTAATCTCAATGAACCGCTAGAAACTCAATTAATTGATTCTGGCAAACAGAGTGATCCTTCAGATAGTTTAACGGAAGCTGCGTTTCGCTGGGAAATGAATGAAGATGCCATGGCCACTGAAAAGCTAGCAGAGGGTATTCGAAACTTTGCCATTGATCAGGGCAAGTTAGAAGCACAATTGAAGGAACTACTCTAATGCTGACCGAACTTCCTGTATGGCGCTCCCTTAGCGAAAAAGCGGCATCACTACAACAATCACACATGCGTGATATGTTTGCTTCTGATCCTACGCGAGCCCACAGATACCGTGTCTCAGCGTCAGGAATCGATCTCGACTATGCAAAAAACATTATTGACGACGATGCAATCAATATGCTTTGCGAGTTACTTGAAAGCTGTAATGTTTGTGAGCAACGAGATGCAATGTTCGCTGGCCAAGAGTTAAATACGACGGAAGGCCGAGCAGTTTTACACACTGCACTAAGAAACAAAGGCTCGGGTTCAGTAACAGTGAACGGAACCGATGTCATGCCTGAAATTCGCCAAACCTTGGCGAAAATGAAAGTGTTTGTCGACGACGTACATTCAGGTGCATACACGGGTTACAGCGGAAAAAAAATTAGCGATGTCGTGGCCATTGGTATTGGTGGTTCGTTTCTAGGCCCCAAAATCATGACTGAGGCACTTAAACCTTATCAGAGCGATGAATTAACCGTTCATTTTGTTGCGAATGTAGACGGGTGCCACATTAACGATGTGCTAGCCACGCTAAACCATGAAGAAACATTAATCGTTATGTCTTCTAAGTCGTTTAGTACTCAGGAAACATTACAAAATACCCTATCTGCCAAGCAATGGTTTATCAATGAAGGTGGCTCTCAACCAGACGTAGCGACTCACTTTATTGCGATATCGTCGAATGTAAACGCTGCGGTAGAATTTGGTATTGCAGAAAATAACATATTTCCTATGTGGGATTGGGTCGGCGGACGCTATTCTTTGTGGTCAGCAATAGGCTTGCCGATAGCGCTTGCGCTAGGTTTTGAGCACTTCGATGCGCTTCTTGATGGTGCATACGAAATGGACAAGCACTTTGTCGAAGCTCCCATTCAAAGCAACCTACCCATGCTTCTAGCAGCGCTGGGGCTTTGGTATCGCCATTTCTTTGATGCGCAATCTCAGGTTTTACTTCCCTATTATCATTATTTACGCGGCTTACCTGCTTATGTTCAACAACTTGATATGGAAAGCAATGGGAAGCAAGTGAACGTGCAAGGAGAACCCATCGACTATCCAACAGGTCCAATAATTTGGGGCAGTGAAGGTACAAATGGTCAGCACAGTTTTCATCAATTGATCCATCAAGGTGCAGGCTGCATGCCTATTGACTTTATTTTCCCTTTGACAGCATTAGGCAGCTCAAACCAGCACCACACTATGCTTGCATCAAATTGTTTTGGACAAGCCCAAGCACTAATGCAGGGAAAAACGTATGAAGAATGTTACGACGATTTATCTACAAAAGGTTTAAGCGATAGCGAACGCTCACAACTTGCGCAGCATAAAACCATGCCCGGCAATAAACCGAGCAATACACTTTGCTTCAATTCTTTAACACCCAAAACTTTAGGCTCACTAATTGCTATGTATGAACATAAGGTTTTCGTACAGGGTGTGGTTTGGGGCCTTAATTCTTTCGACCAATGGGGCGTAGAATTAGGTAAAGTGCTAGGTAACAGAGTGTTAGATGGTTTGAATGGGAACATACCCGTAACCGAGTTTGATTCTTCCACTGCAGCACTGATCAAGCAATTTCAGCAAGCAAACCCCAACGCTTAGAGTGTGGGGTTTACTGTAAAACGCTTTGTTGATGTCACCCTGTCGAAATAAAAGCTTCATTTAGTTGTCACAAATTGTTAATTAAAAGTAAATTTTTGTGTTTTATTTTTAATCTGCATGTGCTAAATAAGTAATTGTGAATTAAAAACCTTAATTCACTACATGGTGATAGTAGTATCAACAAGGAGATCTACGTGGATAATTCCGATCTTTTCGCAACATTAGATATTGAAACTCGTCCTGTTAAAACCAAAAGCAAAAAAAGAAAGTGGCGTGAAATAGAAGCAATCAAAGATCGCTTCCAGCTGCAAAAAGAACTGGCTGAATTCGATATGGATTTCGATTATGAGTTAGACTACTTAGAAAGATAAACGAAAGGCCGCATTGTTAATGCGGCCTTTTTTGTTTATTCGGGTAAACACCAATTGATAGGCGCTTTTTGCTGTGCGCTTAACAATTCGTTTGCTTTGCTAAAGTGCCCACATCCAAAAAAGCCTCTGTAAGCAGATAAAGGCGATGGGTGCGGTGAGCTTAAAATATAATGTCGGTGTTTATCCAAACGCTGCTGCTTTTTTTGTGCATGGCTACCCCACAACAAAAAGACAGTACCGTTGGTATGTTCGTTGACGGCATCGATGACTTTGTCGGTGAACGTTTCCCAGCCTCTGTTTGCGTGGGAATGAGCACGGCCCTGCTCAACCGTTAAGACTGTATTGAGTAATAATACACCCTGCTCTGCCCATGAGCTTAAATCGCCATGTTGAGGAAGGGTAAAGTCGGATTGATCGTCAACCAATTCTTTAAATATATTCAGTAGCGATGGCGGTGTTTGCACGCCTCGTAGCACTGAAAAACATAATCCGTGCGCTTGATTAGGTCCGTGGTAAGGGTCTTGGCCAAGAATAACTACCTTTACCTGATCAAGAGGAGTGAGCTTTAATGCATTAAACACATTGTGTTGCGCAGGATAAATTATTTTCCCTGCGGTACGCTCTTCGTGAACAAACGTCATCAAATCCGTAAAGTAAGGTAAGGTTTTTTCTCCAGACAAAACCTCTTTCCAGCTCACCTTCATTACCCGTTCGCCATAGTACAAAACACAGAATTCAACTTAGCCTAATTTGGCAAACAACGCTTGTTTAAGCGCTTGGTAATCATTCTCTAAAGGCTCTGCCAAACTCTTCTCTGCCGACACTTTTGCCAATGGTTCAGGTAAAGATATGGGATTACCTAATACATTTTCTACCGTTTCTCTAAATTTGGCAGGGTGTGCGGTTCCTAAGAACAATCCCACTTCGTCTTCGGCCAAACTGTGTTGAAGGGTGAAATAAGCCACCGCAGCGTGTGGTTCAGAAATGTATCCTTTATTGGCTAATTCACGCATTGCAATCATCGTAGACTGTTCATCGACTGCCACACCACTTAAGGTTGTTTTGTCTATGATCCCGCGCTCTATCATGGCTTCAATCCGGGGCCAGTTGTTCGGGCGACTCACGTCCATCGCATTCGACATGGTTGCAACGGTTTGATTGGGCGCCCAATCGCCGGTTTTTAAATAACGAGGTACGGTATCATTATCGTTAGTTGCAGCCACAAAACGCTTGATGGGTAAACCCAAGGCTTTTGCGATCATTCCTGCGGTTAAATTACCAAAATTCCCACTAGGCACTGCCAATACCACTTTTTCCTGCTCATCTTCAGGCAGTTGCGAAAATGCTTCAAAATAGTAGCACACCTGAGCTAAAAGACGGCTTATATTGATTGAATTCGCACTATTTAGGTGTAGCCCTTCACGCACATCAGGATCGTCAAAAGAGGTTTTAACTAAGGCTTGGCACGCGTCAAAGTCGCCCTTAACTGCAAAGGTATGGATATTGCCGCCCAAAGTAGTAAATAGCTTTTCTTGCAATGGGCTGATCTTCCCTTCAGGAAATAAAATAACGACGTTGATGTTATCAATTCCATGAAAAGCGTGAGCTACCGCCGCCCCCGTATCACCTGAGGTAGCCGTTAATATAGTAATAGGTTGTCCCTCGCTGATACGCGAAAGACACTGGGCCATAAACCGACCACCAAAGTCTTTAAACGCTAAGGTGGGACCATGGAACAACTCCAGTGTTTTTATGTTGTCTGTTATCGACTCAACTGGAGCAGGGAAATTAAATGCATGATTAACAATATCGCTTATTTCATCTTGCGATAGTTCGTCGCCAATGAGATGGCTCAAAATAAGCGCGCTACGCGCTTGAAGTGGCATAGCTAAACAAGCTTGAACATCGGCGAGCGGTTCAAAATTATCTGGGAAAAACAAACCTTGATGCTTACCTAAGCCTTTTTTCACTGCTTGTTTAAAACTTGCTTTGTCTTGTGCGTCTTTTAAATTGACCAGTTCCACGGTGATTTCCTAATTCGATTGGTGTATTTCAATACCACTGTCGGGAATGCGACAAACGTGGCTGAAACCATTTTCATTTTGTACATAGTGAGCTTGCAACCACTGAGCGATATCACTAGCTTCCTCTCGGCTTGAAGTAACCGCAAATACAGTGGGTCCCGAACCCGAAATACCAAACGCAAGCGCGCCTTTTAGCTTAGCTGCTTGGCGCGCCTCCAAAAATTTCGGTAACAAAGACTGCCGATAAGGCTCTGCAATAACATCGTGCATCATTGAAGCGACAAGCTCAGCATTACCTGTGTGCAAACCATGGATGAATACGCCCAACTGCTTGCCGAATGTAAGGGTGTCTTGCAGAGCATATTCACGAGGTAAAATGTCTCTAGCTGCAGAGGTTGATACCGATAAACCTGAATAGCACACAGTCCAATACCAAGAATCCATGAGTGGCAGTGACAAGGACACAGGGGAGTCTAAGCCAGTCATAAAAGTCATACCGCCTAGATAACTGGGTGCGACATTGTCGTAATGAATACTGCCACTGATTTGACCCTCACATTCGCCCATCATCAACAAAAGCGTATCTTTATTAAAAGGGCTATCAAAATGTGCGTTTAGTGCTGCAAACGCAGCGACAATTGAGCTTGCGCTTGACCCTAAACCACTACCAATGGGTAAATTTTTAGACAACTCTATCGCCAGTGGCGTTTTGATGGCCTCAGGGTCAGTTAATTTTTCACGAAAAAAATGCAAACACTTTAAAACTATATTCTTTTCTGGTTCCGGCGGAAGTTTATTAGCAAAGCGACCGCTGACAGTAAAAGAATCATCAGTCGCGGTGCTCACTTTAACGGTATCGCCTAACTGCGTGCCGTCAACGGGTTGTAAAGCTGCCCCTAACAGGTCAAAGCCTAAACTAACATTACCGATACTGGCTGGCGCAAACGCGGTGGTGGACTTATAAGCCATCGTTTAAACCTGCTTCCAAGGTAAAGTACGTAATACATCGGCAAAAACACCCGCTGCTGTCACTGTTGCTCCAGCACCATAACCTCTAATTACATAAGGCTTTGGCTGATAGTAATGACTATGAATCGCTAAGGCGTTTTCGCCATCTCTTACTGCCGCCAACGGATGGCTAGCATCGACTGCAGCAATGCTCACGCTGCATTGATTACCTGAAATTTTGCCAATATACCTGAGCACTTTTCCTTCTGACTGAGCCGCTTGAACACGCTTTGAAAACGCCTCATCACACTGGTTCAATCTTGCAAGAAAACTGTCTACGTCATCGTCTCCAGCAAAGCCTTCGGGCAAAACTGATTCAACCTGAATATCATTAAGCTCAAGCGCCAAGCCCGATTCGCGTGCTAAAATAAGTAACTTTCTCGCCACATCGGTGCCGCTTAAGTCATCGCGCGGATCTGGCTCCGTATAGCCATTTTTTCGAGCGGTCTTCGTCGCCTCAGATAAACTCATCCCATCTTGCAGCTTACCAAATACATAAGACAGACTTCCCGACAAGATGCCTTCGAATCGGTCTAGTTCATCACCCGATAACAATAATTTTTGAAAATTGTCGATAACAGGAAGCCCTGCTCCCACCGTTGTCTCATACAAATATTGACGATTGGTTTTCAGTGCCGTGTCTTGCAGCGAGTTGTAATACGTAATGCTATCTGTATTGGCTTTTTTGTTGGGTGTTACAACATGAAAACCCGCTTCCATCATATCTACGTACATACTAGCAATATGCGAATTAGAAGTGCAGTCAATGATAATTGGATTAACCAAACTATTTTCATTAATAAATTGCTGTACTACTTCGATAGAGAATGGGGTTGAAACCTTGCTGAGCGAGGATTTCCAATCACTGGATAAGTCGATACCTGCGCTTTCCAATAAGAGTGTTTTGCTGTTAGCAATACCGTAAACACGCAATTGAATGTTTTTTTCTAACAACGTGCTTTGTTGTCGATTAAACTGCGAAAGCAGTTCTTCTCCTACATTACCACAACCAATCAGGAAGATATCTAAGGTATTGCGATCGGAGAAAAAGTTTTGGTGAATGGCTTTTACCGCTTTTTTCGCTTTTTCCGCTTCAACAACGGTTGAAATAGAACGCTCACTAGAGCCTTGTGCAATTGCAACATTATTGACTCTTGCTCTGGACAAGGCATTAAAGAAACGCGCCGCCATTCCTTTTGTTTGTTTCATACCGTCACCCACCAAGGTCACGATGGCTAAATCCTGACGTACTTCTATGGGATCGAGTAAATGGTTGCTTAGCTCTAACACAAAAGCGTCTTCTAGCAACGCCAATGCTTTTTCTGTGTCCTTGGCATGAATACAAAAAGAAATACTATATTCAGAAGAAGACTGTGTGATCAGCGTAATTGAAATTTTAGCATTCGACATAACCTCAAATACACGGCTCGCCATTCCCACCATGCCTTTCATTCCGGGACCTGCAATGTTGAACATGGCGACGTCATCGAGCTGAGAAATACCTTTGACGCTGGTCCAAATTGTACTTTTTTCCTGACTAATTAATGTGCCTGGGGCTGAAGGATTCAAAGTATTTCTAATGAGGCAGGGTATGTGGTGTTGAGCAATTGGCCCTATGGTTTTAGGGTGCAACACTTTAGCGCCAAAATATGACAACTCCATGGCTTCCTGATAAGTAAGCTTATCCATTAACACCGCACCGTCAACCTGACGAGGGTCTGCGTTGTAAACACCATCAACGTCAGTCCAGATTTCGCAACATGATGCGTCAATACAAGCAGCGAGGATCGCCGCTGAGTAGTCTGAGCCGTTGCGTCCAAGGGTGACTTTTTCACCCTGTGCGTTAGCTGCAACAAACCCTGGCATTATCAACAATGTTTTACCCGACTTATCGATAGCCTGAAACGAGGCTTTGCTCAGCGACACATCAGCAATGCTGTCTAGGTACTCCCCTTCTGCAACAATGTGTTCAACGGGGTCTATGATAAAGCACTGAATACCTTTTGCCTGCATTATAGCTTGTAAGAAGTGAACCGATACATATTCGCCAACACTTAGGATTGCCGCTGAAATTGCATCGGGAGCACAACCGAGTAAGGCAAAACCTTGTAGTTGCTGACTAAGCCAATGCAAACGTTCTTCTATAAAAGCAGAAAGTGCACCGTGGGCGTAATCTGAAAGGGTGTCATTTAACTCGTCATTGATGCCATTGAGGGTCATTGATAATTTGGCAAGCAATTCTTGATAATCAGTCTGCGCAGCGGCTTGTTCGCACAATAATGACAAAGCATTAGTTACACCTTGTGGCGCCGACAACACAACCGCAGCACCTTCGTTTTGGTGGCATGCTAGGGCAATATCAGTTACACGCAGATACCGCGTTGCATCAGCCAGTGAACTGCCACCAAATTTCATCACTTTCATGTTTTACTCCCATGATCGTTTATTGAACGACCCACAAAAAAAAAGCCCGCTTTTTTGGCGGGCTTTTGTGAATGCGTTTTTTGCTCACACTACCCGACATCCACTCGCATGCGAATGGTAATAATTGTGTCGATAGTGCTTATAATTGTTTTCATGGCGCCAATTTGCCGTATAGACGTCTATATGTCAACCAAAGTTTAACAATATATTGATTTTTTATGCATAATTTAGAACTAAAACATACCATATTGTTTCAGTGTATTTTCAAGTCGTGGAGCATCAATCGGTTTGGTAATAAAGGCCATAGCGCCTAGACTCAATGCGCGTTTTTGCATTTCGGGTTGCACATCGCCAGAAATTACGATGGTCATGGTGTCTATATTCCGCATACGAAGCTCAGTCAGTACTTGAATTCCGTCCATAATAGGCATAGTGAGATCGAGCAACAATAAATCAAATCGCTGCTCGCTCAATTTGTTAATGGCTTGCTGACCGTTCTCCGCAAATTGAACATGACTTGCAAAATTCTGAGGTAAGCATCTTTTTGACATTTTTCTGGCTAGTGCAGAATCGTCACAAATTAAAACATTAAATGACAAAACAACGAACTCAAACACGTTGAATAAAAAGTTAGGAATAAACTACCGCACCTTTCGCTGTGGATAAAGCAAAAAGGACTATTGATTCTGCTTCTGCATAAAGATAGTGACCTCAGCCATCACAATCCCGAATTTCTTGATATAAGAACGATTTACAATTGTGTCGTTGTTAAAAGCAATAAACCAGTCGTCAAATTGAACCTCATAACTGCTGTTACCGACGGGTAAATCCATGCTGTAGGTAAAATTAAACCCATTTCCATAGGATATGCCTTGGGCAGTTCCCAGTATATCTCCGGCAGTGCCTTGGTAGGTCCCATCCGATTGGCGAGTAATCACCCATTGTCTTTCTTTAACACCGTCTCCCATACCGTAAATAAAATTTTCATCTAAGGTAAGCTGGTCACGGTTTATCGTTCCTTTTATCGACACCTCAAAGCGTTGAATAATCTCGCCAGAGCGGTTTTGTACAATCCCCCATGCTTTCACGTCGCCTTCAAAAAACCGAAATAACTCGAATTTGGGGGAAACATCTACCAACTTATTTCCGTCGACTGAAGTGGAGCAACCTGATAGGGTCGTTATCAGCGCAAAGAGCACGAATAATGTGATTTTTCTAGCTGTTATCATTTCCATATTCCTTCCGTTATTTCCCTAGTAACGCTTTACGAAGTTCAGGCTCTGAAGTGTTTTCTGCTAGCCAGATATTAAAAAAGCGTTTGCTAAATTCGCTGTCATCTACTTCACCTATCTCTGTGCCATCGGAATAAAACACTGTTTTGCCCTCATCGCCAACCACACCAATTAAAACGCTGCCGTCTTTTACATCAGGAAAAATCTCGATCATACGTTTTTCCCATTGATTTAACTTGGATTGGTCATCCACACCTTGCTTACGCATTTCTTTGATTGACCGTTCAGCAATCGCTTTACCTTTCAAATTTCTCAAATAATGCAATGAAAGCGCAAATGGCTGATCAGATTCGTATTCGCCTTTTTTTGCATACAACTTTGCATCATATACGTCCCAAAACATGTAGGTCATTCGTGCTTCGCCTACCATTTCGGCCTCAGGTATCATTTCATTAACCACACTTGGCATAGCTGCATTTACTCCTGAACAAAATAAAATAAGCCATAAAGAAAAAAATAGTGATAGACCCTTTTTCATATATGCTCTCTACGTTTTAAAATTATAGATACGCGTTTTTACCCGTTTGGACTTATAGGGAAACATTAAACCTATGTCATCTACTATATCTAATTCTACTGATGGCCAGTTTTCGCCTTTACAGGCTGTAAAGCTTCCACATTGGCCTGCCTCATCGCCAAACGTTTGGGTTAAAAGAGATGATCTTATTCATCCAGTCATTTCGGGTAATAAATGGCGGAAATTAAAATGCGTTGATATAAAAGCACACCAGCATGTGGTCAGTATTGGCGGCGGTTTTTCTAACCATCTACATGCTTTGGGTTATTTGTGTAGAAGTAATAAAGTGCGCTTTTCGGCTATAGTGAGAGGACACTATGAATCAAGGCTTACTCCCATGTTAACTGACTTGCAGACATGGAATAGTGAGCTTTTATTTATTGATAAAAAACAGTACGCACAACGTGATACTGAACACTTTTTTGCGTGGGTGACCGAAACATTTCCAAATGCCTTATTTATTCCCGAGGGTGGGAGTACCAATGAGGCAGTCGGTGGCATTGTCGAAATACATCAAGAACTAAAAAAACAACTGGATAAATCAGCCACATTCATTTTCGCCCCTGTAGCAAGTGGCGCAACTTTAGCGGGACTGATTCAAGGAAGGGAATCACCGCATCAAAACATCATCGGCGTTGGCGTTCTTAAAGGAAAGGGATATCTAGAAGAGCAAGTTGAACGATTTATTGGTAAAGGGTTAAAAAACTGGTCAGTGATGCACGATTTTGTGCATGGTGGCTACGGAAAACACTCAATTGAGTTGCTCAATTTCATCGAACAATTCGTTGCCTACACGAGTATTCCGATCGAGCCTGTATACAGTGGAAAATTATTTTTTTGCTTAGACCACCTGATTATGAACAAACGTCTACCAGCAGATGCAAATATAGTCGCTATTCATACGGGAGGTTTACAAGGCGCACGATGAGTACTCGGGTAATTGTGTCACGTTGTGAACTTTATCAGCATGTAACCCGTTCGTACAAGCAGGAGGCATTATGATAAATACATCAGTAATACCACATTCTATTCGTCCCTTACTTGTCAAGTCTTTTGCATTGGCATCCAGCATGCTGAGCATTAATTCAATGTTCTACCCCTTTGCTGCGGTTAAAAAAGGCAGAATAATACAATGCGTGTTTTCGGATAACGAATTAGATTCTAATGCGCCTACTGAATTAATAGAGATCCTTCAATGGAAACTCATCGACCAAAGCATAGACACCTCTATGCAAAGTTTATTGGCATACTCAGCCGATGTGCACACTTCAGATAGGGGCTGGAGAAGCGCAATAGCAGTGGATATATGCGATGAAGATGGCCAAGAACATTTTTTAACCTTTTCATATCAGAAGCAAGACGGCAAAGTTAGGTTTTACGGTCCCCTAACCATAAAGCAATAAAGAAACAGCCATGTTTATTGTCTAAAGCAACCCACCTAGTTTTTCTGTACTATGATAGTACTTTAAATCATGGGGATTCCTTTATATTGGGTTGTTTTTACTGTTGAGCTATGGTCCTAAAGAAAAAGCTATCATATACACTTGCTAAACGCAGTTTGGTTGTAGTTCTTGTTTTAGGGCTGCTGATGGCAACGATACAGACGTTTTTTGATTTCAGCGAAAGACAGCGCGAAGTACAACACACCATTGAATCAATCATCACCTCTGCAGAGGGTTCAGCAAGCAGTGCAGTCTATCTTTTGGATAGCGATATGGCAGCGCAGGTTGTGGAAGGGCTTTCGTATTTTAACTTTTTAGTTACATTGCCATTGTTGATGAAAAAGGAGAGACCTTAGCCGAATATACAAACGCAATGCCAAAAAACGCGTTCAAAGATTCCTATAAAGTGCTTCTTTCTTTATTTACTGATCATAGTTCGTCTTACCAATTGCCACTGAGCCACCCCAAAGCCTATGGAGAGGAAGAACAAGTGTATGGGGAACTGCAATGGGTAATCAATAATCATATTGCTTTAGAGGGGGTGTATTACCGTGCAGTAAGAGCCTTTTCAATTGCGATATTTGGTTACCTTTTTTTAACGCTAGCTTTAGGCTTCTTGTACCATATCACCCTCACCTCTCCCCTAATACGGATTGCAACTTGGTTTTCAAAAACCAACTCAAACACCTTGCCTACAACGATTCGCTGACCTCTTTGCCTAACAGAAACAGAATCTATGATGTGCTCAATGAAGCCAATCAACAGAATAGAAACCTATATAGCGCAGTCGCCCTAGCGGACTTAGATCAATTTAAACGTATAAACGACACCTTGGGCCATACAATCGGCGACCAACTTCTCAGCATAATCGCGCTGCGTCTCAAAGAAGATCTTGGCTTTTCAGATTTAACTGCCCGCTTAGGGGCAGATGAATTTATGTGTATTGAACATAATGTATCTCCCGACTTATATTCTGCTAGGAAAAGTGCCGAAGTATTGGGCGAAAAAATGCGTATATCGATCAACAAACCAATCAGTTTGAATTTGCAAAGTTTTTCTCTCAAAGCAAGCGTAGGCGTAACAATTTATAAAAACGAACACGCTAATGCTGACGAAATTTTACAGGCTGCCGATACGGCAATGTACGAATCGAAAATGGCGACTAAAGCTCAAGCCCAAATACAACTGGAGCATGACGTCAACAATGCCATTATTCACAATGAGTTTTATTTTCTACTCCAACCTATCGTCGACGCTACCACTGGCTCACTAAGGAGTGCATAAGCACTGATGCGCTGGAAAAAAGGCGATAAAATTGTAAATCCCGATTACTTTATTGATTTTTTAGAAGAAAGTTCGCTAATTTTAGAAGTCGGTGAGATGCTTCTCGATTCCGTTTGTAAGTATCTAAGTAACGTTACTCGTTGTGAAAACATGCCTGAACATTTCAAAATAGCCGTCAATATCAGCAACAAACAAATCGTAAGTAGCCAGTTTATTCAGACCGTTTCTAATGTTCTTACAAAGCACCGAATCTCAGGTAACCGGTTGGAGTTTGAAATTACTGAAAGTGTCGCGTTGTACGATATCGACGAAACGATAAAAAAAATAGAAACGCTCAAAAAAATGGGAATTACCTTTGCGCTTGACGATTTTGGTACGGGTTACAGCTCATTAAGCTATTTAAGTAAACTGCCGGTAGATAAACTTAAAATAGATAGATCGTTCGTTCATCAATGATATTACCTCAGATAAACACGATGAAAGCTTGGTCAGATCGATTGTTCATTTAGCCAGTAATTTGGGATTAAAGACTGTAGCAGAAGGTGTCGAAACCATTGAACAATTGGCTTTATTGAGACAATACGAGGAACTTTTGTGTCAAGGCTATTACTTCGATAAGCCACTAAATGTTGAGGATTTTGAAACTCGCTACTTCAGCGTTAGCCCCAACTGATAAAGCGCATTTTTCTTCAACCCATAATGATCAGCCACAATTCCGGCCGCTTTTTTTAAAGGCATTTCACGCACTAAAAGCGTTAATAACGACATTGCTTCTTGTGGTATGTCATTTTCATTTGGTTGCGAAGGACCTACCAACAACACAAATTCACCTTTTTGTCTAAGTGGGTCTTCGAGTAACCAATCTAAACACGATGATGCTGTTCCAATTTGATAAGTTTCGAATGCTTTAGTAAGCTCTTTGACAATTGCAACCCTACGGCTGTCGCCGTACGCCTCCCTCATCATAACCAATGTGGCAACAACTCGCCTAGGTGCTTCGTAAAATACGGTTGTGCCTACGGCGTCTATTAAGCTTGCAATAAGATCTTTTTTAGCCTGTTGTTTAACCGGCAAAAAACCCAAAAATGAAAATTTATCTGTCGGCAAACCCGCACCACTTAAAGCAGTAATAAGAGCACTTGGGCCGGGCAAAGCAACCACCTTAAGTCCTACTTTTCTGCACTCGTTCACCAAGGTGTAGCCTGGGTCACTGATCAACGGCGTACCGGCATCGCTGATCAAGGCTATATTTTCACCTTTAAATAATTTGCCAATAATCACTTGTGCGCGCTGTGCTTCATTGTGCTCATGTACGGAAATGAGAGGCGTTGCTATGTTAAGGTGCTGCATTAACGTGGCACTATGTCGGGTATCTTCAGCCGCAATCAAATCCACGTCATGTAAAATATCTATTGCTCGAAGCGTAATGTCTTTGAGATTGCCAATAGGAGTGGGCACTATGTACAGGGTGCCAGAAAGCCCCTCAGCTGTTACACTCATGTTTTATCCAAAACGGCTATATTAAAACTTGTTATCAGTTTATCACGTTGCATCACTTATCGACCCAGTAAATCGATAAAATTGACCCGTGCTGACTTAATTTGCCTTGTTAATTTGTCTTGCTAGGGAATCGTTCGTTATGCGAATTCTGTGTTTACATCTGCGCTACAGCGTATTTTCGGCTTTTTTGCTATTTCTTTGCGCTTGTAATAGCCCTCCGCAACAAAATATTAAAAAACCCGTTAAAGACAACACTTTGATATCAAACGTAGAGGAAAAACCAGAACTTAACATCAATGACACTAAGCGTTTACTCACTGCTCAACCGCTTGATATTGATACGCTTATGCTGCATGTTGAAACCTATATTCAATCAAAGCGTTATATTGAAGCACAAGCTTTACTTGTCGCGCTTGCACCATACATTCCTGAGACTTACCACGCAAAAGCCAAAACACTAGCGACAATCTCTGGAAAACTGTCTGGTAATAAATCGTTTGTAAACAACGAATGGCTCAATGAACCGTTGAAAGAGCCTGACTTAGAGCAAGCGAGACAACAACTACTCATTGAAAATTACAAAAGTGAGGGTGAGTTACTTGAGGCAGTAGCGCTACAAGCCTCAATAAGTAAAGACGATCCTCAATCGCATCACTCCATCTATGAATACTTGAGTCAATTTCAGAATGCCGCCTTACCAAAAATAGAGCAGCAATATTCAAGCTTGCGTCCTCATGTGGCTCTGATTCAACTCATTCGCTCATTTGCATTGAAGCCTGACGAATTAGAGCAAGCTATTTCACAATTTAAACACGTTTATGTCGGCCACCCCTTAGTCACTCCTCTGCCCGAAGGTATCGATACTATTACGAAGTTATCATTTAACAATCAACAAAATGTATTAGTGCTTTTGCCTTTGTCAGGCCGTTTTCAGTCAACAGGCAATGCTATAAAACAAGGCATACTTGCTGCCTACTTTGACAATAAGCACACGCAAGAAACGCAAATAAGCTTTGTCGACACAGAAACACAAAGTGATGAACAAATACTGGAAAAAATAGCGCAGGCAGATTGGGTTATTGGGCCCTTATTAAAGGAAACCATAGACAGATTACTACCTCAGATACCAACCAATACAGCCAGCTTAGTACTCAATCGTGCCGAGACGACAAACATTGATGGTGACATCTCACAAGAGGAGGCTGGCCCGCCCATTTTTTTTGGTCTTGCGCCAGAAGACGAAGCAGAACAGATTGCAGAATATGTTGCCAATAATGGATTCAAGCGACCTATCATTGTCGCTTCTAGCCTAGGAAGCAGTAATAGAATGCTTAGCGCATTTATCACTAGGTGGCAAACGTTAAAAGGCGCAAAATCGGAAAACCAATCCGTCGATGTGGTCACGTTCGACGATATAGAAAGTTTAGATAAATCGTTGTCGTCTGCTTTAGGTGTGGCGCAGAGCGAGCAAAACGCGAAGCAAATTGATCGCATGACAAATAGAATTATATTTGACCAAACACGAAGTAGGCAAGACATAGACGCCATTGTTGTATTTGCCAGCCCAGAGGAAATGGCGCTTATTAATCCAATGGTTGAAGCCAGTATTAGCCCGTTTCGTCAACAAACAGTGCCTGTTTTTGCTACCTCCCGTGCTATCGAAACAAACGCGACCAAGAACACCCTTCGCGATTTAGAAAATGTCCATTTTGTAGACGCTCCGCTGATCTTGCGAGCAGATAAATGGCCTGAAATTAGCCAAATGACTATTGCGCTTTGGCCTGAACAATCTGTGCGTTTTCAACGCTTTTTTGCGTTCGGTTACGATGCCTTTGCGATGCTCCCAATATTACCGTTAATAACTAATTTATCGCCTTATCAACATAGTGGCTTGTCTGGCGTATTACAAATGGACAAGCAGCACCAAATAAAGCGGCGCATGCCTATGGCAAAAATTTCACAACAAACACTTACACTCATTGAGGAATAAACTCTGGCTTACGCGCATAAACAAGGTAGAGAAGGGGAGCGTCGAGCAGCGCAATACTTACAAAAACAAGGCATTGAAATTATTGAAAAAAATTACCGGAAAAAGGTTGGCGAACTTGACATCATAGCCAAAGATAACGATGTTTGGGTATGTGTAGAAGTAAAACTACGGCGAAATGCCGACCATGGCCACCCTCTGGAAACAATAACACGTACAAAATTAAGTAGAATGATTGCTGCGTTTAATTTGTATTTGATGGATAATAAATATAATCCGGCTCACACACCCATGCGCTTTGACATAATAGCAATTAACAATGATGAACTCACTTGGCTTAAAAATGTCTCAGCGTAAGCTAATAACAATAAAAAAGACCATAAATCGCGACTATGATTGAAAATATAAAGACCAATTTTACAGAGAGTATTCAAACGAAAATTGCTGCCTCTGAACTCCTTCCTCCTTTTATCGAGCAAGCCTCCATGATGATGGTTGAAGCCTTAGTGCGAGGAAACAAAATTTTGAGTTGCGGCAACGGAGGCTCCGCGGGTGATGCCCAACATTTTTCCTCAGAGTTGCTGAATCGTTATGAACGGGATAGACCAAGTTTACCCGCTATTGCATTGACCACTGACACCTCTACGTTAACGAGCATTGCTAACGACTACAGCTACGACGAAGTGTTTGCTAAGCAAGTTCGTGCTTTAGGTCAACCCGGAGATGTTTTGTTAGCTATTTCTACCAGCGGCAACTCTCGCAATGTTATTTGCGCTATGGAAGCCGCCTTATCTCGCGATATGACAATTGTTGCGCTTACCGGTAAAGATGGTGGAGAAATGGCCGGCTTCCTCGGTGAAAATGATGTAGAAATCAGAGTGCCTTCAAACCGAACAGCTCGAATTCAAGAAGTGCATTTGTTAGTCATACATAATTTATGTGAGTGTATCGACGATAGCTTATTTCCCATTGACGAATCAGAAAGTGAGCAACAATGAAATTTTATGTAGCCAGTTTTATTTTAATCACTGCAGTTTATCTTCAAGGATGCACGGCGGTGGCTGTGGGCACTGCCGGCGCAGTAGCCGCAAAATCGGCAACCGACAGGCGTACTGTCGGCACACAAATTGACGATACAACGTCAAGCAGCGTTATTTCATTTCGTTGGGGACAGGAAGAAAGCTTAGACGGCTCAACGAATCTCCAAGCCAATGTATACAATAGTATTGTATTAATAACTGGCCAAGCCCCTTCTCAAGTTCAGATTGCAAAAGCCGAAGAAATTGCAAAGTCGGTCGACCATATTACCAAAGTCCATAACCAAATTCGTATTGGTGAGCCTATAAAAGCCTCGGTTCAAGCTAACGATATTTGGATAGCGTCTAAGGTCAAAGCACAATTGCTTGCTAATAAAGATGTGCCCGCCATCCAAATAAAAGTCGTGGTGGAAAATGGCGAGGTTTTCCTGATGGGTAGATTAACCAACGCTGAAGCCACGAAAGCAGTGGAAATTACTCGCAATGTAAAGGGTGTAAAGCGAGTTGTTCGTGCCTTGGAGCTGATTACAGAGAGCTAATCTTCGAAAGAATAGTTGAACGTGCCTTTTTGTTTTTAAAAAAATAATCTATTTGCAGTTTAATTTTGGTTAGCCGCTTCTGATCAATTTTATTTTTTCGTGTGCCTATGTCACTTTGAACGTCAAGCTTTTGCTGAAAAATATAGGGTTTTAACGCCCACACTATTAGGTCTTTTTCCCAATAATGTTGAATATCGCTGTCAACAGGACGAAAAAAACGCTCGGAATGTTTCAGGAGTTGAGTTGCGCCGGCTCTGCTATAAAGTGTTGCAGGGCAGCCTGTTACTGGCTTTTTATGGATAACAAGACTAAAGTCTTGGCTGATTTGTTTTTCATACGCTGCAGCTTTTGTCTGCCTCTTATAAGTAGACAGTTTAACCACGTCCCACGTCTTGCAGCTGTTCTCGATATCGCTTATCGCCCGTGACACATCGCCGATAATTTCAACGTCATCTTCTAACACAATACAGTACTGCGATGATGACTCTAACAATGTCTGCCAACACTTTCGATGACTCAAATAACAGCCGATTTCACCTCTGGAAAGTGGCCGAAAATAACGGTTTCGATTAGCATTAGCGTCATAATGACGATTGATTTCATCATTCGATAACGCCGCACCATTTACAGCAGAGACGCGTTCAAACTCGAGCCCATGCGCTTTAAACAAAGCGTCACAATGCTTCAATCGCTCTGTACTTTTATCTAAATTGATTAAATAGATTGGGATCATTAATTTTCATATCCATTAACACACAAAAAAGCGCGTCAACGCATAACAGGACTAATCGTCAATACTTTGAGATTTCAACCAGTCATTCAAGGCTTCAGTATCGTTTGATACCGCCATTTGTAACTCCTCAACCCAATCGTGGACATTTTCCCACCATGCAGGGTGATCGCCTTGCTGAATTTGATTAGCAATACGTTGTACTCGCGCCAAGCCTACCGAACCAGCTGCACCTTTAATTTTATGCGCTTGTGAGCATACTTCATTTTTCTCATCGGCACTCAAACTAAGTTGCAAGATTTCCATATATTCAGGCATTTTTGCGTGAAATACGCCGACGCTCTCTTTTACCATTTCGACACCAATGGTTTCATTTAACATTTGGAGTAATTCGATATCGAGAATATCGCAGAGCGCTTTATTGGTATCGTTTTGCATATGAGACTCTTTTACTTCTACAGGTGCTTCAGGTTCACAGAACAAATCGTTGAAAACGTCTATCACCCGACTCTTTTTAATAGGTTTGGCAATAATATCATCCATTCCGTTCTGTAAATATTCCTCGCGTTTTTTAATCACATTGGCGGTTAACGCAACAATGGGCGTGCCTGCGCACAGATCTTCTTCATGAAGTACCGAGGCTACATCGAAGCCTGTCATATCTGGAAGTTGAATGTCGAGCAGGACCAAATCATAATGCTGTTTTCTTGCTTTTTCTATCGCTTCGCCACCTGTCATCGCCACATCGACTTTTTGCCCTAATTTTTCTAACAACGCTTTGGCAACCATCACGTTAAGCTCGATATCTTCGACTAGCAAAATATTGAGGTCGAACACTTTAAGCTCCTGCATTTTCGCTGGCTTTTGTGACAATTGCAGTGGCAGTTTTATTTCAAATCGAGTGCCTTCTCCAACGGTACTGGACACCTCAATTTTTCCCTTCATCAAGTCAACCATTTGTTTACAAATAGCTAAACCAATGCCCGTACCTGTTGCAGATTGATGATCAGGATGATTCACCTGATAGTACATAGCGAAAATGTTGCTCAACTCTGACTCAGGTATACCTACGCCAGTATCAGCAATGACAAACGTCACTTCGCATTGATTATTTTGCGGACTTGATGCAGAGATAGACAAGGCAACCTTGCCTTTTTGGGTAAATTTCACCGCATTGTAAAGAATATTCCATAGGATTTGACGCAACCTCGTTCCATCGGCTTCAACCAATTTAGGAATAGGTTGATGTACTTCACAGCTAAACGCTAAATTTTTATCTTTTGCTAGTAATTTAATAATACTACTTAATTCTTCGGCAAACTCTTTGATAGAAATGGTTTTAAGCGACAGCTCTAGCCGGTCTCTATCTAGCTTATCTAAATCAATAATATCGTTAAAAATGTTCCCTAGGGTAATGGCGCTTGCATAGATAGTGCTAACCCAATTGAACTGCTCTTTATTGAGTTCAGTATCGCGTAACATCCGGCTTAAACCCACAATGCCATTCAACGGCGTTCGCAATTCGTGACTAATAGTAGCAATAAAACGAGTTTTGTCCTGACTCGCCTTGGCCGCTGCACTTTCGGCTTGCTTGCGCTCGGTCATGTCTCTGCCGAACGCTAACAAGCCTAAGCGATTCCCTTCTTTATCGTAAAAAGGCACTTTACGCATTTCAAAATATCGGTGTTTATTATCAGCAAACCGAAGCCATAATTCTTCGGTGATACTTTTATCGCTTTCTAACACTTCGTGATCGCTAGTTACCACTTGACGAGCCAAATCCTCTTCGTAAACATCATGTGGAGTTAAACCTAACAACTCTTCTTCGGTCTTCCCCGTCATTAACTCAGCGATTCTATTACACCCTGCAAAGCGCCCTTCTTCGTTGCGATAATAAATTAGGTCTGGAGAAGCATCGATAATTGAGCGCAGCAACGTAGAAAGCCGTCTTGCTTGCGCCTCTTGTTCAGTTTTGTCTCTAATTTCAACTTCAAGCTCTTTAAACACAGTTTCGCGTTCGTCCTGAGCTTGTTTGCGTTGTTCGATTTCATGATTGAGCTGGCGTATATTTGTTTGTAACTCACGATTCAAGAAAACATCTTCTTCTCTCAAGCGTTCTAACTGAGAGACGACGTCTTTTAAATTTCGTCGCGAATTTTCCAGTTGAGAAACCAACTCAGCAAAGAAATATAAAATCCAAGGGGTAGAAAACACAGTGAGCAATACCACGCTGATCAGATCATCCCACTGAAAGGTTGTCCCTAACGACATTCGAATACCGTATGCGCCGCCCACCGCAAAAGCTAGCATTAAAGTAACCACGATAAGATTAACTTTTAACTTGCCGAAATTTTGCACAAATTGCGCAAGTCGAATCGCCCAAGATTCTTGAGAAAGCTCTGAATGCATAAACAGTCACACATGAATTTTACAACTTGTAGCATCGTATCACTTCGCCGAAGCCATGTAACCGCTAAAATACTCAAATGTGTGTTGTAGACAGATTACAGAATAGAATAATTATTCGATAAAATCGATTTCACTTGCGTCAAGAAAGCACTGCTTCCAAATTTAACCCAACCAACAAAAAATGAAAATGAGAACTGTTATTAGGCCGAAATAAAAACAGATTTTATCGCAAAGATGATTGGTTTATAGGGGCGTAACGGCATTTTTACGTGCTAGCCAACGAATACTGATTGATTTTATTTACGAGTATCTGTATTTTATATGGCCCGTCGAAGTGCAATGCATATTCATGCGCTTTACGTTGATATGGTTTTACGTTGATAGAGAAATAAGGACTGACTCCTTTCTGCTTGTCGCTACCGAATATAGCAAAGCATCATAATAACAATAATAACATCTTGGCCCCCTCTTACGAAAGTGAGGTATCAGGGGAAAACATACTTTGTCGCCTTTGACTAGTCCAAGGCGCTAGGAGAGTAACATGAGTTTATATAATCCAACTGACTCAAAAGACAACTGTGGCTTCGGTCTCATTGCCCATACTACGGGTGAGCCAAGCCATAAATTGGTAACAACAGCGATCACAGGATTAGATCGCATGCAACATCGAGGCGGTATCGCTGCTGATGGTGTTACAGGTGATGGTTGTGGCCTATTGCTTCAAAAACCTGACAGTTTCTTTCGCGCTATCGCCGAAGAGAATAACTGGAAGCTAGGTAAAAAGTACGCAGTCGGTGTTATTTTCCTTAGCCAAGATGATGATCGGGCCAATCTTGCCAAAGCCGTAATCAACGAAGAAATTACCAACGAGACCCTCGACCTAGTCGGCTGGAGAGAAGTGCCTGTTGATACTAGCGTGTTAGGTGAACTCGCGCTTACTGGTGTACCACGTATTGCTCAAGTGTTCATTAATGCGCCCACAGGATGGCGAAAACGCGATCTTGAACGTCGTTTATTCATGCTTCGTAGGCGCTCAGAAAAACGCCTTGTAGACGACCCCGATTTTTATATCGCATGTTTATCTGGCCTTGTTACTGTGTACAAAGGCTTGGTGATGCCGAAAGACTTACCTGCTTTTTATAAAGATTTGGCCGATCCTCGCATGGAAAGTGCTATTTGTGTATTCCATCAACGCTTTTCTACCAATACCTTACCTAAGTGGCCGCTCGCACAGCCATTTAGGTTTCTAGCGCACAATGGCGAAATTAATACCATTAAAGGCAATCGCGATTGGGCAAAAGCGCGTGAATCAAAATTCGTCACGCCATTGTTGCCCGACCTAAAAGATGCGGCGCCTTTTGTTAATACAGAAGGTTCTGATTCGTCGTCTTTAGATAACATGCTAGAGCTATTTCTAGCTGGAGGAATGGATTTATTCCGAGCGATGCGTTTATTAGTGCCGCCCGCCTATCAAAATAATGCAACGATGGACCCTGCCCTTCGGGCGTTTTACGAATTTAACTCCATGCATATGGAACCTTGGGACGGCCCAGCCGGTATTGTTTTGACCAACGGCCGTCACGTTGCCTGTAACTTAGACAGAAATGGTCTTCGTCCTGCGCGCTATGTTCTCACCAAAGACGGGTTTATAACGCTTGCTTCTGAAGTCGGTATTTGGGATTACCAAGAATCAGACGTTGTTGAAAAGGGTCGTGTAGGCCCGGGTGAAATGCTTGCTGTTGATACCTATACAGGAAAAATTTGGCGCTCTAACGAAATTGATGAAGACTTGAAAGATCGCCACCCGTATGGCGAATGGCTAGAAAACAATATCCGTCGTCTCACTCCGATCGAGAAGTTCGATCCGAACGAGCGAGGAAAACGCACGTATTCGGATGACGAGCTAGCGGTATACCATAAGTTGTTCAACTACAGCTATGAAGAGATCCAACAAGTTGTAAAAGTACTAGCTAAAGATGGTCAAGAAGCGGTGGGCTCAATGGGTGACGATACGCCCATGGCAGTCATGTCGTCACGACAACGCACGCTTTACGATTACTTTCGTCAGCAGTTTGCACAAGTCACAAACCCGCCTATCGATCCGCTTCGCGAAAATCACGTGATGTCACTCGCCACTTGCATTGGTAGAGAACAAAATGTGTTCAGTGAAACAAGCGGATATGCCGATCGCGTGTTATTTGAAAGTCCTGTTTTAACGTTTACGGATTTGCAGCAGCTACGTGAGTTCAATACAGATAACTATTATTCAGAAGCCATTGACCTGCAATATGCGCAAGAAGAAGGCTTAAAGCGTGCTATAGAGCGAATTTGTAACGAAGCAGAATACGTAGTCAAACAAAAGCGTGCTGCATTTGTAGTATTGACAGACCGTAATATTAAACCGAATCGTTTACCTATTCCTGCCGCTATGGCAGTAGGCGCCGTTCAAAAACGGTTAATCGAAAAGTCGCTGCGCTGTGATGCGAACATTGTGATTGAAACAGCTTCTGCACGCGACCCGCATCACTTTGCTGTACTCATTGGATTAGGCGCTACGGCAATTTACCCGTTCTTAGCATATGAAACCATTGAGCAAATGGTAGAGCGCGGTGACATCGATATTCCTATCGTTGATGCAATGATTAACTACAGAAAAGGCATTAATAAAGGGCTTTATAAAATTATGTCTAAAATGGGCATAAGTACCGTTGCCAGTTATCGTAGTTCTAAACTCTTCGAAGCAGTGGGTATTAATAACGATGTGATGAAACGCTGTTTCGAAGGTGTGACTTCTCGTATTCAAGGCGCAGGTTTCGAAGATTTTGAACAAGACATTATGAATGTTAGCCGTATTGCATGGCTCAAGCGTAAAAGCATGAGTCATGGCGGTTTGCTTAAGTACGTACACGACGGGGAATACCATGCGTATAACCCTGATGTGGTCAAAACCTTGCAAAAAGCGGTTGTTAGCGGTGAATACAGCGACTACCAAGCCTTCGCAGAATTGGTGAATGAACGCTCTCCTTCTCACTTACGCGATTTGTTAGCACTTGCACCCGACTCTGATGCAATTTCTATCGACGAAGTCGAATCAGCAGATACACTGTATCCACGGTTTGATACTGCAGCTATGTCAATTGGCGCTTTAAGCCCAGAAGCACACGAAGCCTTAGCCATTGCAATGAATCGCTTAGGCGGACAGTCTAATTCTGGTGAAGGCGGTGAGGATCCTGCACGCTTCAATACTGAAAAAAATTCCAAGATCAAACAGGTCGCATCGGGCCGTTTTGGGGTCACCCCTCATTATCTTGCAAATGCAAGTGTCATTCAGATTAAAGTAGCACAAGGTGCAAAACCGGGTGAAGGGGGTCAGTTACCGGGTGATAAAGTAAATAAATACATCGCTCAATTGCGCTTCTCAGTGCCGGGCGTTACCCTAATTTCACCACCACCACATCACGATATCTATTCAATCGAAGACTTAGCTCAGCTTATTTTCGATTTGAAGCAAGTGAATCCAAAAGCCCTAATTTCAGTGAAATTGGTTTCCGAACCAGGCGTTGGAACGATCGCGACTGGGGTAGCAAAGGCCTACGCTGATTTAATTACCGTATCTGGCTACGATGGTGGTACGGGTGCAAGTCCACTAACATCAGTCAAATATGCCGGTTGTCCCTTTGAGCTCGGACTCGCTGAAACTCAACAAGCCTTGGTTGAGAATGGCTTGCGTCATAAAGTCAGACTACAAACCGATGGCGGGTTGAAAACAGGGCTTGATGTAGTCAAAGCCGGCATTTTGGGTGCCGAAAGCTTTGGCTTCGGTACCGGACCTATGGTGGCATTGGGCTGTAAGTATTTGCGTATTTGCCACTTAAATAACTGTGCAACGGGTGTCGCCACTCAAGACGATAAGCTACGTGCTAACTATTTCATTGGTTTGCCTGAAATGGTAATGAACTACTTCAAGTTTGTTGCTCAAGAAGTACGTGAGATTATGGCATCTATGGGTGTGCGTAAATTCGAAGATCTAGTGGGTCGAACCGAGCTACTGAAAAGACTTGAGGGCATTACAGCCAAACAGACTAAGTTAGATCTTTCTCCCTTGTTGGTCAAACCCACCGCAGGTAATCACACAAGGCTGTTCTGTTCTGAAACCACCAATGCGCCTCTCGATAAAGGCGTATTGAATGCCACAATTTTGGCAGATACCAAGTCAGCAATCGATAGCGCGTCAGGGATAACACTGCGTTATCCTATTCGCAACACCGACCGTTCTGTTGGTGCATTGATATCCGGTGCTATTGCCGAAAAACACGGTAACCATGGTATGGATGACGCCCCCATCGAAGTGCGCTTTACGGGTACCGCAGGCCAAAGCTTTGGAGTATGGAATGCTGGCGGCCTTCACATGTATATCGAAGGCGATGCCAACGATTACGTAGGCAAAGGAATGACTGGCGGTAAGCTTGTTGTCTATCCACCGTCAAACGTCAGCTTCAAAGCACATGAAAGTGCCATTGTAGGTAATACGTGTTTGTACGGTGCGACAGGAGGCAAACTGTTTGCTGCTGGTCGAGCCGGTGAACGATTTGGTGTTCGCAACTCAGGTGCGATTGCCGTTGTTGAGGGCCTTGGAGATAACGGCTGTGAATATATGACGGGTGGAATTGTTGCAGTACTAGGACAAAGTGGCCTTAACTTTGGTGCAGGCATGACCGGAGGCTTTGCTTATTTATACGATGAGCACAAAGATATTGAACAGCGTGTAAATCCAGAATTGGTCGATATTTTATCGATTACTGACAAGGGTATTCTATCTGAGCATCTGCGTGGATTAATCAACCAGCATTATGAAGAAACGGGCAGTGAAAGAGCCTTGCATTTACTTACCCACTTCCAACAAGAACGTGGAAACTTTAAGTTAGTTAAGCCTAAGACTAGCGATGTAAAAAATCTACTAGGCCACATCAGTCGCTCTAGCGCTGAATTACGCGTTCAGGCGCAATAGCCGAGTCGGTCAGGAGTATAAAAATTATGGCAAAGAACGTTTATCAATTTGTAGATGTAGAAAGAATTGATCCGCCCAAAAAACCGATTGTTGTTCGAAAGGAAGGCTTCGATGAAATCTATCATGAAATGACAGATTCTCAGGCCCAAGGCCAAGCAGATCGCTGCCTAGATTGCGGTAATCCCTATTGCGAATGGAAGTGTCCTGTTCACAACTATATTCCGCAATGGTTAGCGTTGGTAAATGAGGGGAAAATAATGGAAGCCGCAGAGCTTTCGTCCAAAACCAATAGCTTGCCCGAGGTATGCGGGCGCGTTTGTCCTCAAGATAGATTATGTGAAGGTGCGTGCACATTAAATGAAGACTTTGGCGCTGTAACGATTGGTTCTATTGAAAAATACATCACCGATACTGCGTTTAAAATGGGCTGGCGCCCAGATATGTCGGATGTGGTATGGACCGACAAAAAAGTCGCCATCGTTGGCGCAGGTCCGGCAGGCTTGGGTTGCGCAGATATATTGGTGCGCAACGGTGTCAAGCCCGTTGTATTTGACCGCTACGAAGAGATTGGCGGCTTACTTACCTTTGGTATTCCCTCCTTCAAGCTCGAAAAAGATGTGGTAAAACTGCGCCGCGAAATTTTTACTGAAATGGGTGTTGAGTTTGTATTGAATACCGAAATAGGAAAAGACATTGCTTTTGAAACTCTGCTAAATGATTACGACGCCGTATTTTTGGGTATGGGAACGTACAAAGCAATGAAAGGCGGATTTAAGCATGAAACTAACCCTGGCGTTTACGACGCGCTGCCTTTTTTGATTGCTAACACCAACCGAGTAATGGGTTTGGAAAAAGATCCTAACGATTTTATCGACATGAAAGGAAAAAAAGTCGTCGTGCTTGGTGGCGGAGATACAACGATGGATTGCGTAAGAACGTCTATTCGTCAAAACGCAAAATCAGTGACCTGCGCCTATCGACGAGACGAAGAAAGCATGCCCGGCTCACGCCGAGAAGTTGTTAATGCAAGAGAAGAAGGTGTGAATTTTCAATTTAATTTGCAGCCTATCGATATTGAAGTTAATAAAGAGGGCGATGCAATTGGCGTTCGTTTTGTAAAAACACAAATGGGTGAGCCCGACTCCGCAGGTCGAAGACGCCCTGTTGAAATCGAAGGTTCTGAATTTGTGATGGAAGCCGATGCAGTGATAATTGCGTTTGGTTTTCAACCTAGTCCCTCAGACTGGTTTGCTGAGCATGGCATCATACTCGATGAAAAAGGCCGAGTAAGAGCCCCTTCTAAAGGAAAATTTGCTTTTCAAACGTCTAACCCAAAAGTATTTAGCGGCGGCGATATGGTACGTGGTAGTGATCTTGTTGTTACAGCTATCGATGAAGGAAGAAAAGCGGCTGAAGGAATCATGGATTATTTAAACGTTTAAATAGCTCAAAAAGGCACTGAAAACTTGTCAGTGCCTTTATCACAGCCTTATACTGCTGTAAAAAGAGAGTATAACGATGCCTATATTCAGCTATATCAACATTTGCAGAGCATTAATCATTGGTGCAGTCACCTTCTTTGTTTGCTTCACAGCCAAAGCTTCAAGCCCCGAGATATCAACATGCCCCTCTGTGTTTTATTCAATCAACTTGCACAACGATGCCAAGCTTTGCCAAATTTTTGACTCATCAAAACCCGCTTCTTTGATTTATCACGTTAACGAAACTCCTAACAATGTAGTTGCATTTTTTCTTGTCGACCGCCGACTTACAAAGCACTCTCACATTCATAACCGCGTTTTGTTGATGAATGCAGATAAAACCCATCGTGTTGTCGTATCTCCCGATGGTGACGGAAGCCAAGTAGATATTTTAGTTATCGCACCGTCTGTATAAAAAAGCGGTTTAAGGCCACGCTCTGGCACCAGATTTGCTTTACCTCTACCAAGTTAAATCATTTGACAGGCACTGACTAAAAGCAGTCAGGAAATTGACGCTACGAAAGTGTATGTTAAATTAGTAAAGGTAAGCATGATGGAATTAGCCCTTATTTTATTGATGATCATTGTTGTTGTCACCGCCGGCGCTTTATTAGTTTCAAGCCCTAACAGTACCTACGCATTTAAGCCTAAAGGACAGCTTTTTACTTCAGTAGAAAGGTCGTTTCTCGATATGCTGGAAGAAGCCGTTGGCAAAGAATTTAAAGTGGTCTGTCGTGTTAAATTAAGCGATTTAGTGACCGTTCCAAGCAAGCTTGAAAAGAAAAAGGCGAGTGATGCGTTATCAAAAGCATCAGCAAAATACCTAGACTTTGTTCTTTGCCAAAAATCCGACATGCGTCCGGTTCTTGCTGTTGATTTGGTACACAAAAATGGTTCTGAAAGTTATAAAGTACATAAAGACCTTTTTGTCACAAATGCCTTGGATACCGCAAACATTCCACTGGCAAGAATTAAAGTAAAATCAGGCTATTCGCTAGAAGAAATCAAAGAGTGTATTGAGACAAAGCTCATTCCTCTTAGAAGAAAACAACAAAAGCTTGAAGCAACAAAAATGAAGGTTGAAAAACCGAATCGGCCCACTCGACCACTTCGATCAAGCCGCGCCGCTGCGTAACATTGTTGGAAAATTAGCGCCCAACGTTTTACACTCTGCTCAAAACAGATAACAGTGGTACTTATATGAAAATTGGGATTTTGGGCGCAATGGATGAAGAAATCGCATTGCTGAAAAACAGTCTCGAAAATATGCGTGAATCGCAATGGCGACACCTAACCTTTTACGAAGGTAAGCTCCATGGTACCGACGTTGTGTTGGCAAAGTGCGGTATTGGAAAAGTTGCTTCAGCCGTTGCCGCGACGGCGATAATTAACCTGTATCAACCTGATTACGTTGTAAATACCGGGTCAGCTGGCGGTTTCGATGTATCTTTGGATATTGGTGATGTAGTCATCGCGACAGAAGTCCTCCATCACGATGTGAATGTAACCCATTTCGGCTACATGCTCGGGCAAATGGCAGGCATGCCTGAAACATTCAGTAGTCACTCTCTTCTTGTACAAGCGGCAACCCAAGCTGCAGCCAATATAAACGACATTAAATGTATTAGCGGTTTAGTGTGTACTGGCGATACCTTTATCGGAACTGATGAAGCTGCCGAACAAGTCCGTTCTCTGTTCCCTAATATAGCCGCTGCTGAAATGGAAGGCGCTGCGATTGGACAAGCTTGCTACATGTTGAATACACCTTTTGTTATCATTCGCTCGTTGTCGGATATAGCGGGTAAAACCTCCACCGTTTCTTTTAATAAATATATTGAAACGGCGTCAGAAAATTCAACTCAACTCGTTATCGGCATGCTTGAAAACCTTTCTCTTCGCTAATCCCATTCTTTGTGATAGAGAGCATCTTTGTATTAAACCCACCAAGCAAGGCCGTGACGTTTGGTTCAGCGGCCTTTATCTTTCTTTTAAGCTATACCCTTCCTTTAGCTAAACAATACGACCCACTGACGATAGTTGTTTTATTGGCAAACAAAATAGACCTTAAAGCCAGACCTGACAATGGAATCAAACAGCAACTTATTTCGGGTAGTTTAAGTTACCTTGTTATTTTTAGTCCCTTGTTGCTGTTAATTGGCTTATTACTCTCCCTCGCCGAATTCAGGCTTTTTTTTGATGGACTGTTGCTGTACGTCGCATGTTCATTCGCAGCACAAAAACAAAAATTTCACAAAGTGAAGTATGCGCTTAAACATGAAAAAAAAGTGCTGGCTAGACAATGGCTGTCAGCTTTAGTGAAAAGACAAACATCATCGCTATCAAATATCGGCACTAGTAAAGCTGCTATCGAAGCGCTTTTATTAAGATTCGTCTATCAGATGGTAACATCGGTTTTCATTTTTTTAATAGCTGGATCCGTTGCAGCACTGGCTTATCGCATTGCATTGGAGTGTTACTGGGAGTGGAAGCGCCCTTATTCAGAAGAAATTTATTATGCTTACCCAGTCGGCCAGCTATGCAAACTCGCGCAGGCAATACCAATGTTGCTCACTTGTTTGATTGCTTTTATATTTTTAATATCGACGAGACGAAGTAAACACATTAACAAAGGTAAGGTAGCAGTAAGTCAACCTGTAGCTAGCTTATCGCAATTGCAGCCATGGTTGTTTCATATTGTTGGGAATCGAATAGGCATATCGCTTGGTGGGCCTTTACAGTATGGTTCAACCAAGCAACGTTTACCCAAATATGGTGCGCCCTATCAGCTAACCATAAGTGATATGGACGCAGTTAGCGTCACCCTGAATGTCATCACTATCATAATCAGCGTTGGGCTTTGTATTTGCGCGATGCTTATGCGGTACTTTGCTTAGAAACTAGCACAATGTAATACGTGCGAACTTGCGTTTACCTACCTGAAACACTTGTGTTGCAGTTCGAGTCAATTTCAGCTTAGGATCAGATACCTTCTCTCCATCAATTTTCACAGCATGTTGCTTTATCATGCGCATTGCGTCAGAAGTGGAGGAAACCAATTTGGCCTCTTTGAGTAACAAAGCAATCCCCATTCCCTCCGCCGGCAACGACAGAGTAAACTCAGGCATATCATCTGGGATCGCATTTTTCTGAAAACGCTGAATAAAATCCTGATGAGCGCCTTCGGCATCGCTCTCGCTATGGAATCTAGCAATCAACTCTTTGGCTAGTTCAATTTTTATGTCTCGCGGATTCGCTCCTGATTCAACGCTTGCTTTTAATGCCTCTACTTGCTCTATTGGCTTAAAACTGAGCAACTCGAAGTAGCGCCACATTAATTCGTCTGATATTGACATTACTTTTCCAAACATGTCGTTTGGCGCATCGGTGATACCAATGTAGTTATTCAGCGACTTTGACATTTTTTGAACGCCATCTAAGCCTTCAAGAAGGGGCATCATTAAAATGGTTTGCTGGCTTTGCCCTTCGCTTTTTTGTAATTCGCGGCCCATCAGTAAATTAAATCGCTGATCAGTACCGCCTAGTTCTACATCAGCCTCCAAAGCGACGGAATCCCAACCTTGCGCAAGAGGGTATAAAAATTCATGGATAGCAATGGGCTGTTCATTTGCGTAGCGCTTTTTAAAATCGTCACGCTCTAGCATTCTTGCCACAGTTTGTTGTGCGGCCAGTTTTATCATGCCACTTGCACCCAAGGTATCCATCCATTCTGAGTTAAAGCGAACCTTCGTTTTTTCAGGATCGAGAATTTTAAATACTTGCTCTTGATACGTTTTGGCGTTAGCGAGCACCTCTTCCTTTGTCAGCGGTTTGCGAGTCACATTTTTACCGGTGGGGTCGCCAATCATAGCGGTAAAATCGCCAATAAGAAAAATGACTTTATGTCCCAACTGTTGAAAAGTACGCAGCTTGTTAATTAAAACGGTGTGGCCCAAGTGTAAATCTGGCGCAGTGGGATCGAAACCTGCTTTTACCGTAAGAGGCTGTCCTGTTTTTAATTTTTCAATCAGTTCCTCTTCAGGAAGCACATCATCGGTCCCGCGTTTAATTTCTGCTAACGCAGCTTTCCAATCGCTCATAGTATCTAAGTTATTCCGTACAATATTTGGTGCCGCAGTTTATACCTATCGCTAGGCCACCTCAAGATTACGTTGAAATTTTGGCCCTTAACGCTTGAATTCACCCTAATAAACACCGTATTCTCTATAGTACTAATAACGAGAAAATATATGCGTTACATAGACAAAATAAAACAATTACCCCGTATTCATAAATACGCAATTTTGGGTGTAGGAATCTTAATGGGAGTCATTGCTTTATTACCCCAAAAAAATGAAGCAATGTCTGCCCATACAACACCACAAATACTAGAATCAGGGATACGTTACCCACTCGAATTACGACTCGATGACGAATCAGTACTTTATGGTAAAGTCGATGTAGATGACGAAACTTGGGACTCAGTAACCGTTAAATCCGGTGACACTCTAGGTAATATCTTCAAAAGGTTAGGTCTAAGTGCAAAAGAAACTTATTTAGTCACACACGCCGATGAACTAGCAAAAACCTTAGTAAAACTTCGACCCGGTGAAGTACTAGAGTTTAAAACGAAGGAAGGCAAACTCAACCAACTTCGCTATCGACTATCCGCAGTTAAAACCTTATATGTGCACGCCAATAAAGACGGCAATGGCTTCAGCACATCTTTAGACGAAAAAAAAGTTGAACTGCGAACGAGTTTTGCTCAAGGGGAAATTACGTCAAGTTTTTGGAATGCCGCTGTTAAAGCAGGCCTTACTGACAATCTAATAATGCGCTTAGCCGGTATTTTTGGATGGGATATTGATTTTGCAATTGAACTTAGGCAAGGCGATTTGTTTAACGTTGTATTTGAAGAACAATACGTAGACGGAGAATTTATAGGCTACGGAAATATCGTCGCCGCAGAATTTGTCAATCAAGGCGATATATTTCAAGCTATCAGACATTCTGATGGAAATTACTACACGCCCGATGGCAGAAGTATGCGGAAAAGTTTTTTACGCGCTCCGGTAGATTTCCGTTACGTCAGCTCCAACTTCACCAAAGCGAGATTCCACCCTGTTCAAAAACGTTGGAAAGCACATAGAGGCACAGATTATGTTGCGGCTATTGGAACGCCTGTAATGGCCGCAGGAGATGGTAAGGTGATACGCGCGGGTTACGACAAATATAATGGGCATCATGTGTTTATTCAGCATGGCGAGAAATACACAACCAAATACCTCCATTTCAAAAAACGTGCAGTAAAGAAAGGCGACACCGTAAAACAAGGTCAAACTGTCGGATATTTGGGTAATACTGGCATGGTTACAGGCGCTCACCTTCATTACGAATTTTTGGTAGACGGTGTACATAGAAACCCGAGAACGGTTTCGTTACCTAAAGCGCTGCCTATTGCGAAATCAGAAGAACAGGCATTTTTGGAGATTGCTAAACAGCGTATTAAAGAACTTAATACAACAAAACGATTCTTGATTGCCAATTTAAGGGATAATAGTTCAAAGTCTTTGTAAGCAACGGTAAGTAGATTTCTTGTATTTACTTGCGTTATCGAGCCGTGTATATTTGCAAGCCTAAAGCAAGAAGTAGTTAAGGTGAGGTTTGCCTGAGGTGACACAAAGGATTGTTATAGGGATATTTATGGTGTTTTTATCAAACGCCGCTTTAGTATGTTCCGCATCGCAACCTGTTGATGTAATAGCGCAGTCTAACGCTTGGTTAGCGCTTATCCACTATGAAAAAAGTCTATTTGGTCAGGCTAAACCACAAGTAAAGAGCAGTGCGTTTTATTTGGATCAATCTGCCAACCCGAATCCATTAAATGAATTAAAAGCGACACTGAAAGCATTTAGAACTGAACCCAACATTCAATGCCATTTTCCTGCTAGACGCCTTTTTCTAAGACGATTTAATTTTTCATTTCCATCAACACATTGCGAACAATACGAGCAGTACATCAAAGGTATAGCAACAGACTCTGTGAGTGTTGTTTATGCCTCTGGCTATCTTGGTAACCCTGCTTCTATGTATGGTCATATTTTCCTTAAATTTGGCAAGCAGAATAATTCTGATCTTCTTGACGACACGTTTAATTACGGCGCTCGATATCCTGAAAATGAAAACGGCTTAGTGTATATTTTTAAAGGGATTTTCGGTGGCTACAAAGGTTATTTTGTTAATCAAAAGTACCACCATCAAACACTGACGTATTCAGATTCAGAGCTGCGTGATCTGTGGGAATATCGTTTAAATTACTCAAAAGACGACATCGAATTGATGCTGGCTCACCTCTTTGAACTAGAGGGTATGGCCAAAACTTATTATTTTTTTGGCAAAAACTGTGCGTATCAAATTGCGAAGTTGCTCGAATTAGCGAGTGATGAAACCTTTATTCCGCAATCTAAAGCATGGACTATGCCTATAGACGTAATAACGCGCATGTCTGAGGTAAATAAAGGCCAGTTAATTAAGAACGTAACATTTCATGGTTCTAGACAGGAACAGTTATTTACCAAGTATTCTCAACTAACACTTTCTGAAAAAAAAGCACTCAGACAGCTTATCAACCTACCGGATACTCATATTGCTGAATATTTAAATACAATTGACGCAAAAAGAGCGAACCGATTAATATCGGTCATGTATGACTACTTTGCATTCTTGGACAAGAAACATGACGGCCTCAACGGGGAGCAAACGAACAGGCGAAATAAGTTGGTCGATGCAAGGCTGTCTTTACCGGTTGGAAAACCTAGTTTTTATGATTCTAATCCCAAGCCACCCACTATTGCTCAAAAGACAAGCTTAGTGCAGTTCAGTGGTATCGCGTTAAAAAACGATCATGACGCAGTCGAATTGAGATACCGAGCAAACTACTATGACTTCTTAAATATTAATGCTGCCCGTGTACCTTTTTCGGAATTAAGCACATTAGATCTACGCATAAGATTAAACAATTCTAAGCTTTATCTCGAAGAAGCCACGTTACTGAAAATTACTAATTTAAACGCTTCTCTGACTGGGCTTCCAGAAGATTCCGGACTGGCATGGAAAGCCGCTACAGGTTACAAAACGAAACAAATAGGCATCGAAGCACCAGGGTCATTCTATATGGAAGGATTTATTGGAAAATCGACGCTTATAAATACCAATTTTGCTCTATATGGCGCAATTGCCGGAACCTTATGGAGTAAAAACGAGGCTGGAGGCAATATTGTCGCTGGCCCTGAAGTCGGAGGAGTCTCACACATCTCTCCATCACTATCTATAGCCTTTAAAATGGGCTATAACTTTCATGTTAATGATTCTGAGCTTAGCCGAGTTGTTTATTCAATTGAAAGCCGCTTTTTGAATTTCAAGCATATTGATATTCGAACGGCAATTGAACGCAATTTAGGTACAGAGGCTAAAGTGTCATTTTCATACTATTACTAAGGATATAAAAATGAAAAAATTATTGATTGCAACCGCGGCGGTAGCTTGCTTTTCAGCCAATGCAGCCGAAGAAGATATCAACCCGTGGAAACACTGTGGAATAGGTGCACTTATTTTTGACGATAACGGAACAGCCGCTGCTCTATCAAATATAATCTGGGATTTAGGAACAACGGCTGTAAGCTCTCAAATTTCATCTGAGTCTAGCTGTGAAGGAAACAGAACTAAAACTGCTATGTTTATTCAAGACAACTTCAAGCAAGTAATGGAGCAGACTACTGAAGGCGAAGGCAAACATATCGATGCTATGTTGGAGATGCTTGAAGTAGATAGTGAAAAAAGAGAAACGATCATTGCAAATTTACGTGCAAAGATTTCGGCTGATACTCAGCCTGAAGGCTATTACAATTTATTAGTGGCTGCTATTTAATCTACAATAAAAGCCAAACATAACAACACACAAGCTCAGTAGAAGTTAAATATCTTATTGAGCTTTTTTATGTTTTTTACATAAGGTGAAAAATAAAAAAA